>NZ_VJOO01000002.1 GCF_007556755.1 Tepidimonas fonticaldi | reverse complement strand
CTGCAGCATGATCATGATGGTGGCGCGCTCTTCGGCGCTCAAGTGCTGGTAGCGGGTTCCCATGGGTCGGCGGCAGGGTCGGGTACAAGGCAGATCAGGGGTGTTGCACTTGATTATTGACTCCGCCATGTATTAACTCAAGTCAAGGGCGGTAGCAACTGTTTCGGAACGTGACGCCGAAGCCAACCCGCTCAATGCTTGAGCGGCTAAGGCAGTACTGACGCCAAAGTAGCGCGAGCCCACAGAGGGGCTCGCGAGATGTAGGACTGAAGGCGCTCTGCCTTCATGGAAAGGCCCAAATCAGGCCGGGTTGATTTCCAACGAGCCACGGTTGATCTGGTCGCGTTCCATCGACTCGAACAAGGCACCGAAGTTTCCTTCGCCGAAGCCCTCGCGGTAGTTGCCCTTGCGCTCGATGAACTCGAAGAACACCGGGCCAAGCAGCGGCTCGGAGAATATCTGCAGCAGCAGGCGGGGCTGGCCGCCTTCGGTCGTGCCGTCGAGCAGAATGCCGCGCGCCTGCAACTCGGGTACGGGCTGGCCATGGCCGGGCAGGCGCTTTTCCAAGTTTGCGTAATAGATGTCGTTGGGGGCGGTCAGCAGCGGGATACCGGCCATCTGCACGCGGTCGAGCGCATCGAGTAGGTTGTCGCACAGCAGGGCGATGTGCTGGATGCCCTCGCCGCTGAACTGCATCAAGAATTCCTCAATCTGGCCGCCGCCCTGGCGTGCTTCCTCGTTCAGCGGGATGCGGATCAGGCCGTCCGGCGCGCTCATCGCCTTGGAGGCTAGGCCGGTGTACTCGCCGTTGATGTCGAAGTAGCGGATCTCTTGGAAGTTGAAGAACTTCGTGTAGAAGTCGGCCCAGTACTCCGACTCGCACAAGCGCAATCCCATGGACGTGTTCCGCGCGTCTGTCCAGAACTGGCCAGAGGTTGTGGAGTGCCATGCGCTGACCGGCGACATGGACTATCTGCTGCGGGTGGTCGTCATGGACATGGCTCACTACTCCCGCTTCGTGCTCGACACGCTGCTCAAGCACCCCAGCGTGCAGGACTGCAAGACCAGCTTCGTGCTGGATCGCGTAAAGAGCACCACGGCCTTGCCCCTATGAGCATTCGGCCGGTTGGTGTGGCGGGGATGCAAATAGCGATTGACCTTCCAACGGTGGCAAGGAGCACACTTCAAACACCCCAACCCGAAAGGAGTTTTCCATGCAATTCCATCTCGAAGACATGACCTGCGGCGGCTGCGCCCGCACTGTGACGAAAACGATCCAAATGATCGACCCCAACGCCAAGATCGTCACGGACCCGCCGACCCGCCGTGTCGAGGTCCAGACCTCGGCCTCGCAAGAGCAGATCGCCGCGGCCCTGAGCGAAGCTGGCTTCCCGCCGCGCGCGCAGTAACACCGCATCGTGGCCGGCATGCACACAGGACGGCCGATGCGAGCACGTGCGCTGCGCCGTACCTGGCGCGGCGCTCAGTGCATCCCAAGGTAGGCCGACCTTGGCCACAGGGCCATCGCCACCATCATCAGGTTCTCGGTCAGGGACACGAAGCCCAGCGGCACGTTGCTGTCCCCGCCCACGCAGGCGCACTTGAGTTCCCGGCGATCGACATAGACCGCCTTGAAAACCGACACGGCCCCGACGGTCCCGATGAACAGCGCCAACGGAATCGACACCCACATCCCCACGCCCGCGACCATCTGGACGCCTGCGATGGCCTCCGCGAACGGGTAGAAATAGGCATACCGAACCCAGCGCTTGGCCAGCAGGTCGTCGCGAAGCCGTCCACGTCCTTGAGCTTCTGCAGCGCCAGGAGGCACATGGCAAAGGCCACGAACCACTCTGCCGCCTGAATGCTCTAGACTTGGCCGAAGGCCGCCCAGCTCGCCGCCAGCGCCATTGCGGCCGCCGTGGCGAACAGCGCGATCACAGGGGTCTAGGTCACGGCGTTCTTGTCCTTCACGGACATGCCGAAGAATTTGCGTAGGTCGTCGTAGCCGCCCACGCGCCGCCCGTTTATGAAGACCTGGGGCGTGGTCTCGATGCCATGCTCCTTCTTGAACGCATCCGTCTGCTCGCGGCTTGCCAAGTGTTTGTCCTCGACCTCGTAGCCCTTGCGGTTGAGCAGATCGAGCGACTTCAGCCCGTAGGGGCAGGTATGGCCGGGCATGACCATTCGGTAGAGCGTGGCTAGCTTGGGCGCAGACATGCAGGACTTCTCCTGTGGGACTTTCCATGGGCCGGCCGTCACGGATTTAAGGACGTTGATGACCTTTCCAGCCTAACCGACGACCGTGCAAAGGGAGTGTAGACACCTGGCTCGCGGGTTGGTCTGGCCCACGGGTTGGTTATCTGGCGGCAATGCCGTCAGTCCTCCATCTGCCAGAGCAACCCTGCCGCAGGCCGGTGCGCCTGAGGCAGCACGCAGGCTCCTAGTGGTTCTCCTTGGCATGGTTGATCGTGTACTTGGGGATCTCGACGGTCAGGTCTTCGGTCGCAACGATGGCCTGGCAGCTCAGCCGCGACTGCGCCTCCAGTCCCCAGGCCCGGTCGAGCAGATCGTCCTCGCATTCCTCGACTTCGTTTAGAGAATCGAACCCCTTGCGCACGATGCAGTGACAGGTCGTGCAGGCACAGCTCATGTCGCAGGCATGCTCGATCTCGATGCCGTTGTCCAGCAGGGCCTCGCAGATCGAAGTGCCTGCTGGCACGTTCAGTTCGGCTCCCTCAGGCGCCAGTTCAGGATGGGGCAAGACGGTGATTTTGGGCATATCTCTCCTGGCTGCTCAGTGCGCACACGGCTTTTTTCCTGCTGCGTTGGCTCGCGCGCGGCGCGGCACTGCGCCAGTGCGCGCTTCGGGCTTGTTGTCACTGATATCGGGCTGCTCCAGCGTGTGCAGGATCGGGCAGTCGGGCCGTTCGTCGCCGGCGCAACACCGGATCAGCGCCTTGAGCGTCGCGGCCATCTCCAGCATGCTCTCGATGCGCCGGTCCAACTCGTCGATGTGTTGCTGGGCCAGACGCTTTACATCAGCACTCTGGCGCGACTTGTCATTCCACAGTCCCAGCAAGTCCGTGATCTCGGCCACCGAGAAGCCGAGGTCGCGCGAACGCCGGATGAAATGCAACCGGTGAACGTCGTCCTGGGTATAGGCGCGGTAGCCCGAATCGGTGCGGTCAGCCGGAGGGATCAGACCGATTTGCTCGTAGTAGCGGATCATTTTGGCCGAGACCTTCGAGGCCTTGGATGCTTCACCGATGTTCATGGTGTTCCTCCTTTCTCAATGAGCGGTATCCGCCGCCAGCGGCGGCTGGAAGCGGCGCAGGCGCAGCGCGTTGCCGAGCACGAACACGCTGGACAGCGCCATCGCGCCAGCCGCGAAGATCGGCGACAACAGCACACCGTATGCGGGGTACAGGACGCCAGCGGCCACCGGGATCAGGGCCGTGTTGTAGCCAAACGCCCAGAACAGGTTCTGGCGGATGTTGCCGATGGTCGCCTTGGACAGCGCGATGGCGTTGGGCACGCCCTGCAGGTTGCCCGACATCAGCACTACGTCGGCCGACTCCACCGCCACGTCGGTGCCGGTGCCGATGGCCAGGCCCACGTCGGCCTCGGCCAGCGCCGGGGCGTCGTTGATGCCGTCGCCCACGTAGGCGATCTGGCCGTGGCTGGCTTTCAGCCGGCGCACGGCTTCGACCTTGCCCTCGGGCAGCACTTCGGCCACCACCTCGTCGATGCCCAGTTGCTTGGCGATGGCCTGCGCGGTACGCGCGTTGTCGCCGGTGATCATCGCCACCTTCAGGCCGAGCTGGTGCAACGCGGCAATGGCCGCGGGCGTGCTGGACTTGATCGGATCGGCCACCGCGATGATGGCGGCCAGCCGGCCGTCGATCGCGGCGTACAGCGGTGACTTGCCCTCGTTGCCCAGGCGCTCGGCCGTGCGAGCGAAGCTGCCCACGTCCAACCCCAGCTCACGCATGAAGCGATCGGCACCGACCTCGACACGCGCGCCGTCCACGGTGGCGCGCACGCCCATGCCCGTGACCGAATCGAAGTCTGTCATCGTCGGCAGCGCGATGCCACCTTCCACGGCCGACTCGACGATGGCGCGTGCGATCGGATGCTCCGAGCGCGATTCGACAGCGGCGACCTTCGCCAGCACCTGGTTGCGGTCAAAGCCGTCGGCAATCTCCAGGTCGGTCAGGACCGGGCGGCCCTCGGTCAGCGTGCCGGTCTTGTCCACGGCCACCACCTTGGCGTCCTTGAGCAGTTGCAGGGCTTCACCCTTGCGGAACAGCACGCCCATCTCGGCGCCCCGGCCCGTGCCGACCATGATGGAGGTCGGCGTCGCCAAACCCATGGCGCAAGGGCAGGCAATGATCAGCACCGCCACGGCATTGACCAGCGCGAAGGACAGCGCGGGCGACGGGCCGAACACCAGCCAGACCAGGAAGGTCAGCACCGCGGCCAGCATGACGGCGGGCACGAACCACAGCGTCACCTTGTCCACCACGGCCTGGATCGGCAGCTTGGAACCTTGCGCCTGCTCGACCATGCGGATGATCTGCGCCAGCATGGTCTGACCGCCCACGGCGGTGGCACGCAGCGTCAGCGCACCCTTCTGGTTGACGGTGCCGCCGACCACGGTGCTGCCTTCCGCCTTTTCGACGGGAATCGGCTCGCCGGTGATCATCGACTCGTCCACGAAGCTGCGGCCCTCGGTCACTTCACCATCGACCGGCACGCGCTCGCCGGGGCGCACTTCCACGATGTCGCCCTGCGCCACGTCGTTGATCGGGATGTCCACGATGCGGCCGTCGCGCAGCACGTGCGCCTCCTTGGCCTGCAGGCCGATCAGGCGCTTGATGGCCTCGGAGGTGCGGCCCTTGGCCCGTGCCTCAAGAAAGCGGCCCAGCAGGATCAGCGCCACGATGACGGCTGCCGCCTCGTAGTACACGTTCACCGTGCCGGCCGGCAGCAGACTGGGCGCGAACGTGGCGACCATCGAATAACCGAAGGCCGCGGCCGTGCCGACCGCGACCAGCGAGTTCATGTCGGGACCCAGGCGGAACAGCGCCGGGAAGCCCTTCTCATAGAAGCGCCAGCCCGGAATGGCGAGCACCAGCAGGGTCAGCACGAACTGCAGATACCAGCTCTGCTGGATGCCAATGGTGGAAGCCACCCACTCGTGCATGCCGGGAATCATGTGCGAGCCCATTTCGAGCACGAACACAGGCAGCGCCAGCACGGCGGCCAGGGTCAGGTCGCGCTTGAGTTCGGCGCGCTCGGCGTCCTTTTTCTCGGCAGCTTCCTCGTCGGCCTGCATGCCTGTATCGACCGGGCTGGCCTCGTAGCCGACCTTATCGACAGCAGCAATCAGATCCTGCACGGATGCTACGCCACGCACGGTAGCGCGCTCGGTCGCCAGATTGACCACAGCCTCAGTGACGCCCGGCACCGCCTTGAGCGCCTTCTCGACGCGGCCCACGCACGAAGCGCAGGTCATGCCTCCGATCGCCAGCTCGATGGTGCCCTGAGGCACGTCGTACCCTACCTTCTCGATCGCCTGGATCAGCGCCATGCGATCGACAGGACGGTTCAGGCGAATGTCCGCTCGCTCGGTGGCGAGATTGACAGACACGCTTGCCACGCCCTCGACCTTGGCAAGGGCGGCCTCGACTCGGCCGACACAGCTTGCGCAGGTCATGCCCTCGATGGGCAGGCTGATTGCCGCTGCTTGGGCGCCAGCACTACTCGTTGTTGCCATGCTCATGGTGTGCTTCCCATAGTTGAAATTCGACATGGAGGGAGCTTAGGGTTTACCATCGTGGGAAGGTCAAGCGCTTTTTCGGATGCTGTCAGGTTTCAGAAATGACCCGGTGCACGGGGAACGGAGGCCTTGCCTGCCAGGCTCGCACTGGTTCTTTGCTGCGCGCGCCTAAGCGGCCGCTGCCTTGTTAATTCTGAAGGGCGAAAACAGCCATTCGAGGTTAGGAAATATTTTAAAAATGAATACAAGTAAGCCATTCAGTACCCCACCGAAGGGTCCCAGCGCCGATTTGGAATCGCTGTCACAGAATGACGTGACCATCTTGGCTGAGACATTCCGCCTCCTGGGTGACCCGTCCCGGCTGAGAATCATGCTGTGCTGCATGAAAGGCTCTTCCTCGGTCGGGGACATCGCTGAAACCCTCGAACTCTCGCAGTCGCTGGTGAGCCACCACCTGCGGCTGCTGCGCGGTGCTCGCCTGGTCAAGGGCGTGCGCCAAGCCAAACAGATCTTCTATGAGGTGGCGGACAAGCACGTGAACCAGGTGCTGCTGGATATGGCCACCCACATCGCGGAAGACCACAACGACGAGTAACTGTTGGGCATAGCATGCCGTTGCGGCGTGGCCTACGTTCCATGGCGATATGCGCCCCACCGCCCGCAGCTGCGTTCGGTGAGGTGGTTTGGATGCCGCTTCCGATCAATCAGAAGTTGAGCGCGCGCTTGTCCACGGCCAGCGAGGCCTCTTTGAACGTCTCGGAGAGGGTCGGATGGGCAAAGCAGATGCGGGCGATGTCTTCGCTGCTGGCCTTGAACGCCATGGCGATCACGGCCTCGGCCACCAGTTCACTGGCCTGCGGGCCGACCACATGCACGCCGAGTATCTCATCAGTGGCAGGATCGGCGATCACCTTGACGAGGCCCGGCGTGTCGCCCAGCGCACGCGCGCGGCCATTGGCCATGAACGGGAAGGAACCGATTCGATAGGCGGTGCCCTGCTCTTTGAGCTGCTGCTCGGTGCGGCCTACCCAGGCAATCTCTGGGCTGGTGTAGATGACGTTGGGGATCGTATTGAAATCGACGTGACCGTGCTGGCCGGCAATGCGCTCGGCCACTGCGACACCTTCCTCTTCCGCCTTGTGCGCCAACATCGGGCCACGCACCACGTCACCGATGGCCCAGATGCCGGGCACACTGGTGCGGCATTCATCGTCCACCAGCACGGCGCCGCGCTCATCCAGTTGGAGTCCCACGGCGGCCGGATTCAGGCCTTCGGTGTTGGGCACACGGCCGATAGCCACGATCACTTTGTCTGCCTGCAAGGACTGCGTCTGGCCCTGGCTGTCGGTGTAGTGAATAGTCACGCCAGCCTCGGTTGCATTGACTTCGCGAACCTTCGCACCTAGTTCGATCTTCAGGCCTTGCTTGTCGAACGCCTTCTTCGCCTCCTTGGCGATGGCTTGGTCGACGATTGGCAGGAAGCTGGGCAAGCCTTCGAGGATCGTGACATCCGCCCCCAGGCGGCGCCAAACGGAGCCCAGCTCCAGGCCGATCACGCCGGCACCGATGACGGCCAACCGATCGGGCACGGCCGCGATGTCCAGCGCGCCGTCGTTGGAGAGCACGACCCGCTCATCGAACGGTAGGTTGGGGAGTGGCCGCACGTTGGAGCCTGTGGCAACGATGATCTGCTTGCCCACCAAGGTAACAGCCTCATCGGCGGCGACGCTCACCTCGAAGCCACCATCGACAGTCCTGGTGAAAGACGCCAGGCCGTTGAAAAACTGGACCTTGTTTTTGCGGAACAGATAAAGGATGCCTTCGTTGCTGGACTTCACGACCTGATTCTTACGTTCCAACATCGTGGTCACATCCATGCGCAGATCACCCGTGGAGATGCCGTGCGTGCCAAAGTGGTGCTTGGCTTGTTCAAAGTTCTCTGACGACTGCAGTAGCGCTTTCGAAGGGATACAACCGATGTTGTTGCAGGTGCCGCCAGGTGCTGGCTTTCCGTCCTTGTTCTTCCAGGCATCTACACAAGCGACCTTCATGCCTAATTGGGCAGCGCGAATGGCCGCGATGTATCCGCCTGGGCCGGCACCGATAACAATGACGTCGAAATGCATTTCCATGATTTACATCTCCAAAGTTTTTGAGGAAATAGTGAGCGCCTATGTCGCGCCTTTTGTCAGGTGGTCGCCAGATTACAGCTCGTTCCCTGACGATCACGTTGAACACTACGGCAGAACGAACCGGGCGCTCGCGGTATTGCCCCCACGTTCGACTTGGACGACGGCCTTCGTGCCCTTGGCTGCGGCGAAGGTCCCGCTGCCTTCGAGGCGGCTTCCGTCCGCGGCAGGCGTGAGTTGCACCTCCTGCTTTTGTGAGCCGGTCAACAGTGTGAGCTTGGCTTTGGTGTTGCTTACATTGACCTGCTTGCCGTGGTCGCGCAGGTAGAGTTGCGCTGCTGCGGGCTGAACGACCAACTCGTAGTCCACGTCCCGGACTTCGGTCACGACGCCACCATGCAGCGGCTTGTGGTCATGCGCGTGGTCATGGTCGCCTGCGGCGAAGGCGGTGACGGATGCCAGGGCGAGGGCGGTGCCGGCCGTGAGGGAACGAAATCGAACAGACATGAAAGCTCCTATAGGGTTACGGTGGTTGAAATCGGGTGACAGAAGGCGTTGCATCAGAATGCCTCCGCGTCGCGGTCGTCCAGCAGGCGTTCGGCAGGCTTGCGGCCGAACAGCCAGAACATGGCGGGTGTAAGGAAGGTGTCTAGCAGCGTGGAGCTGACCAGCCCCGAGAAGATCACCACCGCGACGGGGTGCAGGATCTCAGTACCGGGTCGGGACGCCTCGAACAGCAGCGGGGCCAGCGCGAAGGCCGTGACCAGCGCGGTCATCAGAACCGGGGAAAGCCGTTCGAGCGAGCCACGCACGATCATCTTCTGGTCGAAGTCCTCGCCCTCCATGCGCATGAGGTTGAGGTAGTGGCTCACCTTCAGGATGCCGTTGCGCACAGAAATACCCGCGAGCGTGATGAAGCCGACCAGGGCGGCCACGGACAACGGCTGGCCAGACAGCCACAGCCCCAACACGGCGCCGACCAGGGCCAATGGAATGTTCACCATGATGAGCGCTGATAGGACGACCGACTTGTAGCGCGTGTACAACACCACGAACATGAGCGTCAGGGAGACGATGGACAGCAGGCCCACCAGTCGCGAGGCTTCCTCTTGTGCCTGGAACTGGCCGCCCAGCGTGATGAAGTAGCCTTCGGGCAAGCGCACTTCTTGGACGACGCTGCGTATGTCGGCCACTACTTCGGACAGCGGCCGTCCCTGAGCGTTGGCCGACAAAACTATGCGTCGACGGCCATCGTCGCGGCTGACCTGGTTGGGGCCGTCGCTGTCTTCGATGGTGGCAAGGCGCGACAACGGGACCCGACCCATGGGCGTGTCGATGAGGATGCGGCTCAAGCCCTCAATCGACCGCGCCTGCTCGGGCAGGCGAACCACCAGCGCGAAGCGGCGGTTGCCCTCGATGACCTCGGTGATCTTTTCGCCTTCGACCAGGCTTTGCAGCGTGGACAGAATTTGCGGTGCGGCCACGCCGTAGCGTCCCGCCGCCGCATAATCCACGCGGATTTTGATCTGCGGCGCTAGGACCTGCTTTTCGATCTCCAGGTCAGCAAGCCCCGGAATTCCGGCCAGCTTGGCGCGCAGCAGATCCGCCTGCCCGCGCAGGACGTCCAGGTCCTCGCCGAACACCTTGATGGCGATCTGCGAGCGCACCCCCGACAACATGTGGTCGATGCGGTGCGAGATCGGCTGGCCAATGCCGATGGAGCCGGGCAAGTGAGCCAGACGCGAACGGATGTCGGCGGTGATCTCCTCCATGGAGCGCTTTAGCTCCGAGGCGGGCAGCAGGCCCACGTCCAGCTCGCTGACATGCACGCCTTCGGCATGCTCGTCCAGCTCGGCCCGTCCGCTGCGCCGGCCCACGTGCTGCACCTCTGGCACCTGCGCGACCAGCAGCTCGGCTTGCTGGGCAAGCGCCGAAGATTCGGCCAGCGTCACACCGGGATTCAGGCGCAGGCCCACCAGCAACGTTCCTTCATTGAACGGGGGCAGGAACGTGGTCGGGAAGAATGGCACCGCGGCGACAGCCAGTGTGACAGCCACAGCGGCCATGCCAAGGGCGGCACGCGGCCGCTGCAAGACCCGCTGCAGGCCGCCCTGATAGCGCGTCTTCAACCAGGCTAGAAGCCGAGTGTCGCCATGGTCCAGCGTCCTCATCTTGGGCAGCAGGTAGTACGAAAGCACCGGAGTGACCGTCACAGAGACCAGCAGCGAGGCCAGCGTGGAGACGATGAAGGCGATGCCCAGCGGCACGAACAAGCGCCCCTCCATCCCCGGCAGCGCGAACAGGGGCAGGAACACCAGCACAATGATCATCGTGGCGTAGAGAATCGCCGAGCGAACCTCCATCGAGGCCCTGGCAACGATGACCAGGGGCGTCAGCCGGTTCTCAGGGTGGCGGGTGCGGTCCTCCTTGAGCCGCCGCATGATGTTCTCCACATCGACCACAGCATCGTCCACGAGACCGCCGATGGCGATCGCCAGCCCACCGAGCGTCATGGTGTTGATTGATAGGCCGAAATAGTGGAACACCAGCCCGGTCACGAAGATCGAGGCAGGAATCGCGGTCAACGCGATCACCAGGGGGCGCAAAGTGCCCAGGAAGAAGAACAGGATCACCGCCACGAAGACCGATGCGCCGATGAGCTTGCCTTGCAGCGTGCTGATGGACGCCTCGATGAAGTTGGCTTGTCGGAAGGTCACCTGTGGCTCGGCCATGCCAGCCGGCAGTGAGCCCTTCATGTCCGCCAACGCTGACTCGATCGAGCGGGTCAGTGCAATCGTATCGGCCGTGGGCTGCTTTTGGATGCCCAGGATCACGGCTGGCAGGCCCTCGAAGCCCGCATCGCCGCGCTTGATGGCTGGCGCAAACTGAACATCGGCGACCTGGTGGAGCAGGATGGGTTGGCCCGCACGCACCGCGAGAGGCAGGTTACGCAGGTCGTCGAGTCGGGACGTGCGGCCCAGGTTGCGGATCAGGTACTCGCGGCCATTGATCTCCAGGAAGCCGCCGGAAGTGTTCGCGGAGAAGCCCTTGAGAGCCGCATCCAGATCGGACGCAGTCACGCCCAGCTCTGACATTCGCGTGGTGTTGGGCTGGACCTGGAACTGACGGACCTCGCCTCCGATCGGGATGACTTGGGCAACACCAGGTATGGCCATCAGCCGGGGGCGTAGCACCCAGTCCGCGTACTCGCGAGTGTCCATGGCCGACAGCGGCGGGGCTGCGTTCTTCTGCCCTGAGGGCTTGGCACCGATGGGGATTGCAATCTGCATGATCTCGCCCATCACTGAGCTGATTGGCCCCATAGTGGGCGTCACGCCCGGGGCTAGCCCTTCCTCCATGGACGTCAGGCGTTCGGAGACCATCTGGCGCGCCCGGAAGATGTCGGTCTTCCAGTCAAATGTCACGTAGATGAAGGAAAGCCCGGCGCTGGAGACCGAGCGCACGCTTTCGACGCTGGGCAGGCCGTTCATGGCCGTTTCGAGCGGGAACGTGATGAGTTGCTCGACTTCTTCGGCAGCCATGCCGCCAGCCTCCGTCATGAGAGTGACGGTCGGCTTGTTGAGATCGGGAAAGACATCTACCGGCGTGCGCGTCAGGGTGAACGCGCCATACGCCATCAGCACCAGCGCCCCGATGATGACCAGGAGCCGGTTTCGTAAGCTATTTTCGAGAAGCCACTTGAACATGGAATGGTGCCCCTCAACGAACTTGATTGATCAGGGACGCGCCCTCGACAACCACGCGGTCGCCGTCCGCCAGGCCCGAAGTGACAGCGATGGATGCACCATCCAAAGGAGTGATGTTCACGACACGCGGCTCGAAGCGCTCGGCCTGGTCTTTGACCCAGACGATGTTCTGGTTGGCAGGGTTCTTCATCAGCGCACCGGAAGGCACGCGGTAGCCAGGTACCGTCGTCGCCTCTTGCACGAAGACCACCACCGGCATACCGACCGCCAAGCGCGAGAGGCTTTCGCTGGTGCCCTTGAACAGCATGGGCAGGGCCTGCTCGCGCAGGCTGCTGGCGGCACCGACGAAGCTCAGCGGCACCTTCTGACCGCCTACTGCGAGTGCAGCACCGGCCAGGTTCTGTGCCATTGCCGGATCGTAGGCAAGCGCCTCGATGCGCAGTTGGGTCGGATCGACCACCTCAAACACCAGTTCGCGCGCATCCACGACCTGCCCGGCAACTGCGGGGCTGGATGCGATGACGCCGCTGACTGGGGCCTTCAGTACGTCCCTGCCGGCGAGGCCCCCGCTCAAGGCGCGGGCGCGTTCGGTCAGGCTGTTCACTTCGCTTTCGGCTGCTTCGATCTCCTTGCGGGGCACGGTCTCCGACAGCTCGCGCAGCCGGGCCAAGCGCTTCTGCGCGAGCGCTTGGCCCGCACGCAGCTCGGCAACCTGGGCCATCTGGCCTGAGCGCTCCAGCACACCGCTGGCCGGTTCGATGTAAGCCAGCACCTGGCCCTTGCGCACGGATTGGCCGATCTGCGGCAGACCATCCGGCCCGGGCACCAGCCGGCCCATTACCATTGCCTGGACCTTGCCGCCTGTCGTCGGGTCCATGATTACTTTGCCAGCCAGTTCATGGCTGCGGGCCAAGGGCTCCTGCTTGATCAGCTGGGTGCGTACACCGATCTGACGTTGCGACGGTTTCGGAAGAAACACGCTGCCATCAGGCTGGCGCTGGGGGCCATTGGAAGACGCAGCCGGCGCTTCGTCGCCGTGGTCATGGCCGTCGTGAGCGAACGCGGGAGCAGCCAGAGCCAATGCAGCCGCCATGGCCGTCGTCATTAGGAAACGGAAGTTGCGCTTCATGCTGCACCTCGCAGTGCACCGTTGGTGCGTGTACGTCTGCGCAGCGCCCACGCTAGGACACCGACGCCGAGGACTGCGGCACCGCCACCTAGTACGACCACACGGCCGGATGCGACGGCATGCTCGTGTTCGGCGTCTTCGCTATGAACATCGAGAACGCCCGTCAACAGGTCCGATTGGCCCTGCGCAGTAATAGTGGCCATGATTGAGGTCTCGCCATCGGATAGCGGCTCAGTCAGATCGGCCTCGAACTCTCCAACCCCGTGTGAGCTGACCTTTACCTGTTGACCACCCAGCTCGAGGGTCAGCTCGCCATCGGTCACCGGCCGGTTGTCGGCAGCATGGTCGAGGTAGAGTGTGAGACGCTGGCCGTTCAGCACACCCACCAGTTCGAAGTCATCGGAAACTGCGGCAAAGCGCGGAAGCGCGGCCGCTGCGGGGGCAGGAGCGGCTTCGCCATGGTCATGGCCGTCGCCGGCCCACGTTGCGCTACTGCCAAGCAGGAGGCTGGACAAGGCAGCTGCACGCCAGAAAGAGGATTGCGACATTTCTAAGGTTCCAGGATGGTTGAGCGCGCGCCGATCAGCGCGTGCCGGAGATGTCAGTGAAAGTCTCGGTCGGCTGCGGCAGCGTGCCTTGTGCCTGCAACAGGGACGAGATGGCCGCGGCATGCTCCACCTTGGCGAGCAGCGCCGCGCGCTCGGCCTCGGTGGCCTCCTGCTCGATGCGAAGGCGTGTCGGCATGTCCGTCTCGCCCATCGCGAACGACTTTTGGTAGAAGGTGCGCGTTTGTTGGGCTAGTCGCTGGCGCTCCGAAGCGGCCTGCATCTGGGTGCTGGTTGCCAGTTCGCGCGATTGGGCAGTTCGAATTTCCGAGAGTAGCCGGGTGCGCTGGGCCGCGAGTGCCGACTCAGCCTCCAGTGCCTGCGCATTGGCGCTGGACAATTGCTCGGTATGACGGCTACCCGTACCGAAGGGAATGCGCACACCCACCGTGATCGTCTGGTTGTAGCGTTCGCCGTAGCCGCCCCGATCCCGCGTGGTCGCCAGGGTCAGTTCGGGGTTGGCGTACTTCTGATGGGACACCAGTTCCGCAGAGCGGCGGGCCGCCAGCGCCTTGTGCTGCAGTTCCAGCAGCGCAGGGTGGTTACCCAACAACGCGCCGGACGGCTGTGCCGATGCCGGTTGAACTCGGACACCTGACTGCTCCGGCTGCGCGGAATCGGCCTGCGACGGGATACTCTCGATGCCGGTCAGTGCCAACAACGCCTCGCGCTGCGTGATTTCTTCGGCCTGAGCAATGGCCAGGGCACTACGAGCCGACGCCAAGGCGCCATCGGCCTGGTTTCTGTCGGCTTGCGCCAGGTCGCCCGCGCGAACCCGGCGAGCCACATCTTGCGCCAACTCGTCCGCGCTGCGGGTGCGATCCTGCGCCGCCACCAATTCGGCCTGGGCACGCTGCCATGCCCACCATGCCTGGCGAACCTGTCCGGCCGTGCGTAGCTTGGCGGCCAGCATCCGGCTGGATAGCGCGAGGCTTTCCGCGTCCGCCCAGCGTGCCGACGAGGCGCGCTCACCAGGCATCCAAAGGGGAATAGCCACCCCGACTTCATATTCGCGCTGTCCGTTGCGGTTGTTGAACCGATCAGTTTTGGTGGAGGCTTCCAGCGCCATCGGACCTGCCACCCAACTGCCGGCCGTCTCTTGGCGTGCTTGGGCGGCCTGCTGCCAGGCGCCTTCTCCAGCGGCTTCTGGCTGCCGCTGCCAAGCTGACTCCCACAATTGGGCGACCATGTGGCTGTCTGGTCTGGATGGGACGTGAGGGGCGGCTACTGGCTGGGCTAGCACGGTGCCGGCCCAAAGCGTGGATACCGCCCATATCCATCCCTTGCGTATGTCTTTGCGAAGCATTCAATTCTCCATCGGTGTTGCATCAGTACTTACCCCCGGCTGGGTGTTCTCTTTCCGAGCAAGTGCTTGTCGTTGAAAAGCCACTGTTCACTGGCTTAGATATGAACAATTGTATATCTATTCATATGAATGGGAAAGAAAACCTTACATCCTTTGAGCACCAATCGCCTTAGAGAGGGCGTCGGGCGCAAGACATCGAGAGGCGAGGTGGGGCTAATCCACTGCGCAAACAGCTATGCAGACTCCTTGAGCATATCCCCCGGGGGGGGATATGATTGCTGCATGAAAGAGATGCACAAGCACACCAGCCACCCAGATCTCGTGAAACGGCTCAAGCGCGCCGAGGGTCATCTGCGACACGTCATCGGGATGATCGAAGGAGAAGAAACCTGCCTGGACATCGCTCGCCAGCTCGCTGCGGTGGAGAGCGCCGTCACAGCGGCCAAGCGCGTCCTGATCCATGACCACATCGACCACTGCCTATCTCATGATGAGGACTCCGTTCTAGCCGAAATGAAGGCGCTAACCAGACTGCTCTGAGGTCTCTCGATGCTCTCCGTCCTAAAGAACCGCACCTACCGCCACCTGTTCACCGCGCAGGTGATCGCACTCGTCGGCACAGGCCTGATGACGGTAGCGCTCGGCCTACTTGCCTACGAGCTGGCCGGGGCCGATGCAGGTGCGGTGCTCGGGTCGGCGCTGGCTATCAAGATGCTGGCCTATGTGGGAGTCGCTCCAGTCGCACAGGCCTTCGCCGACCAGTTCCCGCGACGGTCATTGCTCGTAGCGCTGGACCTGGTACGAGCGGTTGTCGCGATCTGTTTGCCCTTTGTCACCGAGGTCTGGCAGATCTATCTGCTGATCTTTGTCCTGCAAGCGGCATCCGCCGGCTTCACGCCGACTTTCCAAGCCACTATCCCGGACATCCTTCCCGATGAAGAGGACTACACGAAGGCGCTGTCGCTGTCCCGGCTGGCCTATGACCTGGAAAGCCTGATTTCCCCGATGCTGGCTGCTGCGCTGCTGACCGTCATCAGCTTTCACAACCTGTTCGCGGGAACAGTGCTCGGTTTCCTCGTTTCAGCCGCGCTCGTGGTCAGCGTGCGGTTGCCCACAACTATTCCCGGACCGCGCCGCGGCATTTGGGATCGCACGACCCGCGGCACACGCATCTATCTCGCTACGCCACGCCTGCGGGGCCTGCTGGCGATCAGCTTGGCCGTCTCGGCGGCGGGCGCCATGGTGATCGTGAACACGGTGGTTCTCGTGAAGGCGCGCTTTGGCCTAGGCGAGGTCGAAGTGGCGTCGGCACTGGCGGCATTCGGAGGCGGTTCGATGGTGGCAGCCTTCGTTCTGCCATCCTTACTGGAAAAGGTGGCCGACCGAACCGCGATGCTCACCGGCGCTACCGTACTGGTCGTGGGCACGGGGATCGGCGCACTGCTGCCGAGCTATGCATTGTTGCTGCCGCTGTGGTTGATCATCGGCTTTGGCTACAGCGTGGCGCAAACGCCATCCGGCCGTCTTCTGCGCCGCTCGGCCCATGCCGAGGACCGTCCTGCGATCTTCGCGGCACACTTCGCGCTGTCGCACGCCTGTTGGCTCATCTGCTACCCACTTGCCGGCCGCTTCGGCGCGGTCATGGGCTTGCCATCGACCTTCATTGTCATGTCCCTGGTCGGCTTGGCCGGCGTGGCGCTGACGCTCTGGCTGTGGCCGGCCAGCGACCCTTCTGACGTGGCGCATGACCACCCCAGCTTGCCGCCGGATCACCCTCATTTACGCACACACGCAGACCAAGGCAGGCACCATCACCAGCTGATTCTGGATGACCTGCACCGTATCTGGCCGAAAGGATAGGCACATTTTCTCGTTGCGGCATCACAACGCATGGCTTCGGAGGCTGAGAAGGGTGAGCGAAAATATATCACATGAACACATATTCATGTGTTATATTTCGCCATAGTCAAACACTCAACCAGCAGAGGCGCCCATGTCCCAATCCAATGCACATGACCATGGTCACGACCATGATCACGACCACACCCCCACAGTGACGAGCGCCAACGAGCGCAAGGTTCTGGTTTCCTTCTTCCTGATCTTCGGCTTCATGCTCGTGGAAGCTGTCGGCGGCGTGCTGTCGGGCTCGCTAGCCCTACTTGCCGATGCTGGCCACATGCTGACCGACGCCGTGGCACTTGCCCTGGCTTACGCTGCCTTCCGATTCGGTCGCCGCGCAGCCGACAGCAAACGCACATTCGGTTACCTGCGCTTCGAGGTCATCGCCGGCTTCCTGAACGCCGTGACCCTGTTCGCGATCGTCGCATGGATCGCCTACGAGGCGTGGGAGCGGCTGCAGGCGCCGCCCGTCATCCTCGCCGGCCCGATGATGATCGTCGCCGTGCTCGGCTTACTGATCAACGTCCTCGTGCTGTGGATCATGACCCGCGGCGAAACCGATCACGTCAATGTGAAAGGTGCCATCCTCCACGTGATGGGTGACCTGCTCGGCTCTGTCGGCGCCATCGTTGCAGCGATCGTCATCTACTTCACCGGCTGGACTCCGATCGACCCCATCCTGTCGGTTCTAGTAGCGGCGTTGATTCTGCGCAGCGCCTGGAAGCTCCTGGCCAAGTCGATCCATATCCTGTTGGAGGGTGCGCCAGAGGACGCTTCGCCGGAAAAGGTGGAACAAGGCCTGATGAGCACTGTGCCCGGCCTGGCGGCTGTCAGCCATGTTCACGTGTGGCAACTCACTTCCGGTCGCACGATGGCCACGCTACACGTTCGACCCAACGTGGACGAGGAGGCGCGAGCTGTGGTCAAGCGCGTCGAGGCGGTGCTGCGAGAGCAGTTCAGCATCGAACACGCCACAGTCGGAATCGACTGGAACTCGGAGGCTGACGAGAACATCTGCAGCCTGCAACCCACGACAGGCCGTCAGGACCACAGCGGCCACGACCACAGTGAGCACAATCATGACCATGACCACTCCGCTCCCGGTCACAAGCATTGAGGCCGTGCTAGACGGTTCGCAGTTCACTTGAGGGTTTGAATCCATGACATCCCGCAAAACCACCAGCGCCGCTATTGTGCAATGTTCGACCTCTAACCACGGCACGACCACTGATGTCCTCGCACTATCGCAAAGTGACGTCGCTGTTCTGGCAGATACCTTCCGCCTGCTGGGCGACCAATCGCGATTGAAAATCCTGTTGCAGTGCATGCGCGGATCGGTCGCAGTGGGCGACATTGCTGGCTCGCTAGACCTGTCGCAGTCCTTGGTCAGCCATCACCTGCGCCTGTTGCGCGGCGCGCGCCTCGTGCGCGGCGAGCGCCAAGCCAAGCACATCTTCTACGGCATTGCCGACCAGCACGTCAGCCAGGTACTCCAGGACATGGCGGTTCACATTTCGGAGGACAGACACGACGATTGACTGAACATGTGAGTGCGCGCCGGCCTACGCCTTCAAGGGGTAGGCTTTTTTTGGCTATTAATCTAGAGAGACACCGGCGCGCCTTGCTGAATGCCTAGAAGACCCCAAGCAAAAAGCACTCTAAAAATAAACACTTGAACATATCTTCATGTGTGTTATTATTTGTCTACGGGGTATCCGAAAGGCGTAAGGACCACGCCATTATTTTTAACGTCAAGGAGTATTGACCATGTCCAAGAAAATTCGCTTTGCTGTTCTGCTTTCCGCACTTTTTGCTGCTGGAGTAAACGCTCAACCGTTCGCCGCAGATATGACACGGCAACAGGTCCAGGAGGATCTGGCTGCTTGGAGGCAATCTGGGTTGGAAGCGTTGTCTCGCGGCGAAAGCGGCCCGGATACGTTCAGCCCTCAATACCAGGCTGCCTTTCAGCGCTACTTGCAATTGACCCAAGGTGATATGTATCAGGCGCCCTCAGCAGGAAAGACTCGTGCTGAAGTGATGGCTGATTTGGAACTGTGGAAAATCTCCGGCATGCACGCGTTCACCTCGCGCGGAATCACCACCGCTTCGCACACCCAAGCCTACCAACAAGCCTACGAGAGCTATCTCCAGCTCAAGCTGGGTGCGGCTTACAAGGCTCCGGTGGCATTGACTCGTGCTCAAGTAAAGAGTGATTTGGCAGATTGGCAGGTTGCGGGAATGGCTGGATTCTGGGCTGGTGAGCAGACGCCTGATACCTATAGTGATGCCTACCGCACCGCATTTGAAACCTACCAGATGCTGCGCAACAAAAAATGACTTAATGGCAGCTGCATAAAGCAGCGGTCGGATGGTTCAGCCAGAAAGAGATTCTTTCTTTTTTTTGAATAAACATACAAACAAGTGTTCATTTGTTTGCATAACATTCCGATCGCTGATTTGTGCGTCCTGCCACGGCGATTACTCAGAGAACCAGGAGATTGATATGTCTTTGGAAACATTGGACGGCACAGGAGCGCAGGACGAACAACTGGGCTTTCGGGTCGAAGGTATGGATTGCGCCAGTTGCGTCGGCAAGATTGAAACAGCGCTTGGTCGAATTGATGGCGTATCAAATGTACAGGTTAATTTTACAAATGAGACGCTGACGTTGACGCGCAGCACAAGTAGCCGAAATACTGCACGCGACATTGCCAAGAAAATCCGGTCCCTGGGCTTCGACGTGCAGGCACTGCCCGCGTCCGAAATGTCCGCAGCACCTGCACCGTGCCATGCGGCCCACGCGCATGACCACGCCGGCTGCGGCGGCCACCATGACCATGGGCATGCCCACGACCACGGGCACGATCATTCGCACGGCAAAGCGTGCGGTGATGACCATGGGCATGGCCATGCTCACGGCCATGCCCATGCCCATGACCACGGTCACGATCACGGGGCCTGCAGCGGGCATGACCATGCGCCGGCCTCTGCCTCCCGTGGAGCACCCAGCACGCCCCCCAACGTGTCCATGCGCGTCGAGGGCATGGACTGCGCCAGTTGCGTCGGCAAGATCGAAACGGCGCTCGCTCGCATGGATGGCGTGTCCGATGCCCGCATAAACTTCACCGCAGAAACGCTGGAATTGACGCTCGCGTCTGGCGGCCCCACGCAGCTCGGCCACATCGAGAAGACCATCAAGAGCCTGGGCTTCGGCGTCTCCGACGTGCGCCGCCATGATGGCTCAGCACCCGCGGCCCCAGCAGCAGCATCGACGGCGCGCCATCAGCGCTGGTGGCAGACGAAGAAAGGCAAGCACGTGCTGGGCCTGGGCGGCCTGATGGGCTCGGCCTACGCGATCGCGCAGTTCGTTCCTGGCTACGCTGAATGGATCTTCGCCGCTGCGGTGATCGCGGGCGTGCTGCCGTTCGCTCGCAAAGCCTTCGCGCTGGCTGTGTCAGGCTCGCCGTTCTCTATCGAAACGCTGATGGTCGTCGCCTCGCTGGGCGCGCTCGTGATAGGCGAGGCCGAGGAAGCTGCTGCCGTGGTGTTCCTGTTCGCGATCGGCGAGCTGCTGGAAAGCGTGGCCGCCGGCCGCGCGCGCGCCGGCATCAAGGCGCTGGCCTCCCTGGTGCCTAAGACGGCGGTACTGCTCGATGCCGCGGGCGGGCAGCGCGAAGTGCCCGCCGCTTCCCTGCGCGTGAGCGACCGCGTGCTGGTGCGCCCTGGTGACCGGGTGCCTGCGGACGGCAAGATCCTCCGCGGTGAAAGCAGCCTGGACGAGTCGCCTATCACCGGCGAGTCCGTACCGCGTCAAAAGGCTATCGGTGCCGACGTGTTCGCCGGCTCCATCAACGTCGATGGCGTGCTCGAAGTACAAGTCGAGAAGACGGCATCGGACAACACCATTTCTCGCATCATCCAACTGGTGGAGCAGGCGCAGTCCTCCAAGGCGCCCACGGCTCGCTTCATCGAAAAGTTCAGCCGCTACTACACCCCTGCCGTCATGGCCATCGCGGCGTTGATCGTGGTGGTTCCGCCACTTGCCATGGGTGGCGACTGGGGTACCTGGCTGTACCGCGGCCTCGCACTGCTGTTGATTGCCTGCCCATGTGCGCTGGTGCTCTCCACACCGGCGGCCATCGCCTCGGGCCTTGCGGTGGCCACGCGACGGGGCCTGCTGATCAAGGGTGGCAACGCGTTGGAAACCATCGGCCGCGTGCGCGCCATTGCCTTCGACAAGACTGGCACGCTGACCGAGGGCAAGCCGCGCATCACCGAGGTCCTGCCCTTCGGGCTGTTCAAGCATCAACAGGTCCTTGCGCTTGCCGCCGCTGTCGAGTCCGGCTCAAACCATCCCTTGGCGAAGGCCATTGTCGCCCATGCCAAGAGCCTGGACGTGGCGATTCCCCAGGCCACGGGCGCATCGGCCATTGCCGGCAAGGCGGTGCGCGCCACCGTGAACGGCAGTGCGCTCGCTGTCGGATCGCCCGCCCATGCGGAACAGACGGCCACGCTGACAGCCGCGCACCGCAGGGAAATCGACAAGCTGGAGGATGGCGGCAAGACCGTGGTGGTCCTGTTCGACGAAGCCAGCAAGAACGTTCTGGGCCTGCTGGCCCTGCGCGACGAGCCCCGCCGCGACGCGCGCGAAGGCGTGGCCCAGCTCAACGCCATGGGCGTGCGCTCGGTCATGCTGACCGGCGACAACCGCCGCACCGCGCAGGCGATCGCCGGCAAGCTGGGCATCGAGTGGGAGGCCGAGCTGCTGCCGCAGGACAAGCTGCGCTTGGTCAACGAGATGAAGCGTGATGCCAAGGTGGCGATGGTCGGCGACGGCATCAACGACGCGCCGGCCCTGGCGACCGCCGACGTGGGTATCGCCATGGGCGGCGGCACGGACGTGGCGCTGGAAACCGCCGATGCCGCGCTGCTCAAGAGCCGCGTCACGGACGTGGCCCACCTGGTGGCCCTGTCGCGGGCGACGATGGCCAACATTCACCAAAACGTCGTATTCGCCATTGGCCTCAAGGGCTTGTTCCTGGTCACCACCGTGTTGGGTATCACCGGCTTGTGGGTTGCCGTGCTGGCCGACACCGGCGCCACGGCCCTGGTCACGCTGAACGCACTGCGCCTGCTGCGCTTCAAGGGCGCGCCGGAGGCCAACCACGGCGACGACGCCGGGCGTCCCACCACCTTGTCCGTGCCGTCTGCCCGCTGAGGCAACAAGAGGGCTTGACCTTGCCGTCGTTGTAACGCCTAGCCTCCACACAAATTTCTGCAGAGCGCTTCGGAAGGGCCGGAGTCCTGCATCCAAGAAAGGGGCACTTCCATGCGTAAAAAAATCAGAATCGTTGTGGTGGCAGGCGTCATCGCAGCCGTCGGGGGCATAGCGATTGCCGCCCGCGACGCCAAGGACGAGGGCAAGGCCGCGGCGCCCCCGGCGGGCGCGCCGATGGCGCCGCAGGTGCCCGTGGCCGAGGTCATCACCCGCACGGTCGCGCCATCGGCCGAGTACACCGGCTTCCTGGCCGCGCCCAAGACCGTCGAGCTGCGCTCGCGGGTCGGCGGCGCCGTCGATGCTGTGAGCGTCCCCGAGGGCAGCCTGGTGCGCAAGGGACAACTGCTGTTCCAGATCGACCCCCGACCGTTCCAGGTCACGCTCGACACGGCTGCGGCGCAACTGCAACAGGCCGAGGTGCTGGCCAGTCAGGCCCAGGCCGACTTCGACCGCGCCGAGCGCCTGGTGGCGACCGGCGCTGTCGCGCGCAAGACCTACGACGATGCCGTCTCCGCGCGCAGTGCGCGCCAGGCCCAGGTGCAAGCGGCCAAGGCCGCCGTCGCTGCGGCGCGGCTGGATCTGTCCTACGCCCGCGTCACGGCGCCCATCGCCGGGCGCGTTGACCGCGTGCTCGTGACCGAGGGCAACCTGGTCAGCGGCGGTGTCGCCGGCGCGGCCACGCTGCTGACCACGATCGTGTCCATCGACCCGCTGCACGTGTACTTCGACATCGACGAAGCCACGTACCTCAACGTCGTGAGCCGCTCGCGGCCCGCTGCGGGCGCCGGCGGCAAGGCCTCGCTGCCCGTGCAGGTCGGGCTGACCACGGACAAGGGTTTCCCGCACAGGGGCGCGCTCGACTTCGTGGGCAACACCATTGACCGAAGCACCGGCACGATCCGCGCGCGCGCCGTTGTGCCCAACCCGGATGGGCGCATGGCACCCGGCATGTTCGCCCGGGTCAAGCTGTCCACCGGCGCGGCGCGCGAGGCCGTCCTGATCGACGATCAGGCCGTGGGCACCGACCAAGGGCGCAACTACGTGCTGGTCGTGGGCGAGAACAACCAGGCCCAGTACCGGCCCATCGAACTGGGGCCGGTGGTGGACGGGCTGCGCGTCATCAACGGCAGCCTGCAGGCCGGTGAGAAGATCATCATCAAGGGCCTCGTGCGCCCCGGCATGGCGGTCACGCCGCGCATGGTGCCCATGCAGCCGCCCGCGGCACCGGCCGCCGGCGCGGACCCCGCCAAGGCTGACGGCGCGGCCGGCTCGGCGGAGGCCCGCAAATGAATTTCCCCCGCTTCTTCATCAACCGGCCCATCTTCGCCATCGTCCTGTCGGTGCTGATGCTGATCGCGGGCGCGATCAGCTACTTCCAGCTGCCGCTGAGCGAATACCCGCAGGTCACGCCTCCCACGGTGCAGGTCACCGCTAGCTATCCCGGTGCCAACCCGCAAGTGATCGCCGATACCGTGGCATCACCGCTGGAGCAGGCGATCAACGGCGTAGAAGGCATGATGTACATGCAGTCTCAGATGTCCACCGACGGGAAAATGGTGCTCACCGTCTCCTTCGAGCAGCATATCAACGCCGACATTGCGCAGATCCAGGTGCAAAACCGGGTCTCGCGGGCGTTGCCGCGCCTACCGCCTGAAGTTCAGCGCATCGGTGTTGTCACCGAGAAAACGTCGCCGGACGTTCTCATGGTGGTGCATTTGCTTTCGCCTGGAGGTCGATATGATCCGCTGTACGTCTCCAACTACGCCACACTTCATGTGAAGGATGAGCTGGCTCGTACGCCAGGCGTCGGCGATGTCCTAGTCTGGGGCGCCGGGGAGTATTCGATGCGGGTCTGGCTCGAACCCGCCAAGGTCGCTGCTCGTGGGCTGATCGCGAGCGACGTGGTTGCCGCCATCCGCGAGCAGAACATACAGGTTGCCGCTGGTTCGGTTGGTCAGCAGCCGGATGCCTCGGCGGCGTTCCAGGTCACGGTCAACACTCTGGGCCGACTGTCGAGCGAGGAGCAATTCGGCGAGATCGTCGTGAAGACGGGCGCCGACGGCCAGGTAACTCGCCTGCGGGATGTCGCCCGCATCTCGATGGGGGCCGATTCCTACTCTTTGCGCAGCCTGCTCAATGGCGAGCCGGCGGTGGGGATACAGATCATCCAGAGCCCGGGCGCGAACGCGCTGGATGTGTCTAGCGCGGTGCGCGCGGCAATGGACCGACTTCAAGCTAAGTTCCCCGACGGCATTGAGTATAGGATCGCCTACGACCCCACGGTCTTCGTGCGCGCCTCGCTCCAGTCCGTCGCCGTCACGCTGCTGGAGGCCATCTTCCTGGTGGTGATCGTGGTGGTGCTGTTCCTGCAATCCTGGCGCGCGTCGATCATCCCGCTGATCGCCGTGCCGGTCTCGCTGGTCGGCACGTTCGCGGTGATGCACATGTTCGGTTTCTCGCTGAACACACTGTCGCTGTTCGGACTGGTGCTGTCCATCGGCATCGTGGTGGATGACGCCATCGTGGTGGTGGAGAACGTGGAGCGCCACATAGCGCTGGGCGAATCACCCAAGGACGCGGCGCGCAAGGCGATGGATGAAGTGACTGGCCCGATCCTGGCCATCACCTCGGTGCTGGCAGCGGTCTTCATCCCCTCGGCGTTCCTGTCGGGGCTGCAGGGCGAGTTCTATCGCCAGTTCGCGCTAACCATCGCGTTCTCGACCATCCTGTCGGCGATCAACTCGCTTACGCTGTCGCCAGCGCTGGCCGCCATCCTGCTCAAGCCGCACCACGGCGCGGCCAAGCCCGATCGCGTCACGCGCATCATCGACGGCGTGTTCGGCGGCTTCTTCCGCCGCTTCAACCGCTTCTTCGACCGCGCCTCGAATTCCTACGTCGGGGGCGTGCGCCGCGCGGTGCGCGGCAGCGCCATCGTGCTGCTGCTCTACGTCGGCTTCCTGGGCCTGACCTGGCTGGGCTTCCACAAGGTGCCTGCGGGCTTCGTGCCCGCCCAGGACAAGTACTACCTCGTGGGCATCGCCCAGCTTCCGACCGGCGCCTCGCTGGATCGCACCGAGGCGGTCGTCAAGGAGATGACCAAGATCGCACTGGCTGAGCCGGGCGTCGAGAGCGTGGTGGCCTTCCCGGGCCTGTCGGTCAATGGACCGGTGAACCAGCCGAACACCGCGCTGATGTTCGCCATGCTCAAGCCCTTCGATGAGCGCAAGGACCCGTCGCTGTCGGCCTTCGCCATCCAGGGCAAGCTCATGGGCAAGTTCAGCCAGATCCCGGACGGCTTCGTCGGCATCTTCCCGCCGCCGCCGGTGCCGGGCCTGGGTTCGATGGGCGGCTTCAAGCTGCAGATCGAGGACCGGGCGGGCCTGGGTCCCGAGGCGCTTGCGCAGGCACAGGGCCAGATCATGGGCAAGGCCATGCAGGCGCCCGAGCTGGCGAACATGCTCGCCAGCTTCCAGACCAATGCGCCGCAGTTGCAGGTGGACATCGACCGGGTGAAGGCCAAGTCGCAGGGCGTATCGCTGACCGAGGTGTTCGACACCCTGCAGGTCAACCTTGGCTCGCTCTACGTCAACGACTTCAACCGCTTCGGTCGCACCTACCGGGTCATGGCCCAGGCCGATGCGCAGTTCCGCATGCAGGCTGAGGACATAGGCATGCTCAAGGTGCGCAATGCAGCGGGCGACATGATCCCGCTGAGCGCGATCGCGACCATCGAGCGCAGTTCCGGCCCCGACCGGGTGATGCATTACAACGGCTTTCCCTCGGCCGACATCAGCGGCGGGCCAGCGCCGGGCTACTCGTCCGGCCAGGCCACCGCCGCGATTGAGAAGATCGTGAGCGAATCGCTGCCGGACGGTATGACCTACGAATGGACGGACCTGACTTTCCAGGAAAAACGGGTTGGCAACACGGCGATCTACATCTTCGCGCTGGCGGTGCTGCTCGCCTTCCTGTTCCTGGCGGCCCAGTACAACAGTTGGTCGCTGCCGTTCGCTGTGCTGCTGATTGCACCCATGGCGCTGCTCTCGGCGATCGCCGGCGTCTGGCTCTCTGGGGGCGACAACAACATCTTCACGCAGATCGGTTTCGTGGTGCTGGTCGGCCTGGCTGCCAAGAACGCGATCCTGATCGTGGAGTTCGCCCGCGCGAAGGAAAGCGAAGGGGCCGATCCGCTGGCAGCCGTGCTCGAAGCCGCGCGCTTGCGGCTGCGCCCGATCTTGATGACGTCGTTCGCCTTCATCGCTGGCGTGGTGCCGCTGGTGCTGGCCAGCGGTGCGGGCGCCGAGATGCGCCACGCCATGGGCATCGCGGTGTTCGCCGGCATGCTGGGCGTGACGGTATTCGGCCTGGTGCTGACGCCGGTGTTCTACGTTGTGGTGCGCAAGCTGGCGCTGCGCCGCGAAGCGCGCCATGCCCGTGGCGGCATGACCGACCAGCACGCATGACGGCCAGGAGGACATACGACATGAAAACATCTTTCGCATTCACACGACCCGCCAGGACGCTGGCGCCGCTCGCCCTCGCGGCGGCGCTGGCTGGCTGCTCCATGGCACCGAAGTATGACCGGCCCGCAGCGCCGATCGACACGGCCTATCCCTCGGGCGCGGCCTATGTGGAACTGGCGGCCGCGACGCCCGACGACGCGATCACGGCCGAGATCGGTTGGCGGGACTTCTTCCGCGACCCGCTGCTGCAGCAGTTGATCGGCATTTCGCTGGAGAACAACCGCGACATGCACAAAGCCGCGCTCAACGTGGAGGCGGCTCAGGCGCTGTACCGTATCCAGCGTGCCGAGATGCTGCCGAACCTGGGCGTTTCCGCCCGCGGCGCGTCAGAGCGCGTACCGGCCGACCTCAGTACCACGGGGCAAAGCGACGTGCTCCGGCGCTACGACGTGGCCGGGGTGACGGCCGCCTGGGAGCTGGACCTGTGGGGCCGCATCCGCAGCCTCAACGACCGGGCGCTGGCGTCCTACCTGGCCCTCGACGAGACCCGCATCGCCACGCAGATGAGCCTGGTGTCCGAGGTGGCCAGCGCCTACCTCACGCTGCGCGCCGACCAGGAACTGCTGCGCCTGACGAGCGACACCCTCGCCACACAGAAGCGCTCCTATGACCTGACCACCCAACTGGTGGAAGCGGGAAATTCCACGCAGCTCGACCTGCGCCGCGCGGAGATCGCGCTGCGCACCGCCGAGGCCAACCGCGCCGCCTACACGCGGCAGGCGGCCAAGGACCGCAACGCGCTGGTGCTGCTGCTGGGCCAGCCGCTGACGCCGGAGCTGTCCCGGCAGCTTGACGAGGCCGTGGCGCTGCCGGACGACATCGTGCCGACCGACCTGCCGAGCGGCCTGCCGTCCGAACTGCTCGCGCGTCGGCCGGACATCCGCGCCGCCGAGCAGATGCTGATCGGCGCCAACGCCAACATCGGCGCGGCGCGGGCCGCGTTCTTCCCGACGATTAGCCTCACGGGCTCGGCGGGCACGGCCAGCGCTTCGCTGGACGGCCTGTTCGATTCGGGCTCGCGGGCCTGGAGCTTCCTGCCGCAGATCACGCTGCCCATCTTCCGCGGCGGCGCGTTGCGAGCCAATCTGGACGTGGCACAGGTACAAAAGAGGATCGAAATCGCCAACTACGAGAAGTCTATCCAGGCGGCCTTTGCTGAGGTGGCTGACGGCTTGGCGGGCAAGCGCACGCTTGATGAGCAGATCCGCTCGGAGCAGCTCCTGGTAGCGGCTAGCCAGAAAGCCTACCAACTAGCCGAGCAACGCTTCCAGGAAGGCGTGGACGACAACCTCACCTTGCTCGATGCGCAACGCACACAGTACGGTGCGCAGCAGACCCTGGTGCGCACGCGCCTGACGCGGCTGAACAACCTCATCCACCTCTACAAGGCGCTGGGTGGCGGCTGGACTGAGCACACGGTGCAATCGGGCGCCACCGGGCAACCATCCGCCCGGTCGCCGGGATAAGGGCTATGCGCAACGGCGGCGTTCCCCATCGTTGCGCACGGAGAACCGGATGAGGATCGGTGAACTTGCGCGCTTGACGGGCACCCCCCCGGAGAACATTCGGTTCTACGAGCGGGAGGGCCTGTTGCAAGCCCCGGAGCGGTCACGCAACAACTATCGGCGCTATGGCCCGGCCCATGTCGAACGGCTTCACCTGATTCGCAACTACCGTGCCTCGGGAATCGGCCTGGATGACGTGCGCCGCCTACTGGGTTGGGCACATGAGGGGTTCCTGGAACCTGAGCTGCTAAGGCAGGCTGTCCAAGGCCATCTCGCCTGTGTTGAGGAACGCATGGAGCAACTGATCCAGGTGAAAGAGCACCTGCTCGCATTGGCCCTGCACGGTGCTGCTTCCGCCGGGGCTTCCGAGGATGGACCGGCTCGCGATGGTTCGTGAGCATCGCATGTCCATATAACTGAATATATATTCATGCGTGTAATATTTCCGGCCAGACAAACGAATAAGAAAGACGCCCATGACCGACCAGAGCATCACGCGCCGAAACATCGGCGTTCTCACCGCCGCGCAGGCGCTCGGCGGCGCCAGCGCGCCCATCGTGATGTCGCTGGGTGGGCTGGTCGGCCAGCAGCTTGCCAAGAATTCGGCCTGGATCACCTTGCCCGTGAGTCTGTTCGGCCTGGGTCTTGCCATCGGCACCTTGCCTGCCGCCTTCATCATGCGGCACCATGGCCGCCGCAACGGATACGTGGTGGGGGTCGGCTTCGGCGTGGCCTCGGGCCTGATCGCCGCGTTGGGCATCATGCTGGCCTCGTTCTGGATCTTCTGCGCCGGCACCTTCCTGGCGGGCTTCTACGGCGCGTATGTGCAGAGCTACCGCTTCGCAGCCGCCGACACCGCCGAGGACGCGCTTAAGGCCAAGGCCATTTCCTGGGTCATGGTGGGCGGTCTCGCGGGCGCCATCATCGGGCCGCAGTTGGTGATCTTCACGCGCGATGCGGTAGCGGGCACGCCCTACGTTGGCAGCTTCCTCAGCCAGGCGCTGCTGCCGCTGATCGCCTTGCCGATCCTGCTGATGCTGCGCACGCCGAGCCAGACCCAGGCCGAAGCAGTCGCCGATAGCGGTCGGACGGTGCTGCAGCTCTTGGCGATGCCGCGCTATCTGCTGGCCGTGGCTGCGGGCGTGGTGTCCTATGGGGTGATGGCGTTCGTGATGACGGCCGCGCCGGTGGCGATGGTCAACCACGGGCATTCGGTGGACAACGCCGCCCTAGGAATACAGTGGCACCTGCTGGCGATGTTCGGGCCGAGCTTTTTCACAGGACGACTGATGGTGCGCTACGGCAAGGAGCGCGTGACCGCCGTCGGCATGGTGCTGCTCGCCGCCTCCGGGGTGGTGGCCCTGGGCGGGCTCGGCCTGTCCCACTTCTGGGGCTCGCTGGCGCTGCTGGGCATCGGCTGGAACTTCAGCTTCATCGGCGCGACGGCGATGGTCACCGATTGCCACACCCCGGCCGAGCGCAGCAAGGCGCAGGGCATGAACGATTTCTTCGTCTTCGCCGCCACGGCGGCCGTGTCGTTCCTCGCGGGATCGATCCTGCACAGCTCGGGCTGGCAGGCGGTCAACTGGATGATCTTCCCGGCCCTGGCGCTGATCCTGGTGCCGCTGCTGTGGCAGGCCGCGCGAAAGCCGGCGCTGCCAGCTCCGGTCTGATCGGAGCGGTGCAAGAGGCGCTCCGCGCAGTGGGTCGCCTCGGCCGCTACAGCACCTGCTTCCACTGGCGCAGCCTCGACAGCGCGTCGTCGTAGGCGGTGGAGGTGAAGAACTGGATCTTGCGCCCGAGGGTCTTCATCGGGCTCAACGCGGGATCGAAAAGCGAGGCGTTCGAATGGTGCGCCACGCAGTCGAGCACCCGGTCCTGTCCCTCCGTGAGCATGGCTTCCAGCTCGCGAAGGTCTCTGCCCGCGAAACGGCGCTGGAAGCCGGCAGAAAGACGCTCGGCCCGCTGCGCCATCGCACTCGGCGAGTAAAAGGACGCCGAAGGTCCAGGCGTCCGATCATGCGCGAACTGCAGGATCATCGTGTTCCAGACGATGACGTCCACCAGGACCATCGCAGCGTTGGTATGCAGGCGCGGCTCCTGCCAGATCATGGCCGTGTGCCGGTAGTGGCTGGCGGGAATGGTGGCAGCTTCTACCCCGAGCTTTCGGTGGCTGGCGCGAACCTTGTCAAGGAGTTCCTGCTTCGTGGTTGGTAGTTTCATTCGGGATTTCTATTTCATCGAGACAAGGCTCGATAACCGGCGTGTCAGATATTCATCAAGTCACCAGCGCAATTACCTTGGATTGAGGAAAAGCGCTTGCCTCACCGCTGCGCTGGCGGCGCCGAGGGCTTGTGCATGATGAAGCGGGACATGTCGGTGATTTCCTGTTTGCGGATTTACGTTACTGCTGAAGCTGCTTCTGCATGGTGTTGTGGTTGTAGTAGTCGCTGGCATAGACAATCTTTCCGTTCGAAACACGGAAGAAGCTCGCGCCGAAATAACTGATGGTCGAACTGGAGGGCGACGTCCCGCCATTGCTGTTCTTGGTGGCGGTGAATTCCCACTCGATCGCCACACCATCGCCGGAGGCAACCGGCTGCGAACGGATTTTCATTTTTCGGTCGGGCAGGATTTTCATCAGAAACTGCGAGACTTCGGTAATGGCTTGAGGCCCAGTGCGGGACGCTTCATTGCTGGTATTGAAATAGACGACGTTGGAATCGAGCACTTTTTCCATCGCGTCGGTTCGCCCGCCATTCCAGGCGTCAAGGTATTGCCGGACCACCTTCACGTTCTCTGGCTCATCTGCCGCCTGCGACGTGACGCTATAGGCGAGTGAAGCCAGCCCGAGGAATATCGCTCCCAAAGCCTGCACCGGACGGCAGCGCAAGCCGTCTGAAGAACGAAGGGGCCTGAATGACAGGGCGTGCTGCATGTTGTTCATGGTCGAAATACTCCAAAAGGTGTTGAAAAAAATCCCGCTCGCACGGGCGTGGTGGAAAATCGCATGTCGCGCGCAACGAAGCACAGGCCGTCGGCAATTGCTCTTTTGTCAAATACATAGAATCATCCTATGTATAAGGCCTGAGTTGCTACAATCGAGGTCCGATGGGCTCCCGTCTCTACGTCATTTGAGAACCGCGATGAATAACCGCTTCACACTCCCACAGGCGCCGCGGCGTTCGCTCGTCGATTCGACGATTGAGCTGATCCGCGGCCAGATCGAGGGAGGCGCCTGGAAGGTCGGCGAGCGCATCCCCAGGGAGCAGGAACTGGCCGAGATGCTGGAGGTTGGCCGCAACACGGTGCGGGAAGCCATTCGCGTGCTCTCGCACGGCCAGGTCCTGGAAGTCCGCCAGGGTGATGGCACCTACGTGCGAACCAATATCGATCCGGCCGAGGTCATGCGCCGTGTCGGGCGTTCCGGCTTGCGAGAGCACTTCGCGTTGCGCTGCATGCTGGAAACCGAGGCGGCCAGGTTGGCCGCGGTGCATCGGTCCAAGGCGGACGTTGGGCTGCTGCGCCGACTGTTGAAGGCCCGCGGCGAGCAGGAGCAACACGCATCGAGCGCGGCCTTTGCCGAGGCCGATACGGCTTTCCACTGCGCGATCGCCGGGATGTGCGGCAACGGCGCGCTGGCTGAGCTGTACCGCTACTTCGCGAACTCGGTCCGCATGAACACGCTGACTGCGCTGAAGGACAAGGAACTGCCCGAGCCGGGTCTCGCGACCCATGAGGCGATCGTGGATGCTATCGAGCGCCAGGATGGAGAAGCAGCTGCGGCGGCTGTGCGGAACGTGGTCGCTCCGCTGATTGCGGCACTTGAGAAATCGGGTTGATCCGAGCGCGACTCCCGCGCTGGCAATGCCGCTTTCCATCGAGCAGCCGGTCGCCGGCCCCGTTGATCGGAACGCGGGTTGTTTCCCGGAGAGCACGCGGTAGCCGGTCCTCATGGATAGGCCCTTGGTGCGCTACAGCGACCGGACGGTGCTGTTCATATCGAATCTTCGACGCGACCACCCGCCAGGACATACCGGGCCAGCGCCTCGGCATCGGCGTGGGTGGCCCGGGTGGACTGCGGTGTACCGAAAGCCTGGACGAGCTTTGGCAGCATGGCCTCCAACTGGGCTCGCTTATCCGAATCCGGTTCGACGTGGATGAGCGCGAGCAATGTGCCGCCAAGCGTCTCCTTGTGAGTCTTCAGCCAGACGCCGCGCTGAGCGCGATCGTCGAGAGTCTCTTCTGGCCCTCCCGCGACGTAGATAAGCACGAAGGGCTTTCCGCAGGCGACGAGTTCATCCATTTCCGCGCACCAGGCGCTGCTGTATCCGTTGTAGATGCTTGCGCCGTCGAAGCGGACGATGGGGAAATCGCTGGTGTCGTGAACTTTCGGTTGCTGGGACATGATCCTGGACTCTCGCTATTAACGTCCTAACATCCTACCTTTGTTGAGAATTACTTGCAACTGAAATGGGCATGGGCACACCGCCGTGCAGCGCCAAGTGACGGGCGAAATAAGGGCTTGACCTTCCAACAATGGGAGGCCCTACAGTGAACCCATCAACCTCATTCAAGGAGTTTTTTCATGAAGGTCAACAAGTTCAGCCTCTTGTTCATTGCGGGCGCCGTCGTGGTCGCCGCCGGCCTGATGGCCGTCCAGAAGAAGGTGGTCGTCCCGTCGGGTGAAGCGATGCAGGCCAGTGCGGGCGGAGGTCACCAAGGGCACGCGATGCCCTCCAGCGCCTCGGCCAATGACAGTCCTTCCACGACCGCGTATCGCGCCGTGAACGACCAGATGCACGCCGGGATGGGAGCGCAGTTCACTGGCAACGCCGACGTCGATTTCATGCGTGGCATGATCCCGCACCACCAGGGCGCGATCGACATGGCCAAGGTGGCGCTGCAGTACGGCAAGGACCCGGAGGTTCACAAGCTGGCCCAGGAGGTCATCACCGTGCAGGAAGGCGAGATCGCCATGATGAACAAGTGGCTGGGCGACAACGGCCAGCAGGCGGCGGCCGGCAGCTCGGGCGATGCCTCGACGGCCGCCTACCGTGCCGGCAACGACCGCATGCATGCGGACATGATGATCGACTTCAGCGGCGACGCCGATGTGGACTTCATGCGCGGCATGATCCCGCACCACCAGGGTGCGATCGACATGGCCAAGGTGGCGCTGCAGTACGGCAAGAACCCGGAGGTCCGCAAGTTGGCTCAGGAGGTCATCTCCGCGCAGGAAGGCGAGATCGCCATGATGAAGAGTTGGCTTGTCGCTCGGGGCAAGTGAAGGCACGACCATGAACCAAGCCAACACCCCGCGCATCCTCATCTATAGCACTCCAACTTGCCCGGACTGCCGGGCACTAAAGGAGTGGTTGTCCCAGCAGGGCATCGCGTTTGAAGAGCGCGACCTGACCGACCCGAAGATTTCCGCGGAGGCCAAGTCACGAACCGGCGTGCGCGTGGCCCCGATCACGATCGTCGGCGACGAGGTCTTCTATGGCACCTTCGCGAGCCAGAAGCCGAGGCTGATGAAGGCGCTCGGTCTTCAGTGAGCCGCTGAAGGAAGACCGTGGTCACGGGCGGAGTCGCCGGTGCGGACCCCGGTCGGACCCTGTAAGCGCTGTTGTGGACGCGTCTGCACGCAAAGCTCAAGACCGTGAGGCATTCTTCGCCGACGACGCTCGGCGCTTTCGCCTGCGGTCGTTGACATCACGAGAGGAATTTTTATGCGATCGACATCATCAGCCACCTCCCTGCACGTCGCCATTTCCGAGGGCATCACAGTCGCCAACGACCTGCCGTTCGTGCTGTTCGGCGGCATCAACGTCATCGAGGATCTCGATACGACCCTGGCTGCGGCTGAGCACTTCGCGGAGGTGACGCGCAAGCTGGGGATACCCTTCGTTTTCAAGGCGTCGTTCGACAAGGCCAATCGCTCGTCGATCCATTCTTTCCGAGGTGTCGGCCTGGAGGAAGGGCTGCGGGTCCTCGATGCGGTCAAGTCGCGGTTCGGATGCCCAGTCTTGACCGACGTGCATGAGGTTGAGCAGGCCATGCAGGTCGCTGCCGTTGCCGACGTACTGCAAGTTCCGGCCTTCCTGGCCCGGCAGACCGATCTGGTGGCCGCCATTGCCCGCACCGGTCGGGTAGTGAATGTCAAGAAGCCGCAGTTCCTCAGCCCGGGCCAGATCAGGCATGTCGTCCACAAACTGCACGAGGCTGGCAACCCGCGCGTCCTGCTGTGCGAGCGTGGCACGCAGTTCGGCTACGACAATCTCGTCGTGGACATGTTGGGCTTCCGCGAAATGAGCGTTGCCAGCAGTGGCCTGCCACTGGTGTTCGACGTAACCCATAGCCTGCAGCGGCGAGAAGCGGATGCGTTGGCTTCGGGTGGGCGTCGCCAACAGTTGCCCGAACTCGCGCGGGCCGGCATGGCGGTCGGCATTGGCGGTTTGTTCCTCGAAGCACACGCCGACCCGGCGCATGCACGTTGTGACGGACCCAGCGCTCTGCCACTGGACACGCTCGAACCGCTGCTGCGGCAGGTCAAGGCGGTGGACCAACTCGTCAAGTCGTTCGAGCCTCTTCGGATCGACTGAAGCTTGCCACCCGTTCAAACAGAACGTGTGGCACTTCCCCTCTTAGTCGGCTATTTGAGCGACAGATAAGGATTGTTCGGTGGAACGGCATCGAATATGTGCGATGGGTCTTCGAGCAAATAGCCATGCACCTGGCGCGTTTTGCGCGGTCCCATGACCTCGCACGTCCTGATGTTCAGACCCGATGGCTGTTTCCTGTGGAGTCCGAGTTTTTCAAAGCGCTTCTGCACCCACTGCCAGTCCTGCAGGGCCGCGTCCTTCGCAAGCGGCCCAATGGTTGGATGCTCTTGTGCGTAGCGCTGGAAAACACCAGGGCTGATCAGGTAAACCGTGTCGGACACGGTATGTACCAGGGCCTTGGCGTCATTGATGATGAGCTTGCGGGTCTGGACGGCCTGTTTCAGCCAGGCCATGAAATGCTCGCCCGATGGCCGCCCGGTAAATGAGGCGAAATCGTGCGGCGCAGGCGCGGCGGTCGGCGCCGAAGGACCTGGGGCCGATGCGGGAGGGTCGAGCGGCACCGCTGCATCGTCGGCACCCTCTGGCGGGGCTTCGACGGACTGCTCCGGCTCAGGCGTTGTCTCGAACATCGCCAGCATGCTTTCCAGTGGGTCGGCCGGATTGCGCTGCGTGCTGGGAGGTATGGCGTGACTTCCGCCCGACTGATCTGGACGGCTGCTTGCTGCGGGCTCCTTCTCCGTTGCCACCGCTGCTCCAGGTAGCAATGCAGCGTCGGGTGCGGACGGGCGCGGCCCGTCCTCGGCCTCGCCGGCGTTGTCCACGGTCACGGTTCCCGCAAATGGGCTGGGTCGCTCCGAGGGCTCCCAGATCAGCGCCGGGGCCAGGCGCAGGAGCGTGAAGGCATGGGACCAGCCACTCTCACTGGTAATAGTTGCGCGCCAGATGGCCTTGCCGGAGGCGGTGGGCTGCAACATGGCATGATCCTGTAGCACGTTGAACACGGCCGTGTTGTTCGCGGGGATGCCATCGACCCCCTGGGACAGCAGGTGCGCGCGCAGCTTGTCCGAGACTGTCTTGCTCACCAGCCACAGCGCGTCCTCGGTGAGCCAGCCATCGGAGGCCTCCGGCTGGTTCAGTTTCAGCTCTTCCTTGAGCAGGTAGCGCAGCCCGTTGACCAGCTTGCGTTGGAGCGAGTGCTTGGGCGCGGCCATGGCGCGCGCGGGATCGCCGCCCAGCTCCTGGGCGACGGAGGCGCGGTCGGCCTGCACGACAAGCTCGCCCAGAACCCCGGCGTGCTCGTACTGCCCAGCCAAGACGTAGAGCAGCGGCGCCCACAAGGATGGATAGCCACTGAGCCAGTCCAGCAGATCGCGATTGAGCAATTGCTGGTACAGCAAGCCTGTCGCGGCGCTATGAAGCCGGTACTCGCGGTCGTCGCGGTAGCGGAAGCGGTACGGTTGGCGCAGCGGGCCGTGCCATGGGTGCCAGGTGCTGCCGTCGGCCAGCTCGACGTGCAGATCGACGGCCACCTTGCCGATGTCATGGAGCAGTGCGGCATAGGCGACGGCCGCAGTCCAGGCTTCGGCCTGCGCCGCCTGGTCTTCGGGGCTGGCCCCGATGGGCAGCAGATGGGACTGCCGCAGCTTTAGGCTGTAGGCGACGATTTCGAGGCCATGGTCGAGCATGCCGCCCGGGTAGGCATGGTGATGCGCTTCGGAAGCCGGGAAGGCCTGGACCAGCTCGGCGTAGCGCTCCAGCGGCGCGCGGTACAGGGAGGCGAACTGCTTGCGCGAAAGCGAGGTGCGCTGCCAGATGTGTTCCAGCAGCTTCTGCCGGCGCGGGGTGGCGAGCAACGATGCGGCCGACTCCGGCCGCATCAACCCTTTCGGGAGGTCGGTGGCGGGTGCTGGCGACGGCGCGGCAGCGACCGGGGGCCGTTTTCGCTGGAACAGGGAGAGCATGTCGGTGTCCTGATGGCGGGCCGGGCGGGAGGCCTTTTGGCCTTTTCAAGGTAGGGCCTTTCCCCTTGCACCCCATTCCCTTGCCGTTTCGACCCTTTGGCCTTTAACCGTTTCGGTATAGCGGGGCCTGGGCTGCGGCTCCAGCGTCAATGCGGAACCCGCACGAATGGATTAGACGGCGACCTGGCGCTGGGCCCCGGCCTATGCTGCCGGGGCGCTACACCGCCAGGTAGGCTCCCACCCGGGCGACTAAGTTGACAAATGCGACAAAGGAGACTAGAGTGAATCCTGTCTCAAACCTACCTGGGAGCTGACCATGCCCACTGCGATCGAATTCATTGCCGACCGGCTGCCGCGAGTCACGGTGGAGGATGTGCGACGCTTCGCCGATACCGTCGAAATCCGGGATGCACCGGCGTTCGCGGCTGAGTTGCAGGCGTTCATCCACGAGCGCGTGGAGGCGGTGACGCTGCCCGCCAACCTGGAAGGTGAAACGGTGGCGCAGGCCTTGCAGCGCAAGGCGGCCGCGTTGCGCTCCGACACGCGCTGGACACCGGCTGAAACCGATGTCCAGCGAGGCCGCGCCTTGCTGCTGGAAGCCTTCAACCAGCCGGACAACCTGCCGCCTGCCGAGTTCGCCAAGCTGGCGGACAAGTCGCGCCAGCAAATCTACAAGGACATCCTCGCCCGTCGGCTGCTGGCGCTGAACGTGGGGCCGCGCGGCCAGAAGCTGCCCGACTGGCAGCTCGACCCGGTGAAGCAGCAGTTGACCCAAACCGTGCTCCAGGAGGTCGAGGGCATCGACCACTGGACGATCTACCGCGCGCTGTCCGAACCCCTCGAAGGCCTGGGTGGTCGCTCGCCCGTGGATGCGGTGACGCATGGCACGATCGATGACGTGGCCGAGGCCGTGTTCAACGTGCTGGGCGTCCAGGTGCATTGAAGCGAGACCGCCATGAGCCACGAGCTGCCTTCGTTCCTGATCGATGCCGGTGAACTGCTCCAGCATGTGAGCCGCGTCGTCTATCGGGGCAGCCCGCTGTACTATGGCCGCAGCAGCACGAATCGCTACGATGACCCAGCGGGGGCCTACGGCGTGCTCTACCTGGGGCGCGACCTGCCCACGGCGCTGATGGAGTCGGTGTTTCACAAGCACCAGTGGCTTGCGGACACGCAACGCTCGATCGCGCTGAAAGAAGTCCAAGCCCGGATGGTGCGCGCAGTAGGCGTGATGGACGACGTGTTTCTGGCCGATCTCACGGCGCAGGGCGTCATGGCGGGCTACTTCGGCCTGAACCTGGAGCAGTTGGCCAGCCGCGACTACACGCACACGCAGCGGGTGTCCGCCCAGGTGCATGCGATGCTCGGAGATGATGGCCAGGCGCTGTTCGACGGGGTGCTCTATCCGTCGCGCAACAACTATCCCGCCAAGAGCATCGCCCTGTTCGAGCGTGCGGGAGCGAAGGTTGGCGTCATCGAGGACATCGACCTGGTGGACCATGTGGACTGGCCGCGTTTCGTTGTTACCTACCGCATCGGCGTTGAACCCGACCCCGGCCCGGTGGGGCCGGATGACGAAGCGTCCTGAAGCAGCAAGAAAACACATTGAAGCCGCAAACCGAATGAAGTGGAGCAAACTGGAATAGGCATTCCTCAACAGCAGGAGACGACCATGAACACGACGACCCGCACCAGCACCGCAGAACGCCTCGGCCGCGCCTTTGGCCGCGGATGGCGTGCCTATGCGCGACGCGAACGGCGGGCGTCGAACTGGTTGGTGTCCAAGGGCATGCCGCGAGCTGGCGCTACCGCGCTCGTGTGGGTAGCCAAGCTGGCTGTACTGGGGGTGCTGCTCTACGTTGCGTTTTGGTTTGCACTCGTGATGCTGGGCGTTGCGGCGGCGGGATGGGCTGCTGCTGCAAATACTTCGGATGAGGACGAGTGGCCTTTCACCGACCTCACCGAGCTGCGCAAGACGCCGGGCTACGATCCCAACCTGTACAACGACACGTCGCACGAGTTGTACACCGACGACTGACCGGCCTCGCGCTATTTCAGTTTTCCTCCGGTGAGCGCCCCGGCACCCTTGCCGCCAGCTTGGCCGGCGCTCTTGCTGCCATCGGAAAGTCCCTGGATGACGTGCCCGGCCCGAATCCCAACCCAGGTAAGGCTCGCCAGCCAGAATCCCGGCAGAACCAGGAACATCGTGCCCATGACGAACATCAGGAGCATGTCGCCGAAGGCGTTGTTCAACCCTACCAGCGGGTCAAAGTTGGTGTGCGGCCGGTTCCAGCCAAAGCCCCAGCCATAAAGCGCGTCCAGAATCGTTGAATCGATCCAGCGTGCGAGCTGGAACCAGAAGTCCGTGAAGAACAGCGCGAACTGCACGACGCTGACGGTGACGACCGTCTTCAGGTCGTAGGTGCCCACAACCAGCACGAGCGGGATGCAGATGACCAGCGCCATCTTCAGTAAGGCGAGGATCATGGGCAGGGATTGGCGCACGACATCCATGGCAGGAAACGCGGCAATCGCGCCGACTGCCATCCCCACGTCGCCCGTGGCGCGCGTCACGATGTTCGGCAGGGTCTTGTCGATCTGGCCGCCGTAGTCCGTATAGACGCTGCCCTGGTTCAGTTTCTGCTGCCGCGGTGACGCGATGGCGCGGATCACCGAATCGTCCACCTCGGCCCGGCTGAGGAACCCGGCCCAGCCCGCCAGGCGATTCAGCAGGGTCGGGTCCACTTGCCCCAGCAGCCGCGCGCGCAGGCCGTTGCTGCCGTCTGACCACCACTGCCTGCAGGTCGGGTAGCCGCCACCATTGGCAACCTGCGCGAGGCCTGCATCGCGGGTGTCGTCATAGGGCCATGCCTCGCGCGCCGTGCTGGAGCGGTAGCTGTCGTAGTAGCCACCCGTGTCCGTGAAAAAGCGCGAGCCGATCCAGGTTACGTCGTGCATCTGCTGCTCATCGAGATCCGGGCGCTGCATGAACAATTTGGCCCGCGCAGGCCCATAGCAATCCCGCGAGAAGTCCGCGACCTCCTGAGCCAGTACCGGGTCGTCAATGCGGGTCGCGTCGATCTCCATCCTCATCTGCCGCAGGTCCGTACCGCACGGGATCGCCGCTACCGAGGCGCTCGTGACGGCGCGCGAGAGCGCGTGCATGAAAGCCCACCAGACCGGCACCTTCGCCGACTGGTTGTTGATGGTGCTGAAGGACTGCGACCAGCCGGTTTCCGTGGGCTGCGGCACGCTGACCTGGCACTGCGCCGAGCGCGAGCTGTCGTACTGGATGGTGCTGAGGTCCACGTCGATGAACGGAATGCCCGCGAACATCACCACCACGATCGCGACGAACACCCGGTTCTCGATACGGGCGGCACTCAGAACGCCTTTGTTGCCCTCGTCAGCGCCTTCCGCGCGGGCCTTCAGCCACTCCTGCACGACGATGGCGACGAAAGGCAGCGCGAACACCCCGCTGGACACCAGCACGGCCCAGATACCGTTGTTGACGATCCAGGACACGAGGGTGAGGTAGTACTCCAGATAGTCGGTCGTGAAGAGCGTCATGGCCCCGATCTCCCCTCAAGCGGCCTGCATCAACAGGCTGGCTTCCAGCGCGACGATGGCGACGACGCCGGCGACCTCGGTACGGATCAGCCGGCGCCGCGCCTGCCCATCTGTCCCGCTTTGGTCTTCGCGGGCCAGCACCCGGCGGCGCATCCAGAACCATCCATAGGCCGTTGCCGCGTACACGCACAGCCGCCAGATGAAGAAATACCCTGCGGAGGCCGCCAGCCACCGTTCCCAGCCTGCAACGCTGCCGACCAGGTTGATGCCCGCGACGTTCGCCCCCACTGCGGCGGCAACGATAAGCACCAGCCACAGCAGCGTCTTCGCCGCGCGCCGGCTGAACAACCAGCGCAGCGGCCGCCAGGCCATGCGCGCCGGGCTCATGGCCGACTCCCCGGATTGCCCTTCTGGAGCTGGTCGAGACGGTCCGGCACAGGATCGCCCTCGTAGATGCCGCGCGAACCGGCCGCGCGCGCGCCGTGGCGCTGGATGATCGCCATGGGCGAGTTGTTCGCCAGTTCGCGCCGCAGCTCCAGTTCGGTCTTGAGGTTGCGAATCTCACGGTCGAGCGTGTCGCTCTCGTGGTTCACCGCCTCCACGGCAAGTTCGTTCGCCGCGACGTTGGGCTCCTTCTTGCCCGTGAGCAGCGTGCGCTGCAGCAGCAGCGCTTTCTCCAGCACGGATGCCAGCGCGACCTCGGACGCGAGGCGCTGCGACAGCAGGTGCTGGTCGGGCTCGTCGCGCAGCGCCTCGATCACGCCGCGCGTGATCGGCAGCGACGCACTGCCAGCTTCGCGCAGGTTCTCCGGCGTCGTGTTCTTGGCCTTGGTTACCAGGTCCTGGAGCGCCTGCAGCTTGGCGTCGTACTCCTCCTGGATCAGCGGCGTGAGCCCGACGCCCGGCGTCGTCTCGGTCTTGGTGCAGGCATCGCACGTGCGCTGCTCCTTCTCGCCGAGCACGCGCGTGGCCCACTCGACGGCAGCCTGCGGCGAGGTCCAGGTCTGGCACGAGAGACTGCTGCAACTGGCCGGCGCAATGGACGAGGTGTCGGTCACGCCGCGGCCGTTGACCAGGTTGTAGCCAGCGCGGGTGACATCGCCGACGACCTTGATCGCGGGCTGGCCGGAGCCGCCCGCGTTGCTGCCCCCGACCCACGGCACGCCGTCATTGCCGCGGCGCGTCTCGGCCTGCTCGATGGCCGAGACCGCATCCGTGCTCGACACGGCATCGCGCAGCGCCAGCCCTTCGGCCATCTGGCTCCAGCCGAGTTGGCCGCCCGCCGTTTCGGCCATCTTCTCGGCCATGGCACGGCACGTCAGCTTGCTGCGGTCGAAATCCAGCCGCGCCTGCAGCACGCCATTGGTGAGCAGGTTGTACAGACCGGGATCGGCCCGCTGGATGATCAGTGCGGGCAACGATGCCACCGCACTGGTGGCACTCTGGATCACCGACGACATGATTTGCTGGAAGCCGTTGGTAATGCCGTTAAGTTGGTTCTTCAACGTGGTCTGGATGCTCATGTCGCCGCAGATCAAGTTGCTGTTCCAACCCACGCCGACACCGATGGAGCGCATGCCGGCTGCACGTCCCATCGACACGGCGTTGCCGCCACCGATCGAGTACATGACGTCATCGCCGATGACGCTGCCGCTGGTCTGGTATCCCAGTTGACCCCAGGCCACGCCGCTGCCCAGCGCGAGCGCGCCGGCCAGTGCCAGGACGATCTCCGTGCGACGTACCCGGCGGGAGAACGGATTGAATGCAGGACGGAACTTCATGGCACCCCCTCAGAGGAAATCGACGCTGCCCAGGAACACCTGGCCCCGGCGCTCGCAGCAGGCATACGGCCGCCACAGCGCCCATGCGTAGTCGCCTTGCTGGGCCTGGGTAAGGAAGCCGCTGCGCGGGAAGACCGTGCAGGACGAGGACAGGACGGGCGTGAGTTCTTGCCACTTGCCGGTCGAGGCATCGCCCTCCATCAGCGCGCCGGCCGGCCAGTAGCCGTCACGGGAGTTGGCAAGCAACGGCTGATAGACGTGGATCTGCCCGCGGCGCGTGACCACATCGCCCGCACGCTGGGCCACCACTGCGCCGGCCTTGAAGTCGTCGGTCTGGTGCAGGAAGCCGCCACGGGGATACACGTTGCCCCAGAGATTCATCGTGGTACGGGCACCGACTTCGCGCCGGCCCGGAATCAGCGCTTCCGGGTAGGCCATCTCGGGCACGTTGTAGCGCCAGGCCAGCGTATCCAGGGTGCTGAGCAAGTACGGCATAAACGCCGTGCCCGCGCCCTCACAGAAGTAGCCTGACGAAGAGACGAACTGGTTGAACACCTCTGCGCCGGGGTGACCGATGACATCCGCGTTCTTGAATTTGGCGAGGCTGTTTTCGTGATCCTCGTTCGTCGTTCCGTCGCCGCCAGCTTGGGCGGACGGGTTGGGCGTGCTCATTGCCTGGACTTCGACCCAGGGGTTTTCTCCGGTATTCGAGTACGACGACACCACTGCATCGGGGATGTAGTGGCGCACCTTGATCGACGTGCGCACGGTGCAGCCCGTCCATGTGCAGTAGAGCCAGTAGCAGATGCCGACGACGCGGTATTCGAGGCAATCGGGCGATGCCACCGAGCCGATGATGGTCGCTGTATTGAGGGCGTAGCTGCCCGTGGCGCTGAGCAGCAGCAACGAAGCCACGCCAGCGCGCAGGCGGCGCATCAGGTCGAATGGTCGGGTCACGGCTGGGTCCTCCGGTGCTGCTCGATGCGCGCGACAGCGCGAGCCACATCCGGCTCGCCATAGACCACATAGCGCCTGTCCACCACCACGGCCGGGAGGCTGGTGATGCCGAGGCTCCATGCGTCGGTAACGCCTTGGTATGCGGAAGCGATGCGTCGCTGCAGATCGGCACCGCCGCCATTCAGCCGGCGCTTGACGATGGCCGTCGCCTGTTCGGGGTCGGTGGGCAGTCCCGCGGAAAGCTCCGCTTCAATCCTGTGGGCTTCGTCCAGCTCGATCAGCCGCTCGCCGCCCATGGTCTTGACCGGGTGGCGGCTGTCGGTGACGACCACCACGTCGGCGGCGAAGGTGGCCGGGCTGAAAACGGCCAGGGCTGCCGGCAGCGCCACGGCCCGGCCGAGGGTTCGCCAGCCCGGCGCGAACCTGGAAAGGGATGCTGTCATGTCGCGTGCCCTTGAAGTTGATCAGAGCAGTAGTCAAACGCGAAGCCGACGCGGCCCCAACAAACAATGCGCATCGCGCACTGCCCGCATACCTGCTTGTCTCGCGCCCATGAAAAAGCGGAGGCCGAAGCCTCCGCGTGGATCAGGGAGCCGATGCCGTCGCTACAGCAGGCCGGATTCCGCGAACGAGTACGGCGTGCCCTGGCCGACGATGAGGTGATCCAGCACCCTCACGTCGATCAGCGACAACGCGGCCCTCAGCGTTTGGGTCAACGCACGGTCCGCGCTCGACGGCTCCGTGCAGCCCGAAGGGTGTTGGTGAGAAAAAATGACCGCTGCCGCATTCAGTTCCAAGGCACGCTGCACGATCGGACGCGCATGCACCGAGGTCGAATGGATCGTGCCTCTGAACATCGGCTCGTAGGCCAGCACCTCGTGCATGCTGTTGAGGAACACGATGGCGAAGACTTCATTGGGCTCGGCGGCCAGTTTCAGGCGCAGGTAGTCCTTGACGGCGGCAGGCCTCTCCAGGGATGGCCCCTTCTTGAAGACCCGCTGCTCCAGCAGCGCGATGGCTTGCCGGATGATCCAGTCATCGGATTGGGACATGGGGGCAAAACGTGGCTCCACGCAGGAGTCGTTGGCGACGAGAGACATGGCGGACCTCCAGAAAGTGAGCGGAGGGCGCCACCCTGGGAGGGCAAGCCCTCCTGGGGATGGAAACAGCGGAACAAGGTGCATCCATCACCGCGCGGCGGTGATTGTTCGCGGCCAGGATGCGAAAGCGAACGGGTAGCGGTCAGCGCGGCGAGCCGCGCCGTAGCCTTCAAGACCGAGGGCTACCTGGGCATGTCGCCGACAACGTCGGCAGGCATTTCGGATGTGGGGGTGGCGGGCGAACCCGGCGCGTCGCTGGCCATTTCCCCGGCCGCCAGCAGGTCCATGGCCGAGAGCAAGGCATCGCCCTCGATCGGCCCCTGCAACAGGATGGCCTGGCCCGTCTGGCGATCGAGCAGTCGCAGCGACGGCGTGGCGGTCACGCCGCTCTTGGTGGCTTCCGCGGCCTGCGCGCGGATGGCCACGTTGGGGCGCTCGCTAGCCATGCACTGTTCGATGGCTGACGTTGTTTCGGGGTAACGCAAGCCATCGGGCAAGCCCTGGCCGTCGCTGCGCGTGTGGGCATAGACCCATTCGACCGCCTGCCAGAACGCCGCATGCCCGCCCGCTTCGGCGGCGCACTCGGCCAGACGTGCCTCGGCCGACGCGGCAGGCTCGTGCGCGGCCAGCGGCTGGTGATGCCATTGCAGCGCCACGTCGGTGTTGTTGCCGACCCAGCGCTTGAGCTGCGGGAAATACTCCCGGCAGAACGGGCATTCCAGGTCGGCATAGAGCGTCAGCGTGAAACGGCCTTCCGGGTTGCCCATCTGCCAGGGTGGCCCAGCGACCTGCGCCGTGCTGACCGGCGCGCGCGACGGCGCTGAGGATTCGCCGGGCGTCCGGGACACCAGCCAGATCAGCAGCAGCGCGACCAGCGCAGCAGCCAATACCCAGGGCCAGCGAGGCCGCCAGCGGCGACGGCGGAACGCCTGGACCTGCATCGGAATGGAAGGACGTTTCTGTTCCATGGCGTTCTCCGGTTTACGACAGTTCCAGGGCCGGCGACTCGATGCCGCGGGCCTGGTCGATCTTCTCGGCCACCTTGAAAGCCGCTTCCAGTTCGGTGCAGCCGTACTGCTGCATGAGCTGGTAGCGTTCGGCCTTCTCCTCGGGTTCTGTCTGCGCGAGGGCGAGGTACAGGGACGGCGGCACGGCGCGGAACAGCACTTCCATGCTCTTGGAGAGGATGACGCCTTCGGTGAATTTCCCCGCTTCCTTGCGCGCCGAAAGCATCAGCGCCTTCTGCGCGGGCGAGAGTTCGCGGAACCGCGCGATCTTCTCAACTTCATCGGGCGGCATGCTGAGACAGATCCACCACTCGATCATGTTGAGCATGGGCTCCGCGGCGCGCGGCAGGTCGTCGATGTTCTGCGTCGCGAGCCAGAACCAGGCCCCCAATTTCCTCCACATCTTTGTAATTTTCACGACGTAGGGCGCGAGCAGCGGGTTCTTCGTGATGATGTGGCCTTCGTCGGTGACGTTGATGATCGGGCGTCCCAGGTATTGGTCGCGCTCGGCGATGTTGTTCACCGTGCTGATCAGGCTGATGTAAGCGATGGAGAGCTGCGCGTTGTAGCCCTCGCGGGCGTATGTCGCGAGGTCAACCAAGGTGATGTCGGCTTCGGGCCACGGCGTGCCGTCGCGGTCGAACATTTCGCCGTCCGTGCCTTGACAGAACATGTCCATCGCATCCGCCATCTCCAGCAGCCGCACGCGGCGCATTTCGGGCAGCGTCGGGTCCTGGCCGCGGGCGCGCAACGCGTTGCGCACGTCGCGCGTAAGCACCGTGCGTTTGTCGGCCACGCAGTGCTCGGCGGCGTCGAGGATGCACTGACGGATCAGCGAGCGGTCAGCCCGCGTCATCCGGGCTTCCTCCTTGTCCTCTCCGCCCGTGATCATCAGCCGCGCCGTGATCTCCAGTTCGCCGAGCACGTCGCGCTGCTCGTCCGCCTCCATGGCCGAGGCATCTGGTGGCGGGTCTTCATCCAGCGCGTCGGCGTCGAGCGTCTGCACGTCGCTGGGCGTCTCGATCAGCCGACGCGCGTCTGCGAATGGCGCGAGGCTGATGCCCGAACCTGGGGCCAGCTTGACCCGGTTTACCGTCAGCCCGAGCATGCGTGCGAAGTCGCTGAACAGGCCGAAGCTGTTGCCAGCCTCCACGATGAACAGCCGCGGTCGGTAGATGGCCGTGACCTGATTCAAGAGGTTGTTGAGCGTGGCGCTCTTGCCGGAGCCGGTGGGGCCGAACAGGAACAGATGGGCGTTCATCTGCCGATCCAGGCGGCTGAGCGGGTCGAAGGTGATCGGCCCGCCACCGCGGTTGAACATCGTGATGCCCGGGTGCCCCGTACCTTGAGCGCGGCCCCACACCGGCGACAGGTTCGCCGCGTGCTGAGCGAACATCAGTTGGGTGTACCACTTGCGCCGATCCTGGCCGGGGTTGTAGCAGCATGGCAGCCACCGCAAGTAGCTGTTGAGCGGCGCCACCTCGTCGTCCTCGCGCACCGGCTGCAAGCCAGCATTGAGCATCACGTTCGCCAGGTCCAGGCCGCGCCGGTCCAGTTCCGCTTCGTCGCGTCCGCGCAGGTAGAATGCCAGCGTCCCCCGGTAGAGCTTGTGTGCGCTGCCGATGAGGGAGCGGGCTTCCTGCACGTCCTTCAACGTCTGCTCCGACGCCAGCGTCTCGCCCACGGCCTTCTTCGCCAGGTGGTTGAGATCCGCTTCCAGGACATCCTGCGGCGTGGCGACCATCGTGAGACACAGCAAGGTGTCTTCCGGCATCTGGTCGAACAGCGTGTTGATGGCATCCCCTTTGCGGGTCTCGCCGGTCAGGTGTCCGGTGCCGGGCGGCATGCGCAGCCGGTCGGTGATCAGCACGCGGTGCGGCATGCCGTCGAAATACCAGGTGCCGTGCTCCACGTCGGAGCGTGGCTGGCCGAAGAACAGCCGCTGGCTGAAATCCCGCCCGCTCGCCAGCTCGATTTCGCCGGCCTCGCTTTCTTCGGTGCTGTCGGGGTAGCGCGCCAGCGCGTAGAAGCGCTCCCGGTCCTCTGCACTCGGTCCAAGCATCGCCGGGCGCGGATTGAACCACCGCAGCAGCCAGTCGTGGACGTCGGCTGCGACCATGCGCCGTGCCTGGATGCCGGCGTTCGCCAGGCCGCCGCACAGGCGGTCGCAGACGATGTTCAGCATCTGCTCGGGCGTCTGGCCGCGGCGGCTTGCCTGCCCAGTTGCACGGCGATAGATCACCATGCGCACCCGCCGCGTCTGGCCGCGCCAGCGCAGCCGCGTGACCACCGTGTCCTCGAACAGGCCGCCCGGCTTGGCGACCGCGCGCAGGTGGTGGCCGAAGAAGCGCAAGTAGAACTCGGTGAAAGCGGTGCCGCGGGCACGCGGCTGCACGTAGTCGCGCAGGGTCTGCATGTACTGGTCGAAGCTGGGCTCGTCCTGGGCATAGAGCTGGAGTACCCAGGGGTTTTCGTCCAGCTCATCGAACGAGTCCTGGAGCGCGTTCTCCAAGGCATCGCGGGCATGCGCGAGCCAGCCGGGCTCCCGCCCCTCGGTGCCCAGCGGCACCAGCTCGTAGAAGGCAGCGACCGACTGCCCATCCTCCAGCAGCATGGACTTCGACTGCGGCAAGAACTCCACCCAAGGCAGCAGTTCCGCGAACGACGGCGCGACGTCGTACAGCGCCTGCTCGTCGGCTACCGTCGCCGGCCTGCGGCCCTGGACCGCTGCGCCGGGTTCAGGGACGCCGGCCTGGCGCAAGGCCTCGACGTGGCGCTGCCAGCCGTCCGGCTTCTCTTCGTCGCCGGTGCCGGATGCGGCCAGCTTCGGCCAGGGAAGTTCCCAGCGCATCAATAGTCCTCCAGCCGTTCACCGGGCATGGCGTACTGCACGCGCTGGTACAGGGGGAAGACCGTCGTGTAGCCCGGAACCGGCACGGGGTCCGTGCCCGCCAGGTGCGGGTACACATACATGACGAGATCGGGGTTGGGCAGGCGCTGGAACTGGCGATAAACCTCGTTGCGCGCCGTGCGCGTGTAGCGCATCTGCTCGACGGGCGCAGCCTGCACATCGGCGTCGGTCAGCGGCCGGCGCAGGCTCTGGCGCGCGTCGAGCAACTGCCGGCGCGCGACCTGGCCGGTGCCACTGCCGCCGCCACCCGTTTCCTGCTGCCAGATGTCCATCATGGTGCGGTCGCTATGGGTCAGCAGTTCTTCCTTGCTGGTGGCGCAACCGCTGAGCACGGCGACGGCCGCGGCCAGCGCGAGGCCCTTAATCGAGTTCGAGCGCATGGCTTTCTCCTGCACGGTGATCGACGCGCCGGCCTTCGGGGTCGTGATCGATGGCCAGCGGCTTTTCGAGGTGGACGGCGACCTTGGCGCCTGGCTGCACATAGACGGCGGCGAAAGCCTGTCCGTAGAGCTTGTTGACCCAGGTCGACATGTCCCGGACGCCGCCCGCGAGGATCTGGCCGACTGCTTCCTTGCCGCTGATGCCCACGGTGCCGATGGCGCCGTCCGAGCCGACGTAGGACATGCGGCCGCTGTCGCTCTCGATGAGCGAGGCCACGCCGGCTCCGGCCGCGGTGATCAGAGCTTGCGACCCGAGGTACTGCTGGGCGTTGCTGCGCCGTTCGCCGCTGACGCACGGGATGCCGTGCGGGTCGCTGATCCAGCCCAGGCCGTCGCGCTGCTGGTTGTTCTGCTGGTTGCCTTCGCGGTCTTCGGGAATCGTGCGGATCGTGCCGTCGTTGAAGACGAAGGTGATGCTGCGAACCTGGCCGCGCACGCACGAGAGCGTCCAGTCGCCCGATGCGGTTCCGGAGAACACCGCGCCGGCCACGTCGGGAATGTCGATGCCGTTGGCAGTCAGATTGTCCGGCCCGACCAGCACCTTGAAGGGGTACGGATCGTTCACCGTCCCGTCGATCGGCACGCGCCCAATCAGCGCCGTCATCGCCACGGAGCCCATCAGTGTCGAGTTGGTCGGCACGGTATAGACCGGCTTGGCGCTCTTGACGCCTGCCGCACCTGCGCCGGCGTTCGCCACGGTTTCCGCGGTGGTTTCCAGTGTGCTTTGTGCCGGGCCGAAGCTCGTCGGGAAGCTCATGCCGCTGCCTGCGCCACGACTGCCATTGCGGCCCTCGGCCTTCTTCGCGTCGTCCGGTTCGACCCAGCGCATGCCGCCTTCCATGCCGGCCTCGTCGCCGCCGCGCAGCCCCAGGCCCACCGGCAGATCAGCGTGACCGCCGCCGCGCCCGCCAATGCTGTCCAGGCGCCGCTGCAGGTCGGCGAGCAGCCCCTCGGTCTGCTGGCGCGCGCTGGCCGCCTGTTCCTGGTCGCGGCGCAGGTTGGAGCGCTCGGATTCGAGGGCCGAATTGATGCGCTGATCAATGGAGTTCTCCCGCTGGCGCAGCCGCTGGTTTTCCTCGCGCTGCGACTTGTTGTCGGTCAGCGCGGTCTGAAGCTCGGTGCGCAACTGTTTCACCTGGGCGACGAGCGTTGCCACGGTATCGCGCGGGGTATCGCCTTCGATGCCCAACGCCTTCATTTCCTCGGGCGTGAGCTTGGAGCCAGCATCCGCGGCGGGCGGTGCCGACGTGCTTCCACCGGAGAACAGCCGGATAGCAACGAACAGCACCAGCAAGGCGACCGGGATCATCAGCCACTTGAGCAAGCCGTTACTGCGCATGGCGGGCCTCCTTGCCATCGTCGGCTTCAGCTTCCCGCTGCGGCAGATGCACGGCCGGGTCGAAGCGGTGGATCGCCGGCAGCAGCGATTGCGCGAGGCCGTGCCCGCGCGTCACCAGGTACAGGACGGTCGTGTCCTCGGGCGTCCCGCGCGGTCCGAGCGCTTCGTGCTGGAAGGTGGCGGTGAGGAAATCGCCTTGCAGCACGCGCGGGTCGAGCGTGACCCAGCCGCTGCTGCTGTTGGTCAGGCGCACGGCCGTGACCCACTGGTCTTCCAGACGCCACGACGCGAGCGCGACCGCGCGCACCGGCAGCGTCGGCATCAGCGTGCCGAGGTCGAGGTCACGGCGCAGGTTCACCCGCATGACGCCAGGCAGCGACTCCACAGTGCGCAGCGGCGCGTAGAGGTTCTGCGCGGCGAAGCGCGTCAGGACGACCGGAACCGGGGTTTCGCGCCGGGTCGCCCGCGTACCTGCTTGGTCCTGGGCGCGTGCCGGGGCCTCATCGGCACCGCCTGGCTGATCGCCGTAGCGCGCAGGGGTGCTGCTGCCCTCGACGATGCGCACCGGCTCCAGCTCGGCTTCGCCGTCTTTGGGCGGCTCGGCCGCAATGTCGAGCAGGATCAGCGCGCCCGTGTCGGCGTCCTGCAATTGCAGCCGCGTGGGCTCGATCGGCTCGCTGGCGCGCAGGTACACCGCGCCACCTGCGCTCTGCACGCGCAGGCGTTCGCCCACGCCTGCGGGCACGCCCACGCGGACGTTCCGGTCGATGAACACGATGCGCTCCTGGCCGACCTTCAGCGGCACCGCCAGCGGCATGCGTTCCCACCGCAGAATCTCCACAGCATGGGAGACGGGTGCCGCGGCCACGGCCAGCAGCCCCAGCAGCACGAGTACAGGATGCTTCATGGGGTGTTTCCTCCTTGGGGCGCTTGCGGAGACAGGCCGCCAGGTGCCGGGCGAGTCGGCTCCGGTGCGCTGATGCGCTGGGGCGCGCCGTCGTAGCAGTCCAGCGCCAGGCCGAAGGGGTTGCGGGCGGGATCGACGTCCACCCGCGTGACCTTCACCGGGTAGCGCACGAGCGCGCGCTTGACCTGCTCGGCGCCGTAGTACTCGTCGGCGGTGATGTCGAGCGTCACCACCCAGTCGCGGTCGGAGACCACGCGCACGCGCGCCGTGGGGTCGTCGCCGTAGCCGCGGCCGGGGATCTCATAAATCCCGCGCACGCGCTGGCGCAGCTCGCCCGTGGAACGGCGGTAGTCGTAGTCCGCGCGCAGGAAGGCCTGGCAGGACGGGGTAAGGTACGGCGAGAGCGTGTGGAGGTTGCGCGGATAGTCCTCTTCGCCGTTCGTCGGCCAGCGGTTGAGGGTCTGGAACACGTAGAACGTGAACGCATAGACCGATTCGGGCGGCACTTCCCACCACTTGCGGGTACTGCCCGAGCGCAGGTCGGGCGGGACGTGGATGGTCAGGTCGCGCGGCGCGCTCCACCAGCCACCGCCCATGACCAGGGCGACGATGACCAGCGCACCAGCACCCAGGCGAAGCGTCTTGATGTGCGCCTGCAGGTGGGTGATCTCGTTCTTGAAGCGGCTCATCGTGCCCCCCTTGCAACGGACCTTCGGGTGGACCAGAAGCCGGAGCGCGAGATCAGCACGTGGCCGCCTACCCATCCCGCCATCAGTGGATGGCGCGTGGCGATGCGCCATTGCAGTTGCCGGTACAGCCAGGTGTCGGGGCGCCCGCGCTTGAGCCGGCGCAGGATGCCGCCGCCGATGAAGACGCCCAGGGCCACGCCCAGGACGACGAACGTCGGCGCGATGGCGATCGTGCGGAACACCCAGGACAGCGGCGCGCCGACCAGCAGGCCGGCGGCGCCGGACAGGCCGCAGCAGATCCACAGTTCGTCGGCGGTGAGGCCGCGCACGACAACAGGGTGGCGGTTGAGCCGATGCGGAAGGAACGTGACCGTCCCGTCCGCACGGACGTGCTGCTGCTCGGACATACCGGCCTCGCCTTACAGGATGCCGGTGGCTTCGGTGAGCAGCCAGATGCCGATCACGAGCAGCACGGCACCGATCGCGACGGTGAGGCCAAACTGGCCCCAGGTCTTGCGGCCGGTGTGGATTTCCGCGTAGGTGCCGTAGGCGTGGTAGCAGACGCCGATGAACATCGACGCCACGACCAGGAGGGCTACGAGCATGATGATGTCGTAGCCGTAGTTCCTGATCGTTTCCATGATGCCGTTGCCGGTGCCGCGGGTCGGGTTTTCCAACTGCGGCAAGCCTTGCGCGAACGACAGCGCGGGCAGCGCGGCGGAGCCCAGTGCCACAGCGGCGCGCTGGGCAAGGCGGGAATGGAGGATGCGGTTTTGCATGGTCGTGCCTTTCAGGTCAGGAGAGGAGGAAGAAGCTCAGGACGAGGTACATCGCGACGAAGCGGATGCAGACGCCGAGGAACTGGCGCTGGTTGAGGCGGCTCTCGGACCACCCCACGTAGGCCGTTCGGATGGCCCAGACGCCCCAGACGAGGAGCACCGCGAACACGGCGCCGACCAGGACGGTCGCCATCGCCGAAGGCGCGATGCCGCTGTTGGCTTGAAATGCCGAGACCTGGGCGCCGTTCATGGCTTGGCTTCCGTAGTCGTCGGCGATGGCGAAGCGGACCGCTCGGTGCGGTAGTCGCTGGCCAGTTCGGAGGGGTCGCGCGGCTGGGCACGCGACGGTGTGAGATGGGCCTGGATGCCGGCGCGCACGCGCGCCAAGTCAGCCAGCAACCGCGGGTAATCGAAGTGGTAGCGCTCGCCCGGCTGGATGGGGGCACGCGCGGCGCTGTCGGCGACGGTGCGCTCCAGCGCGTCGAGTTGGCGCAGCGCGGCGACCAGCTCCTGGCGCTGTGCGGGGGACTCGGCCAACGCCATCGGGGACTGACCCAGCAGCAGGGCCGTCACGAGAAAAATGGGCACGCCGCGATGCGCGGCGCGCTGCCAGATCGGAGCCAACATCGCGCCATTCCTGTGTGATCAGAATAGTGCGATGGTGGAGTTCAGGGTGACTGCAGGCAGCAAACAATAGGAAACTGCGCTGATCGGTTTGATTGGCAGCGTGCGTCCAGTTCGCTCAGGGAGTGGTCGTCAGGCCAGAATTCAAGAAGGGAATTTCCACCGGCCGCGTGGCAAAATATCAACGCTCTTACAAAGATCCAGGATAAAAATGCAAGGACTGACCTTTAGAACTGATCAAGATTTTGAGGAAATTTGCTGCTACCTCATGAGGGACTGGGTCGCGCGGAATATGAGGTATGACGTGCAATTCAGAAGATACGGCGGAAATGGGCAAAGGCAGCATGGCATTGACATTTTTCCTGCCGTTGGCGGCTACTCAGTGTTTGGGCAGGCAAAATTTGTTAATCAACTAAACTCTACAGACGTTACGGCTGAGTTGAGTAAGACCGATTCCTTCCCTGAGCCGATTGGTTGTTATGTGATTTTCACAACGGCAAATCGCCATACCAGCATAAATCATCATCAGTTCCATGGCACTCAACACAAAAGGCTGGATGGATCGATTTTTCCGGTTCACGTGGTCTATTGGGGTGAAATTTCTGATATTAGTTTTATCCCACAAGATGTCTGTAAGAGAATTTTCCCATCAGCATTTCAAGTTGCCAGGAGCGCATTAACGCCTCAGCAGATGGCGGATTCCATAGCCACACTTCAAAATATTGTTCCTTCATATTTCAGGTCTGACTTTCTCGACTGGCTCGAAACATGGGACTTTTCATGTGGTTACATTCCATCTGTGCATTATGACGCCGTGGACAATCTTTACATTGAGTTGGATCGGGTAGGATGGGGAATGAAGGGTGTCAATGATTTTTTATATGCCCAAGGTCGCATTGACTTATCTCGTGCGCTTCCGGCTGGCGATGCCTTCTTTTATGCTCTCACTGAATTTCGAGATTCAATATATAACTACATAGCTTTTGTACGCGGACAGGATGGGCAGGGCTACGTTACATTGCAAGGAATGGATGGGCGCGGCGCAACAGATTTCCCAAAGATTACAGAGCAGTGGAGCATGAGGGCGCGCCATTTGGCCAATATGTATCGCGAGAAAATCCTTGGTCAGCAAATTCAATAAATAAGAAATACTGAATGAGTTGCCTAATGATCTGGTTTCTCTGTCATCACAAGTATTTTTTGAAGCTGCCCGCAGTCAGGCTCACGGCCAGTCCCAGCAAGGCTGCGCTGGGCAGCAGGATCAGCAGTGGATGCACAGAGATCGGCAAGGCCAGGTACGTGACCCACGGCAGCACGGCCAGCGGCATCAGGCTCGCCTTCGCGCGGTGGTAGATGAAGCCGGATTCCCGGCCTGCGCCGAACCGGCGCACGTCCCGCCGCACAAGACCGTCGATCAGGCCGACGAACGCCGCGGTGCAGATCAGCGGCAACGTGAGCACCAGAACCAGCAGGCGCACCAGAAACGTGAGGGTGGTGAAGGCCGCGGCAATCAGGTAGTTCTCGGTCCAGACATAGACCTGGCTGATGTAGTAGCGAAAGTTGCGCCCCCCGTCCTGGATCCTCCCGTGGCTCGGCGCGCGGGCGCGCTCGGCGGTCTGGCTCATGCGCTCCAGCAGCCCGGAGCGAACGAATACCCATTCGTAGCCGGTATCCACCAGTTCGTGCGCGGTGCGCCCCGGCTCCTGCACGACGACGCTGCGCGTGAAGTGGCTGGACAGGTGCCCCAGTTCGTACTGCAACATCTGCTGCGAGTGCCGCCAGCCCTGGTCCTTCCAGAACAGGTGCATGCCGACGCACTCCACGACGATCGAGAACAGCAGCGAGCCGATCAGCACCCCGAGCAGCCGGAACGGCAAGGTGATGGTGCCGACGATCAGGCCCTGGCGCTGGTTCTGCTCCCGTTGTGCAGTCGAGGCGGCGTCCTTCATGGCGAGGCCTTGTTGCCGGTGTCCTCGTCGGTGGCAATGGCCACCGCGGGAGGTTCGGCCGCAGCGGCGTCATCCAGCAGGTCGTCGGGCAGGCCCGTGTCCTGCAAGGCGGGGGAACTGGTGAACTCCCACCACTGCGTCGCTTCGCTGTAGCTCTGGCGCATGTACCCGGCCAGTTGCTGCAAGTCTGCCGGCATCACTTCGTCCGGGTCCGGCGCCGGCAGCGGCATGCGCACTTTCCAAAGCTGGCCGCCCTGCAGCAACGCGAAGCACTGGCCTTTCGGCAGGCCGACGACGTGCGACGGCTCGATCATCGGCACGCTGGACATGCTGATGCGGTCCTGAGTGTTCGACGTGAAATCCGTCGCCCCGCGAATGTCCGAGCTGTCGGTCGCGCCGCTGACGATGGTGGTCGTATAGACCTCGACCTTCGGCAATTGCCGGGTCAGCAGTTCGGCGGTCGCGGTCTCGCGCACGCGCAGCATGAACAGGTTGTTGAAATTCCCGATCACCTGGCCTGCCTTCGCGCGGTTGCCGATGCGGGCCTCGATGTCCGACAGGGTCTGCGTGTACGCAGTGACTTGCAGGCCGGCACCGCCGCCCTTGTTGATCAGCGGGATGAACTCGTCGCCCATCAATTCGTTGAACTCGTCGGCATGGACGTTGATCGGCACGCGCGCACCGGCCGATGCGCCCGGCAGGCCATCGTCGATCCCATGCTTGTAGATATGCCCGGCGACCGACACGAGATCGCTGAACATCGAGTTGCCGACCGCGGTGGCGACCTCGGCGTCGGAGAGCGCATCCAGGCCCACATAGACGATGGCCCTCTTACGGATGATCTGCATCCAGTCGAAGATCGGGCGCGGGTCGGCCAGGTCGGAGTAGTTCGGGGCCAGGAGCTGCGCGATCTTGCCGCTAGTGAGCTTCTCCAGCAGCGGCAGCAGCGATGCGACGATCTTGTCGAAGTACGTCTTGTCGTAGCGAACCGCCGAGCGCAGGCCATCCAGCACCGGGTCGTAGTTGCGCGCCTGCGAGAGGTACTGCTCCAGCGCCACCACGCGCTTCTCGCGCCCGATCATGTTGCGCGGGATGTTCTTCTCGTTGAGCTTGGCCTCGATCTGGACGATCACCTCCCAGGCCCTGGGCTCGGTCTTGGCGAAGTAATGCTGGGCGTACTCGATGAACAGCGCGTCGATGTTGATGACGTGCCGTTGGATCAGCATGTAGTCGGGCCGCTGTCCCAGCTCCACCAGGGCGCGGGCAATGATGTTGACGAACCGCCACGCAAACTCTCGGAAGGCGGCCGAGTTGCCTTCACCGGAAAGCTGCCCCGCAACGCGGGTGGCGACTTCCGATATACGCCCGAATCGCCCCACGGCGTTGTAGCGCGCGGAGATGTCCGGCCATCCCAGGTGGAAGACGTAGAACTCGCCTTCGCGGCCGGCGCGCTTAGCCTCGACGTACATCCGCTTCAGGAGATCGGCATCGCCCTTGGGGTCAATGACGATCACCACCTCGTGCTCGCCCGCGGCGTTCACGCGCCGGATGTCCTGGGTCACGAATAGTTCGGCCAGCCGGGTCTTGCCGACGCGCGTCGTGCCCAGCACCAGCGAGTGGCCGACGCGCTCGCCCAGCGGCAGGCTGACGTCCATCTCCTCGGGTTCGATGCCGTGCAGGCGCGGCAGGCCGCCCACAGGCGGCAACGGCCGCACCGGGTTGAAAGGTACGTCCCAGCCGGTGAGTTTCGACAGCCGGGACAGCGGGAACGGCGCGTACTCCAGCCGTTCTTCCAGCCGTCGCGCCAGCCGGTAGGCTGGTGTGGGCTCGACGTAGCGGCGGAACTCCGGCCGGTACGTTTGCATGAGCCTATGGGTGTGCTTCTGCTCCCACAGGAACCCGCGCCCCACGAACAGCCGCTGCTGGCTGACCGGCACGTCCTTGCTGGTCATCACGTAGCGCGGCAGGCGGCGGATGTTGCGCCGGTAGCGCAGGATGACGCGGGCATCGCGGTAGCGGATGGCACCGTAGGCGCCGAACGCCAGCGCGCTGCCGACGCCCATGGACGGGCTCAGCGCGAGCGACCATGGGGCCACCAGGGACAGAAACGCGGCGCCCGCGCATGCGGCAACGGTGTATAGCTCCACCGCTGGGCGAAGCAGTACCTCGACCGGCTGTTTCCCCGACATGGCTTCATTGCTCGATGCCGGTGGCTGTGATCAGCACCGGGTAGTGCCGCAGGCCCAGGCGCTCGGCCAGGTCGTCGCCGGACATGGGCGCGAGGGGTACGCCGGGCACCAGGGTGCGCAGCCGCGCCAGGCCCTGCACGGTCTCGACGTTGACCACCAGACCGACCGCGCCGCGCTCGCGCAGCGCGGCTGCCTGGCTGCGCAGCCAGGCCCGAGATGCCTCGTCGTCGCCGACGACAACGAAAGGCCGCAGACCCGGAGCCTCGATGACACGCCGCGGGACGGTGCCGGGGGTGAGCTTGGCGCTGCGCACCGGCAGCATCGCGGCCTCGTCCGCCGGCGTGGCGGGAACCTGGGGCGTCGGGATCGGCGGCCGGGCCGGTGCGTTGGTGCGCGGCTGGAGGTTCAGGGCTTCGTAGTACGGCAGCGCCGACGCGCCGCCGCGGTCTTCGACCACGATCAGCGGCTCGCCGGCAAGCGAGGCCAGCGGCAGACCCGCCAGCAGTACGAGCAGGCCACGCAAGGCCAGATGGGATGTCGTCATGGGGATGTCTCCTTGCGTGCGGCGAGAACCGCGGCGGTTGGGCGTGCGCCCTGCACCCGGGCGAGGTGGCGCGACACGCTGCGCCGGTAGCGGGCGGCGGGCTCGCCACCCGCGGGGCGGTGGTAGCGGCCCATCGCCAGCAACCAGTCCTCGCCGGGGGCGTGTTGCTCGCGCAGGATCTCGGCAGCGATGGCGAGATTCCGGTACGGGTCGAGCAGGTCGCAGGCGCTGGCGTAGCGCTGCTGGTGGTAGCCGAGGTTGATCTGGCCCAGGCCCGCGTCGATGCGCGTGTGCGGCGTGGAGCGCATCGCCTGCTGCAAACCCGCGCAGGCATCGGCGCGGGTCGCATAGCGGCGTGATTGGCCGGCGACGTTGAGGGACCACGGCCACGGGACGATGCGTCCGTTACGGCGGATGCCACTCTCCTGCAAGGCCACGGCGTAGAGCACCGTCGAGGGGATGCCTGCGCGCTGCGCGGCGAGCTGGTAGGCCGGTGGCGGAACCTCCTGGGCTTGGGCGACGCAGGCGCATAGGCCAGCGGCGAGCACCAGTGTGCGCAGGGGGGCGGCTATGGCTGGCGCTGCCATTGGCCGTTCACCTCGCGCACGACCGCCGGCAGGTCGCCGGGTACCCCCAAGGTCAACCAGCGGCCGCCGTCGTGGTTGAGCGTGATGCTGCCGCTGCGCACGCGCGCCGGATCGACGTTCGCGCGCTTGGCCCAATCGCGGATGCGCGCGTCGTCCTGGCGGCTGCCGACCATGTACAGGTCGAATTCGGCGCCCGAGGATTGCAGGCGCTGCACGAGCTGGCCGCAGGCCACGCAGTTATCTTTCACGAACACTGCCGTGCGGCCGGAGCCGCGCGTGGCCCCGGCGACCGGCTTGTCGTCCGGCAGGTTCACCCGCTGCATCCCGGGGTTCAGGCGCTGCCAGGCCTCGTCATAGGCCCGCTGATAAGCGAGCAGTTTCTCCACGCGGCGCGCTTCGACCTGCACCTGCAGCTCGGCGTAGCGTCGCCGTTCCTCTTCGGTACGCGCCTCGATGCCCAGGGCCGACAGCGGGTCCAGGTTGGGCGAATAGATGCCCAGTGGACCGTCCATCAGTTCGCGATAGCGCGCCCACTCCTGAGGTTGAAGGCCCCAGTCGCTCGCCACCCGGTCGTCCAGAATGCGGGCGACCAGCGGGCGTTCCTGACTCTGCGCATTGCGGGCGGGAGCCGTGGCGGATTGCTGCGCCCACGCGGGCAACTGGGTGGACGCCAGCAGAAGCGCGGAAAGGATGATCGACGGCTTCATGTGGTGTGCTCCGTTCAGGGGATCGCCACGTGGCGGGTCTGGTCGCCGGCCTGGAACACCGCAGTGCTGCCCTCGACGGCCTGCAAGCGCCACGGGCCGACCGCATCGCCGGGTAGCAGCACCTGAAGCTGGTCGGGCGTGAAGTCGCCATTGCTCGGCGCGACGGACACGCTGCGCTCGCCGGCACGCAGTTCGGCACCGACGATGCGGAACGGGAGCGGCGTCGGTTCGGGCTTGGCGGTGGGCTTGTTCCTGGTGCGCGGCTGGGCGGGTGCAGCGGCGCGCGCAGCGGTCTGCCGCGCCTTGATTTGCTCGACTTCGGCGCGCAGTGCCTGAAGGTCGTCGGCGGAGGCATAGGCGCTCAGCGATTTCTCGACCTGGGCCGCGCGTGCTTCCAGGATTTGGCGGGTGTCTTTGAGGTCTGCCGCCGTGGCGACGGCTGGACGCTGCTGGATGGCCTCGACGGTCTCGGCCAGGCCTGTTGCCTGCGCTTCGAGGCGTTGCAGGCGGGAATCGAGGCGCTCCTGGTCGGCCTGGTCGTTCATCGTCTGGTAGCCGAGGGCAACGAGGACACTGAGGCCGATCAGCCAGAGCCACATCAGGCTCTGCACCACCACGGCGGCCGTTGAACGATGGGCGGGCTGCGGGGCGTTCATGGCTGGCCTCCCGATGCCGCGGGCGCCAGCGGGAACGTCTGCACCGCCTCGGTGGCAGGCGGCGCGGGTACGTTGTCGGCGGTCATGCTGTCGCCGGGCCGCTCGAAGCAGATTTGCCGCGCGCGGTCATCCGCGTGCAGTTCCCAGGCCGAACCAGCCAGGGTGAGCAGCGCATCCCGCAGGGTCATGGGGCCGAGGTGCAGGTGGGCCGCCGGCAGCGGCAGTGCGTACAGCTCGATCACCGCGTGCGTCGTCTGGCACAAGCCGTAACCGCTGCGCTTGAGCACATGCCGTAGCCCGTCGCCGACCGTAGCGCGTGCATCCTCGGGCATCGACACGTCGATGGTCTGCAACAGCAGGTCGCGCTGCGCTGCTGTCGGTGCCAGTTCCACGAGGGTGTAGCGGCCGTAGCGCACAACGGGGATGTATTCGGGCGCCTCGGGTACGGGTGCGGCCGAGACTTCCTCGATGGTGTCGGGCGCGACCGGCGCGCTCGTCGTCGCGCAGCCGCCAGCCAGCACCGACCAAAGCAGGCCGAGAAAACCCGCCAGCAGACGGCGTTCGGGATGGTGAAACCAAGGTGGAGAGGGGCACATGGCGCGTCGTCCTGAAACATCGAGCCCTCACCATCGCCGCTCGGGCCACGAGCGGCAGCAAACAATGCGAACCAGGCAGCGCCCGATTTCCCGGCAGCCTCCCTCCAAAGGAAAAGGCCCCCGAAGGGGCCTGTGAAAACGCATCGGGCTTCGCCCGATCAATCCCGAGCCAGCTTCAGGCCGGGATCGACCCGTGCCAGTTGGGTGTGCGACCAGCAGCGCACGAACTGCCCGTTCTCGCCGAGCGGCCGGTTCGCCACCGCCGCCGAATACTCGTCAGTGTCGCTGGTGTCGTAGCAGATGACCTTGATCTCGCCGCTGTCGCAGCGGATGGAGTGGATCTGGCCGTCGGTCATATCGACCACGACGACCTGCGGAACGAGGCCAAGTTCGCGGGCGGCCGACAGGATGGGGCCATATTCGGCGGCGTCGAAGCAGATGAACGGCCCTTCGTACCGGGCCTCTTCGGCCAGGTCCCTGGCCTTGTCGTAGTGGATACCCAGGTCGTATTCCTCCTGGGTGATCCTGACCTTGAAGACCGGCACGTTGGGGCTACCGGAGGCACCGATGCAGACGACCGCGACTTGCATCTCGATCTCACCGCCGTCGGCAGGTTCGGTCGAGGGGATGACGGCTCGGCCCGTGGGGGCGTCGTCTTCCATGCCCATGCGCTCGCGCATTTCGTCGATGAAATCCTCGGGGGCCATCAGGCCATAGCTCGCCAGGCGCAAGGGAATGTCCTCTGCACAGAGGTTGCCGTCCCCGATGCGTTGCTGCATGAAGGCGGCGATCTCGGCTTCGAGCGCATCGCTGTTAGTCGCCGAGGGCAACTCGGTCACCTCGATCGACCAAACATCCACCTTCGCGGCGGTCTCATCGATTAGCAACCTCTCGCCGATGGCGCGGACCCACATGCGTTGCAGCCGTGCCAGTATTTCCGACGCGGCCTCGCCGTTGAGCAAACAGGTCACGTCCAGCGTCAGGCGGGCCTTCACGTTTTCGGGCGTGGATTGGGTATGGGTGTTCATGGAAATCTCCTTGGAATGAAAAATGCGCAGCCACGTCCACGGAGACCGTGGGCGTGGCTGCAAGGTGGGAACAATGGAAAGCCGGCGGCGCGAGGCCGGCGTTGGCGTGGGGATCAGGCGGCGACCAGTTGCCGGGCCAGCGCGACCTCGACGGAATCACCGTCCTGGTTGAGCACATCCAGGCCCGATTCGGGCACGTCGCCCGAGGTGGACTGCGAGACCATGATCTTCTTGGCCATCAGCTCCAGGCAGGTCATCTGCGAGGAACCGGCGTAGCCGAGGTAGATCACGCGCACCGGCTGTTTCTGTCCGATGCGCCAGGAGCGGCGTGCCGCCTGCTGGAGCGAGTACACGTTGTAGCCCGACTGCATGAAAACGATCGTCGGGAAGTCCAACAGGTCCAAGCCCGTCTTGACCAGCTCGGGGTTGGTGATGAGCACGTCGATGCCACGGTCCAGTTGCTCGGCGATCCAGTCCTCGCGGCGGCTGGCGTCCACGCTTGCGCGCAGCACCGCCACCCGAAAACCTTCCTGCTCCAGCAGCACCTTCAAGCGCGACGTGGTGTCGCGCGTGCCGGTATAGACCGTGTAGGCCAGGACCTTGCGGCCCTGCGCCTTCTCTTCTTTGCAGATGTCGATCAGCTCGCGCTCTTTCGGCGTCACCTCAAACTCGTTGAACTGAGCCGGGACGAACGCCAAGGTGTTGCGCGTGCGCGGATGCACCACGGTTTCCGACCGGAAGCAGCAGTCCGGCCAGGCCAGCAGCACGTTGAGCACCACACCCAGCAGCGTCGTATCGCGTCGCGCCAGAGCCTGTTTCAGCTCCGCGGTCAGCCGACCCGCCAGGTCGCGGTAGGCCGCGGCTTGCGCCGTGTCCATTGCGACTTCACGGAACTCCTCGTCATACGGCGGCAGGACGTTGCCGCCGATGTCCTTGAGCTTGAGGAAGATCGTGAACGGCAGGATGCACCGCAAGACCCCTTTCGGCCCGAAGCCGGGAGCCTTGACCGTGCGCACCGATACCTTGGTGCCCCTGGCCGTCTTGTGCGCCGTGCCGGTGCTTTCGGAGTAGATGTCCTTGAGGACCCCGTGGTCCCTCATGAACGCCATGGCCGCCGAGGTCATGCTGCCGCTCGTGGTCGGGCGGTAGCCGTCTTCGATCATCCGCCCAGGCAGGGCTCGGAACAGCAGGTAGAACAGGTCGTCCCCGTAGCCGCCCATCAGCGTGCCTGTCAGCAGCAAGGTCTTGCGAGCCTTCGCCGCCAGCACGCCCATGGCCTGGCCCTGGGCACTGCCACCGTTCTTGTACTCGTGGGCCTCGTCCGCGATGCACAGGTCGAACGTGCCTTGAGGCAGGTAGCGCTTGATGAACTCGGACGGCTGGTAGCCGCCTTCGCCGAAGCCGAACTCCATGTTCGCCATCGCTCTTTCCATGCGATGCGCCTGGCGGTCAGAGAAGACCAGTTCGCCGTTGCCGTCCATGAGGTTGATGAACTCATGGATGTTGTCGCCCAGCATCGACGCGAGGAAGCCTTCGCCGAACTTCTGCATCAGCTTCTGCGCGGTGACTTCCCCGATCGTCGGGATGCGCTTGAGGGCTTTCAGCACGGCCGAGGACTGGTCGCTGCCGGACAGGCTGCGCGGGCGGATCAGCGTCCACAGGGGGGCGGCGCAATGGCTGCACTTCCTGCGGTATTCCTCGGCTTGGAGCGCGACCGGATTGACCGGCTCGCCGTCGAGGTCGGTGATGACCGTGCCGCAGTCCGGGCACGCCGCCACGTTGCCGTGACGGGTGCGCCGCTGGGTGAAGACGGGCTTCCAGTGGAACCCCATCCGCATCCTGACCCGGCCCAAGACGAAGAACTCCTGGCCCGTGGGCTGGACATTCAACTGCTCGCGCAGCTTGATGAGCTTGATGAGCGTGTCCGGCCCGTTGAGCACCCACACCTTGGCGCCTGCCACCGTCTCCTGGATCTCGCGCCGCCACTTGTAAACAAGGTGCGGCGGCGAAAGAACCAGGGTGCGGCGATAGCCTTCGGCGTTGAGCACGGCGGCCGTGGCGATGCCGACGGTCGTCTTGCCGCAGCCCATTTCGCCATTGACGATCGCGGCGCGTTCGCCACGGTCGATCAGCAGCTCGGCGGCGGCGTGGACGACTTCGGCCTGGGCCGGAAACAGCTTGCGCTTGAGGCTGGCGACGACGAGTTGCCGGTGCGCCTGCGGCTGGCCGTTATAGACCGGCGGGTTCGCGCTGTTGAGGGCGTCGAGCAGTTCGTCGCCGAACTCGCCGACGAAATCCTGAAGGCTCAGGGTCAGAGGGGAAGATTCCGCATCGAGCAGTTCGCCCTGTACGGGCGCGGCTTCAGCGGCAGTGGTTTCGAGATCGAGGGACATGGTGATGCTCCAAAGAAAATGGGGCATGCACCACCCCCGCGGGGCGATGGCATGCCCCGTGGTGGGATGAAGAGACGGCAGGCGGCCGTCGTCTGGGAGAGATCAGTACTCGCTGGGCAGTAGCAGCGTGGTCACGCTGCGATCCCATTCGGTGATAATCCAAAGCTGCAGGCCGGGTGCGACCTGGTAGGAAGAGAAAAGGCGGTCCTCGCCGGACTCCAGCGCGGCATCGTTCTGCCGCTTGTCGTAGTCGTCGAGGTCGCCCCAGTCGCCATTGAGGTGGCGGTGCAGATACGGCACCGGGTTGAGCCGGCCCTGCTGGACCAGGGCGTCAACGCCACAGGTCACGACGGTCTCGCCAGGGAAGAAGCGCCGGCTCGATGCTTGGCCGATGGGAAGTGCTTGGGCTGCCATGGAAAGGCTCCTTGAAGATGAAGGGGCCACGGCGCCCCCTCGGGGCGACTGGACCCCGGTGGGTGGAGGAAGCCGACGGTGACCGTCAGCGGTAGAGAAGCGATCAGCGGATGGTCAACACCTCGCCCCGCGTGGCGGAGCCGGGCGTCATGTCCCACGCGCGGATGACGGGCACGAACTTGTCGGTGAGGATGCGGGTCTCGGCGATGGAGCCGTCTTCGCGTTCGGTGAATTCCCGCTGGAGCGTCTTGTCCTTGTGGGTGTCACCTTTGACGACGAGCACGCGCCCGGTCTTGGAGCGCACAACCCCCGAGATCGCGCCCGCGGCCAGAGCCAGGGCGAGATGCCAGTGGGACAAGGCACGCGCCGGTGGACGCAGCGACTGCTGCGCGGCCCCCAGGTGCGTGTCCTGCGACGGCCAGAGGCCTTGCAGCCGGCCGACTTCATCGGCGAACTGCTCTGGCTCCATCGTCACGCGGAAGAAATGCTCCGGCTCGGCCGGACTGGCGGGGACGATGTACGGCAGGAACGGCCATTCGCTCGGCAGTTCCTCGGCTTCGACTTCACCAAGCCCGATCTGCAGCAGCAGATTGCGCACGGCCTTGAGACCATCGGGTGCCAGCTCGCGCTGGCGCACCCTGCGGCCGAAGATCACCACCTGCTTGAACTGCGTTTCCACCGCTCGGTAGATGCGTAGGTCCGTGTAGTGGCGTGTCAGCCAGCCGACCAGCTCGGCGTCGAGCACGTAGCCAGGGACGATGAAGACCAGCACGCCGCCATACTGCAATAGCGAGAGGCTGCGCTGATAGAAGAGCTTCTCGAAGCGGGCACGGCCCTGGCCCTGATAGCCGATGTTGCCGTTGACGTCCTTGGACAGATCGCCATACGGTGGGTTGAGCCAGAGCAGCCCGAACGACTGCTTTGAGATCATCGTGTCCATCAGGTCCGCGTGCAGGCAATGATCGACCAGGCCGCGGGCATGGCGTGCCCGCTCCGCGTCGAACTCGACGGCGAACGCCTTGGCTTGCTCGCGCCCGAGAGCATGAGCGGCTTCGGCGATCGCCACGCCTTCGCCGGCGCAGGGATCGAGGATGCACATCGGGCCATCGCTGGGCATCAGTGCGTTGAGGGCTCTTTCGAGCGTGGGTTCGTCGGTCGGGTAGTACCCGTTCTTGGAGAAATTGCGGGCGAGCCGCGGGAACATGAGGGCCATGGAAGTCTCCTGGTTGGCGGGGATGAAGTGCGAAAGCACGCCTTGGCGTGCTCTCGCGGGCGGGTCAAGCCGCTACCGCTTCCGGCGTCCAAATCTTGGCCGGATACGGATAGGCGGTGAGCACGTCACTGCGGATCAGGGAGCCCAGCGCCAGGGTCAGCGCCGGCACGTCGATGGCGAGCCGATGGCCTTCCAGCGACCCGAGGGCGAACGGAAGACGGGCCAGCATCTCGCGGGTCTGTAGCAGCTCCAGCACGGTTTCGCGCCAGTGGTCGAGCAGCGGCAGTGGGCAGGTGTCCCGCACCAGCATCCACAGGCGGTCAAGCCGGTGGGCGCTGCCCTTGGGCAGCAATGCCAGTGCGCTGGCGTTGGCCTTGTCGGGCTTGACGCAGCGGCGGTCGAACAGCCACACGTTGGACAGCGAACCGAACAGCGTTCGCCGGTAGGCGCGGGTCATGCGCTTTTCCAGACGATCGACGTTGCTGACGAACACCGGGACGCTGCCGCCCTGGTCGGTGATGACGTGGAACTGGTCCAGGCCCTGTTCGTCGCGCCCGAGGGTCAGACGAGCGAGGAACTGCTGGACGGCGGTGTCGCGCGCCCAGATCGACAGGAAGATCAGATTGCCCTGGTCATCGCCGACGCAAGCATCGGCCATCACGTCGGAGCATTCGTCGATGCGATACAGCGTGGTGGAAGAAGTGTTTTCGGGCATGGTGGTGTCCTCGGATGAACGGGAACAGCACCGCCCGCTGGGGCAAGTACTGCCCCAGGGGGTGGAAGAAAGCCGCTCAGTCCGGCTCGAACTGCCGGGTGTGCGGGTTGAAGTGAAGCGCCTCATCTACCGAAGTGATTGGCGTGAAGCCCTCCAGGTAGATGTTGTTGAGGTACTGGTCGCGGTGGGTCAGTGCCTGCCGTGCCTGTGCCTCGGTGAGGCCGTTGCTGATGAAGTACTCCAGCATTTCCTCGTCGGAAGAAACTTCGTCGTTGGACAAACTCCCTTCAACGAGCTTCAACAGCGAGGGCGGAAGCGCAGCCAGGATCGGGTCCATGTCGGTTCCTCCTGGCTCAGGCCATCAGCGCTGCGGTGGGTGCCGCAGGTGCCGTGGGTGTGCGCCGCCGCGCGTGGTAGGCGCGAACGCCTGCACGCCAGTCGGCGGACTGCTCTGGTGCGAGGTCCAGATAGGACAGCGGGCACGTGTAGTAGTACGGGTGCATGGACTCGTCCAGTGGCTTGTAGCCCCACTGGTCGCCGCTGCGTTCGAGAAGATCGCAGCGGATGTAGCGCAGGGATTGGCCTGGCGCCAGATGACGATGCACGCCTTCGACCTTGGCCGTCACTTCCGTGACGGACCACAGGACGTTGCCGCGCAGCGCGTGGGCGATGACCTTGACGCTGGCGCGCTCGGTCTCTTGCGGTGCGATCAGTTCCGCGATCAGTTCAGACCGCGATTGGGGGGAGAAATACCAGCCCATGAAAGGCCTCCTGAAGAATCGAGCCGGAGGCCTCCCCGTGGGGGAGAGCCCCCAGCGGGTGATGGAATGCCGCGCGTGCGGCGATGGAGTCCGGTGCGGACTAGGAGCCGCAACCGGCTGGGCAGTAGCCCAGTTCGATGCCATGGGAGCAGTAGCCGTTCGCAGCGTTCCACTCCTGCGTTTCCTGCCGTTCGGCAGGGGTTGCGTAGTCCCATTCCTGGGTCGCGATTTCCAGGGCCTGAGCCCGCTGGGTTTCCGGCAACCGACTGGCTTGCGCGTCGATCTCCGAACTGAAAAGCGTGACCCAGTGATCCCAGGACAGGCCGCAACCACGCTGGGCGTGCTCGGCGGCCGTCTTGCAGACAGCGCGCCACGCGGGTTCGTCCAGCGTGCAATGAGGTGCATCGCAAGCGATGGTGGACATGATGGAGACCTCCAGAAGAAAGTCGGAGCCTCCCCCGCATGGGGAAGGAACCCCGGCGGATGGATCAAGAACACCGCGGATGCGGCGTCTGCGATCACGCAGGTTGCAGTTCGGCCTGGCGGCTCCACTCCTGCGTCTTGAAGTCCAGCGCGTAGCCCAGTTCACCCAGGCGGGCGATCTGCGCGCGCAGGGTGCGGCGGTCGATGGTCGAATCCAGTTTCACGGACTCTCCCAGCGGCCAGAGCAGCCCGAACAGCGCGGCGTCGCCATCTTCGGTGCTGCCGGGGGCAGCAGCCGCAGCGGGCGGCGGGGCATCCACACCAAAAGGCGTGGTATCGATCAGCGGGTCCGCGGACGCCTGCACGGATGCGGGCTTGGCGGGTCTGGATGCCTTGGCGGGCTTGGCCGGCGTTGACGCAGGCTGCGCGCCCAGTTCTTCATCGAGCGGATCGACTTCCTGGGTGGTGAAGCTGCGTGCCTCGTCACGGCTCAGTTTGTCGATGCCGTTGAGCGTCATCCCGTCCAGGTTGGCACGGATCTCGAACCGCATGCCGTCGCCGACGGGATAGGACTTCGGGAAGATGTAGCGGATGACGAACTCCCCGTCGTACTTGCCTTCGGGGTACTGCTCCAGCTCCGCATCCTTCACCGCGAACTTGCCGATGGGGGTGACAAGTCGGCCGACGTTGAAAGGGCCGTTTCTTCCGCGGATCGTGCGCAGCGTGAGTTGGCCTGGGACGGTGATGGGCGAACCCGATTGGTCGGGCGCCGATGTGACTGCCATGATGGTTCTCCTTGGGGAATAGGAAAAAGGCAAGGCCCCGTGAGGGGCCATGCCGGATCAGAACGAAGCAGCCAATGCCGGCTCCTGCTCCTCGACTTCACCTGCGGGCTCGCGCACGGCGGGCTCGACAGGCTGGTCGGCAGCGGTGTCGGCGGCAACCTCGGCTTCGGGCGCGGGTGCGTCCTCGGCTTGCGGCGCCTCGGCTTGCGCCTGGCTCGTCGGATAGACCTGGGTGCCGTCGATCTTGATGAGACCGATGTGGACCAGCGTCGATTCCAGGCTCGCTCCCGGTTCCCCGGCGCGCTCGCCCTTGGTGCGGATGTACGGATCGATCTTCATGTCGTTCAGACGGAAGGCGATCAGCACCTTGCGGTCCCCTTCGATGGCCTGCACGCACCGGCGAACCAGGTGCTCGGCTTCAGGGGTGGCGACGATGGTGTCGAAGTACCGATATTCCGGTTCACCGACAGGTCCGGCCAGCGCCGCGACGCAGCACGACAGGAACGGATCGCCATCCTTGGGGGAGACGTCCTTCGGGCGGCTGAGGTAGCCGATGCCGCGGGTGATCAGCTCGTGCAGCTTGATCGAAGCCAGTTCGGCCCGGTCAAGCGGCTCGGCCTTCAGCAGTCGCGCCTTCAGAGACGCGGCGGCCTGGCCCTTGTGCTCACCCTTGTCGCGGATGTACGCATCGCCCCAGAGGTCGCCGAGGCGGAAGCGCACCAGCGGCCGCTGCTTGGGATCGTCAACGCCGATGTAGCGCTCGACCAGTTTCTTGGCCTCGGCACCCGAGACCTTGACGTCGAAGTAGCGGTAGCTGGGGTCCTTGGCGGAGCCGACCAGCGCGGCGATGGTGCATGCCAGGAAGGGCTGCGCACGGCGGCCGCCCCGGACGGGAACCTCGCGGACACGCTGGATGTAGCCGATGCCCGAGGTGTGGAGGTCGAAATACGATTTCTCGTTGGACGTGGTGCTCATGGTGAATCTCCATTGGGATGAAGCGGAGACACACCGGCCCCACGCATGCGGGGAAAGGTGCGTAACCCCGCGGTGGGTTGATAAGGCGAAAGCATCCGCCACCAGGACTGGTGGCCGCTCGCGGATGGATGCGGTGCGAGCTGGCTCGGTCACGCAGTGGAAACTGCGCGGCAACCTCGAAGACCGATGGTTGCCTGGCATGTCGCTGACAACGTCAGCAGGCATGGGGGCAGCATGGACGGGCTTCGCGCGCGCGGCAGTAATCAATCGGCATCCGGACGCTTCCCTTTGTCCATGCCGCCAGCGCCGCAAAAAAAGAAGCCCCCATGAAGGGGGCCGTGAGGGGACAGTGGTATTCGCACTACATCGATGGCACCACCTCCAGCGACAGGTGCGTCGTGGTGGCGGATAGCATCAGATCGTCCATGCCGCGCAGGATGCGGGCGAAGACGCCTTCCTTCGGATCGAAGAACTCGCCGAAGTCGTCGCCACCCAGCTCGGCACGCGCCAGTTCCCACCAGCCGTCAAACGGGTCGGTATCCGGGTTGCAGCCGACGGCATAGGCCAGCAGCTTCACGCGGCCATCGGGACGGCGCTCTCCCTGCTCGGCGAGGAAGTACACGCCCTGGTCCTTGGCGAGGACGACGCGGCATTGGTTGGCAACGGCCTCGGCCAGCACGGGGCGCAGGTCGGAACCTTTGAATCGCAGTGACATGGTTGATCTCCTGAAGAAAAAGGCCCTCCACCCGAATGGATGGAAGGCCTATGGGGGCAAGTCGCCGGTAGGCTGCGGTCAGCCGTAGCGCCGCTTGGTTGCCTTGGCGTCGATGACGCTCACGTCGATCAGACGCCAGTGCCCGTCGTCGATAAGCCGCTCCAGCACTTCACCGAGCATGTCGAAATACACCTCGTCGTGCCGATCGACCAGTTCGCCGTCGCGGCTCAGTTCCACCGCGTAGGTGTCGCCGCCGCGGTCGTAGAGGATCGTCACCTGGCCCTCGAACTTCGAGGTCGAAACCGAGAAGCTGATCGCCGGGGGTGTCTCGATGATCTTGGACGGCTTCGGATCGACCCAGGTGAAGTCGCGGGCACCCGCATCGACCAGCATGTGGGTGATGCGCCGGAACCCATCGGGAGCCGGCATTTCCTCCAACTGCTGGATGAGCTGTCCCAGTTCCATGCACTGCGGCTCGGGGATGGGCAGCTTGGCAGGCGCGGAGCCGAGGATGTGCCTGGTGATGGTGTAGGGAACACCGTCCGCGGTCTTCTCGGTGATTACTTCCGGGGTGTCCGCGCGCAGGCCGTCGAAGCGGCGGCGGGCATACGGTTGGACATGCACCTTGGCGCCTTCGCTGGGAAGGGTGGTCACCAGGTGGGGGTCGAGCACCGCGAACTCGCTGGGCTTGAGCTTGACGACGATGGCGTCGTCGCTGGCCGCGACCACCTTGCCGTCGAAGGGCTGGGGGTCGATGGCGAAGCCCAGCGTCGAGGACTGCGGCTGATCATCGAACACGCGATACTTGAACGACCGCACGTTGCGGGGCACATGGCCTGCGACAAGCGAAGGCATCATGGATTTGATGAGGGAACGGTCCATGGGAATCTCCTTGAGGAAGAACAAGGGATTCCCCGCCCGCAAGGGAGAGGTCCCTTGTGGGTGGATGGACGCGGTGCGTCCGTAGGAAGAAACAACCAGCGCGGTTTCCCGTGCTTGCAGCCTCGAAGGTCTCGGCTGCCTGGGCATGTGTCGGCAACGCCGACGAACATGGGGGCAAGGATGGCCCTGGGCCGGGCTACCCGCCCGCATGAAACGGCACTGCGCCGCACCCGGTTTCCCGCGCTGGGGACAAGAAAAAGGCCCCTCGAAAGGGGCTGGTTGGATCAGGCTTGGTACACGAAGTAGTGTTCGCGCTGACGCGGGAAGAACACATGCTTCCACGTGTCGCCGCCGGTGTTGCCACCGTCGAAGACGACCATCTCGTAGTCGTCAATGTCGGTGTCCACCAAGTCGGCGCCGGCGATATGGCGCATGTGCAGCGTGCCGTGCGTGCGCTCGAATACCAGGATCTGGCCGATGGCGTCGTCCTGGCTCATGGCGTTGACGCAGGCTCCGAGCTGGTGCTCGAAGTCCGGTGCGCGCGAAATGAGGTTGGGGAACATGAGGTTGCTCCTATGAAAATGGACCAGCCCGACTCTTGGGGGAGACGGGCTGGCATGAGGGGACAAAGAGGAAGACCCGCGTGTCGCGCGGCTGCTAGCCCTCGGCCAGCGGCAGGCCCAGCAACGCGGGTGCGTCTGCATCGAGGATGAGGATGCGCACATCGGCCTGGCCAGCCAGTTCAAGGATGTTCGCCAGGTCGTCCGGCATGCCCTTGTTCCGGTGCTCCTGTCGAAGCTGCTCGGCGGTGATGCCCTCGGCGTGCTCCAGGTTCTGGTCCGTCCAGGGCGTGGAAATCAGCTTGACGCCGATCGCCGGGCTGTACGGCACACGGAAGGCGATGAACAACATGGCCTCCGGCGTGGCGATGTCCGCCAGGCCGGCGAGGTAGTGCCAGCTATCGACCGTGATGTGCTCACGGCTGATTTCCCAGCACCGGCTGTAGTAGCCGGTCTCGAAACTCAGGCGCTGCATCGCTTCCCGCGCGGCCTCGGCCGAATAGGCGTCACCGACGTGGACTGGGCGGCCGTCGAAGTCCTCGCCATGGATGGCATAGACCACGGCACCGATCACACCTTCGCCGCTGACGCCTTCACCGGCATCGCATTCGGCCAGTACCTCGGCGTTCACGGCTTCGCGGCCATCGCTGACCACGGCGAAATCGTTGGCGACGATGCAGGACGATGAAACCAGTTCCTCGTCGGAGAGGTGTTGCTGGCTCGCGTGGATGTTGCGCCAGACATGCGGGCTTCCGTCCTCGTAGCTGATGCACAGCGTGCGGACGATTTTCAGATTCCAGTAGCCACGGTGAAAGGGATTGGGTTTCTGGGACATTGGGAACTCTCCAGATTGAATAATGGAGCCAATTCCCGCCACCGGGAATTGGACCCGGTGGGTTGAAAATGGAAAATGCGTCAGGCGGCGCTGATCGTTGGCATCTGGGCCAGTCGGTCGGCGACGCGACGGCGCACATTCAGGCGGAACTGCTCGTCGTTGATGCCTGCGAGCAGGTTGGCGGCCTCCAGCGCGATCAATGCCGAGGCCTCTTCGATGTCGGCGGACAGGATCGTCTTGCGCAGTTGGTCGCCGAGTTGGAGCGCCTGCGAGGACGTTCTGAAGACCTGGACCTCGCGGCTCAGGTAGCAGCCGTTGCCGCCGAACTCGAACAGCCTCGGCCTGCTGCAATGCCAGCAGCCTTCGAACTGGATGGCGGTCAGGCGATGGCCGTCATCGAAGCAGGAAGCGATCAGAAGCAAGGCTTCCAGGTCGGCGCTGTCCTCGAACTTGTGGTGCTCGATCAGGTTCTCCAGCTCCGCGTCCTGCTCGGCACCGAAGTGCGCGGCCAGCCGTTCGAGCAGAGGTGGAATCGACAACTCTTCGTCGTCGGGCATGGGGATGCCGAGTTGTGCGGCCAGGTCTTCCAGGCCGTCCAGCACATCCGTCCAGCGCGGATCATTGGTCTCGGCGATCTGGGCGATGTAGGCCTGCCCGTTGCCGGGATGGCCTTCGTTCAGCGCGAAGGCGCCGAACAGCGCCTTGATGACGGGGGTGACACGCTCCAGCACGAGAACGCCCGTGCCTTCGTAGTAGTTGTTCGCCATGGTGGCTCCTTTCGAGAAAGCGGAGCCAGCCCATGCGGACGATGGCATCCGCAGGGTGATGGAGAAGAAATTGAGGGACATGGCCTTTTGGGCGCATGTCCCTCTCGGGGGGAACGAAAGACAGTGGTGTGCCGGAGACCGGCTCACCAACCGTTGTAGTTCACGAGCAGGTCGGCGATGACCTTGCGGCGTTGCAGGTCGAGACCGTCGAAGTCCGACAGCCCGTGGAAGTGGCAGCGCTTGAGCATGGCACCGCCCTCACGCGCGTTGTAGAAGCTGACCATGGCAGACAGGAACATGCGTTCGCCGCTGCTCAGGACGCCGAGGGCGTCGTTGAGCCGCAGCATGTTGGGACGCAGATCCCACTTGCTCTTGGCCTGGTTCAGACCTTCACGGGTGCCGTCGCCGAACCACTCGGGGCCAGCAATCTCGACGCCACGCTTCCATGCCTCGAAAAAGGCTTGAGGCGCGGCGGCGAAATGCTGTTCTTCCCGCATGATCTGATCGACGACTTCCCGCGGCAGTAGCTGGTTCATGACGTGATTCCTCCAGTTTGGATCAAGGAACGGCGAGCTGGGACCAGCCGCCTCTTTCGAGGGCACGTTGAGCCGCGGCATAGCTGCGGAAGTACTCGCGGGATTCCCGCGAAACGGGGCCTTCGGTATCGCGCGTGCCGATGTAGTGGCCGGCGGCGCTTTGCAGGACTTCGAGCGGCAGGAACTTGCCGCAGTAGGTCGAGGCCAATTGCCCGAAGGTTTGGCCGAAAGAGGCTTGCTGGGACATGGATAGGCTCCTTGGAAAAGCGGGGCCTCGTCCCTCACGGGATGGCGGCTCCCGCACGCGGTTGATAAAAGGCATCGACGTCACGAGGACGCGCGTCCGCAGACTTGATGCGATGCGGACTGGTGGGTAACGCGGGAGAGACCCGCGACAGCCTAAAACCCTGGCTGCTGGCATGTGCTGACGAATCAGCGAACATGCGGGCAGCTTCGTGCGCGGACCGCGCTGCGTCAGTTGGAAAATGGCATCCAGCCCAGACCCGATTGATGGGGACCGAAAGAAAGAAGCCCCGCATCGAGTGCGGGGCTGTCAGGAGGGTGCGGTGACGCTGGGTCAGTCGGGCTTGTCGCCCAGGACATACTGCTTCCACAAATCGAATGCCTGCTCGGGTGGAAGCTCGGCCAGGATGACGATGGGCTGGGCCTGCCGGGCGCGCAGCGAAGCGAAGTACGCCTTCCGGTCGGCGATGGCCTTGAGCTTGATGCCCTTGATAAACAGCAGTTTGCCTTCCTTGATGAACAGCACCTTGTTGCCGATGTCGCGGTTGAATGCGGCTCGCACCTTGCGTTCCGCGTGCATGGCGTCGGCCAGCTCATCGACCAGGAAGTCGAGCGTCATGTCGATGTAGTGAGGGTCTTCACTCTCGTGGCCGAGGTCAAGCGGCGCAGGCGGCAGGCCCTTGGCGAAGGCTTCGGCCTGCGCCAGTAGCCCCGCCTTGCCGTTGAGCGCGTGGAGGAACGTCGAGCCACCGTGGCCGTCGTTGCGGGCCTCGGCGATGGGAGTACCGTCGAACACGACGGTTGCGTTGAAGCACAGTGTTTCCTCGCTGGCGAAGTCGGCCACCTTGAGGTTCTTCAGCGTAATGCGGTCTTGCTTGGTGATGTTGTCCATGGGGAAGTCCTGAGATCGACCGGGTGGCGACATGCTCCTGACGGGACGTGGCGGCCATCCCGTGGGTTGGAGAAATGAGGCATCGATGCCCAGTGGGCAGCGTTCGCCGGTGAGATGCCGAGGCGAACTGGCGGGTGGCGTGGGTGAAACCCGCGGCAGCCTTGACACCCTGGCTACGGGCTGTTGCCGAACCATCGGCAATGCAAGAGGGAGAATGGAGTGGCCCGCAGGCTGCGTCGCCGATCAATCCGAAGCGGTCGAGCCCGTCTTGTGCAGGTACTGCACCAGGCGCTGGCCCAGCCACGCCATGCACGGGACGGCCATGGAGTTGCCGATCGCCTTGTAGCGCGGAGCATCTGCAGCGGGCTTGCCGCGGTACGGGATCAGCGTGTAGTCGTCGGGCATGCCTTGCAGCCGCTCGCACTCCACGGGCATCAGCCGCCGCACCCGCCAATGCGACCAGTCGCCGGGGCCAGGGTCGTTCCAGTCGTAGCGGAAATGCGCCTCGAAGTCGGGAGCCAGGACATAGGGCTTGTCCGCGCCGCCGCCGCTGGTGCGCAGTGCGCCCGCTACGCTGCCGCCCAGCTCGGCGGCAAGACCCTGCTCGCGGCCGTGCAGAGACACGCAGGCCACCATAGGTACGCCGTAGCCCGGCTTGCCGTTGGACAGCACGGTGCAAGCGACCTGGCCATGGCCCGACTCGAAGCGCACTTCACCGCGGTTGTTCTGCGCGAACGCGATGGCGGGCACGACCCCGGCGTTCGCATGGCTGTTGCAATGGCCGCCAGCGCGCAACGTCGGTGTCAGGTCGAGCGTGGCATCGGCGCCGCTGCCCTGCGCGATGAAGGCGATGATCGGAACACCCTTGCCGGTGCCGTCCTCGCTGCTGCCCTTGCCGTTGTTGGCGGTGTCGAGGGTGTGGCTGATGTTGCCTGCGACGGATTGCACCAAGTAGGTCTCGGTGCAGATGTCGTGCTTCGGGCCGCCAGCCATCAAACTGGCTGCAAGATCGGTCGGGCCACGCCCATTGCTGAACCCAAACGTCGTCGTGACCTTGCCGCAGGGCTGCTTCAGTCCTGCATATCCGTCTGCTGGGTCAACACTAGGTTCAGCAGTGCAGGCAGCTTCTTGCCACGGCGCGCTGCCCGCACAAGAATCCCCGAGCAGGCCTGCGCGCTCAAAAAGTACTTCTGCGGGATCGAGGTCATCTCCACCACTTGCCACAAGAAACACACGCTTGCGGCGTTGGGCGACACCGAAATATTGAGCATCGAGCACGCGCCAGGCGATGCGGCGGCGGGGTCCAGACACACAACCAGCGTACGCCCATTTTTCCCCTGGCGGCTGGAGCGCACGGCTTTCTCCGGCCAGTGCGCCCAGGAAATGCCCGAAGGCATTGCTGCGGTCGTTGAGTACGCCTGGGACGTTTTCCCAGACGAGCGTGGCCGCCGGGCGGCTGTCTTGTTGGCGGGTTTGGTCGATGGCATTGGCAAGCTCCACATAGGCAAGGGAAAGGGCACCGCGCGGGTCATCCAGCCCGCGACGGCTACCTGCAACGCTGAACGACTGGCACGGCGTGCCGCCGACCAGGATGTCGGGCGCTGGCACAGTGCCGGCACGCACCTGGCGGGCGATCGCGGTCATGTCGCCCAGATTGGGCACGCGGGGGTAACGGTGGGCGAGCACGGCGCTCGGGAACGGCTCGATCTCGGCGAACCATGCGGCTTCGAGGCCGAGAGGTTGCCAGGCGAGGCTCACGGCCTCAATGCCGCTGCACACGCTGCCGTACAGCAGTGGCGCGGTTTGGGGCACACCGCGTGGGGGGCGAGGTTGCGGGTTCATGTCGGGTCTCCTGTTTGTGTGGCCTTGGACTGTGTGGCCGGGCCGGGACGTTGATCGGCAGGAGAAAGGCGCCGAAGGCCCAGTGGCCTCCGGCTCGGGATGACAGAACCACCCGTGGGCTGTTGCAGGCCCGGTTGTCGCTAGAACCGGCTGCTCATCAAGCAATCGCACCCGGCGCATGTCGTGGTTGGCGCCGGCATCTTCTGGCGCACATCCGCGCACAAAAGGAGCCCAGTTTTTCGCCGTTGGGCACGGCATCGAATACCGCTGACCACGAAGGGTCTCCGGGTGGCTCGCAGGCGGGCAAGCCATCGGGGGACCCTTCGCAGAAGCGGAAAAATGCAGATCAGTAGAACGCGCCGGGAAACCCCGGACATGGTTCGTGGAGAAGCTACCTTCAGGTCCCGCGGCCGGGGACGGCCGGGCGGGACGCGCACACGGACAAGAGAAGGCGTTGCGCGCTGGGCGTCCCGCAGGGCGTGCGGGACATGGGCCACGCCGCCGATGGCGGACACGGCTCTCGGGGAACGGGGTCGGTCAAGAGCCTTTGCGGCCGCTACTGCCATAAAGGCGTAGAGATCGCGAGGCTCCGCGTTTGGACGCGCCGGATTCGACCGGCAGCGTACCTTTGCAGTCGGGGTAGCGACTGCACGACCAGAAGGGGCCGGTCTTGCCGGTGCGCTGGCGCGTGGGTGCGCCGCACTGCGGGCAAGCGGGTCCCTGGGGAACCTTGATGGACAGCGAGGTGCTGCCGTACTGCGCGATCAGTTGCGAAATCCATGCGGCCTGCTTGCCGATAAACACATCCAGGGTGAGCTGACCAGCCTCGATCATGTCGAGCGCCTGTTCCCACACTGCCGTCGTGCCGGGGTCTGCAATCGCCGCGGGTACGGCGTCGATCAGGGTGAACGCTGCATCCGATGCGCGAATGGAGCGTCCTTTCTTCACAAGGTAGCTGCGGGCGATCAACCCGCTGATGATGTTGGCCCGCGTGGCCTCTGTGCCGATGCCGACCGTATCCTTGAGCTTCTGCTTCAGGCGCGGGTCCGTCACCAGCTTGGCGACCCCCTTCATGGATTTGACCAGCTCGCCCTGCGTGTAAGGCTTGGGCGGCATCGTCTTGAGCGCCTTGATCTCGGCCTCGGTCACCTGACACGCCATGCCTTCGCGCAGCACGGGGAGTACCTGGCTGCGTGCCGTGGCTTCACCGTCCTCGTCCGCTTGCGGCTCGGCCAGCACCAGGCGCCAGCCCTTGACGATCACCTGTTTTCCGGTGGCCACCAGCTTCTGCTGGTCGCAGGACAGCTTGGCGACAGTGCGGTCGAACTCGTGGTGAGGGAGGAACTGCGCCAGGTAGTGCGCGCGGATCAGCCGGTACACCGCCAGTTCCTTCTCGCTCATGGCCGAGAGGTTCGCGGGTTCCAAGGTGGGAATGATGCCATGGTGCGCCGTCACTTTGCCGTCGTTCCAGGCGCGCGAGCGCTGGGAGCGGTCGAGCTGGCCCATGATCGGGCGCAGCGAGGGATCGGTCTTGAGCAGGCTGTCCAGAACAGTGGGCACCTCGGCAAACATGCTTTCGGGCAGGTAGCCTGAATCGGAACGCGGGTACGTAGTGGCCTTGTGGGTCTCGTACAGGGACTGGGCGATCTCCAGGGTTTCTTGAACATCCAGCCCAAGCTGTTTGGAACAGACCTCCTGCAAGGTGCCCAGGTCGAACAGCAGCGGCGGGCCTTCACGCATGTGTTCGGTCTCGACAAACACCACCTGAGCGCTACCCGCAGCGCGGATCTGTTGCGCGGCTTGCTGGGCAACCGGCTGTTGCAGGCAGCGGCCAGCGTCGTCGGTGCAGCCATCGGGCGGAACCCACTGCGCGCTGAAAGCCTGTCCACCCGCAGACAGGGACACGTCGATGGCCCAGAACGGCACCGACTTGAAGGCCGCGATCTCGCGGTCGCGGTCCACGACGAGCTTCAGGGTCGGCGTCTGCACGCGCCCGACGGACAGCACGCCGTCGTAGCCGGCCTGACGCCCGAGCACCGTGAACAACCGGCTGAGGTTCATGCCCACGAGCCAGTCGGCGCGTGAGCGCGCAAGCGCCGAGTAGTACATCGGCAGCGTGTCGGATGAGGGCCGCAACTTGCCGAGCGCGGTGCGGATCGACGCATCGTTGAGCGCCGACAACCACAGCCGTTCGATGGGGCCGCGGTAACCGCACAGGTCGATGATCTCGCGGGCGATCAGCTCTCCCTCGCGGTCGGCATCGGTGGCGATGACCAAATGGGTCGCCTTCGCCAGAAGCGCTTTGACGACCTTGAATTGCGTGGCGGTCTTCGGTTTGACCTCGACCCGCCACTGCTGGGGAACGATGGGCAACTGCTCCAGCGACCAGCGCTTGAGCGCCGCGTCATAGACCTCGGGAGCTGCTGCTTCTACGAGATGGCCAATGCACCAGGTGACGGTGACGCCGGAGCCGCTGAGACAGCCTTCACCGCGCTGCGTCGCGCCGAGAATCCGGCCAATGTCTTTGCCCTGGGAGGGCTTCTCGCACAAGAACAGCCGCATGTCAGTCCATCCGATTTCCATGGTTCATTGAGTTGCGGGAATCGAGGATGCCGAACACCACCAAGGGCAGCAGCAAACAAGCCGCATGCGGTGGCGACCACTTTTACGGGATGGGATGGCGGGGACGGGAGTGGCGTTCGGCCGGGGATGTGCGGGCCGGGAGCCGCGATTTTTTGGAGCGCACGGACGCCGGTGGACGTTGATGGAGCTATCCCCTGGGGATAGCTCGCGAGGGCATGGGGGCGACGGACGACTGCCACCGCCCCATGCCGGATCACTTCCTGCGCTTCGGCTCCTTCGGCGCGGTCGGTTCCTGGGCGGCCGGGGGTTTCGGCTGCGCATCCTGCGCGGCCTCTTGCTGCCTGGGGCTGAGGGCTACGGACTCGATGCGGAACGGCAGGATGCCGACGCTGCGCGCGTTGATCTGCCAGGTCTCGCGCGGCTGATCCTCGTTGTCCGTCCAAGGTTCGCGCTCCATCCGGCCGACGACCAGCACGCGCATGCCCTTCTGGTAGAGGTCCTTCCAGTGCGCGGCGTCGCGGTGCCAGATTTCCACCGGCGCCCAGAAGCCGCCGCGATCCTCGAAGGTGCCATCCTTCTTGGGAATGGGGTTGTCGAAATAGACGTTCAGGCGCAGAAGGCGGCTGGGCTCGTCGTTGCCGTTGGGGAACTCCCGGTACTCGGGGGGCGAGCCGATGTTGCCCTCGCCAGAAAAATGCGTACTCATGTTGCAATCTCCGTGGTGGTTGAAATACCCGCACCTGGTCGGTGACGAGCGCGTGCTGGGTTGCCCGGCGCGATCACTGATCGCGCAGTGCGGGTGGGATGGACTTGAGCCGACGCAGGTAAGCGTCTTCCGCCTCGGTGGCCTTGCTGGCACACTCCTGGGCCAGCCTGCCCAAGGTGTGCAACAGGCTGATCTGCATGTTCAGCGTGATGCGCTGCAGCTCGATGGCGTGCAAGTCGGCCAGCAGGTTGACCGGCGTGCTGGTACTCGCCATCAGCTCCTGCCACAGTGCCACGCCCATGGCCGAGCGGTCGTGCTTGCGCCAGCGAAGAAACGCCGTGCCTGCGCCAGTTGTCTGCTGGGCCAGTTCGATGGGGAGCAGGTGGAAGGGATGCCCGAGGGCTTGTTGCAGCACCTGTCGCTGCGCCAAGCCAATCAACTCGTCGCGCATGGCGAAGCACTGGCTGGCCCAGGCCTCCAAGTCCCCTTTACCCTTAAAGGGCTTTAAAAGGCCTTTTTGAGAGGCTGCGTGTTCCAACTGCATGAAGGCTGTCTGTTGCAGAGGGCGGAAGTAGCGGGTGTCGCGGTTTGGGTCGCTCATGCCTGCGCGTCCTCGCCGGCCGTCGCTTCGGGGGCGGCGGCCTCGTCGCTGGGCGATGCGGCTGCGGCAGGACCGTCACCGCGCTGCTGCAGGCCACGGCGCATGATGGGCGGCGCGAACTTCGAGCGGCGCGTGCCCTCCAGCACGTCCGGCGGCATCTCGCCGAACTTTTCCAACGCCGCCCGCGCTGCGGCATTCTTGGCGGCGAAGTCGTCGCGGGTGCAGCCCGAGTAGCGGTACTGCTGGGCCAGCGAGAACAGGCTGCGCAGTGCATGCGCGCCTTCGTTGAGCCAGCGTTCGAGCGTCGAGCGATCGATCAGCGCGGTGTGGTGCGCGAGGATCAGCTTGCGGGCGATATCGTCGTAGTCGGCGAGCAGGTACACGGCGGCAAAGCCGAGCTGCGCATTGACGAACAGCGGCAGCTTGACCGGCTGGACGTTGAGGTTTTCGCCCAGGGTGAGTGCCGGCGGCACGCTCGCCAGGGCCTGGTCCACCTGTTCGCGCAGCGATTGCAGCGTGGCCTTGGTCTGGTCGAGCTTGTCCTCGATGCGGAGCATCCAGAAGTCGCTGTACGGGTCGTCCTGCTCCGAGCCGCGCCGCATCTTGTTCATCTGGGCGATGTAGCCGTTCAGGCCGACGATGCCCGGTCGCCCTTCGGCGGCGGCGCGGCCGTGCCAGATGCGCGAGGCGTGGTGCGTGTGCAGCGTCAGCGACATCGCGCTGCGCAAGGAGCCGAGATTCAGTTGCAGGGGTTCGTTGGTGGTTGCCATGGTGTCCGCTCGTTGTTGGAAAAGAGCGGACAGCTTCGGCAGGTAGCGGAAGGCAGTCAGTCAACAAACCGAAACCCGCCCGTCCCCGGTTCACGGCGCGGTGGGTGCATGCGTCGCGATCTATCCCCTGGGGATAGCGCCATGGAGCGCCAAGGAACGCTGCACACCCGGATCAGCGCGAACAAGGCCGATCCCGCTGCAGGCGATCGAGGCCTGGCGTGCAGCGGTTCGACGTGTAGCCGTCAGTGGAACTATCCCCAGGGGATAGCTCTACTGGAAGCCACCGGCATCCACTTCACCACCTTGCAGGCCCGCTCACTTGCTGGCGAGCAGGTTGCGCAGCCGCTCGATGTGCTGCCTGGCGACTTCTGGCGGCACAGGCTTGCCCTGCGGCTGGGATGGTGGCGGTGCTGGTGGTGGCGGCCGCTCGTTCGGCGCAACGGGCGCCGATGGCGCGTCCTTCTTGGCCCAGGCGTTGAACTCGCCATGGATGGCCCGCTGGATGATGCCGAACAGATACCCTGCAGGATTGCGGATGCCATGGTTGCTGCATCGTGCAGCCCATTCGTCCAGCACGGCCTGCCTCAGCGCAGCATCGACCTGCTGTAGTGCCACCCTCGCACCTGTCTGCTGCTCTGCCTTCAGTTCCGCGAAGCGTTTGGGCCATTGCAGGTCGCCCAGCGCGCGCGCATGCGCTTGTGCCTGCGCGGTAGTACGTACTTCATTAATACGACTACTACGTACTGTACGGGCCTGCTTCGGATTCCGAAGAGAGGCGTCTGGCGCGGGTTTCGACCCTGCTTCGGATTCCGAAGTGGGATCGTCAGGATTCCGAAGAAGGCTCGTCGCCCCTTCTTCGGATTCGTGCGTGGCGTCCTCCTGTGGATAACTTTCGTGCGCCCCGACGCCCTGGCTGGCGAGGCGTTCGGCCAGGACTTGCAGCCTCGATGGCAGGGTGCGCCCGGCCAGCATCGGGTCTTCGCCGATTTCCTTGAGGGTGTGCAGGCCTACGATCTGCACGGCTTTGGCCGAATGGCCGAGCGCTTGGCTGACGAGTTGCAGGTAGTCCGGGTCGAGCTGCATCGCTTCAAAGGGGGTCAGCGGCTCGTCGTGCAGGACATAGAGGTTGCCGAGGATGCGGCCGGTCTTGGCGTCGCGCCGTCGCCGCACCAGGCTCAGCCATCGAGTCAGCCGCAGCAGCGTCAGTGCTCGCGCCACGGTTTCGTGCGAGGCTTGCCCGGCGCAGGGCATCGACGCCAGCCAGGGCCGAAGCTGTTCATACGTCGGGAACGCCGTCACGCCATCGTCGTTGAGCATCAGCCGGAAGACCTGCCAGGCATTGCGCTCCAGCGGCGTCAGGCGGCGGTCGAGGAACAGCCGTCGCGGTACGGTCTCGTGCCGGTTGCCGCTGAACAGGAAGGCATCGCCAGACGCCGGACCAGTGGGCATCGCGACAGGTGTAGGTGTGGGCGGGGGCGCGTCGGCGTTGGGCTTGGGCACAAGGTCTTTCAGCGCAGCGTCGAACAGGTCTGCGAGTGCGATGGGGCCACGACGTGGTGCGGTGTCGTCCACGGCCATGGTTAACCCAATCCTTGATCGACCCAGCTCTTGATCGAAGCCCAGACCACCGACAGAGGCAGCGACATGCCTTCGGCGAGGTCCATGGCGGCATCGAGGATGGAGGTTTCGTCTTCGAGATCGACGTTCCTGCTGCTGGTCACGGCCTTCCATTGCCGCCACAGCTCCGTGTCCTGCTTCTCGTCCAGCACGGGATGGCGACCCTTGCGCTTGGGCAGGCCGAGGATTTCGCGGCGAAGCGCCACTTCCTGGTGGGTCAGGCCGTAGAAGCGGCTGACCATTTCGGTGCTCGCGCCGAGGCGCAGCATGCGATCGACCGTGGCGATCTCCTTCTCCACATCCTGCGCCTGCCTGAGCAGACGCCGGAGCACTTCGCGGTTGACCGTCACCGAGCACCACGAGACGTTGGCGTTGGCCAGCACGCTGATCAGCGCGGGATGCTTGAGGGCGTCCAGCTCTTCCTCGCCAAACCCCATCAGCTTGCAGCGGCGCAGTTGCCCATTGCGCAGGTCATAGAGGGCCTGGGCGATGACGGCCTGGTTGAGTGGGTGTGGTGCGGACATGCTGGTCTCCCTCGGTCACGTTCCAGGGTCCGCAGCGCCGGCGTCCAGGTCGAGCAGACGGCGGGCCAGCCGCAGCAGCCGGAACAGCTTGACCAGTGCGGTGTCGCTCAGTCGCCGGGTTGCGTCGCCTTGTCCGTGCAGCAACGCCGACAGGTCGATGACGAATTGCCTGTTATCCAAGCCGACGTCGGCGGGCTGCTGACCGGCCATGCATGCCAGCAGCGCCAGGACGGCACGGCCCAGCGGCTCCAGGTCTTGGGCGTGGGCACGGCAGGCGAAACCGATGCCGTCTGGACGGTCATCGATGCACTCGTCCAGGCGAGCCTCGCCCGCGATCTCGCGGGCGAACTGCGCGACGTGGATGCGCAGGCGCTCGGGCGTGTCCAGGCTCGCGTCGATGTGCCAGACGTCGGAAATCGGGTAGAGACCGCCTGCTTGGACGGGAATGGACTGCAAGACGTTGGCCGAGAAATCGGGCAGCGCATCCCCCAGCTCGTCGGCGACCATCCGCTGAATGGATTGCAGCCGCTCCGTCGTCGGTGCAGGCGAAACGATGTGCCCCTGCAGCCGATCACCAGGAGCAGCCATGGGGCTTCCTGCGGGTGAGCCGTCCGACCCTGAGCCGCCCTCGCGCTCGCGCGACCCAGGTGTGGTTGCCGGCGTCGGGGCCGATGGGGCCGGCGCCGCGGGCGGGCGTGCCATGGTGTCAGGCTCAGGCAGCGTGGGGGGTGCCGTTGGTGGGGTCGGATCGCTGACCAGGGCGCGATGGCGGCTTTCGGATTCGGTGAGGTCGAGCGCCAGTACGTCGTAGTCGATGCCGAGCAGTTCGGACATTTGGCCGATCAGCTCGTCCTGCACGCGCTGGGGGGCGAACTCGTCGGCCTGCGTGTCGAACTGCGACAGCACCTCCTGAAAGAAGTCATCGAAGTCCTGTACCAGTAGTGTGCGGCCTTTGGCGTAGCGCTCCCACGCGAGCATGCAGGCCTTGCGCATGACCGACAGGCGTTCGACCTGGTGGCGGCCGAGCCCGCCATAGAGCACGGTCGGGATCGCCGGCAGGAGGTAGCGCACCGCGTCGTTCATCCGGCTGATGTGCGACTGCTGGACCGGGAAACCATCGGCGGCGAGGCGGCGTGCCAGTTCGGACTGGCTCAGGGCGGCGCCGCTTTCCTGCTCGTAGAACTCGCGCGCCTTCTCGACGCCGAGGGCGCGCTCGATGAACGTCAGGCCTCCACGCAATTCGTTCTCGGCCAGGTGGCCGGTCAGCATGACGACTTCGCCGCGGCTGGGCCACGGCCGGAACAGGCACGATATGCGAAAGAACCGCTCGTCCTTGGTCTCCGACCACAGTTCGCGCAGGATCGCCAGGCGCGTGTTGCCGCCGTTGCGAATGATGTAGTGGTCCTCGCCCGGGCGCCGGGTGATCGCCGGGGCTGCGTCCAGGCCGCGCTCGCGGATGGACGCCTTGATGTCCTCGTAGGCCGGGTTGCGCTTCTTCCTGGGATCGTGGTCGTAGGGGCGCAACTGGTCCAGGGTCACGACCATGGGCGTGTCGGCGATCGGGTCGCTCAAGGCCGAGGTGGACGGGCCGCTGCGCTCGAACCCGGCCGCGAGCAGCTTGCCGGCCATCTGCTGGGAGGTCATTTCAGCCATGGCGGCCTCCCTGCACTGGGGACCGGGCCTCGCGCTCGGCGCGGCGGATCTGCGCGCGGGCGTTGAGGGCGGCCCGGTGGTCACTGGCCGTCGAACTGGTGTAGATCGCGGCGCAGCCGGCCTTGGTGAATTTGAGGTGGCCGCCCGGCGTGCGCTTGACGTGCCAGCCCTCGCCGACGGCGAATTCGATCAGGGCGCGCAGCCGCTTATGGCCTCGGGCCAGTTCATGTGCGCTCGCCATGGGGCCTCCCGGTATCCAGAGGAAATGGCGGGCGGCCGGACACCGTGGCAAATCGGTGCTGCCATTGCGGGAACAGTTCGCCGGCGAGGCCGCGGATGGTGTCGAGCGCGGCGGGGGCGACTCTGCCCGGTGGCTGGCGGTATTCGACCCGATGCACTGGCAGGCCGCGCGTCGCGGCGCGCGGATAGGCTTCGATGGCCGGCACGTCGGTGGTCAGCACGCGGATGCCGGCGTGGTCCTGGAACAGGTCGCGCAAGGCCTGTTGGATCAGCCGGGCGTTCGCCGACACCGGGTGGACCCTGTTGATGAGCAGATGCAGCGGCGGCGGCTCAATGCCCAGGTGCCGGTACGGAGCGATGTCCTCCAGCAACTGCATGGTGCCGCGCCGCAGTTCGCGGGCGGCGAGGATTTCCGGGGTCACGGGTGACAGCGCGAGATCGGAAGCGAGCACCGCCATCTCCAGCGTCACCGAACGCGCGCCCTGGGTGTCGATCAGCACCAGGTCGTAGAGAGGAGCCAGCATGGGCAGCAGGTGCCGCAGCCGCAGGCGCCCATCCGGCGCGTGCAGCAACAAGGTGCTCAGCTCGCCCCGGTGGTCGTTGGACAGCACCAGGTCCAGACCCGTAATGATCGTGCGGGACACGAGCTGGCCGAGGTCGCGCTCGTTGAAGGCCAGCAGCTCATAGATGCCACCAGGCGCACGGTGTCCCAGTTCGTAGTAGGACGACAAGGTGGGCTGCACGTCGAGATCGAGCAGCAGCACGCGCAGCCCCGCGTCGGCGACGAGCCCGCCCAGGTTCGCGGCAGTGGTGGTCTTGCCGACGCCACCTTTCGTTGAAATGATGGATACAACCTGCATGGCGTTCTCCGTGTGAGGATGGAAGGTCCGCGGGAGAATGGGTCAGGCCCGGTTGTTGACGCGCTCGGCGATCCACTGATCGATTTCGATGGAATCCCAGCCGACGGCGCGCACACCCAGGCGCAGCGCCTTGGGGAACTTGCCCGCGCGCATCAGGTTGTAGAGGTGGGCGCGCTTGAAGCCGGACTTCGATTCGACTTCTTCCAAGCGCAGGATGCGGCGCTCGTTGGGCGGCAGAACAGGTGTTTGCGACATGGTGGTCACTCCTGAACGCTCAGTGGCGTTTGTTGGCGTGACCTCTATTCAATAGACATGGCTACGGAAAGACATTGCAAATGCAATCTCCGCGACTGCACATACAAGCTGGCAATCCTCAGAGGGTGGCGCTATGCAGCCGGCGTCTGGCCGTGGCGAACTTGCCGTTCAACGTCCGCTCGGCGATCCCCATGACGCCGTGGTGATGGGCGACCAATGCGCTTACGACAGCCTCTTGCGTTTTGAAGCTGGAGTACGGTGTGCCCGAGGGCGATTGGCCGAGCATCAGCTCCAATATGCCGCCGATGATGTTCAGGTAGGTGGCTTCGGCCCGATCACTGATTGGGTACTGCGCGCAGGCCGGGATGATTTTGGACTGTTTGAGCAGTGCGTCGTGCTTGTCTTGCAGCTCGCGGAGTTGGCGCTTGGACTGCTCCAGGGCAGATTTGAGGGCCAAGCGCTCGACCAGCATGGCCTGCCCGGTTTCCAGAGAGATGGAGGGATGGGCGATGCGCTCGCTGCGCGAGAAGAGAAAGCCGGGGCGCTGTTCGGGGTAGTGCTGGCGCATCCAACGCTTCAGATCGACGTGACGGACAGTGAGATCAGGGGAGTCGATCAGCGCGGTGTCGTGCGTCGTGATGCCGTTCCTCCCGAAAGGAAGTTCCGCATTGAGGATGCCATCGTAGATGCGTTCGGTATACAGCCTCAGCTCACCCCAACGTGGGCAATCCAACGACTGTGGCAGGTTCCTTGACGACGAGACCGAAGTGAGGATGACATGCTCAAACCGCAGAAGCCCAGCCCACCGGAGGGAGGCTTCGATCGGACGATAGAACACCTTCGATGCTGGTGCATTGTGGTTCATGCTCCCATCTCCTTCCAGGAGAACTACATGGCCGACTCCTTTGGCGCCAACCTCATGGCCGGGCAGTTGTCTGTGGATGAAGCGAGTCCCGAGTCTCGCTTCTTCATGAGCCCTGAGCACTTTTCAGTAGCTCAAGTCAGTGGTAGCCGCCATGTGCTCAATGTGTAAGAATCCGTGAGTGGTAGGTTGATCGGTCCTGTCGCTGATCAACACGAAGAATGGCGCTCACACTGGCAGCGTCATGCGTTACCGCAATCTCATCAAGAGCAATTTGTCATGGTGTGATACCCCTGCGGTTTCACAGGGCGCAATAGGCGCGCAGTGGCTTCTAGATGCCAAGGCAGGCGTACTGATCCCGAGCCTGTCATGCGTTCCCAGGTATCCTGATATACCGATAAAGAATCGCGCATCCAGTCCCAGTGACAAGCGTATGGGTTCTTCCCGCGCAACTTGCGCAGACGGGTATGGGTGGTCGCTTCTGCAGCGAGCCGGTGTGCCGAACAGCTCAGGCACGGCGAGAGCCATGCAGTCCAACCTTGGTCGCCGGGAGGCGCTAACGACGACAGGCGTCTGCCGCCAGACAACAACCGCGTCGAGAGGCAAATTCGTCCAGTGGCACTTCAAAGGGCGAACCAGTTGTTCGTCGGTAGCTTGCGTGCCGGTCAGCGCGCTGTTTCGGTGATGAGCCTGGTGCGCTCGGCTCGGCCCAACGGGCATGACCTCTATGCGGACTTGCGTGACGTGCTCGAATGCCTTTCGACGCAGCTAGCCAAGCATATGGAAAGGTGATCATTGGTGAGTTCGAGACCACCGTAGCCGGCGATGAACGAGGTGTGGGGACGATGCGCTGAGGAGGTGTCCTTGGACCTTACTGGAAGTTTCTGGACGAACTTGTTGCCGAGGGTGAAAAATGAGGCTACAATTAAGGTCTTCGCTAGTCAAGCCAGCGAAGAAAGTGATTGGGAAACAACGGCTTACGGTCTTAGTAAACGTCTCGTTTCCCGCTCCAAACAGCACACGGGCAAGTCGCAAGACTTGCCCGTTTTGCTTAGGGCTTGCGGGCCTGGGCGGTGCGCACCGCCCCCGGCTTGCGGGGGCTGGCGGCTTTGGCCGTGGCCTTGCGCGGTGCGGCGGCCTTGGCCGGTTTGCCACCGGCGTGGGCAGTGCGCGTGGCCGGCACGTGAATCTGCAGCGTCTGGCCGGCGCGCAGCCGGGCGCCCACGCTCAGTTTGTTCCACGCGGCCAGCTCGGCGACGCCGACGCGGTGGCGCCGCGCGATGGCGGCCAGGGTGTCGCCGGCGCGCGCTTTGACCCGCACTGTCCGGGTCGGCGGCACATCGGGCGTGAGCAGCAGTTGCGCGTTGTCCGCCAGGTGCTCCGGCACATCGCGGTCCAGCTTGCCCTCCCGCGGCACCAGGATGGTGGATCCGGCCTTCAGGCGCATGCGCGGGGGGACGCGATTGATCTCCCGCAGCGCGCGTTCGTCCCAGCCCAGTTGGCGGGCGGCCTGTGCGGTCGTCATGTCCTGCGGCACGCGCCAAGCCGTCCAACTGGCGACGGGGCCGCCATGCTCGCGCAGCCGCTGGGTGAACAGCAGCGCATTGTCCCAGGGCAGCAGGATCTCCGGGGTGCCGGAGGCCATGATGACGGGTTTGTTGTGCGACGGGTTCAGGGTGCGGAAGTCCGCTTCGCTGACGCCGGCCAGACGGGCGACCACGGCCACGTCGATGTCCCGGTCGATGCGCACGGTATCGAAAAACGGGTGGTTGCCGATCACCGGCAGCTTCACGCCACGGTGCTGCGGAGCGGTGACCAGATTCTTGACGGCCTGCAGCTTGGGCACATAGTTGCGCGTCTCGTCCGGCATGCGCAGATCGGGGTAGCCGGTTGGCAGCCCTGCGGCCTGGTTGCGCTTGATCGCGCGCTGCACGTTGCCCTCGCCCCAGTTGTAGGCGGCCAGCGCCAGGTGCCAGTCGCCAAACATGCGGTGCAGGCGCTCCAGATAGTCCAGGGCCGCGCGGGTCGAGGCGAGCACATCCCGCCGGTCGTCGCGGAAGGCGTTTTGCTTCAGGTCGTAATGCTTGCCCGTGGCGGGCATGAACTGCCACATGCCGGCCGCTTTGGCGTGGGACACCGCCTGCGGGTTGAAGGCGCTCTCGATGAAGGGCAGCAGGGCCAGCTCCAGCGGCAGGTTGCGGCGCTCGATTTCTTCCACGACGTGGAAGAGGTATTTGCTGGCCCGGTCGGCCATGCGCTGCAGATAGTCCGGCCGGCTCGCGTACCAGCGTTCCCATTGCTGCACGAGCTCGTTGTCCAGGTCCGGCATGGCAAAGCCGCGTTCCATGCGCTCCCACAGGTCGGCCGGCGCGACGACGGACGCGACGGGATGCACGCTGGGCAGGGGGGGCGCCGTCGCGATGGCGGCGGATGCCGGGGCGGGCGGGGCAGCGCTCGGCGTGGACGGGGTCGATTCACCGGCAGCCGCGGCGGCAGGACGTGCGGGCGGGGTCGGGCTGTCGTCGGCCGAGCGAGGGGCCGGCAGGGTGGAACAGGCGGCCAGTGCCCATGGGCACAGCAGCAGTGCCAGTCGTTGGAAAGCGGTCATCGAGTCGGACAGTTACGGGTCGGGCTGGGGGGCGTGGGCGGCTGCGGTCAGCGAAAGCCGTCTTTCCAGCGGCGCAGCGCAGCGAAAACCTCCACGTCGCTGCGGGCCGCCGGGTCTTGTTGCTGGACCGCGTGCCGCACCGTCGGTTCCCGGCTGCGCAGAAAAGGGTTGATGCGGCGTTCGGTGGCGATGGTGCTGGGCAAGGTGGGCTCGCCCGCGGCGCGTCGGGCGTCACAGGCGCGGGTGTAGCCGGCCAGGTCCGGGTTGTCCGGCTCGACCGCCCGGGCAAAGCGCAGATTGGACAGCGTGTATTCGTGCGCGCAGCACACCTGGGTCTCGTCCGGCAGGGCCGCCAGACGATCCAGCGAAGCCAGCATCTGCGCCGGCGTCCCTTCGAACAGGCGGCCGCATCCCCCGGAAAACAGGGTGTCGCCACAAAACAGCCAACGGGGGCCCTCCGGTGGCGCGTCGTTGACATACGCGATGTGCCCCGCCGTGTGGCCGGGCACCTCCAGCACGCGCCAGCGCTGCCCCAGCGCCTCGATGGTGTCGCCCTCGGCCACGGGCTCGACCGGTTCCGGCAGGGGCTCGCCAGCAGGGCCGACGACCCGGCAGCCCGTCGCCGCGCGCAAGGCCGCGACGCCGCCGACGTGGTCGGCATGGTGGTGGGTGAGCAAAATGCCCTGCAGGCGCAGGCCCCGCCGTTGCAGCGCATGCCGCACGGGGGCGTCGTCGCCAGGATCGACCACCCAGGCGTCAGCGCCCCGGTGCAGCAGCCAGATGTAGTTGTCGCTGAAGGCGGGCAGCGGCTCCACGGTCGGCGCGGACCCCTGTGCGGTCGCGTCAGACGGTACCATCGTCATATGGCGATGATAGCCGGCGATGATGCCGTGGTCGACCGTTTCATCGATGCCCTGTGGCTGGAGGACGGGCTGGCAGCGCGCACCCTGGCCGCTTACCGCAGCGATTTGCAGGGGTTTCGCGGCTGGCTGGCGTCGACGGGCAAAGGGCTGCTGCAGGCCGGCGCGGCCGAGCTGCAGGCCTACATGGCGCAGCGGCTGCCGGGCAGCCGGGTCAGTTCCAGCAACCGACGGTTGGCGGTCTTTCGGCGCTTTTACCGCTGGGCGCTGCGCGAGGGCTTGCTGCAGGCCGACCCCACGCTCGCGCTGCTGTCCGCCAAGCGCTTGTTGCGCGTGCCCAAGACGCTGACCGAGGCCCAGGTCGAAGCCCTGCTGGCGGCCCCGGATACCGCCCAGCCGCTGGGCCTGCGCGACCGCGCGATGCTGGAGCTGATGTATGCCAGCGGGTTGCGCGTCAGCGAGCTGGTGGCGCTGCGGCTGTTCGAGGTGAGCTTGCCCGACCAGGTGGTGCGCGTCACGGGCAAGGGGGACAAGCAGCGGCTGGTGCCGTTTGGCGATGTGGCGGCGGACTGGCTGCGGCGCTACCTGACCCAGGGGCGCCCGGTGCTGATGGCAGGCCGCACGGGCGATGACGTGTTCGTCACCGAACGCCACGGCGAGGCCATGACCCGGGTCATGTTTTGGATGCTGGTCAAGCGCTATGCCCGCCAGGCTGGCATCGCCGCACCGCTGTCACCGCACACCCTGCGCCACGCTTTTGCCACCCACCTGCTCAACCACGGCGCCGATCTGCGCGCGGTGCAGTTGTTGCTGGGGCATGCGGACATCTCCACCACCACCATCTACACGTATGTGGCCCGCGAGCGGCTCAAGGCCCTGCATGCGCGGCACCATCCGCGCGGTGGGGGGTGAGCAGCTCCTATCCGGGTAAACACCGACAGGGCGTGCAGATCCTGCGGGCTAAACTTCTCCATCGAACGAACGGTCGTGCTTTTTTGGAGAGGTATGCGAAAAATCCGGGATTGGCCCATGGCGACCAAGCTGTGGGTCGGGGTGGCGGTGCTGCTGTTGACGTTGACCACGGTGGTCGCCGCCGTGATCGTGCGCTCGGTGCGGTCGACGCACACGGCGCAGACACAAGTGGCAGAGCAGACCGATCGCGTGTTTGCCGCCGCCCAATGGGCAGCACTCAGTGAGGCGCGACTGTTGGCAGAGGTGGGGGCGGCCATGGCCGGCGATCCGGTTGCCGCGGCCTTGCAGCGCGCCACGGCATGGCAGGCAGCCGAGCAGGCCATGCACTGGCAGCAGCGGGTACAGGCCCTGGCCGAAGAAACGCAGCAGCGCGAGGCCGTCGAGCGCATCCTGGCGCTACAGCAGCAGGCGCAAAGCGAATTGGCTGGCGTGTTGCGCCTGTACCGTGACGGCTCCACCGAAGGGGCGCTGCTGGCGGCCGAGCAACGCTATGCGCCCGTGGTGCGTGCCATGCTCCAGGCGCTGGATCAGCATGCCCGGGCGCAACGCAGGTTGTTGGACGACATCCAGCTCGACATTCGCGCCCAGCGCATGGTGACACTGTTTTTCGGGGCCACGATGATCGCGCTGTTGATGGGGGCGATCGTGGCGGGAGCGTTCTTTCTCATTCGACACATTCGGCTGCCGTTGCAGCGTTCGCTGCAGTGCGCGCACGAAATCGCCAGTGGTGATCTGTCTCAGGCGCTACGGGCGACACGGCAAGACGAGTTTGGGACGTTGTTGCGTGCGCTGGAGGCGATGCGCGAGCAGTTGGCGCGGGTGGTTCGCCAGGTCCGGGATGGGGCTATGCGGGTTCATGGGGCTGCTGCCGAGATTGCTGCGGGCAATCAAGACCTATCGGGGCGCACCGAGCGCACGGCCGCGCGCCTGCAACAGACAGCGGCCCGCATGCAACAAACCACCCATGAGTGGCAGGCGCTGTCTGAGGCTGCGCAGCAGGCGCTGGCCGCAGCACAGCGCGCAGCTGCCTCGGCTGAGGAGGGCGGTCAGCAAACCCGGCAGGCGGTGCAGTCGATCCAGGCGGCGGCGCACGCCAGCGAGCGCATCGCCGACATCACGGGCGTGATCGACAGTTTAGCGTTTCAAACCAACATTCTGGCCCTGAATGCAGCGGTGGAGGCGGCGCGTGCGGGCGAGGCAGGACGAGGTTTTGCAGTGGTGGCCGGAGAAGTTCGCCAACTCGCACAACGCAGTGCCCAGGCGGCCAGCGAGATCAAGCGCCTCATCGAGGCCAGTGTCCAGGCAGTCAATCAAGGAACGGCCCAGGTGGGGTTGGCTGGTCAAGTGATCGAGCGCCTGCGGAACGATGTGCTGCTGCTGCACGAGGCCATGAACCACATGCACGGGGTGAGTCAGCGACAGGCGGCGTCGGTTGCCGACATCAACGGTACGCTGTCGATCCTTGATCAGGACACCCAACACAATGCGGCGTTGGTGGAACAGACGGCGGTAGCAGCCACCGCTTTGTCGCAGGAGGCTGCGCGGCTGGGCGAGGCGGTGCAGGGCTTCGTTCTGGGTGCCGAACCCAACGAACCGTCCAACGCGGCTCAGCTCCCCATCCTCAGACTGCCTGGTTGAGATAAGCCAGCTCGGCGGCGCTGAAGCCGGCGCGCAGCCGGGCTTCGGTGTTGTACGGCGGCTTGAGGCGTGGGGCGCGGTAACGGCGCGCCAACTGCCGGTAATGCTCCACCGGATCCAGCCCCGCCCGTTCGCACAGCCAGCGGTACCACCGGTTGCCGATGGCCACGTGGCCCACCTCGTCGCGCAGGATGATGTCGAGGATCGCGCACGCCTGCAAGGCCGTGGGCGTGCCGGCGCGGCGCAGCTTGGCCTGGATGAGCGGGGTGGCGTCCAGCCCTCGGGCCTCCAGCGTGCGGGGTACGAGCGCCATGCGCGCGACGATGTCGTCCGCGGTCTTGTCGCACATGGTCCACAGGCCGTCGTGCGCCTCGAAGTCGCCGTAGTCCCAGCGGCGCCCGTCGGGGCCGTTCAGGCCGCGCAGGTGGTCGCGCAACAGGGTGAAGTGCTCCGCCTCTTCGGCGGCGACGCGCAACCAGTCGCGGTAAAACGCCTCGGGCATGCCGGGAAAGCGCCACACCGCGTCCAGTGCCAGGTTGATGGCGTTGAATTCGATGTGGCAGATGGCGTGGATCAGGGCGGCGTGCCCCTCCACGGTGAACGGTGAGCGTGGCGGCACCGCGCCGGGCTCGATCAACGGCGGGCGGGCCGGCCGACCCGGCAGGGGGCGGTCTGTGGGCGGGCTCCAGATGGTGCCGGGATCGGCACACGGCCGGCTGGCCTCGGCATCGGCCTGGACGCGCTGCCAGAGGGCTTGCACGCCGCGGACTTTGGCGTCGGGGTCGGATTCCGTGAGCCAGTGCAGGGCTTGGGCGCGGGCGTCCTCCGCCAGTGTCGGGGCAGCGGCGGGCACGGTGGACGTGGGGGGATGCATCCGTACAATTCTATAAATGAGCATCTACCAACTCGACGACATCGTCCCCGACGTGCACCCGTCGGTGTTCGTGGCCGACACGGCCCGCGTGATGGGCCGCGTCACCCTGGCGGAGGACGCCAGCGTCTGGTTCGGCGCGGTTCTGCGCGGCGACACCGACCCCATCACGGTCGGTCGCGGCAGCAACATCCAGGATGGCAGCGTGCTGCATGCGGACGTGGGCTATCCGCTGACTATCGGCGAGCATGTCACGGTGGGGCACCAGGTCATGCTGCACGGCTGCACCATCGGTGACGAGTCGCTCATCGGCATCGGCGCGGTGGTGCTCAACGGCGCGCGCATCGGGCGGCATTGTCTGGTGGGCGCTGGCGCGCTGGTGACCGAGGGCAAGGAATTCCCCGATGGGTCGATGATCCTGGGTAGCCCGGCGAAGGTGGTGCGCCAGCTCACGCCGGAGCAGATCGAGGGGCTGCGTTGGAGTGCGCGCCACTACATCGAAAACGCGCGGCGTTTTCGGACCGGCCTCAAGCGCATCGGTTGAGGGGCGCGCGTGTCCGAACTGCACAAATTTCTGTTCGACGGCGTGCCCGTGCGCGGGGCCCTGGTGCGCCTGACCGATGGCTGGCAGGAGTTGTTGCGCCGGCGCCAGGCTGCGGGCGGCTACCCCCCTGCCGTGACCGAACTGCTGGGCGAGATGACGGCCGCGGCGGTGCTGCTGCACAGCAACATCAAGTTCGCCGGGGCGCTGGTGTTGCAGATCTTTGGCGATGGGCCGGTCAAGGTGGCCGTGGCCGAGGTGCAGCCCGACCTGTCGTTTCGCGCGACGGCCTCGGTGCGGGGGGAGGTGGCGCCCGGGGTGCCGCTGTCGCACATGGTGAATGTGCTGGGGCAGGGGCGCTGCGCGATCACGCTGGATCCGCGCGAACGCCTGCCGGGGCAGCAGCCCTATCAGGGCGTCGTGCCCCTGAGCGATGCGGCCGGGCGCCCGCTGGAGCGCTTGAGCGACGTCATCGGCCACTACATGCAGCAGAGCGAGCAGTTGGACACCCGGCTGGTGCTGGCCGCGGATGCGTCGATCGCGGCGGGCTTGCTGATTCAGCGCATGCCGGCCATGGGGCAAGCCAACCTGTCCGGCACGGCGGCCGTGGCGCACGAGTCCGATGCGCTCGGGGCGAACGAGGACTTTCACCGCATCGCGACGCTGGCCAGCAGCCTGACGCGCCAGGAGTTGCTCGGGCTGGATGCCGACGCCATCCTGCATCGCCTGTTTTGGCAGGAGAACCTGCTGCGTCTGGCGCCGTCCTCGGCGGCCCAGGCGCATCCGCGCTTTGGCTGCACCTGCTCGCGCGAGCGGGTGGGGGCCATGCTGCGCGGCCTGGGCGTGGAGGAGGTCGAGGCCATCCTGGCCGAGCAGGGGGAAGTCGATGTGGGGTGCGATTTTTGCGGGTTGCACTACCGCTTCGACCCCGTCGATGCCGCCCGCCTGTTCCTGACGCAGGACCAGCAGCCGCCGGGCTCCGACCGCATGCAGTGACGCCGGCGCACAGGCGTTAGCGCGGCGCGGCGTTTACCGGGGCGTTCACCGCGGGGGGGCCGAGCCACCCGTCGGCCGGGCGCTCCCCGGTCCCTGAATCTGCACGAAGATTTCGTTGGGCTTGAGCATGCCCAACTCCTGCCGGGCAATTTCCTCGACCGTCTCGACGCCCTCGTGCAGGTCCTGAACCTCGGCCGCCAGGCGTTCGTTGCGCAGCCGGGCGGCTTCGTTGGCCTGTTCCTGCTCAGCCAGCTCGCGGCGCAGCGCATCCACCTGCGCCACGCTGCCCCGGCCAAACCAGATTTGCACGTGGATCACGGCCAGCAGTCCGAGCAACAAGGCCGTGACCCAGCGGGCACGCATGGTCGGGGGGATCAGCGCAGGTTGTAGAACGCGTCGCGACCCGGGTAGACCGCCACGTCGCCCAAGTCCTCCTCGATGCGCAGCAGCTGATTGTACTTGGCCATGCGGTCGCTGCGGCTCATCGAGCCGGTCTTGATCTGGCCGGCGTTGGTGCCCACCGCGATGTCGGCGATGGTGCTGTCCTCGGTCTCGCCGGAGCGGTGGCTGATGACGGCGGTGTAGCCGGCGCGCTTGGCCATCTCGATGGCGGCAAACGTCTCGGTGAGTGTGCCGATCTGGTTGATCTTGATGAGGATGGAGTTGGCGATGCCTTTGGTGATGCCTTCCTTCAAGATCTTGGTGTTGGTGACGAACAGGTCGTCGCCCACCAGCTGCACTTGTTTGCCCAAGCGCTGGGTGAGCTGTGCCCAACCGGCCCAGTCGCCTTCACCCATGCCGTCCTCGATGCTGATGATCGGGTACTTGTCGCACCAAGTGGCCAGGATGTGGGTCCACTCGGCGGCATTGAGCACCAAGCCTTCGCCCTCCAGGTGGTAGACCTTGGAGCCATCCGGGCCGTCCTTGCAGAATTCGCTGGCCGCGCAGTCCAGGCCCAGCGCGATCTGCTCGCCCGCGGTGTAGCCCGCCTTGTCGATGGCTTCCAGGATCAGCTGGATGGCCGCCTCGTGGTTGGCCACGCTGGGCGCAAAACCCCCTTCGTCGCCGACGGCCGTGCTCATGCCGCGGTCGTGGATGATTTTTTTCAGCGCATGGAACACCTCGGCGCCCCAGCGAATCGCCTCGCGGAAGGAGGGGGCGCCCACCGGCAGGATCATGAACTCCTGGATGTCCAGGTTGTTGTTGGCATGCGCGCCGCCGTTGATGACGTTCATCATCGGCACCGGCATTTGCACCGCCGAGCTGCCACCAAAGTAGCGGTACAGCGGCAGGCCCGCTTCTTCGGCCGCGGCGCGTGCCACGGCCATGCTGACCGCCAGCATCGCGTTGGCACCCAGGCGGCTCTTGTTCTCGGTGCTGTCCAGCTCGATCAGCGTCTTGTCCAGGAAGGCCTGCTCGCTCGCGTCCAGCCCCAGCACCGCTTCGCTGATCTCGGTGTTGATGTGCTCGACGGCTTTCAGCACCCCCTTGCCGAGGTAGCGGCTGGGGTCACCGTCGCGCAGCTCGATGGCTTCGCGGCTGCCGGTGGAGGCGCCGGACGGCACGGCCGCGCGGCCCATGACGCCCGACTCCAGCAGGACGTCGCACTCGACGGTTGGGTTGCCGCGGCTGTCCAGGATCTCGCGGCCGACGATATCGACGATGGCGCTCATTGCGTGGGTTCCTTCGTTGCTTGGGATGGTGGGAATCAGGGTCAATCGATGGGCCGGGTGGCGGGCCGTCAGGCCACGCCCTCGACGGCGATCATGCGCATCACGGCGGCGCCGGCGCGCGCCTCGCGCGCGCGGCGGTACTCGGGCGAGTCGTGGAAGGCGCGCGCCGCCTCCACCGACGGGAAGCGCAGCACGACGATGCGGCTGGGCTGCCAGTCGCCTTCGAGCACGGTGACCGCGCCGCCGCGCACCAGCACCTCGGCGCCGTGGGCCTGGATGGCGGCGCTGGACCAGCGCTTGTAGGCCTCGTACTGCTGGGGATCGGTAACGTCGACGTCGGCGATGATGTAGGCGCTCATGATGGTTCGGTGGGGGTGTCGAGGGCGTGCTGCAGCCGCTGGGCCTTCTGGGCCAGCACCTCACGCAGCGTCGGCGTCACGCGGCGGCCTCCTGCAGCTCGGTGGCGAGCGCGCGCAGCGCGGCGCGGCGGGCCGGCTGCAGGTCCTGCCAGTCGCGCAGCACGCGCGCCCACAGGCGCCAGGCGTCGCGCGCCGCGCTGCCGTGCAGCCAGGCCAGCGTCGCCTCCGGCAGCGCGTCGCGCAGGGCCGTGCGCAGCGCCTCGTCGAGCGGGTGGGCCTGCGGCGGCGTCATGCGGCGGCGAACTCCGCTTCCAGCAGCGGCTGGCGCTTGACGACGGCGTCCAGCTCGCGCAGCGATCCCAGCAGCGGCCGCATGAACTTCAGCGGCACGGCGTTGGGGCCGTCGGACAGCGCCCGCGCCGGGTCGGGGTGCGTCTCCATGAACAGCCCGGCCACCCCCACCGCCACCGCGGCACGCGCCAGCGGCGGCACGAATTCGCGCTGGCCGCCGGAGCTGGAGCCTTGGCCGCCGGGCAGCTGCACGCTGTGGGTGGCGTCGAACACCACCGGCGCGCCGCTCGCGCGCATGATGACCAGGCTCCTCATGTCCGACACCAGGTTGTGGTAGCCGAAGCTGAAGCCGCGCTCGCAGGCCAGGAAGTTGTCCTCGGGCAGGCCCTTTTCGCGCGCGGCGGCACGGGCCTTGTCGATGACGTTCTTCATGTCCTGCGGCGCGAGGAACTGGCCCTTCTTGATGTTGACCGGCTTGCCGGACTGCGCCACGGCGCGGATGAAGTCGGTCTGGCGGCACAGGAAGGCCGGCGTCTGCAGCACGTCCACCACCGCCGCCACCGCCGGCACCTCGGCCTCGGTGTGCACGTCGGTCAGCACCGGCACGCCGATCTCGCGCCTCACCTTGGCCAGGATCTCCAGCCCGCGCTCCATGCCGGGGCCGCGGAACGACGCGCCGCTGGAGCGGTTGGCCTTGTCGTAGCTGCTCTTGAAGATGAACGGGATGCCGAGTGCCGCCGTGAGCTCCTTGAGCTGGCCGGCCACGTCCATCTGGAGCTGCTCGCTCTCGACCACGCACGGGCCGGCGATGAGGAAGAACGGCCGGTCGAGTCCGACCTCGAAGCCGCACAGCTTCATCCTTGAGCCTCCTGCCGCTGGTGCTGCAGCGCCGCGGCGACGTAGGCGTTGAACAGTGGGTGACCATCCCACGGGGTGGACTTGAACTCGGGGTGGAACTGCACACCCATGTACCACGGGTGCACATCCTGCGGCAGCTCGACGATCTCGGTGAGCTGCTCGCGCTGCGTCAGCGCCGAGATGACCAGCCCCGCCTGGCGCAGCCGGTCCAGGTACTGCGTGTTGGCCTCGTAACGGTGACGATGCCGTTCGGTGACCACCGGGCCGTAGATGCGGTAGGCCAGCGTCCCGGGCAGCACGTCGGCGCTCTGCGCGCCCAGGCGCATCGTACCGCCCAGGTCGGTGCTGGCGTCGCGCTTCTGGACCGTGCCATCGGCGTCCAGCCATTCGTCGATCAGGGCGATGACCGGATGCGGCGTGTGCGGGTCGAATTCCGTCGAGTTGGCACCCTCCAGCCCCGCCGCGTGGCGCGCGAACTCGATCGTGGCCACCTGCATGCCGAGGCAAATGCCCAGGTAGGGCACCTTGTGCTCGCGCGCAAACTGGGCGGCGAGGATCTTGCCCTCGATGCCGCGCTTGCCGAAGCCGCCGGGTACGAGGATGGCGTCGAAGCCGCCGAGACGCTCGGCGACGTCGTGGCCTTCCAGCGTCTCGGAATCGATGTAGGTGATGGCCACGCGCACGTGGTTTTTCAGCCCGGCGTGACGCAGCGCCTCGTTGAGCGATTTGTAGCTGTCGGACAGGTCGACGTACTTGCCGACCATGGCGATGCGCACCTCGCCGCGCGGGTGCTCGACCTCGTAGACCAGGTCGTCCCAGCGCTTGAGGTTGGCCGGCGGGGTGTGCAGGCGCAGCTTGTCGCAGATCAGGCCATCGAGCCCCTGCTCGTGCAGCACGCGCGGCACCTTGTAGATCGTGTCCACGTCGGGCATGGAGATCACGCCCCACAGCGGCACGTTGGTGAACAGGCTGATCTTCTCGCGCTCCTCGTCGGGGATGACGCGGTCGGCGCGGCACAGCAGCGCATCGGGCTGGATGCCGATTTCGCGCAGCTTCTGCACCGTGTGCTGGGTCGGCTTGGTCTTGAGCTCGCCGGCAGCGGCGATCCACGGCACGTAGGTCAGGTGCACGAAGGCCGAGTTGTTCGGCCCCAGGCGCAGGCTCATTTGCCGCGCCGCCTCGAGGAACGGCAGCGACTCGATGTCGCCGACCGTGCCGCCGATCTCGGCGATCGCCACGTCCACGCCTTCGGCACCGCGCTGGATGAACGCCTGGATCTCGTTGGTGACGTGCGGGATGACCTGCACCGTCTTGCCGAGGTAGTCGCCGCGGCGCTCCTTCTCCAGCACCGACTTGTAGATCTGCCCGGTGGTGAAGTTGTTGCTGCGCTTCATCCGCGTGGTGATGAAGCGCTCGTAGTGGCCCAGGTCCAGGTCGGTCTCGGCGCCGTCGTCGGTGACGAACACCTCACCGTGCTGGAATGGGCTCATCGTGCCCGGATCGACGTTGAGGTAGGGGTCGAGCTTGATCAGCGTGACCTTGAGGCCGCGCGACTCCAGCAGCGCGGCCAGCGACGCGGAGGCGATCCCCTTGCCCAGGGACGACACCACGCCGCCGGTGACGAACACATATTTGGTCATGACGTTGGGCGGGCCGATGCGGGCCCGTCTGTGGAAAGGCCGATTATAAAAGCCGGCCCCGTCCGGTGCGGGTGCCGGGCGGTATAGTGCGGTCGCATGAAAGAACTCGACGGCAAGCACATCGTCCTGGGGCTGACGGGTGGGATCGCCTGCTACAAGGCGGCCGAGCTGTGCCGGTTGCTGGTGCAGGCCGGCGCCGATGTGCAGGTGGTTCTGACCGAGGCGGCGGCGCAGTTCATCACGCCGGTGACGATGCAGGCGCTGAGCGGCCACCCGGTCGTCACCAGCCAGTGGGACGCGCGCGAGCCCAACGCGATGGCGCACATCAACCTCGGCCGCTGGGCCGACGCGATCGTGGTGGCGCCGGCGAGCGCCGACTTCATCGCGCAGCTGGCGCAGGGCCGCGCCGGCGAGCTGCTGGCGCTGCTGTGCCTGGCGCGGCCGGCGCAGCGCGTGCCGCTGCTGCTGGCCCCGGCGATGAACCGCGAGATGTGGGCGCATCCGGCCACGCGGCGCAACGTCGCCCAGGCGGCCGCCGACGGCGCCGTGGTGCTGGGCGTGGGGCAGGGCGAGCAGGCGTGCGGCGAGGTCGGCGACGGTCGCATGCTGGAGCCGCAGGAGATCGTCGAGGAGCTGATCACCCACCTGCAGCCCAAGGTGCTGCGCGGCCAGCGCGTGCTGGTGACGGCGGGGCCGACCTTCGAGCCGATCGACCCGGTGCGCGGCATCACCAACCACAGCAGCGGCAAAATGGGCTTTGCGGTGGCGCGCGCGGCGCGCGAGGCCGGTGCCCAGGTGACGCTGGTGGCGGGTCCGGTGCACCTGCGCACGCCGCGCGGCGTGCGCCGCGTGGACGTGCAGACCGCGCAGCAGATGCTGGAGGCGGTGCTGGCGGAAGTCGAGGCTGCCAGCGTCTTCATCGCCGCCGCCGCCGTGGCCGACTGGCGCCCGGCGCAGGCGGCCGAGCGCAAGCTGAAGAAGGACGCCGGCGGCCCGCCGCCGGCGCTCGCCTTCGTCGAAAACCCGGACATCCTGGCCACCGTGGCGACGCTGCCGCGCGCGCGCCGCGGCGAGCTCTACTGCGTCGGCTTTGCCGCCGAGAGCCACGATCTGCTGGCGCACGCGCAGGCCAAGCGCGCGCGCAAGGGCGTGCCGCTGCTGGTCGGCAACATCGGCCCGGACACCTTCGGCCGCGACGACAACGCGCTGCTGCTGGTGGACGAGCGCGAGGCGGTGGAGCTGCCGCCGGCGCCGAAGATCACGCTGGCGCGCCAGCTCGTCGGCGAGATCGCGCGCCGGCTTGGCCATGTTTAGGGCCACAACCCCCGCAGTTCTGGATCAGCGGACGGGGTCGCGCACTACCTTTGGTGATCTATCATTCAAAGATGGGCGGCAAGGAGGTCATCCGGCGGCTGGGGCAAGCCGGATGGCGCGTGGCGCGCATCCAGGGAAGCCACCACATCCTCGTCAAGCTGGGCGCGCCGCGCAGCGTGCCTGTGCCCGTGCGCGGCAGCCGCGGCCTCTCATCCGGTCTCGTCAAGGCCATCGAACGGCAAAGCGGAGTCAAGCCCTTGAAGCCGCAGCCCGAAGGCGGCTTTCTCGTTCAGTTCGTCGATCTGGAGGAAGCCTTCACCGAGGGCGACACCGAAGAGCAGGCAGCCTTCAACGCCGCCGAGGTGCTCACCGGCGTGCTGGCGGTCCGCCTGGAGCAGGGTGAGGACATCCCGCCGCCGTCGCCAGCCGATGGCCGCCCGGTGGCGCTGCCCGACGCGCCGGTGCAGGCCGCGCTCTTGATCCACTTTGCCCGGCAGGGGCACAGCCTGTCGGAGCTGGCCCGCGCCATGGGCGCCTCCTGGCCGGCGGCGCAGCGGCTGACCCGCCCCGGCAACCCCACCCTCAAGCAGTTGGAGCGCGCCGCCGCCGCGCTGGGAAAGCGGCTGGTCCTCAGCCTGGAGTGAGTCAGGCCGCCGCCGGCCGGATGCGGAACCACAGCGCGTACAGCGCCGGCACGAACAGCAGGGTGATCACCGTGCCGACGGCCACACCGCCGATCAGCACGTAGGCCAGCGGCCCCCAGAAGCTGTCGTGCGTCAGCGGCACGAAGGCCAGCACCGCAGCCAGGGCGGTCAGCACCACCGGCCGCGCGCGCTGCACCGCCGCTTCGACCACGGCGTCGAAGGCGGCCATGCCGGCTCCGAAGTTGTCGGCCACCTGCTGCGTCAGGATCAGCGTGTTGCGCATCAGGATGCCCGCCAGGCCCGTCAGCCCCAGCAGCGCCACGAAGCCGAACGGCTGCCAGAACACCAGCAGCGCCAGCACCGCGCCGATCAGCCCCAGCGGTGCGGTGGCCACGACCATGAAGGTGCCGGCGAACGAGCGCATCTGCAGCATGATGAAGACCAGCATCGCCGCCACCATCAGCGGCTGCAGCTTCTGGATCGAGAGGTTGGCCTTCTCGGACTGCTCCACCGAGCCGCCGATGGCCACGCGGTAGCCCGGCGGGAGTTCGGCGCGCAGCGGCTCGAGCGCCTGCCAGACCGCCGCCGTGACGTCGTTGGGCTGGGCGCCGCGCACCTCGGCCTGCACGGCCACGAACGGCTCGCGGTTGTAGCGCTTGATGACGGGCTCTTCGTAGCGCACCTCGAGCGTGCCCAATTGCGCCACCGGGATTTTGCGGCCGTCACGGTTGAGCACTTCCAGCGCCCCCAAGGTGTCGGCGCTGACGCGGCCGCCCTGCAGCGCGCCGCGCGCGGTCAGCTCTACCGTGCGGTTGCCCACGCGCAGTTGCGTCACCGGCGCGCCCTCCAGCAGGGTTTGCAGTTGTTGCGCCACGTCCTGGGGCGTCAGGCCCATCAGCCGCAAGCGGTCGGGGTCGGTGCGCAGCGCCAGCACCGGGACGCGCTCGTCCCACTCCAGGTGCGCATCGACCACATGCGGGTTGGCGGCCATGATCTCGCGCACACGGTGCCCGATGGCGCGCAGCTGCACCGGGTCGGGGCCAAAGACGCGGAACTGCACCGGCCAGGCCACCGGCGGCCCGTACAACAGCCGCGCCACGCGGATGCGCGCCTCGGCGAATTCGCCGTTGCGGATGTGTTCTTCGAGCGTCGCGATGATACGGTCGCGCGCCGCTTCGTCGTGGGCGACGACGATGAGCTTGCCAAACGCCGGGTTTGGCGGCTCGGGGTTGGCCGAGATGAAAAAGCGCGGTGCCCCCGCTCCGACGTAGGCCGACAGCGTCTTGACCTCCGGCATCGGCGCCAGGATCGCCTCCAGCCGCCGCACGGTCTGATCGGTGACGCGCACGCTCGTGCCCTGCGGCAAATAGACGCTGACCAGCACTTCGGAACGGTCGCTGCTGGGAAAGAACTGCTTGGGCACCACCTTGGCCATGCCCACGGCGGCCAGCACCAGCAGCGCCACGGTGGTGGCCACCACGGTCTTGCGCTGCGTCACGCACCAGGCCACCACGCGGCGCAGCCGCTGGTACGCCGGCGTCTGGTACAGCTGGTCATGGCCGTGGCGCGCTTCGGGCGGGACGTCGCGCAACATCTTCACGCCCAGGTAGGGCGTGAAGGTGACCGCCACCAGCCACGACACCAGCAGGCTCACGCCCAACACCCAGAAGATGTTGCCGGCGTATTCGCCCACGCCCGAGCGCGCAAAGCCGATGGGCAAAAAGCCCGCCACCGTCACCAGCGTGCCAAACAGCATCGGCGTGGCGGTCACGTTCCAGGCGTGGGCGGCGGCGCGGATGCGGTCCCAGCCTTCTTCCATCTTCACCAGCATCATCTCGACGGCGATGATGGCGTCGTCCACCAGCAGACCCAGCGAGATGATCAGCGCCCCCAGCGTGATGCGGTCCAGGTTGATGCCCATGGCCTTGAAGACCACGAAGCTCAGGCCCAGCGTCACCGGCACCGCGATGCCGACGATCAGGCCAGCGCGCAGCCCGATGGCCAGCATGCTCACGCCCATCACCACCGCCACCGCCACCAGGAACTTGATCTGGAACAGGTTCACCGCCTTGGCGATGGCGTCGGCCTGGTTGGTCAGCTGCGTCAGCTCCAGCCCCAGCGGCAGCTCGGCCTTCTCGCGCTCCAGATAGGCGTGCAGGCGCTCGCCGAGCTGCAAGCCGTTTTCCCCTTTGTTCATGACAACGCCGATCAGCACCGCGTCCTGCCCGCGCGCGCGCACCAGGTAGCCGGGCGGATCCTCGTAGCCGCGGCGGATGGTGGCGATGTCGCCCAGGCGTATCACCTTGCCGCCGGCGCGGATCGGCAGTTGCGCCAGTGCTTCGGGGTCCGAGAGGTCGGCGTCGAGCCGGATGTGCAGGCGCGGGCCATGGGTCTCTAGCCGGCCGGTGGGCACCAGCCGGTTGCTGGCGTCGATGGCCTCGAAGATGGCCTGCGGCGACAGGCCCAGGTTGACCAGCCGCGCGTTGTCGAATTCCACGTACATGCGTTGGGTTCGCTCGCCCAGCAGCAGCGCCTTGTGCACGCCTTCGATGCGCTGGATCTCGTCGCGCAGCCGCTCGGCCTCGCGCACCAGTTCGTCGTGCGGCAGCTTGGGCGCGGTCAGCGCCAGCAGGCTGAAATAGACATCGGCGAAGTCGTCGTTGGCCACCGGGCCGATCACGCCGGCGGGCATTTCGCGCTGTGCGTCCCACATGCGCTTGCGCACCTGGTAGAACAGCTCCGGCACGCGCGCCTGCGGCGTGTAGTCGTGGAACTCCACCTGCAGCGTGGCCTGCCCGGGGCGGATCGTCGTCTCGATGCGGTAGAGGAATTCGACCTCCTGGATCTTCTTCTCCAGCCGGTCCACCACCTGCTCCTGCAGCTGTTGCGGCGTGGCCCCGGGCCAGGCCACGTGGACCTGCATCACGCGCACGGTGAAGGCCGGGTCTTCCGCGCGGCCCAGCGTCGCGAAGGCGTAGATGCCGCCCAGCACCGACAGGATCAGGAAGAACAGCGTCACGGCGCGCTCGCGCACCGCAAGTGCCGACAGGTTCGGAAAGCTCATCGTGCGCGCTCCTGCACCGCCATGCCGGGCTGCAGCAGGTGCGTGCCCAGCGCCACGACGCGCTCGCCGGCTTGCAGCGGTGCGGCCACCACCGCGTGGCGGTCGTCCACCCGCAGCACGCGCACCGGCACCGCTTCCAGCTTGCCGTCGCGCACGCGCCAGACGCGCGGGCCCTCGGCGCGTTCATCCAGCGCGCCCACCGGCACGCGCCAGGTCGCCACCGAGCTGGCACCATCGGCCGGCGCGGTGGTGCCCGGGCCCGGCAGCGCGAACTGCGTCGTCACGACGCTGCCCAGCGGCAGCTCGGGCGGCAGGCCATCGGCGCGGTAACGCGCGCGGCGTGTGCGTGCGAGCGTATCCACCATCGGTGCGGCCTCGCGCAGCGCGAGCGCCACCGTGCGCCCATCCGGCAGCCGCGCCTGCCCCGCCGCAGGGGGCGCCACCGTATCCGGGAAAAACACCTCCACCTCGCGTGCGCCGGCCTGGGCGAGGGTAGCCACCGGCTGGCCCGCCGCCACCACCTGGCCGGGCTGGCCGGTGACGTCGGTCACGACGCCGGCAGCGGGCGCGCGCAGCTGCGCGTAGGCGCGGCCGTTGCGCACCTGGGCCAGCCGCGCCTGCGCCGCATCGCGCCGTGCTGTGGCTTCGCGCGTGGCGAGTTGCGCGCGGTCGGTGGCCTGAGTGCTGACGAAGCCCTGAGCAGCCAGCGCCCGCACGCGCTCCAGGTCGGCCTGCGCGGTGCGCAGCGCAGCCTCGGCGGCCGCCGCATCGGCCTCGGCGGCGCGCACCGCCTGCTCCAGATCGGACGGGTCCAGCTCGAACAGCACCTGGCCGGCCTGCACGCTCTGGCCCGCGTCCACGCGGCGTGCGGCGATGCGCCCGCCCACCTGAAAGGCCAGCGGCGCTTCCACCCGCGCGCGCACCGTGCCCGACAGCCCGAGGCCCGCAGCGCCCAACGGCTCCACCGGGGCGGTGGCCACTACGGCGGGAGCGGCCTCGCCGCGGGGGGCTTCGGCGCGCTGGCAGCCGGCCAGCAGCAACGCGATCGACATCGACAGGGCCATCGAACCCAATCGCAGGGGCGCAACGTTCACGGGGGTGTCCTCCGGCTCGGCTTGGCAATAAGTGAACGGTATCGTACAGTAAACCCCATGACCCCACCGACCGCCGGCGCGCGCAGCGGCGCGCCGGGCCGCCCCCCCGACACCCGCAAGGATGAGCAGATCCTGGCCGCCGGCCGCGCGCTGCTGCTGACCGGCGGGCCGGCGGCGCTGACAATGGAGGCGGTGGCGCGCTCAAGTGGCGTCTCGAAGGCGACGCTGTACCGCCGCTGGCCGCACCGCGATGCCTTACTGGAAGCGCTCGTGCTGCGCGAGGCCCAGCCGCTGCTGGACGCCCTGGATGCCGCCCCAGCGGATGCGGCAGCCCTGGCCGAGGTGCTGGAGCGCTTCCTCGACTCGATGCTGGCCTTCGTCACCGAGCCGGCCTACCAGGCCTATTTGCAGGCCATCGCGGCCTTACCGCAGCCGCAGGCCGACCTGCAGCGCATCTGGCGCCTCGGGCCGCAGCAGGCCATCGACGCGGTGGCCGCCCTGCTGCGCCGCCACGCCGCCGCACAGGGCCGCGCATGGCCCGCGGCCGAGCGCGACGCCGAGATGCTCCTCGGCATGGCGATGGGGCTGGAACTCGCGCGCATCCTCTACCGCCAGCCATTGCGCCTCGCCGACGAGGGCCGCCGCCGGCGGCATGTGCGGGGGGTGGTGCGGCGGTTTCTCAGCGGGGCCGCCCCCGGCGCTGCTGGCGACGATCCAGGCAGAGCGGAACCGTGAGGGTCATCCGTCCATCAGCGCCGACAGGGCGGCCGCATCGTCCAGCCCGTCGATGGCCAGCCGTTTGAGCCGGCTCGTGTGACCGTGGGTGATGCGCACCTGCGAGCGCGGCACCCCGCAGCGCCGGGCGACGAATGCGATCAGGGCTTCGTTGGCGGCCCCGTCCACTGGCGGGGCCTGCAGTTGCACTTTGGGCTTACCGTCGTGCAGACCGGCGATGCGGGTCTGCCGCGCGCCGGGCTGGCAGTAGACGACGAGAACGGCCATCGGGGTCAGGGGCTGCTTATGATGGGTGAACCATGACGATACGCGAAACGTGGCGCCGCTGGGCCGACGAGGACCGACAGGTGCAGGACAGCGCCGTGCGGCGCAATCTGCAGGTGTTGTCCCTCGCCGCTTGGGTGCTGGTGGCGCTGAATGCGGTGCACATCGCCGTGTTTGGTCTCTTGACCTTTGACGAGCCCGTGCGCGACGGCTGGGCGCGACAGATCGCGACAGCCCATGGCGCTATGGCTGTCGTCATGGCCTTGACGGGGTGGCTTGCGCGTCGCCTGCACGCCCGGCCGGTGTTGCCCATCGTGGGTCGAATCCTGCCATTGGCCGTCTCGGCGGTGGTGCTCGCCTGGGCGATTGTGTTGACCGTGATGGATCAGGCGGTCAGCAGCAGCGTCAACCCCTATGTCAACGCGGCGGTCGGCGTGGCCATCGTGTTGCTGCTGCGGCCGTCCACCATGGTGGGGCTGATGGGGATGGCGTGGGTGGCGCTGGCGTGGGTATTGGGTGGCACCACCGACGACCCCGCTGTGCTCGCCACCAACCGCATGAATGCCGCCTCGGCCACGGCACTGGCCATTCTGGTCAGCATTCTATTTTGGCGCCACTACGCGCGCACCGAGCTGCTGCAGCGTGCGCTCGCCGAATCCAACCGGCAGTTGGAGGCCCAGCGCGCCGAGCTCGAGGCCCTGGCCACGCGCGATCCGCTCACGGGCCTGCTCAATCGTCGCGAGTTCGTGCGGCAGGCCGAGCACGAATTGGCTCGCGCCCGGCGGTTGGGGGCGCCGCTGACGCTGATCATGCTCGACTTGGATCACTTCAAGGCCATCAACGACCGTCATGGGCATGCCGTGGGGGATGAGGTGCTGCGGCAGACGGCGCGGTACATGGCGGGCTCGACGCGGCAGACCGATCGCGTGGCCCGTTTCGGCGGTGAAGAGTTCGTGTTGCTGCTGCCCGACACATCGGCCGAGCAGGCATGGCATCTGGCGGATAAGCTGCGGGAAGGTCTGGCACGCGTGTGTATTCCCACGTTGGGGGTTCCGGTGACGGCCAGTTTGGGTGTTGCCAGTGTCTTGGGCACGGAATCGGTCACGCTGGAGGCCGTGCTGCACCGGGCAGACCAAGCGATGTACGAGGCCAAGCGGAGTGGCCGCAATCGCACAGTGGTTGCCGCGGACGCGGGGACTGGGGCCGCCTGACGTCCGGGCGCCCACAAAAAAGCCCGCTCGGATGCGGGCTAAGTTGTTGATTTTTCTGGTGCCGCAAAGAGGAGTCGAACCTCCGACCTACTGATTACGAATCAGTTGCTCTACCAACTGAGCTATTGCGGCATGGCGACTTGCCGACCGGTGGCTGGCAGTATCGCGGAAAGCCAAAATTATAGCGCGTTCGTCGGGGTTTCGGCGGTCTGCGCTTCCTGGTGGTAGCGCGTCACGCGCTCGACCTCGTTCTTCGAGCCGAGGATCACCGCCACGCGGTCGTGCAGGCCCTTCGGCTCGATGTCGAGGATGCGGCAGCGTCCGTCGGTGGCGGCACCGCCCGCCTGCTCGACGATCCAGCCCATCGGGTTGGCCTCGTACATCAGGCGCAGCTTGCCGGGCTTGTGGGGCTCGCGTTTGTCCCACGGGTACATGAAGATGCCGCCGCGCGTCAGGATGCGGTGCACATCGGCCACCATGCTGGCGATCCAGCGCATGTTGAAGTCCTTGCCGCGCGGGCCTTCCGCGCCGGCCAGGCACTCCTCGATGTAGCGGCGCACCGGTGCGGCCCAGTGGCGCCAGTTGCTCATGTTGATGGCGAACTCGCGCGTGTCTTCGGGGATGCGCACCTGGTCCTGGATCAGCACCCAGGCGCCCTGTTCGCGGTCGAGCGTGAACATCGCCACGCCGTTGCCGACGGTGAGCACCAGCGTCGTCTGCGGACCGTAGATGCAGTAGCCAGCGGCGACCTGCTCGCGGCCGGGCTGCAGGAAGTCGGTCTCGCTGACCGGCTCGATGACGGTGGGGTCGTCGTGCTGGCGCTTGAGCACCGAGAAGATGGTGCCGATGCTGACGTTGCAGTCGATGTTGCTGGAGCCGTCCAGCGGGTCGAACAGCAGCAGGTATTCGCCCTGCGGGTAGCGGTTCGGGATCGGGTGGATGCCATCCAGCTCCTCGGAGGCCATCGCCGCCAGGTGGCCGCCCCATTCGTTGGCCTCGATCAGCACCTCGTTGGCGATGACGTCGAGCTTCTTCTGCACCTCGCCCTGGATATTCTCGGTGCCGGCGTTGCCCAACACCCCGCCCAGCGCGCCTTTGCCAACGGCGATGGCGATGCGCTTGCAGGCGCGCGCGACGACTTCCAGCAGCAGCCGCAGCTGCGGCGTGATGGCGCCGTGCACGCGCTGCTGCTCGATCAGGTAGCGGGTCAGGGACACAGAGCTGGGGGTCATCGTGAGGCTCCTGGGGTGTCAATCGGCCAAGGCGCGGCTGACAACTTCGCGCACGTCGGTGCTGAGGCCCTCGTGCGCGGCCACCGCTTCGATGGCGGCGCGCGCCGCGCTGCGGTAAGGCTCGGCCAGTTTGCGCCAGCGGTCCAACGCACGCGCCAGGCGCGCGGCGACCTGCGGGTTGAACGCGTCGATCTCCAGCACCCGGTCGCGCCAAAACGCGTAGCCCGCACCGTCGGCGCGATGCAAGCCCGCCGGGTTGGCGTGACAGAAGGTGCTGATGAGGCTGCGCGCGCGGTTGGGGTTGCGCAGGTTGAAGTCCGGGTGCTGCAGCAGCGCCTGCACGCGTGGCAGCGCGTCGCCGTCGCGGTCGGGGGCGCCGGCTTGCAGCGCAAACCACTTGTCCAGCACCAGCTCCTCGTCGCGGAAGCGGGCGTGGAACTGCTCCAGCGCGCGCGCCGCCAGCTCGTGCCCGGCCGTGACCAGGGCGCTGAGCGCCGCGTAGCGGTCGGTCATGTTGGTGGCGTCCTTGAAGCGCTGGTAGGTCTTGCCGGGCCAGACCGGGTTGCCGTTGTCGCGCGCGGCCAGGCACAGCATCTGCAGGGCCAGCCCCGCGAGCGCCCGCCGCCCGGCGCTGACCGGGTCGGGCCGGTAGGCGCCGTTGTCCCTGTGCTGCTCGTAGGCCCAGACCCAGTCTTCGTGCAGCGCGTGCGCGAGCTGGCGGCGCATCGCCTCGCGCACCGCGTGGATGCGCTGCGGATCGACGGCGTCGAGCTGCTCGGCGATGTAGGTCTCGGCCGGCAGCGTCAGCACCAGCTCCTTGAACGCCGCATCCAGCGTGGGGTGGCGCAGCACCGCGCGCATCGCCTCGAGGAACGGCGCATCGAGCGGCTCGTGCACCGGGCCGTCGGCGCGCACCGCCGCCAGCGCCCGCCGCAGCGCGAGTTGCTGGCCGGCCTCCCAGCGATTGAAGGCGTCGGTGTCGTGTGCCAGCAGCGTGCGCAGCTCGTCATCCGTCAGCTCGTGCTCCAGGATCACCGGAGCGCTGAAACCGCGCAGCAGCGACGGCACCGGGGCGGCGTCCATCCCCTCGAAGACGACGGTGGTCTCGGGCTCATGCAGCACCACCAGCCGCTCGGTGTGCGGCAGCGCGTGGCCCTGGGCGTCCAGCAGCCCCAGCGCCACCGGGATGACGAACGGCTCCTTGACCGGCTGGCCCGGCGTCGGCGGGCAGCTCTGCCGCAGCGTCAGCGTGTAGGTGCGCGCCTCGGGGTCGTAGTGGCCGCGGGCGTGCACGCGCGGCGTGCCGGCCTGCGAATACCAGCGCTTGAACTGCGGCAGCCGGCGCGCCAGTTCGCTGTCGGGGTTGGCGTCCGCCATGGCCTGCGCGAAGTCGTCGCAGGTGACGGCCTGGCCGTCGTGACGCTCGAAGTAGAGCTTCAAGCCCCGCGCGAAGCCGTCGCGGCCGACCAGGGTCTGCATCATCCGCACGACCTCGGCGCCCTTCTCGTACACCGTGACGGTGTAGAAATTGTTGATCTCGGCGTACTGATCGGGGCGCACCGGGTGCGCCATCGGGCCGGCGTCCTCCGGGAACTGCACGGTGCGCAGCACGCGCACGTCCTCGATGCGCTTGACGGCGCGCGCCGAGGGGCTGCCGGCCATGTCCTGGCTGAATTCCTGGTCGCGGAAGACCGTCAGCCCCTCCTTGAGGCTCAGCTGGAACCAGTCGCGGCAGGTGACGCGGTTGCCGGTCCAGTTGTGGAAATACTCGTGCGCCACCACCGACTCGATGTTGGCGTAGTCGGTGTCGGTGGCGGTGGCCGGGTTGGCCAGCACGTACTTGGTGTTGAAGATGTTGAGGCCCTTGTTCTCCATCGCGCCCATGTTGAAGTCGCCGGTGGCGACCACCATGAAGCGCTCCAGATCCAGCGGCAGGCCGAAGCGCGTCTCGTCCCAGGCGATGGCCGCCATCAGCGACTGCAGCGCGTGCTCGGTCTTGTCCAGGTCCGCCTGGCGCACGTAGATCTGCAGCAGGTGCTCGGTGCCGTGGCGGCTGACGATCGGCTGGCTGCGGCAGACCAGGTCGCCGGCCACCAGCGCGAACAGGTAGCACGGCTTGCGGTGCGGATCGACCCACTTGGCGTAGTGGCGGCCGCCGTCCAGGTCGCCACTTTCGACCAGGTTGCCGTTGGACAGCAGGACGGGATAACGCTTCTTGTCGGCGCGCAGCGTCACGGTGTAGGTGGCCATGACGTCGGGCCGGTCCAGGAAGTAGGTGATGCGCCGGAACCCCTCGGCCTCGCACTGCGTGAAGAAGGTGCCCTGGCTGACGTAGAGGCCCATCAGCTGGGTGTTCTTCTCCGGCGCGCAGGTGGTGAAGATCTCCAGCTCGAACGGCTCGGGGCCTTCGGGCAGGGCCTCCAGCACGAGCTGGTTGCCGTCCAGCCGGAAGCTGGTGCCCTGGCCGTTGACCAGCACGCGCGCGAGGTTGAGCTCCTCGCCGTCCAGCCGCAGCGGCTGCGCCGGCACGTCCGGGTTGCGGCGCACGCGCATGCGGTTGAGCACGCGCGTCTTGGCCGGGTCGAGGTCGAAGGTCAGATCGACGGTGTCGATCCAGTACGCCGGCGGCGCGTAATCCTCGCGGCGCACGATGCGGGGGCTGCCTTCACGCATGGCGGTCATGGGTGCGGTCCTGGTGGGGGAGGGGGTCAGACGCCCTGCTTGAGCGAGGCTTCGATGAACACGTCGAGATCGCCATCCAGCACTTTTTGCGTATTGGAGACTTCGACGTTGGTGCGCAGGTCCTTGATGCGGCTTTGGTCCAGCACGTAGCTGCGGATCTGGTGGCCCCAGCCGACGTCGGTCTTGGTGGCTTCGAGCTGCTGCTGCGTTTCCATGCGCTTGCGCATCTCCAGCTCGTACAGCTTGGAGCGCAGACGCTGCCACGCCAAGTCGCGGTTGGAGTGCTGGCTGCGGCTGTCCTGCGCGGTGACGACGATGCCGGTGGGGATGTGCGTCAGGCGCACCGCCGAGTCGGTTTTGTTGATGTGCTGACCGCCGGCGCCGCTGGCGCGGTAGGTGTCGACGCGCACGTCGGCGGGGTTGATCTCGACCTCGATCGAGTCGTCGATTTCAGGGTAGACGAACACCGAGGCGAACGAGGTGTGGCGCCCGCCGGAAGAATCGAACGGGGACTTGCGCACCAGGCGGTGCACGCCGGTTTCGGTGCGCAGCAACCCGAAGGCGTAGTCGCCCTCGACCTTGATGGTGGCGCTTTTGATGCCGGCGGTGTCGCCGGGCTGCTCGTCTTCGACCGTGGCCTTGAAGCCCTTGCGCTCGGCGTAGCGCAGGTACTGGCGCAGCAGCATCTGCGCCCAGTCGCACGCTTCGGTCCCGCCCGCACCGGCCTGGATGTCGATGAAGCAGTTGTTGGGGTCGGCGGGGTTGTTGAACATGCGCCGGAATTCGAGCTTTTCGACCTCCGGCGCGATGCGCGCCACGTCGGCCTCGATGGTTTCCAGCCCGGCGTCGTCACCCTCGGCGCGCGACATCTCGAACAGTTCGGTGTTGTCGGCCAGCTCCTGTGCCAGCCGGTCCAGCACCAGCACCACGTCTTCGAGCGACTTCTTTTCTTTGGCCAGTTCCTGCGCGCGCTTGGGGTCGTTCCACACGCCCGGGTCTTCCAGCGCGGCGTTGACCTCGGACAGCTTCAGCGCCTTGGCATCGTAGTCAAAGAAACCTCCGCAAGTCGGCGACGCGCTGCGTCAGGTCTTGCAATCGGTTGGCAAGGGCGTTGAGGCGTTCGGCTTCCATGGCGATCTTTCGGGTGACGGACGTTCGAAAACCCCGCATTTTCGCATGTAGGCGCCTACGCCGGGCGTGCGCGGGCGGCCGCGCCGCTCAGGATCGGCGGCCCAATTGCGCAAGCAGCATGCCGGCCAGGATCAGGGCCGCACCGCCCCATCCGCGCCAGCCGATGGCCTCACCCAGGATCCACCAGCCGCCGATGGCGGCAAACACGCCCTCGCTGCTGTAGATGACCGCAGCATGCGACGCCTTGGCGGTGCGCTGGGCCACGACCTGCAGCGTGTAGGCGATGCCGATCGACAGGATGCCACCCCAGGCGATGGCGCCCGCCGCGCCGGTCAGGGCGTCGGCGGTGATCGCCTCGTTCCGCCACAGGGCCGCCACCCAGGACAGCGCCCCGGCGACCGCATACTGCACGATGGACAGTCGGATGGCGTCATGGCGCCGCGCCCAATGTCCGACCAGCAGCACATGGACGGCCCACAAGCCGGCCCCGCCCAACTGCAGCCAATCGCCCGGCGCGATGGTGGCGTCGGGCTTGACGCTCAAAAAGTACAGCCCCACAGCCGCCAGCGCCACCGCCAGCCACACGGGCAGGCCCACCGGCTGACCCAGCAGGCGCATCAGGATCGGCACCAGCACCACGTACAGCCCGGTGATAAAGCCGGCGTTGGACACACTGGTGCCCAGCAGGCCCACCTGCTGCAGGTTGATGGCCGAAAACAGCACCAGCCCCAGCAGCGTGCCGTCGCGCCATAGCCCGCGGCTGTCCACGCGCGGCACGGCGGCGAACGGGCCGCCCCGCCACCACCACAGCGGCGCGATGAGCAGCACACCCAGCACCATGCGTGCCGCTGTGTAGGTGAACGGCCCGACGCTGTCCATGCCCATTTGCTGGGCGACGAAGGTGGAGCCCCAGATGGCTGCCACGCCGACCATGAGCAGGTCGGTCTTCCAGGTTGCGCCCGCCATGTCAGTCGGCCCCTCCGTGCAGGGGGGCGTCGGCACCGTCGGGCGCGTCCAGGTGTGCCTCGATCAGGGCGGCCACCCGTTGCGGCTGGTCGTGGTGCAGCATGTGGCCGGCATCCTCGACGCGCGCGATGCGGCAGCGGGGCACCGCCTGCAGCCGTCGGTGGTATTCGGCCAGCGAATGCTCCCCGCGCGGGAACCACTGCGCCAAGCTGTCATCGCTGGCCTCCACCGCCAGCACCGGGGCGGCGATGGCGCCATAGACGGCCAGGACCTCGTCCAGCCGGTAGAGCTGGCTGCTGCGCACCTTGTGCGCCGGATCCCCCAGAATCCGCCACTCGCCGTCCGGCGCGCCGGGGTCCACCGGCCGCGCCCAGTGCTGGGCCAGCCAACGGGCGCGGTCCTCGGGCAGGCGGCGGTTGGTCTTCATCAGCCGCTGCGCCACGCCTTCCTGGCCGGGGTAGGTCTTGAGCGTCAGCTCACCCTGGGCCAGTTGGTGGAGTTCGTCCAGCCAGGCGGCGTAGCGGCGCGGGGCCTGCTCTGGCCGTGTGGCGGGCATGCCAAACCCTTCCAGATTGACCAGTCGCCGCACGCGTGTCGGCCGCACGCCGGCGTACAGCATCGCGACATTGCCCCCCATGCTGTGGCCGACCAGGTCGATGGGCGCGTCCGGCGCGCGGCCCAAGCGCTGGTTGAGGCGCACCAACAGAAAGTCCAGATCGCCCAGGTAATCGGCAAACAGATAGTGATCGGCCTCGCCGTAGGGCGGCGGGCCATGGGGGTCGTCGTCCAGATGGGCGGAGCGCGTCAGACCAAACCCGCGCCAGTCGGGGGCGATGCAGTGGCGCTCTTGGGCCAAGGCATCGACCACGAACTGCCAGGACGCGGACACGTCCATCCACCCGTGCAACAGCCACAGCGGCGGTTGGTCAGGGTGGGGCGTGCCCCACTCCCGCAGGTGATAGCGCTGGCCGCGCACGGTCTCGAAGGTGCTGCGCGAAGGTCGTCGGACTTGATACATTCTTGTAATTATTCAGGAGACAAACGGGGATGCCCTCCATGCCCAGTCATGCGCACGACAACCGCGCCGCGGCGCCCGGCCTGCACGCCCACCTCTACGACGCCGTGTACGGCGCCTTTCGCTGGCAGGTGCCGGCGCGCTTCAACATGGCACAGGTCTGTCTGCGCCGCTGGGCGGACGGCCCCGACCAGGCGCAGGCGCTGGCCGTCATCGAGGACGGGCCGACCCTGACCCGCCCGCGCCGACACAGCTACGGCGACCTGGCCGCCGAGGCCAACCGCCTGTCGAACGCGCTGCGGCTGCTGGGCGTGCAGCGCGGCGACCGGGTGGCTATTCAGTTGCCGCAGCGCTTCGAGACCGCCGTGGCCTACATGGCCGTGCTGCAGATGGGGGCGGTGGCGGTGCCGCTGTCGCAGCTGTTTGGGCCGGAGGCGCTGGAGTACCGCCTGCAGGACAGCGCCGCCGTCGTCGCGCTGGTGGACGAGGCCACCGGCCCCGGCGTGCAGGCGGTGCGCGCGCGCTGCGCCGACCCGGCCGCCGAGTTCGACCCGGCGCTGGTGGCCGAGCTGCAGCAGCACGTGCGCGGCCGGCTGGCGCCGTACGAGTACCCGAAGGAAATCGAGTTCATCGACGCGCTGCCGATGACCACCACCGGCAAGGTGCAGCGGCGCGTGCTGCGGCTGCAGGAGGAGGCGCGCGCCCGCGAGCGCGCCTCGGCTGCCGCCAGTGCGTGAACGCGATTCCGCCCGTTTCCCTTTTCCCCGTCCAAGGAGGCCCCACCCATGCAACCCGTCACCCTGGCCGCTGGCGGCCTGTCCGTCTCCCCGATCTGCCTGGGGACGATGACGTTCGGCGAGCAGGTCGCCGAGCGCGACGCCCACGCCATCCTCGACCGCGCGCTGGAGCGCGGCGTCAACTTCCTCGACACTGCCGAGATGTACGCGGTGCCAGCGCGCGCGGAGACCTACGGCGCCACCGAGACGATCCTGGGCCACTGGTTCGCCAGCCGCCCCGGCGTGCGCCAGCGCGTGGTGCTCGCCACCAAGGTGGCCGGCCCGTCGCGCGGCATGCCGTGGATCCGCGGCGAGTCCTCGGGCCTGACCAAGGCCGAGATCCTGGCCGCCTGCGACGGCAGCCTGCGCCGGCTGCGCACCGACGTCATCGACCTGTACCAGATCCACTGGCCGGCGCGCAACGTGCCGATGTTCGGCGCGATCACCTTCGACCCGGCCAAGGACCGCCCGTGCGCCAGTATCGCCGAGCAGCTGGAGGCGCTGGACATCCTGGTGCGCGCCGGCAAGGTGCGCTACGTCGGCCTGTCCAACGAGACGCCGTATGGCGTGCACGAGTTCGTGCGCGTGGCCGAGCAGGCCGGCCTGCCGCGCGTGGTGACGGTGCAAAACCCGTACTGCCTGATCAACCGCAGCTACGAGAATGGCCTGGACGAGACCTGCCATCGCCTTGGCGTGGCGCTGTTGGCGTACTCGCCGCTGGGCTTCGGGCTGCTGACCGGCAAGTACGACGACACCGGCTTGGAGCACGCCGGGCCGCCGCAGGGCCGCATGGCGCTGTTCGAGAGCATGCGCAAGCAGCGCTGGGGCCGGCCGGAGGCGCTGGCCGCGGCGCGCCGCTACAACGCGCTGGCGCGCGAGCATGGCCTCACGCCGCTGCAGCTGGCGCTGGCGTTCTGCTACCGCAACTGGCGCGTGGCCAGCACGATCATCGGCGTGACGTCGCGGGCGCAGCTGGACGCCTGCCTGGACGCGTGGGACGTGCAGCTGACGTCCGAGCTGCTGGAGGCCGTCGACCGCATCCGCTGGGAGCTGCGCGACCCGGCCCAGTGAGCGGGGGGGCGGCGCTGGCACGCGTGGCGCCTCGGGTAAGCTTGCGGCCCCGGCGTGCGGCCGGGGCCTCGAATGATTTCTAGGAGCCAGGTGGATGATGCAGTGGTGGATGCCCATGGGCGCGGTGGCGCTGGCCTATGCCGTGGGGTCGCTGTCGTTTGCGGTGTTGGTCAGCCGCGTGATGGGGTTGAGTGACCCGCGCACCTACGGCAGCAAGAACCCCGGCGCCACGAACGTGCTGCGCTCGGGCAACAAGGTGGCGGCGGCGCTGACACTGCTGCTCGATGCGGTCAAGGGCTGGCTGCCGGTGTGGGTGGTCGGCCACTGGGGCGCGGGCTGGGGGCTGGGCGACGGTACGCTGGCGGCCGTCGGGCTGGCGGCTTTTTTGGGGCACCTGTTTCCGGTGTTTTTCCGCTTTCAGGGGGGCAAAGGGGTGGCCACGGCCGCCGGTGTGCTGCTGGCGTTCGAGCCGTGGCTGGGTGTTGCCGTGCTCGCGAGCTGGATTCTGATCGCCGTGTTTTTCCGCTATTCCTCGCTGGCAGCCATCGTGGCTGCGGTGTTTGCGCCGTTCTATTACTGGTTTGGCGACGGCGCCGCGTGGGATGTGCGCGGCCCGGTGGGGCTGGCAGTCGCGGCCATGAGCCTGCTGCTGCTGTGGCGCCATGCGGGCAATATCCAGCGCCTGCTGGCCGGGCAGGAGAGCAAGATCGGCAGCAAAAAAGGCGGTGCCGCCCGCTGAGGCCGCAGGTCAGCGCTGCAACGCCAGGCGCGAAAGCTGGAGCAGCCGCGGGTGGTTGAGCCGCACCCGCACCGTGGCGGTCTGTAGTGCGGCTTCGATCGCGGTGGCCTCGTCGCCGGTGTCGATCAGCGCCGGCTCCAGCACCGGGTGGCCGTCGGCGTCGAGCACCGCGCTTACCCACGGCTCGCCAGGGCGGCCCGAGCGGCGCAGCACCACCGCCACCTGTCCGTCGGCCAGCCGCACGAAGGTGCCCGGTGGGCAGATGCCCAGCGTCTGCAGCAGCGCGCGTCCGATGTCGTCCAGTCGCCCGCCGGGCCGCACCAACAGGGTGCGGGCGGAGTCGGTCAGGTTGCGCCCCGGGCGTGTCTCGCGCGGGCTGATCAGGGCGGTGTAGCGGTCCATGCGCTGCAGCAGCCGCACCGCCGTGTCGTGGCTGTCCGCCTCGTGGTGCTGCTCGACGATGTCCAGCCAGCGCGCATCGCGCACGCCGCATTCGCGCAGGCACTGGGCGCCGCGCGCCGCGTGGGTGTCGATCAGGGCGCGCTGCTCCTCGGTGGGCGGGTGCGCCTGCGCGGCCAGGGTGTCCTGCAGCCGCGTCATGCCGATGTTCATGGTCAGCGCCGCCCGCTCCAGCGCTGCGGCGTCCGGGGCCGACACGCCCACCGCCGGGCCGACCAGCCGGCACATGGCCCAGCACGCCATCGCGTGCGAGGTGCTGTAGCCCACCGAGGTGGACGCCGCGAGCTGGAACAGCCAGTACAGCGTGGCGTCCTCGTCCGTGGCCAGCAAGGCCTCGGCGTCGGCCCGCAGCCGCTCCAGACGGGGCAGAAAGTCGGCGTACTGCCGCGGGGCGGACAGCAGCGCCGCCAGCTGGGCCTCCAGCTCCGTCCAGCGGGCCATCCAGTCCTGCATCGCGCCGTAGGCGGGGTCGGGTTGGGCGGTAAAGGCCATGGTGGGGTCCGGTGGGCCGGCGGGTGGGGGCAGGGGTGTCCTTGGGGCGGCGCCCGCTCAGTCGCGGAAGTTCTCGAAACTCAGGGGCAACTGCGCCATCTCCTTGCGGATCAGCGCAATCGCCGTTTGCAGATCGTCGCGCTTGGCCCCGCTGACGCGCACCGCATCGCCCTGGATGGCGGCCTGCACCTTGAGCTTGCTGCCTTTGATCAGCTGCTGGATCTTTTTGGCGTCCTCGCTGCCGATGCCGCTGCGCACGCGAAACACCTGCTTGACCTTGTCGCCGCCGATCTTCTCGACCTTGCCCGGGTCCAGAAAGCGCACATCGACTTGGCGTTTGGTGAGCTTGTTGCGCAGGATGTCCTCCACCTGCTGGAGCTGGAACTCGCTGTCGGCGTGCGCGATGATGTCGTGGTCTTTGAGCTCCACCGCGGCGGACGAGCCCTTGAAGTCGAAGCGGGTGCCGATCTCGCGCTGCGTCTGCTCGACGGCGTTCTTCACTTCGACCAGGTTGGGTTCGAGCACGGTATCGAACGATGGCATGCGGGATTCCTCGGGAGCATGAAGGGGTTTGCGACAATCCGCGCATGGTAGTCGAGAACCATGTGCCCTTGCAGCCCCTCAACACGTTCGGCATCGCGGCGCGCGCGCACCGTTTGGCGCGCATCCGCCGCGAGGACGATGTGGCTGCCCTCGTGCGCCACCCGGACTGGCGCTGGCAGGACACCTTCATTCTGGGCGGTGGCAGCAACATCGTGCTGACCGGCGATGTGCGCCAACTGGTGCTGAAGGTGGAAATCCCTGGGCGGCGTCTGCTGCGCGAGGACGAGCGCGGCTGGTTGGTGGAGGCGGGCGCCGGCGAGCGTTGGCACGCGTTCGTGGATTGGACGCTGCAGCAGGGCTGGCCCGGTCTGGAGAACCTCGCCCTCATCCCCGGCACGGTCGGGGCGGCCCCGGTGCAAAACATCGGCGCCTATGGCGTCGAACTGCAGGACCGTTTTCATTCGCTGGACGCGATCGATCTGGAGACGGGCGAGCCCCTGACCCTGCGGCACGAACACTGTGCCTTCGGCTACCGCGATTCGGTGTTCAAGCACGAGCGCGCGGGCGAGCGCGGCATGGGGCTCAAGGGCCGCGCGCTGATCACCCGCGTGCGCTTTTGGCTGCCGCGGCAGTGGCGCCCGCAGTTGGGGTATCACGACCTGGAGCGCAAGGTGGCCGAAACCGGCATCGCCCACCCGACGCCGCGCCAGGTGTTCGACTGGGTGTGCGAGATCCGCCGCGCCAAGCTGCCCGACCCCGCCCTGATTGGTAACGCTGGCAGCTTTTTCAAGAACCCCACGGTTACCCCGGAGCAGTGCGCCGACATCATCGGCCGCGATCCCAAGGTGGTGCACTACCCCATGCCCGACGGCACGGTCAAACTGGCCGCGGGTTGGCTGATCGACGCCTGCGGCTGGAAGGGCAAAACCGTCGGCCACGCGGGCGTGTACGACAAGCAGGCGCTGGTGCTGGTCAACCGCGGCGACGCCGAACACCCCTGCACGGGCGGGGAAGTGATGACGTTGGCGCGGCTGATTCAGACCAGCGTTTATGAGCGCTTTGGCATCCGGCTGGAGCCGGAGCCAGTGGTGATCTGAAACCCTCGGCCCAAGGGGTGCCGGTGGGCAGGGCTGCGTGGGCTGGTCCGATCGGCGGACGACTCAGGCCGCCAGCGGCTCGGGCAGCGCGGTCGAGTGGTCGGGCACGGCAGCGGCCTCGGCGCGGCTGGCGCGGCGGTCCACCGCTGCCTGTAACGAATCGACCATGGCCTGCGCCTGGGGATGCCCTTCGCGCACCAGCCGGGCGAAATCGTCCAGCGCGCGCTGACGCGCTTTTTCCATGCGCTGCGATGGGTTGCCCATGGCAGCGCTGCTCTCGCGCTCGGCGCAGGCCACGGTGGTGCGGCTCAGCCAGTCCTGCGTGTGTCCGCACGAGGGGCAAACCAGGCCTTGACGCTGCGCCACCAGCACGCCCAGGTAACCGCCGGCAAAGGCGTGTTGGCCATCTTTCGCGTTCGGGCAGGTCAGCGGGTGGATGGGCGACGGGATCACCCCCGCCTGCATGCGATTGATCTGGTCGATCAGTGGCGGGTCGAAGGGGGCGTGCAGCCACATGGCGAATCTCCTGTGAGAATGGCCCGGCGTCGAGCCGGGTGACCGCATTCTTCGAAACAAGCCGCGCGCTGCCAAGGGGTTCTTGCAATGAGAGACGGTTGTTACGGCCGGTTACAGTCACGGGCCAGGGGCACGGCCCCGCGTCAGCGTCATCGATTCGTCATTTCGGGAGTTGCCATGTCCGTACCATCGTCATCCCAGCCCGGTGCGCCGGGGGCTGCGCGCCCGACGGCCCCGACGGGACGCCTGCGCCGCTGGGCGACGGGCCTGCTGGCCGTGGTGGGGGTGTTGGCGGTGCTGTGGTTTGCCGGCCCCCGGTACGCCTATGGCCCCGACGAGCCCGCGCCCCGGGCGCGTCCGCCGGCCGCGTTGGCCGAGCTGGACGGCTGGCTGGCCGCGCAGGAGGCGGCCTACCCGGGTCTGCGCCCCGGCACGGCCAAAGGCATCGTTTGGCATGGCGCCCCCGGCACGCGCACCCCTTGGGCCGTCGTGTACCTGCATGGGTTTACCGCCAGCCGGGTGGAGACGGCGCCCCTGGCCGAGCGGGTGGCTCAGGCCCTCGGGGCCAACCTGTTCCACACGCGGTTGGCTGGTCACGGGCTGCCTCCGGCGGCCCTGGCGGCCGTTACCCCGCAGGACTGGCTGGCCGACGCGGTCGAGGCGGTGCGCATCGGTCACGCGATTGGCGAGCGGGTGTTGGTGATTGGCACCTCCACCGGCGGGACGCTGGGCGCCTGGCTGGCCTTGCGGCCGGATGCGGCTGGTGTGCCGGTGGCGCGGCAGGTGTGGATATCGCCCAACTTCGGGCCGGCGGACAAGCGCACCGAGCTGCTCAACGGCCCCTGGGGGGCGCAGCTGGCGCAGGCCATCACGGGCGGTACGGTCGGCGCGCCCAGCGATGACCCGCGCATCGAGGCGGGGTGGACCCGCGTCTACCCGGTGCAGGCGCTGTTGCCGATGATGGCGCTGGTGCAGCGCGTGCGCGAGGCGGATGCGTCCACCGTGCAGACGCCCGTGTTGGTGCTGTACAGCCCGCGCGACCGCACGGTGGATCCGGGCCTGACCGAGGCGCTGTTCGCGCGCCTGGGCAGCCCCGTCAAGCGGCTGGAGCGGGTGGAGGACAGCACCGACCGCGACCAGCATGTGATCGCCGGTGACCTGCGCTCGCCCGGCACGACGGAGCGCCTGGCGGCGCGCATCGTGCGCTGGGCGCGCGAGGGGACGTGACCGCGCGCAAGGTGGCGCGAAGGGTGGCGTGTATCAGCCGCCCAGCTTGAGCAGATCGCCGTCCTTGCCGATCGCCAACAGGCCGGCCTGCGTGTAGATGGACAGCTTGTCGCGCGTGTCGGTGATGTCCAGGTTGCGCATCGTCAGTTGGCCGATGCGGTCGCGCGGCGTGAACACCGAGGCGCCCTTTTCCATCGTCAGCCGTTCGGGGTGGTAGGTCAGGTTGGGGCTTTCGGTGTTGAGGATGGAGTAGTCGTTGCCGCGGCGCAGCTCCAGCGTCACCTCGCCGGTGATGGCGCGCGCCACCCAGCGCTGCGCGGCCTCGCGCAGCATGATGGCCTGCGGGTCGAACCAGCGCCCCTGGTAGAGCAGGCGGCCGAGCTTGCGGCCGTTGTCGCGGTACTGCTCGATCGTGTCCTCGTTGTGGATGCCGGTGACCAGCCGCTCGTAGGCGATGAACAGCAGCGCCATGCCGGGGGCCTCGTAGATGCCGCGGCTCTTGGCCTCGATGATGCGGTTCTCGATCTGGTCGCTCATGCCCAGGCCGTGGCGCCCGCCGATGCGGTTGGCTTCCAGGAACAACTCGACCAGATCCGGATATTCGCGGCCGTTGAGGGCCACCGGGCGGCCTTCCTCGAAGCGCACCGTGACCTCTTCGGGCTGGACGTCGACTTCGGGCTTCCAGAACGCCACGCCCATGATGGGGTTGACGATGCGGATGCCGGAGTTCAGGTGCTCCAGGTCCTTGGCCTCGTGCGTGGCGCCCAGCATGTTGCTGTCGGTGCTGTAGGCCTTCTCCACCGACATCTTGTAGTCGAAGCCGTTGCGGATCAGGAACTCCGACATCTCCTTGCGGCCACCCAGCTCATCGATGAAAGTCTGGTCCAGCCACGGCTTGTAGATTTGCAGCGCGGGGTTGGTGACGAGGCCGTAGCGGTAGAAGCGCTCAATGTCGTTGCCCTTGTACGTGGAGCCGTCGCCCCAGATGTGGACGTCGTCCTCCTTCATGGCCGCGACCAGCATGGTGCCGGTGACCGCACGGCCGATCGGCGTGGTGTTGAAGTAGGTCACGCCCGCGGTGCTGATGTGGAAGGCCCCGCACTGCAGCGCCGCCAGCCCTTCGGAGGCGAGCTGTGGGCGGCAGTCCACCAGGCGCGCCTTCTCGGCCCCATAGGCCAGGGCGCGTTTCGGGATCGCGTCGTAGTCCGGCTCGTCCGGCTGGCCCAGGTTGGCGGTGTAGGCGTAGGGGATGGCGCCCTTTTGGCGCATCCACAGCAGGGCCGCGCTGGTGTCGAGGCCGCCGGAAAATGCGATGCCGACCTTCTGGCCGACGGGCAGGCTTTGCAAGATGGTGGACATGGCCGTGCAACGTTGGGGTAGGGGGGAGGGCGTCAGCCGAAATGGCAAATGTAGTGGTAGGGCTCGCCGTCGACGCGGATCTGGAAGCTGGACTGGCCCGGCACGGCAAAGCGCTCGCCGGGGCCGAAGCGCCGCCACGCGCTGTCGCCGGGCAGCAGCACCGCGCAGTGTCCGCCCACGCCTTCCATGATTTCCGGCGCGCCGGTGTTGAAGGTGAGGGTGGACGGCAGAATGACCCCGACCGACTTGCGGGTGCCGTCGGCGAGCGTCAGGCTGTGGCTGACGCACTTGCCGTCGAAATAGACATTGGCGCGCGTAGAGACGGCCGCGCCGCTGAGGGTGTCGGTGATGGCGTTCATGGTGCGCCGATTGTAGGCGCTGCATTCCCGCGCCCTGGCGGACTGGGGGCGTGGCGCGGTGCCGGCCGCGTGCGCAGGCGGGTCAGCAGCGGCCTTGCCAGTCGTCGGGGTCGAAGCCCGCCGTGACGGCGTTGCCCCACTCCACGACCGGCCGGCGGATCACGCTGGGCTTGGCCAGCATCAGCGCCCGGGCGCTGGCCGCATCGGTCACGCCGGCCCGGGTGGCGTCGTCGAGCTGGCGCCAGGTGGTGCCGCGGCGGTTGAGCAGCGCCTCCCACCCCAGGGCCGCCAGCCAGGCATCGAGCCGCTCCGTGGGCACTCCCTGCTTTTTGAAGTCGTGGAACGTGTGGTCGACGCCCTGCGCCGCGAGCCAGGCGCGGGCTTTCTTCACGGTTTCGCAATTGGGGATGCCGTAGACATGGATCATGGTCCGCATCGTAGCGCAAGGGCCCGCGCGCGGTGGGGCGTTGGGTGGGGCGTCTGTTCGGCCGCATGGCCGGCCTGGAATGGGCGGGCTTGGCACAATGCGGGTTTTCCCCTGCACATGGCCGACCCGATGACCACGCCCCCCGTTGATTCCGCGCTGCCGCCCCCCGATGCGACTGCGCCGCTCGCCCGCTGGCTGGCCCATTTGGAGCGGCTGCATGGGCAGCGCATCACCCTGGGGCTGGAGCGGGTGCAGGCCGTCGCGCGCCGGCTGGGCGATGCCGTGCAGCCGCGCTGTCCGGTGATCACCGTGGCGGGCACCAACGGCAAGGGGTCCACCTGCGCGATGCTCGAGGCCATCTACCGCCAAGCGGGCTACCGAACGGGGCTCTACACCTCGCCGCATCTGGTCGATTTCGAAGAGCGCGCCCGACTGGATGGCGTACCAATGGCGGCGGGCGATCTGGTGCCGTCCTTCGCGGCGGTGGAGGCGGCCCGCACCGCTGGCGAGGCCATCGCGCTCAGCTACTTCGAGTTCACCACCCTGGCGCTGGTGCATGCGCTGCTGGCGCGTCGCCCCGACGTGCTGATCCTGGAGGTGGGCATGGGCGGCCGGCTCGATGCCGTCAACCTGTGGGACGCGGACTGCGCCGTCATCACCAGCGTCGATCTGGACCACATGGAGTACCTGGGGCCGGACCGCGAGGCGATCGGCTACGAGAAGGCGGGCATCGTGCGCACCGGCCGGCCGGTCGTGGTGTCCGATCCGGCGCCGCCGCGCAGCGTGATCGACCGCGCCGTCGAGGTGGGCGCGGACCTGTGGCTGGCCGGGCGCGACTTCCGCCACACCGGCGACCGCCAGCAATGGAACTGGCAGGGCAGGGCGCGCCGCTACGGCGGGCTGGCCTATCCGGCGCTGCGCGGGGTCAACCAGCTCGTCAACGCCTCCGGCGCGCTGGCCGTGCTGGAGGCACTGCACCCGCGCCTGCCGGTGGCGGCGCAGGCCGTGCGGCAAGGGCTGGCCCTGGTGGAGTGGGTGGGGCGCTTCCAGATCGTGCCCGGGCAGCCGGTGCTGGTGCTGGACGTGGCGCACAACCCGCACGCGGCGGCGGCGTTGGCCGAGAACCTGGATGCCATGGGCTTTTACCCGCAGACGCAGGCGGTGTTCGGCGCCATGGCCGACAAGGACGTGCGGCCGATGCTCGAGCGGTTGGACCCCCTGATCGACGCCTGGCATTTCTGCGATCTGCCCACGCCGCGCGCCGCCCGCGCCGTCGATCTGCGGGGGGTGTGGCAGGCCGGCACACGGCGCCGGGACGGCCGCGCCGCCGTCCATCCGGACCCCGCCGCGGCCCTGCAGGCCGCGATCGCCGACGCGGACCCCGCTGGTAGAATCGTGGTTTTCGGATCCTTCTACACGGTGGGCGGCGTGCTGCAACACGGGTTGCCGCGCCTGGGCGCCAAGCACCTGCAGGCCTGACGCATGTTCCAACTCCGCTCCGGCTCCGGCCCATCGTCCGCCTCGCCGGGGGGCGGGCGACAGCAGCCGCCGCCGTCGATCGAGACGCTGCGCCGGCGCGCCCGCCAGCGGCTGATCGGGGCGGCCGTGCTGGTCGCCGCGGCCGTGATCACCCTGCCGTTGCTGCTGGAGTCGCAGCCCAGGCCCATTCCCGTCGATATCGCGATCGACATCCCCGCGCGGCAGTCCGCCGCGCCGCTGGAGCCGCCGTCCGGCCATACGGTCGCCCTGCCGCGGCCCGCCGAGGCGCCTGCGGCGGAGCCGGCGCCCCCCGCGGCTGCGACACCCGCGGCGCCGGCAGCGGCCCCGCAGCCGGCAGCCGCTGCCGAGCGGGATACCGCACCATCGGCGCCCGCCCCGGCCTCTGTTACCACCCCGGCCCCAGCTCCGACCGCCGCCGCGACGCCAACGCCCCCCGCCGCGCGGGCCGATGCCGAGGCCAAGGTCCGCGTGGTCGTGCAGGTGGGGGCCTTTGCCGAGGCCGCGCGCGCGCAGGAGGTGCGCCGCCGCCTCGAGCGCGCGGGGCTCAAGACCTACACCCATGTGGCGGACACCCCCGAAGGCAAGCGCATCCGGGTACGCGTCGGGCCGTTCGACACGCGGGCCGAGGCGGAAAAGGTGGCGGAGAAGGTCAAGGGCCTGGGCTTGCCGGCCGCGGTGCTGACGCTTTGAGCCATGGCCGCGGTGGATGTCATCCTGCTGGCGGTGCTTGCGGCATCGGTCGTGCTCGGCTGGTGGCGCGGGCTGCTGTACGAGGTGCTGTCCGTGCTGGCCTGGGTGGCGGCCTTCGTCGTCGCCCAGCGCTGGGCGCTGGAGGCGGCGGCGTGGTTGCCGTCGTCGGCCGAATGGAGCGATCCCCTGCGGTATGCCACCGGGTTTGCCGTGCTGTTCGTCGCCACGGCGTTTGCCGGGGGGCTGGCGGCCTGGCTCGTGCGGCAGGGGACGCAGGCGGTCGGCTTGCGGCCCATCGACCGTGTGCTGGGCGGGGTGTTCGGGGTATTGCGCGGCGTGCTGCTGCTGATGGCGGCCACGCTGCTGGTGCAACTGACCCCCTGGGTGGACAGCCCCGCTTGGCGCGAAGCGTGGGGGCCGCGCTGGCTGGGGCAGGGGCTGCAGGCGGTGAAAGTGCTGGTGCCGGCCCCGGTGGCCGTGTATTTTCCGTAGTTCGAGGACAACGACATGTGTGGCATCGTTGGCGTGGTCAGCGCCCAGCCGGTCAATCAGCTCATCTATGACGCCTTGCTGCTGCTGCAGCACCGGGGTCAGGATGCGGCGGGCATCGTGACGCAGCTGGGGCACAAGTTCTTCATGCACAAGGCCAAGGGCATGGTGCGCGACGTGTTCCGCACGCGCAACATGCGGGCCTTGCCGGGCAACTGTGGGCTGGGTCAGGTGCGCTACCCCACCGCCGGCAATGCCGCCAGCGAGGAGGAGGCGCAACCCTTCTACGTCAACGCGCCGTTCGGCCTGGTGCTGGCGCACAACGGCAACCTCACCAACGCCCATGCGCTCAAGGAGGAGCTGGCCCGCCTGGATCACCGGCACATCAACACCGAGAGCGACTCCGAGGTGCTGCTCAACGTGCTGGCGCACGAGCTGGAGCGCGCCACCCGGGGCGTGCCGCTGCAGATCGACGACGTGTTTGCCGCCGTCTCGGCGGTGCACCGGCGACTGCGGGGGTCGTATGCCGTCGTGGCGCTGATCGCCGGCCACGGCATGCTGGTGTTCCGCGACCCGTTCGGCATCCGGCCGCTGTGCATCGGCCGCGGCCCGGACGGCACGGTGATGGCGGCCAGCGAGTCGGTGGCGCTGGAGGGCACCGGCCACCGCTTCGAGCGCGACGTCGCGCCGGGCGAGGCGATCTTCGTCACGCTGGACGGCCAGATCCACGCGCGCCAGTGCGCCGAGGCGCCGCGCCACCACCCCTGCATCTTCGAGTTCGTCTATCTGGCGCGGCCCGATTCGGTGATCGACGGCATCTCGGTCTATCAGGCGCGGCTCAACATGGGCGAGACGCTGGCCACCCGTGTCATCTCCACCGTGCCGCCGACGGACATCGATGTCGTCATTCCGATTCCCGAATCCAGCCGCCCTGCGGCAATGGAGGTCGCGCGGCTGATCGGCCGCCCGTACCGCGAGGGCTTCGTGAAGAACCGCTACGTCGGACGCACCTTCATCATGCCCGGGCAGGCGGTGCGCAAGAAGTCGGTGCGGCAAAAGCTCAACGTGATTGCCAGCGAGTTCGCGGGCCGCAACGTGCTGCTGGTGGACGACTCCATCGTGCGCGGCACCACCAGCCGCGAGATCGTGCAGATGGCGCGCGAGGCCGGCGCGCGCAAGGTGTACCTGGCCAGCGCCGCGCCGCCGGTGCGCTACCCCAATGTGTATGGCATCGACATGCCGACGCAGGAGGAGCTGGTGGCGCACGGCCGCACGGTGGAGGAGGTGCGCCAGATCATCGGCTGCGACGCGCTCATCTACCAGGACGTGGAGGCAATGAAGCGCGCCGTGGCGGCGCTCAACCCCTCGCTGTGCGGCTTCGAGGCCTCGCTGTGCGGCTTCGAGGCGTCGTGCTTCGACGGGGTGTATGTGACGGGCGATGTGACCCTGGAGACGGTCACGGCGATGAATGCCCCGCGCCAGGCCGCCGCCAAGGCCGACCCCGCCGACGAGGACGGCGGCGGCTCGCGCTTGACGCTGCCCAATGCGCAGGAGGTTTGACCCCGTGGCGCTGCACCCCGAGACTGCCGCGGTGCGCGTGGCCGTGCCGCGCTCGCCGTACGGCGAGAACGCCGAGGCGCTGTACCTGACCAGCGGCTACGTGCAGCCCAGCGCCGAGGCCGCCGCGGCGCGCTTCGCCGGCGACGAGGACGGCTACACCTACGGCCGCTACGGCAACCCCACCACGGCCAGCTTCGAGCAGCGGCTCGCGGCGCTGGAGGGGACGGAAGCGGCGATTGCCACGTCGTCCGGCATGGCGGCGATCCTGATGCTGGCGCTGGGCTTGCTGCAGGCCGGCGACCACGTGGTCTGCTCGCGCTCAATGTTCGGCGCGACGATCAAGCTGATCGGCAGCGACTTGGCCAAGTTCGGCGTGCAGGCCACCTTCGTGCCGCAGACGGACCTGGACGCCTGGCGCGCGGCGGTGACGCCGCGCACGCGGCTGCTGCTGGCCGAAACCCCCACCAACCCGCTGACCGAGGTCTGCGACATCGCGGCGCTGGCCGACATCGCCCACGCCGCCGGCGCCTGGCTGGCGGTGGACAACTGCTTTGCCACGCCGGCGCTGCAGCGCCCGGCCGAATTCGGCGCCGACGTCGTCATCCACTCCGGCACCAAGTTCCTCGACGGGCAGGGGCGGGTGATGGCCGGCGCGCTGTGCGCCCCCCGCGCGCTGGTGGAGGAGAAGTTCCTGCCGGTGCTGCGCAGCGCCGGCATGACGCTGGCGCCGTTCAACGCCTGGGTGGTGCTGAAAGGTCTGGAGACGCTGCACCTGCGCCTGCGCGCGCAGAGCGCCACGGCGCTGGCGCTGGCGCAGTGGCTGCAGGCCCACCCGGCGGTGGCGCGCGTGCATTACCCCGGGCTGCCCGGCCACCCGCAGCACGCGCTGGCGATGCGCCAGCAGGGCGGCTGCGGCGGCGCCATCGTCGCCTTCGAGGTCAAGGCCACGAGCCCCGAGGAGGGGCGCGCGCGGGCGTTCGCGGTGCTGGATGCGCTGCGGCTGGCGTCGCTGTCCACCAACCTCGGCGACACCAAGACGCTGTGCTCGCACCCGGCCAGCACCTCGCACGGGCGCCTGACCGAGGCGCAGCGCCAGGCCGCCGGCATCTCGCAGGCGCTGATCCGCGTCTCGGTCGGGCTGGAGCACCTGGACGACCTGACCGCCGATCTGGCGCGCGGCCTGGACGCGCTCGTCTGAAGCGCCGGCGCCACCCACCGATCCCGATCCATCATGACGCAAAGAGTCCGCACCCGCTTCGCCCCGTCGCCGACGGGCTTCATCCACCTGGGCAACATCCGCTCGGCCCTCTACCCGTGGGCGTTTGCGCGCGCGCACGGCGGCGACTTCATCCTGCGCATCGAGGACACCGACCAGGAGCGCTCCACCGACGAGGCGGTGCGCGTGATCCTGGAGGCGATGGACTGGCTCGGCCTCACCCCCGACGAGGGACCGTACTACCAGATGCAGCGCATGGACCGCTACCGCGAGGTCATCGCGCAGATGTTGCAGGCGGGGCTGGCCTACCACTGCTACATGACGCCGGAAGAACTCGACGCCTTGCGCGAGCGCCAGATGGCCGCCAAGCTCAAGCCGCGCTACGACGGCACCTGGCGCCCGGAGCCGGGCAAGGTGCTGCCCACACCCCCCAGCGGCGTGCTGCCGGTGATCCGCTTCAAGAATCCGCTTTCGGGCAGCGTGGCGTGGGACGACAAGGTCAAGGGCCGCATCGAGATCCGCAACGACGAGCTGGACGACCTCGTCATCGCGCGCCAGGCGCCGGTCGGCCAGATCGGCGTGCCGACCTACAACTTCTGCGTCGTGGTGGACGACATCGACATGCGCATCACGCACGTCATCCGCGGCGACGACCACGTCAACAACACCCCGCGCCAGATCAACATCATCCGCGCGCTCGGCCACGAGCCGCCGGTGTACGCCCACCTGCCCACCGTGCTCAACGAGCAGGGCGAGAAGATGAGCAAGCGCCACGGCGCCAAGCCGGTGACGTGGTACCGCGACGCGGGCTTCCTGCCCGATGCGATGATCAACTACCTGGCGCGGCTGGGCTGGAGCCACGGCGACGACGAGATCTTCACGCGCGAGCAGTTCCTGCAGTGGTTCGACCTCGACCACCTGGGCCGCAGCGCTGCGCAGTTCGACGAGGCCAAGCTGCGCTGGGTCAACGCGCAGCACATGAAGATGACGCCGGACGATCGGCTGGCGCCGCTGGTGGCCGAGCAGCTGGCGCGCCGCGGCCTGCAGGCCGATGAGCGGCTCCCGTCGATCTGCGGCCTGTTCAAGGACCGCTGCGACACCACGGTGGCGCTGGCGGACTGGGCGCAGCCGTACTACCTGGCGCCGACCCCGCGCGACGAGGATCTGGCGCAGCACGTCACCGACGCGGTGCGCCCGGCGCTGGCGGAACTGTGCCAGCGTTTGAGCGACGTGCCGTGGACCGCCGCCGACATCGCCGCCGCGCTGAAGGCGACGCTTGCCGCCCACGGCCTGAAGATGCCGCAGCTGGCCATGCCGGTGCGCGTGCTGGTGATGGGCGTGGCGCAGACGCCGTCGGTGGACGCGGTGCTGGCGCTGCACCGGCGCGAGGACGTGCTGGCGCGGTTGGCCGTGGCCTGAAGCGGTGGGCGCAAAAAAATCGTCTTCGTCTTCAAAACGACTCGAAAATGTGTCTATAATGCAGGTCTTGCTGATGCACGACGGATTTCGAAAACAACAACGAAATCATCGACAGCAGCAGGCCCGTGGGGGTATAGCTCAGCTGGGAGAGCGCTTGCATGGCATGCAAGAGGTCAGCGGTTCGATCCCGCTTACCTCCACCACGAACAAAGACCCTATCGTCTAGAGGCCTAGGACATCACCCTTTCACGGTGAGTACCGGGGTTCGAATCCCCGTAGGGTCGCCACATTGGAGCGGTAGTTCAGTTGGTTAGAATACCGGCCTGTCACGCCGGGGGTCGCGGGTTCGAGCCCCGTCCGCTCCGCCAACCGTTTGTTCATCGACGACCCTATCGTCTAGAGGCCTAGGACATCACCCTTTCACGGTGAGTACCGGGGTTCGAATCCCCGTAGGGTCGCCAAGCTTGTTTTTGCTGGAGCGGTAGTTCAGTTGGTCAGAATACCGGCCTGTCACGCCGGGGGTCGCGGGTTCGAGCCCCGTCCGCTCCGCCACACACCACAGCCCATGCGCCCCGTGCCCATGGGCTGTTTGCTTTCGTATGCCGTCAAGGGTTGGCGGCCTGCGAGGCGTCCACGAAGCGGGCAAACGCCTCCCACGGCATTGGGCGCGCGAAGTGAAAGCCTTGCACGTCCAGCGGGGCGTGCGGCTCCAAAAAGGCCAGTTGGGCGGCGGTTTCCACCCCTTCCACGACCACCCGCGCGTTTAGGGCCGCCGCAATCTCGAGCACGGCCGTCACGATGCGCTCGCTTGGGCCGCCGGTGCCGACGTGGTCGGTAAAGCGCTTGTCGATCTTGAGCTCGTCCACCGGCGTGCGCAGCAGGTAGGCCAGGCTTGAATACCCGGTGCCGAAGTCGTCCAGCGCCACCAGAGCGCCGCGTTCGCGCACCCGCTGCAGCCAGCTCAGGGTCGAGGGGCTGTCGGCCATCCAGACGGATTCGGTCACCTCGATGGTCAGGTGGGGCAGGGCCGCGCCGTGCTCGTCCAACCATTCGCGCAAGGCGCTGTCACCAAACTGCGTGGCCGAGACGTTGACCGACAACCGAAAATCATCGCCCCAACGCGCCGCGGCCTCCAACGCGGCGCGGGCCGTTTCGCGCAGCACCCAGGCGCCGATGCGGCGGATCTGGCCGCTGGATTCGGCCACACCGATGAACTCGGCCGGGGACACGAGGCCCCGCTCCGGGTGGCGCCAGCGCAGCAGCACCTCGGCCCCCCGCACCTGGCGCTGCGGCAGGGTGACCATGGGCTGGTAGTGCAGTTCGAACTGGCCCTGGGCCAGCGCCTGCTCCAGGCCTGCCTTGGTTTCCGCCAGGCGCCGGGTGCGGCTCTCCATCTGCGGCGAGTAAAACCGCATCCGGTCGCGGCCGCCGTTCTTGGCCGCGTACATGGCCGTGTCGGCCATGCGCAGCAGCTCTTCGGGCGTTTCGCCGTCGGAGGGGTGGGCGGCGATGCCGACACTGCCGCTCAGCCGCAGGGTCTGGTCGCCCACATGGAAAGGCTGGCGCAGCGACTGCAGCACGGTGTCGGCGATTCGCTCGACCACCAGGGGCGACTCCGCCCCGTCGATCAGCATCACGAACTCGTCGCCGCCAAAGCGCGCGATGGTGTCGTTCGGCCGCAGGGTCCGGCGGATGCGCGACGCCGTCTCGACGAGGACGGCGTCGCCCATCTCGTGCCCATGCACATCGTTGACCTCTTTGAAGCCGTCCAGGTCGCAGAACATGACGTAGACCGGATGGCCGTCGCGTTGCGCCCGCAGCAGCGCCTGCTCCAGCCGGTCCCGGTACAGGCTGCGGTTGGGCAGCCCGGTCAGGGCGTCGTAGTTGGCCTGGCGAAAGATGGTCTGCTCGCGCAGCTTGGCTTCTTCGATGTTTTCCAGCAAGACCACCACCAGATCGCCCGTTCCCAGCGCGGATCGGGCCAGCGACAGGTGTTGCCGCGTCCAGCGCTGGGCGCCTTCGCGGGTGTGCAGGCGTTGCTCCAGCGGCGGCGGCGAGCGCCCGCTGAGCAGCGAGCGCCATTGCACCTGCATGCTGCCCCGGTCGTCGACGTCCACCCAGTCGATCCAGCGGGTGCCGCGCAGCTCGGCATCGGTGGCGCCCAGCCGCAGGGTCAGCGCGCCGTTGCATTCGATGACCACGCCGCTGCCGTCGCACACGGCGATGCCGACGCTGGGGTTGTCCCAAACGGCCTGCAGCCGCGCGTGGGCGCTGCGCTCGCGTTGCTCGAGCTGGACCATCTCCGTCACATCCAGCAGCGACGCGGCAATCAGTGTGGTTTCGCCGTCGCTGGCGGTGATGCGGCTGGCGCGCTCCTGCAGGTGGCGCCAGCCGCCATCGCGCGTTTGCACGCGGTAGCGCTGCGTCCATTGCGGGACCGTGCCGTCGCGCCATCGGTCGATGACACGGGCGCGTTCGTCGCTGGCGATGGCGTCGATCCACGCCCCGAGCTTGGGCGGCGTCGGGGTGGCGTCGGCCGGGCCGAACCAGTCCTGATAGCGGTGGGAGGCGTAGATCAACCGCTCGTTGCGGGGATCGAACAGCAGGACCGCCTCGTGCAGTGCCTCGGTCAGGGCGCTGAGCCGGGTCTGGAGTTCCAGTCGGGCTTTCTCGGCGCTTTGCAGCTCCGTCAGGTCGGTGACGGAGAGGACGTAGCCGGTGCGTGCGTCGTGGGTTTGCCACGGCACCAACTGCACCAGATAGCGCGCCTGGGCCAGCTCGATCTGGCCCTGCCAGGGGCCGGGCGCCCCCTTGGCCACATGCTCCACCAGTTCCCCCGGCCAGGGAAAGTGCCGGTCGTCGAAGGTCCAGGGCAGGCCCAGTTGCGCCTCGCGCAGCACGAGCATGTCCTGCGCCGGCCGGTTGTAGCGCAGCAAGCGCCGCTCGTGGTCCAGCACGGCGAGGGCGGTGCCGGCGCTTTCCTGCACGGCGTGCAGCAGGTCGTTGAGCTGTTGCTGCTCGCGCAACGAGCGGTCCAGCTCTTCGTTGAGGGTGCGCAGCTCCTCGTTGGAGGCTTCCAGCTCTTCGTTGGAGGCCTCCAGCTCCTCGTTGGCGGCTTCCAGCTCTTCGGAGGTGACGCTCAACGCCTCGTTGACCTGCTGCAACTGGCGCTGGCTGTGCTCCAGCGCCTCGATCAGGCTTTGCAGGCGTTCCTCGTGCAGTCCATGCGGTTCGTCGGGTGCGGGCGGCGGCCGCCCAGACCCGTCGGTGTCCGCGCTGGGCGGGCGGCCGAAACTGACGATCAGATACGTGTCCTGCCCCTGGTCGAGCCGGGCGGCTTCGAGCACGTAGGCCGGCCGCTCCGCGATGGGTGGCAGGGGCACGCGCACGGCGGCCTCCTGCGTGATCAGCAGGCGGTGCTGCGCCAACTGCACATCGCGCCGCCACGCGGCCGGCACCAGGTTGGGCAGGGTCAATTCCGCCGTCGGGCCGGCCGGCCAATGCATCAGGCCTTCCATGGGGCCGACCACGTGCAGGGGGTGGCCCTCGCGGTCGACCAGCACGGTAGGCGCGGCATAGCGGCCGATCAGGTAGCTCAGCAGGCGCTCGCGCAGGTCGTTTTCCAGCCGGTCCACTGGGCGCAACTGCGGCGGCGTCGCGGGGGGCAGGGGGGCAACCATGCCGCGCCTGGGGTGGCGCCGCCCCAGCCCCGGCAGCGGCTGGCGGGCACCGGCATCGCTGCGCTTGCGCCACAGGTGCTCCTGGACGGAGACAGCCTGGAACCAGGGGTGGACGCGGCAGGACAAGCCCTCGGAGCGCCCCAGCATCAGCAAGCCATCGGGCACCAGGGCGTAGTGCAAACGGCTCAGAACCTCGTCCTTGGCTTGGCCCTTGAAGTAGATCAGCACATTGCGGCAGGCCACCAAGTCCATGCGCATGAATGGCAGATCCTGCACGACGTCGTGGTGGGCGAACACGCAGCGCCGGCGCAACTCCTGCTGCACCCGCAGCGTGTGCCCGATGCGGGTGAAGTACCGCTCGCGCCATGCCGGCGGCAGGCCATGGACGCTGTCCTCGTCGAACGCCCCGTTGCGCGCCTGTTCCAGGGCCGGGTCACTGACGTCCGAGCCCAGCACCACCCAGTCCATGGTGTAGCCCAGCTCGGCAAGGACATCGTCGGTCAGCATGGCCAGGCCATAGACTTCCTCGCCGGTCGAGCACCCCACCGACCACAGGCGCAGCGTTGTCGCGCCCGCGGCGTGGCGGGCCCGGATGTAGGATGTATTCCCGCCACGCCAGGCGCAGCGCGTTGAACGCCGACGGATTGCGCAGCCATTCGGTCACGCCGATGGTCAGCGATTGCAGCAACGCTTGCACGAGCTGGGGGTCGTTCTGCGCGTCCTGGGCGAGTTGGGCCAGGCTGGACGCGCCATGCTGGCGCATCACGCGCTCGAACTGGCGGCGCAGCGTGGCTTCCTGGTATTGGCCCAGATCCAGGCCAGAGCGGCTGCCCAGGCGCTCGACCAGTGCGTGAAAGGCCGCCCGCTCGCCCGCCATGTCGGCCGTGCCGTGCACGGCCACGGGGCCGTCGATCCAGTTACCCAGGCGCCGGCCCAGCGCCACGGCGCTGGCGACGTGGTCTGCCAGTCCCCGGTCGATCAGGGCTTGCGGCATGCTGGCAAACGGGGCCTCGCTGGGCTGTTCGGTCCAGACCGCGCCACCGGCTTCGCGCACGACGCGCGCGCCCACCGCCCCGTCCTGGCCCGTGCCGGACAGAACGATGGCCAGCGCATGCCGCCCGAGCGCCCGCGCGGCGGAGCTGAACAGGCGGTCCAGCGAGGGCACGGGCGCCGGGCCGGACTTGGCGGCATACAGCCGCAGCACGCGGCCGTCGATTTCGACGTGGTGCCCAGGCGGGGTGACGTACAGCAGGCCGCCGCGCAGGGGCATGCCGTCTGCGATGGGCTGAACGGGGATGCGCGTGACCGCCTGCAGCAGCCGCACCAGGGCCGACGGTTCGCTACCGGCGAGGTGCTGGGCCACGATGGCCGCCATGCGCGGGTCGTGCGGCATCGCGGCCACCAGCTCGCGCAGCGGCTCCAATCCTCCGGCGGAAGCGCCGATCAGGGCGACAAGGCGCGGCGACGCTGCATTCAATTGGTGATCCCTTCGACCGGATCATTGTAGGAGGAATGCGTACACTGCGTCCATGAAAATCTTGGGGATCGAATCGTCGTGTGACGAAACCGGTGTCGCCCTGGTCGAGGCGGCGCCGCAGGGCGTGCCGCGCCTGCTGGGGGCCGCGCTGCACAGCCAGGTGGCCATGCACCGGGACTACGGCGGGGTCGTGCCGGAGCTGGCCAGTCGCGACCACATTCGCCGCGTGCTGCCGCTGACCGAGGCCGCGATGGCCCAGGCCGGGGTGGCGCTGCACGCCATCGATGCCGTCGCCTACACCCGTGGCCCGGGGCTGGCTGGTGCGCTGCTGGTGGGGGCGGGTGTGGCTTGCGCCTTGGCGGCCGCGTTGGGCGTGCCCGCGGTCGGTGTGCACCATTTGGAAGGGCATCTGCTGTCGCCCTTTCTGAGTGCCGATCCACCGGCCTTTCCCTTCGTCGCCTTGCTCGTGTCGGGCGGGCACACGCAGCTGATGCGCGTGGACGGCGTGGGGCGCTACCACCTGCTGGGCGAGACCATCGACGACGCCGCCGGGGAGGCGTTCGACAAATCGGCCAAGGTGCTGGGGCTGGGCTACCCGGGCGGCCCGGCCTTGTCGCGCCTCGCCGAGCAGGGCGACCCCGCCGCCTTTGCGCTGCCCCGGCCGCTGCTGCACAGCGGCGATCTGGATTTTTCGTTCGCCGGGCTCAAGACGGCGGTGCTGACCCAGGCGCGCAAGCTGGGCCCGGCGCTCGAGGCGCGCAAGGCGGACCTGGCTGCGGCGACCGAGGCGGCCATCGTGGATGTGCTGGTGCACAAGGCGCGTGCGGCGCTGAAGGCCACGGGCTTGAACCGTCTGGTCGTTGCCGGCGGGGTGGGCGCCAACCGCCGTCTACGCGCCCAACTGGGCGAAGCGGCCACGCGCCACGGCTGGCGGCTGCATTACCCCGAGGTTGCCTTGTGCACCGACAACGGGGCCATGATCGCGCTGGCCGCCGCGATGCGCTGGCAAGTGGGTGCGTGGTCGGCCGCGGATCGGGCGTGGGCTTTCGACGTCCTGCCTCGCTGGCCGCTGGAGGCCGTGGCCCTCGCCCCCGACGCGGTGGCCGAGTAGCCGCCCCGGGGGCAGCTCGCTCGCGGCAGGCGCCGTCCGACGGGCGGCGCGACCCGACGATGACCGCTGTCGGCAATGCTTCGTAATTATGAATTACGACCGGGTTTTCCCGCTAGAATCCGCCCCGTACCGGAGAGCGATGCGCGGGGGCAAGCCCGCGCCGCGATCCGGCGAATACGGCACAAAGAAAGGAATCGAACGTATGACGCAGGCATGGGACGCGGGACGGCGGCAATGGTTGGTGCGCGCCGGCGCACTGGGGTTGGCGGGGTGGATGGGGGCAGTGTCCGCCCAGTCCGCGGCGGGGCGCGGGGACGGGGCCATCCGGCTGGCGCTGATCGAAACGCTGTCCGGCCCGTTCGGCAACACCGGCGAGGCGGTGTTTCGCAACCTGGTCTGGGCGGCCGAGCGCGTCAACGCCCGGGGCGGCATCGAAGTCGCCCCCGGGGTGCGCCGGCCGCTGCAGATCGTGCGCTACGACAGCAAGGGGCAGCCGCAGGAGGCGCTGTCCGCGCTGCAAGCCGCGCTCGACGATGGCATCACCCTGATTGCCCAGGGCAACTCGTCCGCGGTGGCGGCGGCCTTGATCGAGGCCATCAACCGCCACAACGAGCGCGAGCCGCAGCGGCAGGTGCTGTTCCTCAACTACTCGGCGGTGGACCCCATTCTGACCAACGAGCGCTGCAGCTACTGGCACTTCCGCTTCGACGCGCACGCGGACATGCGCATGGCGGCGCTGATGAGCGTGCTCAAGGCCGACGCCGAGGTGCGCAGCGTCTACCTGATCGGGCAGGACTACAGCTTTGGCCAGGCGGTGCTGCGCGAGGCCCGGCGCCAGCTCGCCCTGCAGCGCCCCGATGTGCGCATCGCGGGGGAGGAGCTGCACCCGATGGCGCGCATCAAGGATTTTTTGCCCTATGTCACCAAGATCAAGGCCAGCGGTGCCCAGGCGGTCATCACGGGCAACTGGGGCAATGACCTGACGCTGCTGGTGCGCGCCGCGCGCGAGGTGGGCTTCGAAGGCAAGTTCTACACCTTCTACGGCAATGCGCTGGGGGCACCCGCCGCCATCGGCGACGCGGGCATCGGCAAGGTGATTGCGGTGGCGGACTGGTTCCCCAACGCGCCGGGCGCGGAGTCGCGCCGTTTCTACGAGGCTTTTCGCCAGCGCTTCCCCAACCCCGCGGACGACTATTTGCACATGCGCATGCAGCTCATGGTCGAGGCGCTGGCCCAGGCCATCGAATCCGCTGCTCGCACGGGGGGCGCAGCGGGCGGTGCGGCTACACTGCCGGGGGCGGCGCGCATCGCGCGGGCGCTGGAGCAGGCGGACGTCGCCTTGGCCGGGCAGCGCCTGCGCATGCGGGCGGCCGACCACCAGGCCCAGCAGCCGTTGATGGTCGCCGTCATGGACCGGCAGGGCGCCCCCGGCGTGCCGTTCGACGTCGAGGGGTCGGGGTATGGTTTTCGGGTGCTGCAGCGGCTGGACGCCGCCGCGGCCGAGCAACCCCACACCTGCCGGATGACCCGTCCCTGAAGCCGGGCCGCGCGCGGCCCGAAGGAGTTTGTTCGCCATGCGTTCCGTCGTCGCCGCGCTCGAAGAATCCCGCATCCGGGAAGTAGCCAACGCCGGCTTGGGCCGCCCCGATGTGCTGCGCTTCTGGTTTGGCGAGAGCGACGAGGTCACGCCCGAGGTCGTGCGCGCCGCGGCCATCGCGTCGTTGCAGGCGGGCGAGACCTTCTATGCCCACAACCTGGGGTTGCCGGAACTGCGCGAAGCGATTGCCGCCTATATGGCGCACACCCATCCGGCCCAGTCGCGTCAGGCCGCCGATTGGTTTGGCCGGATCGCGGTCACGTCCGGCGGCGTCAACGGGCTGATGCTGGCGGCCCAGGCGCTGGTCGATGCGGGTGACGAGGTGGTCGTCGTCGAGCCGGCCTGGCCCAATCTGGTCGCCCAGCCGCGCATTCTGGGGGCGCGGGTGCGCACCGTGTCGCTGGCGCCGGACGCGTACGGCCACTGGCGGCTGGACCTGTCCGCGCTGCTGGGCGCCATCACCCCGGCGACCCGGCTGCTGGTCGTCAACTCGCCCAACAACCCCACGGGCTGGACGCTCGATGCCCGCGAGCAGGCGGCGATTCTGGCCCACTGTCGCGGCACCGGGACATGGATCGTGGCCGACGAGGTGTACGAGCGTTTGTACTACCCCGATGGCGAAGGCGCCGGCGACGCCGCCTGTGCGCCGAGCTTTCTCGATCTGGCCCAACCCGAGGATCGGCTGATCGTCGCGCACAGCTTCTCCAAGAGCTTTTTGATGACCGGCTGGCGCCTGGGCTGGCTGGTGCTGCCGCCCTCGTTGACCCACGCGCTGGGCAAGCTGGTCGAGTACAACACGAGCTGCGCGCCGGTGTTCGTCCAGCGGGGGGCGCTGGCGGCCTTGCAACAGGCGCACGAGCGGGTGCCGCCGCTGGTGGCGCGCTTTCGACAGGGGCGCGACACCCTGCTGGCGGCGTTGACGGCGCTGCCCGGCGTGCAGGCGCCGCCGCCCCCGGGGGGCATGTATGTGGTCTTCCGCTTGTCCGGGCGGGGCGACGACGACCTGGCCCTGGCCAAGCAGCTCGTGCGGGAGGCGGGCCTGGGTCTGGCGCCCGGCAGCGCCTTCGGCGACGCCGGCCGGGGGTGGCTGCGCTGGTGCTTTGCCAGCCGCGATCCGGCGCGCTTGCAGCAGGGCGTCGACCGCCTGCGGGAGTGGTTGCGGCTATAATGCGCGGCTGCCCTGCGTCGTGCGGGGCACACCACGCCCGCTGCGGCAACGCGCCGTCCCATGGTTGCCATCCCATGGTCGGATCAGCGCTCACCTGCGGCAGGTCGCATGTTTATTCGAGGTATCCATGATTGCTTCCGACGTCAAAGCCAAAGTCATCGCCGACAACGCCCGCGGCCCCAACGACACGGGCAGCCCCGAGGTCCAAGTCGCGCTGCTGACGGCCCGCATCAACGAGCTGACCCCCCACTTCAAGACCCACGCCAAGGACCACCACGGCCGCCGCGGCCTGCTCAAGCTGGTGAGCCGCCGCCGCAAGCTGCTCGACTACCTGAAGGCCAAGGACGCCGACCGCTACGTCGCGCTGATCCAGAAGCTGGGCCTGCGCAAGTAATCGGCGATCGGCCACGTCATCGGGTGTATGCCCGCCGTGCACGCCAAGCGCCCCGGGCCGGCCGTCGGTCCAGGGCGCTTTTTGTTGCATCATGACCGTTTTTCCCGCCTGACGGCCGATCCGGCCTGAGGGCTTTGCGGCCTCAGCGGCCCAGAGCGAAGCTGTGTCATTCCACTGCCGTCCCGTCGTTCGGGGCCGCGCTGGAATGGCATCGTGTTCTGACGCTGGCGGCCATCCTCTCCAGGAGTTGCATCCATGAGCCTGTTTCAGAAACACACCAAGACCTTCCAATGGGGCCGCCACACGGTCACGATGGAAACCGGCGAGATCGCCCGCCAGGCCACCGGCGCCGTGCTGCTCGACATGGACGGCACCGTCGTGCTGGCCACCGTCGTCGCCCGTCCCGAGGCCAAGCCGGGCCAGGACTTCTTCCCGCTGACGGTGGACTACGTCGAGAAGGCCTACGCCGCCGGCAAGATCCCCGGCAGCTTCTTCAAGCGCGAGGGCCGCCCGAGCGAGTACGAGACGCTGACCAGCCGCCTGATCGACCGCCCCATCCGGCCGCTGTTTCCGGACGGCTTCTTCAACGAGGTGCAGATCGTCGTCCACACGCTGTCGCTCAACCCGGACGTCGATGCCGACATCCCGGCGATGATCGCCTCCAGCGCCGCGCTGGCCATCAGCGGCATCCCGTTCAACGGCCCGATCGGCGCCGCGCGCGTCGGCTACATCAACGGCGAGTACGTGCTCAACCCCAGCCCGGCGGACAAGGCCAATTCGCGCCTGGATCTGGTCGTGGCGGGCACCGAGTCGGCGGTGCTGATGGTGGAGTCGGAAGCCGACCAGCTGACCGAAGAAGTGATGCTGGGCGCGGTCGTCTTCGGCCACGAGCAGGGCAACATCGCGATCGCCGCCATCAACGACCTGGTGCGCGCGGCCGGCAAGCCGGCCTGGAACTGGCAGCCGCCGGCGCGCGACGAGGCGCTGATCGCCAAGGTCACCGAGCTGGGCGAGGAGCGGCTGCGCGCCGCCTATCAGATCCGCAACAAGCAGGCGCGCACCCAGGCCTGCCGCGAGGCCTATGCCGCCGTCAAGGCGGGCCTGACGGAGCAGGGCATGGCGTTCGACGAGGTCAAGGTCGACGGCCTGCTGTTCGAGATCGAGGCGCGCATCGTGCGCCAGCAGATCCTGAACGGCGAGCCGCGCATCGACGGCCGCGACACGCGCACCGTGCGCCCGATCGAGATCCGCACCGGCGTGCTGCCGCGCACGCACGGCTCGGCGCTGTTCACGCGCGGCGAGACGCAGGCGCTGGTGATCGCCACCCTGGGCACCGAGCGCGACGCGCAGATCATCGACGCGCTGTCGGGCGAGTACCAGGACCGCTTCATGCTGCACTACAACATGCCGCCGTTCGCCACCGGCGAGACGGGGCGGGTCGGTGCGCCGAAGCGGCGCGAGATCGGCCACGGCCGTCTGGCCAAGCGGGCGCTGGTGGCCTGCCTGCCGAGCAAGGACGAGTTCCCGTACACCATCCGCGTCGTCTCCGAGGTGACCGAGTCGAACGGCTCCTCGTCGATGGCCACCGTCTGCGGCGGGTGTCTGGCGCTGATGGACGCCGGCGTGCCGATGAAGGCGCACGTGGCCGGCATCGCCATGGGCCTGATCAAGGAAGGCAACAAGTTCGCGGTGCTGACCGACATCCTGGGTGACGAGGACCACCTGGGCGACATGGACTTCAAGGTCGCCGGCACCACGCAGGGCGTCACGGCGCTGCAGATGGACATCAAGATCCAGGGCATCACCAAGGAGATCATGCAGGTGGCGCTGGCGCAGGCCAAGGAGGCGCGCCTGCACATCCTGGACAAGATGCAAGGCGCCATCGCCGGCGCGCGCGAGGACATTTCGGCCTACGCGCCGCGCCTGTACACCATGAAGATCAACCCGGAGAAGATCCGCGACGTGATCGGCAAGGGCGGCGCCACCATCCGCGCGCTGACCGAAGAGACCGGCACGACGATCGACATCGCCGAGGACGGCACCATCACCATCGCCTCCACCGACGCCGATCGCGCGGCCGAGGCGCGCCGCCGCATCGAGGAGATCACCGCCGAGGTGGAGGTCGGTCAGATCTACGAAGGCCCGGTGACCAAGATCCTGGACTTTGGCGCCCTGGTCAACATCCTGCCCGGCAAGGACGGTCTGCTGCATATCAGCCAGATCGCGCACCAGCGCGTCGAGAAGGTGTCGGACTTCCTGCAGGAAGGTCAGATCGTCAAGGTCAAGGTGCTGGAGACCGACGACAAGGGCCGCATCAAGCTGTCGATGAAGGCCCTGCTGGACCGTGGCGAGTCGGCCGCCCAGCAGCAGCAACAGCAGTGAGCCGGGTTTGGCCGGCAGGAGGTGTCCCGTGGCCCCGCTGATGCACGCGATCGAGATTTCCGCCTACGGGGCGCCGGACGTGCTGCGCCTGGTGCAGCGTCCGCGCCCGGAGGCAGGCGAGGGCGAGGTGCGCATCCGCGTCAGCGCCTCGGGCGTCAACCGGCCCGATGTGCTGCAGCGGCGTGGCCAGTACGCCCCGCCGCCCGGCGCGCCCGATCTGCCGGGGCTGGAGGTGGCGGGCGTCATCGACAGCGGCGATGTCGAGGCGATGGAGGCCGCGGGCCTGCGCATCGGCGATCGCGTTTGTGCGCTGGTGGCCGGCGGGGGCTACGCGGAGTATTGCGTCGCCCCGATCGGCCAGTGCCTGCCCGTCCCGCGCGGCTGGAGCGATGTCGAGGCCGCGGGCATTCCGGAAACCTTCTTCACCGTCTGGAGCAACGTCTTCGACCGTGGCCGCCTGCAGGCCGGTGAGACCCTGCTGGTGCAGGGGGGCTCCAGCGGTATCGGCGTGACCGCCATCCAGATGGCGCGCGCCATGGGCGCGCGCGTGCTGGTGACGGTCGGCTCGGCCGAAAAGGCCGAGGCCTGCGTGCGCCTGGGTGCCGACCACGCCATCCTCTACCGCAGCCAGGACTTCGTGGCCGAGGTGGCGCGGCTGACGGGCGGGCGGGGCGTCGATGTGATCCTCGACATGGTCGCGGGCCCCTACGTCGCGCGGGAGATCGACTGTCTGGCCGAGGACGGGCGGCTGGTCATCATCGCGGTGCAGGGCGGCACCGAGGCGGCCTTCGACGCGGGCAAGGTGCTGCGCCGGCGCCTGACCATCACCGGCTCCACCCTGCGTCCGCGGTCGGTCGCGTTCAAGGCCGCCATCGCGCGCGAACTGCGCCAGCACGTCTGGCCGCTCATCGAACGCGGGGCCATCCGCCCGGTGGTGCACCGCGTCTTTCCGGCCGGGCAGGCGGCGCACGCCCATGCCCTCATGGAGAGCAACCAGCACATCGGCAAGATCGTGCTCGACTGGTCGGGTGCCGCGGCCTGACGCCGCGCAGGAGGATTGGGGTGCGCAAGCTGATCGCGGGCAACTGGAAAATGCACGGCAACCTGGCCGACAACGACGCGCTGCTGCGCGCGTTGCGCGACGGGTTGGCGGCCGGTGCGCGCGCCGATGTGGCCGTGTGCGTGCCGGCGCCGTATCTGGCGCAGGCGCAGGCGTTGTGCGCCGGCGGCCCTGTGACCTGGGGAGCGCAGGACGTCTCCGCGCACGAGGCCGGCCCCTACACCGGCGAGGTGAGCGCGACGATGCTGCGCGACTTCGGCTGCCGCTGGGTCATCGTCGGCCATTCCGAGCGGCGCCAGTACCATGGCGAGACGGACGAGACCGTGGCCCGCAAGGCGCAGCGGGCGCTGGCCTGCGGCATCACCCCCATCGTGTGCGTCGGCGAGACCGAGGCCCAGCGCGCGCAGGGCGACACCGAACTGGTCGTCAAGCGCCAGCTCGCCGCGGTCATCCATGCCGTGGGCCATTGCGTCACCGAAATCGTGGTTGCCTACGAGCCGGTGTGGGCCATCGGCACGGGGCGCACCGCTACGCCGGAGCAGGCCCAGGCGGTGCACGCCGTGCTGCGCGCGCAGCTGCGGGCGGCGGCCTCCAGTGACCGGCGGGTGCGCATCCTCTACGGCGGCAGCATGAACGCGGGCAACGCGGCCGCGCTGCTGGCCCAGCCCGACATCGACGGGGGACTCATCGGCAGCGCCTCGCTCAAGGCCCATGAGTTCCTCCACATCATCGCGGCGGCGCCCTGAGCGGGGCGCACCGATCAGATTGCTTGTCAACTTTCAGGAGTGTTCATGAACGTGCTGTTCACGTTGTTGATGGTGGTGCAGGTGCTGTCCGCGCTGGCCATGATCGGTCTGGTGCTGGTGCAGCACGGCAAAGGCGCCGATGCTGGCGCGGCGTTCGGGGGCGGGGCGTCGGCCAGCCTGTTCGGTGCGTCGGGTGGCGCCAATTTCCTGTCGCGCAGCACGGCCGTGCTGGCGACGGTCTTCCTTGCCTCGACGCTGGCGCTGGCCTTCATGGGCTATCAGCGCCCCAAGGCTGCCGGCGCCGGCAGCGTGCTCGAAAGCGTGCCGGCCGTCCCGCTGGCACCGGCCGCGCCGGCCGCCCCCGGCGCTTCGGGTGCCGCCCCGGCGCAGCCGCCGGCAGGGGGCGCTGCGCAGATTCCCGGTCAGTGAGGCCGCAGTCGCGGGCCGCCGCGCCCCCGTGCCCCGGAAAGGGGAACTTTTCCGGGTACAATCCCTGACATCGTCGATGCACGGTTCGCAGCTGGAGTGGTGCAGCCAAATCCAGCGCTCGACGATGCCCCATTGCCGACGTGGTGGAATTGGTAGACACGCTATCTTGAGGGGGTAGTGGCGAAAGCTGTGCGAGTTCGAGTCTCGCCGTCGGCACCAATCCAGATACCGATGAAGCGCCCGCAGGGCGCTTTTTTCCGGAGACGCCCGTGAGCCTTGAGCAGTACCTTCCCGTATTTCTGTTCATTCTGGTGGGCTTGGGTGTCGGGGTACTCCCGCAGGTATTTGGCTACCTGCTCGGCCCCAATCGTCCGGATCCCGAGAAAAACTCCCCCTACGAATGCGGCTTCGAGGCCTTCGAGGACGCGCGCATGAAGTTCGATGTGCGCTATTACCTCGTGGCCATCCTGTTCATCCTGTTCGATCTGGAAATCGCCTTTTTGATTCCCTGGGCGGTGGCGTTTGCCGACATCGGCGTGACGGGCTTTTGGGCGGGCGTGATGTTCCTGATGATCCTCGTGGTGGGTTTCGTCTACGAGTGGAAGAAGGGCGCGCTCGACTGGGAGTGAGTCGGCGCGAAAGGCAGCACGGCGGGCGAAACGGCAGGCAATACCTGGGAGCGACAGATGATCGAAGGCGTGTTCAAAGAAGGCTTTTTCACCACCAGCTACGACGCCGTGGTGAATTGGGCCAAGACCGGATCGCTGTGGCCGATGACGTTCGGGCTGGCGTGCTGCGCGGTGGAGATGATGCACGCCGCGACGGCGCGCTACGACATCGCCCGCTTCGGCGCCGAGGTGTTTCGCGCCAGCCCCCGGCAGTCCGACCTGATGATCGTCGCCGGCACGCTGTGCAACAAGATGGCGCCTGCGCTGCGCAAGGTGTACGACCAGATGGCCGAGCCGCGCTGGGTGCTGTCCATGGGGTCGTGCGCCAATGGCGGCGGCTACTACCACTACAGCTACTCGGTGGTGCGCGGCTGCGACCGCATCGTGCCCGTCGATGTGTATGTGCCCGGCTGCCCCCCGACGGCCGAGGCGCTGCTGTACGGGATCATCCAGTTGCAGCACAAGATCCGCCGCACCAACACCATTGCCCGTGTCTGACGGGCAGGCCCCGCGCGGTGCCTGAGGAGGAGTATCGATGACCTCGACGATGCAAGCCGCCGGCTGGGCGGCGCTCGCTTCCCAAACCGTCCGCCCGGCGGACGAGGCGGTGCGCGATGCCGTGGCCGCCGCCCTGGGCGAGCGGGCCCAGAGCGTGACCCTGTCCCGCGGCGAGGTGACCGTGGTGGTGCCGGCGTCGCAGTACCTCGAGGCCATGCAGACCCTGCGCGATGCCCCGGGTTGCCGCTTCGAACAACTGCTCGACCTGTGCGGCGTGGATTATTCGACCTACCGCGACGGCGCGTGGGAAGGGCCGCGCTTTGCCGTCGTGTCCCACCTGCTGTCGGTCAGTCTGAACCAGCGCGTGCGGGTGCGCACCTTCTGCCCCGACGACGACTTTCCGGTCATCGACTCCGTCACGTCGGTCTGGCCCTCGGCCAACTGGTACGAGCGCGAGGCCTTTGACCTGTTCGGCATCGTGTTCGAGGGGCACGCGGATCTGCGCCGCATCCTCACCGACTACGGCTTCATCGGCCACCCGTTCCGCAAGGACTTCCCCCTGTCCGGCCACGTCGAGATGCGCTACGACCCCGAGCGGCGGCGCGTCATCTACGAGCCGGTCACGATCGAGCCGCGCGAGATCACCCCGCGCATCATCCGCGAAGACGCGTACGGGGGGCTGCACTGACGGGCCGCGCGCCCCGAGGGTAGATCCGTCATGGCTGACATCAAGAACTACACCCTGAACTTCGGTCCGCAGCACCCGGCCGCGCACGGCGTGCTGCGTCTGGTGCTGGAGCTCGACGGCGAGGTCGTGCAGCGCGCCGACCCGCACATCGGTTTGCTGCACCGCGCCACCGAAAAGCTCGCCGAGCACAAGACGTTCATCCAGTCGCTGCCGTACATGGATCGGTTGGACTACGTCTCGATGATGTGCAACGAGCACGCCTACTGCCTCGCGATCGAAAAGCTGCTGGGCATCGAGGTGCCGATCCGCGCGCAGTACATCCGCGTGATGTTCTCGGAGATCACCCGGTTGCTCAACCACCTGATGTGGCTGGGTTCGCATGGCAACGACTGCGGCAGCTCCACCATCCTGCTGTACTGCTTCCGTGAGCGCGAGGACCTGTTCGACATGTACGAGGCGGTGTCCGGCGCGCGCATGCACGCGGCCTATTTCCGCCCGGGCGGGGTCTACCGCGACCTGCCGGACACGATGCCGCAGTACAAGGTCAGCAAGATCCGCAACGCGCGGGCGCTGGAGGAGCTCAACCAGAACCGCCAGGGCTCGCTGCTGGACTTCATCGACGACTTCACGCAGCGCTTCCCCAAATATTTGGAGGAGTACCACACGCTGCTGACCGACAACCGCATCTGGAAGCAGCGCACCGTTGGCATCGGCGTGGTCCCGCCCGAGAAGGCGCTGGCCATGGGCATGACCGGCCCCATGTTGCGCGGCTCCGGCATCGCCTGGGATCTGCGCAAAAAGCAGCCCTACGAGGTGTACGACCGGCTGGACTTCGACATCCCCGTGGGCAAGACGGGCGACACCTACGACCGCTACCTCGTGCGCATGGAGGAGATGCGCCAGTCCAACCGCATCATCAAACAGTGTGTGGACTGGCTGCGCGCCAACCCGGGCCCGGTCATCACCGACAACACCAAGGTCGCGCCGCCCAAGCGCGAGGCGATGAAGACCCACATGGAAGAGCTGATCCACCACTTCAAGCTCTTCACCGAAGGCTTCCACGTCCCCGAAGGTGAAGCCTACGCGGCGGTCGAGCACCCCAAGGGCGAGTTCGGCATCTACCTGGTCAGCGACGGCGCCAACAAGCCTTACCGCCTGAAGATCCGCGCGCCGGGCTTTGCCCATCTGTCCTGCCTTGACGAGATGGCGCGCGGTCACATGCTGGCCGACGCCGTCGCCATCATCGGCACCATGGACATCGTGTTTGGAGAGATCGACCGATGAGCACCGAATCCCGCACCGTCGAGCCGATGGTGCTGTCCGAGGCGACGCTGGCCCGGTTCGCGCGCGAAGTCGCCAAATACCCGGCCGATCAGCGCCAGTCGGCGGTGATGGCGTGTCTGGCCATCGTGCAGCAGGAGCAGGGTTGGGTCAGCCCGGCCGCCGAGCGGGCCGTGGCCGACTACCTGGGCATGGCGCCGATCGCCGTGCACGAGGTCACGACCTTCTACAACATGTACAACCAGCAGCCGGTCGGGCGCTTCAAGCTCAACGTCTGCACCAATCTGCCGTGCCAGTTGCGCGACGGCGCCAAGGCACTGCAGTATCTGGCCGACAAGCTGGGCATCCGCCCGGGCGAGACCACCGCCGACGGCACCTTCACCCTGCAGCCCTGTGAGTGCCTGGGGGCCTGTGCCGATGCGCCGGTGATGCTGGTCAATGACCGCCACATGTGCAGCTTCATGACGACCGAGCGGCTCGACCAGCTGGTCGATGGTTTGCGCGCCACGGCTGCGGAGGGCCAGGCATGAACGTCCACCAACTCCTGCAGCAGTTTTCGGCGACCGGGGTGCAGACCTGTTTCCACGGCCGCCACATCCAGCCGCAGATCTACGCGGGCCTGGACGGCACCAACTGGCGCCTGAAGGATTACGAGGCGCGCGGCGGCTACCAGGCGCTGCGCCGCATCCTGGGCAAGGACGGCGGCGAGGGTTTGACGCCCGATCAGGTGATCGCCGAGGTCAAGGCCAGCGCCCTGCGCGGGCGCGGTGGCGCGGGCTTCCCCACCGGCCTGAAGTGGAGCTTCATGCCGCGCCAGTTTCCGGGCCAAAAGTACCTCGTGTGCAATTCGGACGAGGGTGAACCCGGCACCTGCAAGGACCGCGACATCCTGATGCACAACCCGCACATCGTCATCGAGGGCATGGCGATTGCGGCGTATGCCATGGGCATCTCGGTCGGCTACAACTACATCCACGGCGAGATCTTCCAGGTCTACGAGCGCTTCGAGGCCGCGCTGGAAGAGGCCCGTGCCGCCGGCTACCTGGGCGACAACATCCTGGGCAGCGGCTTCAGCTTCCAGCTCCACGCCCACCACGGATTCGGCGCCTACATCTGCGGCGAGGAGACCGCGCTGCTCGAGTCGCTGGAGGGCAAGAAAGGCCAGCCGCGCTTCAAGCCGCCGTTTCCGGCCAGCTTTGGCCTGTACGGCAAGCCGACCACCATCAACAACACCGAGACGTTCGCCGCGGTGCCCTGGATCATCCGCAACGGCGGTCAGGCCTACCTGGAGGTTGGCAAGCCCAACAACGGCGGCACCAAGATCTTCTCGGTCAGCGGGGACGTCGAGCGGCCCGGCAACTACGAAATCCCCCTGGGCACACCGTTTGCCAAGCTGCTGGAGCTGGCGGGCGGCGTGCGCGCGGGGCGTCAGCTCAAGGCGGTGATTCCGGGCGGGTCCTCGGCGCCGGTGCTGCCCGCTTCGATCATGATGGACTGCACGATGGACTACGACTCCATCGCCAAAGCGGGCTCCATGCTGGGGTCGGGCGCGGTCATCGTGATGGACGACACGCGCTGCATGGTCAAGTCGCTGCAGCGGCTGAGCTACTTCTACATGCACGAGTCCTGCGGCCAGTGCACGCCCTGCCGCGAGGGCACGGGCTGGCTGTGGCGGGTGGTCGATCGCATCGAGAACGGTCAGGGTCGCCCCAGCGATCTCGACCTGCTCGACAACGTGGCCGAAAACATCATGGGCCGCACGATCTGTGCGCTGGGCGACGCGGCGGCGATGCCGGTGCGCGGGATGATCAAACACTTCCGCCACGAGTTCGTCCACCACGTCGAACACAAGACCTGCATGGTCCCGGCCTACGTCTGAAGTGAGCGCCTCCATGGTTGAAATCGAACTCGACGGCAAGAAGGTGGAGGTCCCGCCCGGCAGCATGGTCATGCATGCGGCCGAAAAGGCGGGCGTCTACGTGCCGCACTTCTGCTACCACAAGAAGCTGTCCATCGCGGCCAACTGCCGCATGTGCCTGGTCGATGTGGAGAAGGCGCCCAAGCCCATGCCCGCCTGCGCCACGCCGGTGACCATGGGCATGGTCGTGCGCACCAAGAGCGAAAAGGCCATCAAGGCGCAGAAGGCGGTGATGGAGTTTTTGCTCATCAACCACCCGCTGGACTGCCCGATCTGTGACCAGGGCGGCGAGTGCCAGTTGCAGGACCTGGCGGTGGGCTACGGCGGCACGCACTCGCGTTACGAGGAAGAAAAGCGCATCGTCTTCCACAAGAACGTCGGGCCGCTGATCTCGATGGAGGAGATGAGCCGCTGCATCCACTGCACCCGCTGCGTGCGCTTCGGGCAGGAGATCGCCGGCGTCATGGAGCTCGGCATGAGCCACCGCGGCGAACACTCCGAGATCGAGACCTTCGTCGGCCAGACGGTGGACTCCGAGCTGTCGGGCAACATGATCGATCTGTGCCCGGTGGGTGCGCTGACCAGCAAGCCGTTCCGCTACGCCGCGCGTACCTGGGAGCTGTCGCGGCGCAAGAGCATCAGCCCGCACGACTCCACTGGTGCCAATCTGGTCGTGCAGGTCAAGGGTGACCGCGTGCTGCGCGTCGTGCCGCTGGAAAACGAAGCCGTCAACGAGTGCTGGATCGCCGACCGCGACCGCTTCAGCTACGAGGCGCTCAACGGGCCGGACCGTCTGACGCAGCCCATGATCAAACAGGGCGGCGAATGGCGCACGGTGGGCTGGCCGACCGCGCTGGAATACGTCGCCAACGGCCTGAAGGGCGTGCGTGAGCAGCACGGCGCGGGCGCGATCGGCCTGCTGGCCAGCCCCCACGCCACCGTCGAGGAACTGGCCCTGGCGCGTGCCCTGATGGCCGGGTTGGGCAGCCCCAACCTGGACCACCGGCTGCGCGCGGCCGCGTTCGACCACGCGGCGCCGGCGGGGCAGGCCCGCTGGCTGGGTCTGCCGATTGCCGATCTGTCCACGCTGGAGCGGGTGTTCGTCGTCGGCTCCAACCTGCGCAAGGACCATCCGCTGTTCGCGCAGCGCATTCGGCAGGCGGCCCGCAAAGGGGCCCAGGTGTCGGCGCTGGTGGCGGGGGCCGTCGATTGGGCGATGCCCGTGCACCGCGTGCTGACCGCACCGGCTGCCGACTGGGTCGCCGCCTTGGCCGGCGTCGCCGCTGCGGTGGCCGAAGCCAAGGGCGTCGCCGTCCCCGCGGGGGCGGAAGGCGTCGCCGTCGACGACGCCGCCCGGGCCGTCGCGCAGTCGCTGCTTGGCGGCGAGCGCAAGGCCGTGCTGTTGGGCAATGCCGCGGCACACCATGCCCGCGCGGCCTCGCTGCTGGCCCTGGCGCAGTGGGTGGCGGAGCAGACCGGTGCCCGCTGGGGCTACCTGACCGAGGCGGCCAACACCGTGGGGGCCCAGCTCGTCGGCGTGTTGCCGGGCGAGGGCGGGCTGGATGCGCAGCGCATGCTGGGCGGCGCGCTCAAGGCCGCCGTGCTGCTGGGCGTGGAGCCGGGCGCCGACACCGCGGGCGACGGTGCCGCGCTGGCCGACGCCGAGCTGGTCGTGACGCTCAGTCCGTTCAAAACCAACCTCGACATCAGCGATGTGCTGTTGCCGGTGGCGCCGTTCACCGAGACCTCCGGCTCGTTCGTCAATGCCGAGGGGCGGCTGCAAAGCTTCCAGGCCGTGGTCAAGCCGCTGGGCGAGACCCGCCCCGGTTGGAAGGTGCTGCGCGTGCTGGGCAATCTGCTGGGGCTGCCCGGCTTCGAGCAGACGTCCTCGCAGGAGGTGCTGGCGCAGGCGCTGCCCGGCGTGGCCCACGGCGAGTTCGTGCCGGCCGAACGGCTGAACAACCGCGTCACGGTTTCGGGCATCGACCTGACGCCGGCCGCGGGCGAGCCCTGTGTGGCCGCCATCTACCAGTTGGATGCGCTGGTGCGGCGCGCGCCCGCGCTGCAGGCGACGGCGGACGGCCGTGCGGCCCGGGCCGCCGCTGAAGGAGTGTGCGCATGATCGACGCGATCTACCAAGGAGGGCTCCACCTCAGCACGGCGGCGTGGTGGACGCAAGCCGGCTGGCCGGTGATCTGGATCCTGCTCAAGATCGTCGTGCTGCTGGCCCCGCTGATGCTGCTGGTGGCCTACCTGACGTGGTGGGAGCGGCGGCTGCTCGGTTTCATGCAGGTGCGCCTTGGGCCCAACCGCGTCGGGCCGTTCGGCTTGCTGCAGCCCATCGCCGACGCCCTCAAGCTGCTGACCAAGGAATTGATCCGCCCCACGGCGGCCAACGGTGGGTTGTTCCGCCTGGGGCCGATCATGGCCATCATGCCGGCGCTGGCCGCGTGGGTGGCCATTCCATTCGGGCCGGACGTCGTGCTGGCCAACGTCAACGCCGGCCTGCTGGTGATTCTGGCCATCACGTCCATCGAGGTCTATGGCGTCATCATCGCCGGCTGGGCGTCCAACTCCAAGTACGCCTTCCTGGGCGCGCTGCGCGCCTCGGCGCAGATGGTCAGCTACGAGATCGCGATCGGCTTTTGCTTCCTCGTCGTCGTGATGACCGCCGGCAGCCTGAATCTGTCGGAGATCGTCGCTTCGCAGTCGCGCGGCGTGGCCGCCGACATGGGGCTGAACTTCCTGTCGTGGAACTGGCTGCCGCTGCTGCCCATTTTCATGGTCTACCTGATCTCGGCGGTGGCCGAGACCAACCGCCACCCGTTCGACGTCGTCGAGGGCGAGGCCGAGATCGTGGCCGGTCACATGGTCGAGTACTCCGGCATGGGCTTCGCGATCTTCTTCCTGGCCGAGTACGCCAGTATGTGGCTGGTGTCGATCCTGGCGGTGCTGATGTTCCTGGGGGGGTGGCTGCCGCCCATCGACAGCGCCGTCTTCAACGCCATTCCGGGCTGGGTCTGGCTGGGCCTGAAGACCACCGTCGTCGTGTCCATGTTCATCTGGATCCGGGCCACGTTCCCGCGCTTCCGCTACGACCAGATCATGCGTCTGGGCTGGAAGATCTTCATCCCGGTGACGCTGATCTGGCTGCTGCTGGTGGGCGCCGTGATGCAGACGTCGTGGAATCCCTGGAAGTGAAGGAGGGCCGCCCCATGTCCGCCACCGCCGTCGCTCCGTTCTCGCTCAAAGATTTCTTCAAGAGTTTTTTGCTCGTCGAGCTGTTCAAGGGCATGGCCCTGACCGGCCGCTACGCGCTGCGCCGCAAGGTCACGGTGCAGTTCCCCGAGGAAAAAACCCCGCTGTCGCCGCGCTTTCGCGGGCTGCACGCGCAGCGCCGTTATGAGAACGGCGAAGAGCGCTGCATCGCATGCAAACTGTGCGAAGCGGTCTGCCCCGCGATGGCCATCACCATCGAATCGGCCCAGCGCGAGGACGGCACCCGCCGCACGACGCGCTACGACATCGACCTGACCAAGTGCATCTTCTGCGGCTTTTGCGAAGAGGCTTGCCCGGTCGATGCGATCGTCGAGACGCACATCTTCGAATACCACGGCGAGAAGCGCGGCGACCTGTACTTCACGAAGGACATGCTGCTGGCCGTCGGTGATCGCTACGAGAAGGAGATCGCGGCGGCCAAGGCGGCCGACGCGAAGTACCGCTGATCACCGCCACCGCACGAGCACATCATGGACTTCGTCTCCGGTTTCTTCTACTTCTTCTCGGCGGTGCTGCTGTTTGCCGGGTTTCGCGTCATCACGGCGCGCAACCCGGTGCATGCGGTGCTGTATCTGATGCTGGCCTTCTCGCAGGCGGCGGCGCTGTGGCTGCTGCTCAAGGCCGAGTTCCTGGGCATCGCGCTGGTGCTCGTGTACCTCGGCGCGGTGATGGTGCTGTTCCTCTTCGTCGTGATGATGCTCGACATCAATGTCGATGCCTTGCGCGCCGGCTTCTGGAAACACCTGCCGCTGGCACTGGTGCTGGGGGCGCTGGTCAGCGTCGAGCTGATCGCGGTGCTGTGGGCCGGCTTCCCCACCGCCACGGCCAGCCCGTCGGTCACCGGGGCCATGCATGCGGCGGACCACCGCAACACCTACGAGCTGGGGCGCCTGCTCTACAGCGAGTATCTGTATCCGATCCAGGCGGCGGCCGTCATCCTGCTGGTGGCGATGATCGCCGCCATCGCCTTGACCCTGCGCAGGCGCAAAGACACCAAGACCGTCGATCCGGGGGTGCAGGTGCGCGTGAAGGCCGCCGACCGCCTGCAGGTGCTCAACGTGCCCGCGACGCGCACGGCCGCGCCCGAGGCCGCCAAGGAGGAGCAAGCATGAACGCACTCGGATCCCTCGGGGTCGGGCACTTTCTGTCGGTGGGCGCGATTCTGTTCGCGCTGTCGGTGGTGGGCATCTTCCTCAACCGCAAGAACCTGATCGTGCTGCTGATGGCCATCGAGCTGATGCTGCTGGCCGTCAACACCAACTTCGTCGCGTTTGCGCACTACCTGGGCGATCTGCACGGGCAGGTGTTCGTGTTCTTCATCCTGACCGTGGCAGCGGCGGAGTCGGCCATTGGCCTGGCGATCCTGGTGCTGCTGTTCCGCAACAAGTCGTCGATCGACGTCGAGACGCTCAACACCCTCAAGGGTTGAGGCGCATCCCGGATACCACGCGACCCTCACCATGACGACACTCTCTGCAAGCATGCTGCTGGCCGTGCCGCTGGCCCCGTTGATCGGGGCGGCCGCCGCCGGCATTCTGGGCACGAAGTTTGGCGGCAACTGGATCGGCCGGCGCTGGTCGCACAGCTTGACCATTCTGGGTGTGCTGGTTTCGTTCATCCTCTCGGCGATCACGCTCAAGCGCGTGGCGCTGGACGGCGCCTACTTCGAGCAGACGATCTACGAGTGGATGGTCATCGGCGGCCTGAAGATGGAGGTCGGCTTCCTGGTCGACGGCCTGACCGCGATGATGATGTGCGTGGTGACCTTCGTGTCGCTGATGGTGCACATCTACACCATCGGCTACATGGAGGACGACCCGGGCTACAACCGCTTCTTCGCCTACATCTCGCTGTTCACCTTCTCGATGCTCATGCTGGTCATGAGCAACAACCTGCTGCAGCTGTTCTTCGGCTGGGAGGCGGTGGGCCTGGTGTCGTACCTGCTGATCGGCTTCTGGTTCAACAAGCCGACGGCCATCTTCGCCAACATGAAGGCCTTCCTCGTCAACCGGGTCGGCGACTTCGGCTTCATCCTCGGCATCGGGTTGCTGGCGGCCTACACCGGCACGCTGAACTACAACGAGATCTTCGACCAGGCGCCCAAGCTCGCGACGATCGAGTTCCCGTGGTATGTCTTCGGGCAGGAGGCGATGCTGGTGACGGTGATCGGCATCTGCCTGTTCATCGGCGCGATGGGCAAGAGCGCCCAGTTCCCGCTGCACGTCTGGCTGCCGGATTCGATGGAAGGCCCCACGCCGATCTCGGCGCTGATCCACGCCGCGACGATGGTGACGGCCGGCATCTTCATGGTCGCGCGCATGTCGCCGATCTACGAGCTGTCGGATGCGGCGCTGAACTTCATCCTCGTCATCGGCGCCATCACCGCGCTGTTCATGGGGTTCCTCGGCATCATCCAGAACGACATCAAGCGCGTGGTGGCGTACTCGACGCTGTCGCAGCTGGGCTACATGACGGTGGCGCTGGGCGCGTCGGCTTACTCGGTGGCGGTGTTCCACCTGATGACGCACGCGTTCTTCAAGGCGCTGCTGTTCCTGGCGGCCGGCTCGGTCATCATCGGCATGCACCACAACCAGGACATTCGCTGGATGGGCGGCGTGCGCAAGTACATGCCGATCACCTGGATCACCTTCCTGCTCGGCACGCTGGCGCTCATCGGCACGCCGCTGTTCTCCGGCTTCTACTCCAAGGACGCGATCATCGAGGCGGTGCATTTCAGCAACCTGCCGGCCTCGGGCTTCGCGTATTTCGCCGTGCTGGCCGGGGTGTTCGTGACGGCGTTCTACTCGTTCCGCGTGTACTTCCTGGTCTTCCACGGCGCCGAGCGCTACGACCAGAACCCGGACGCGCACCATGGCCACCATGGTGACCATGACGACCACGGCGACGGCAAGCCGCACGAGTCGCCGTGGGTGGTGACCGCGCCGCTGCTGCTGCTGGCGGTGCCGTCGGTGGTGATCGGTTACTTGACCATCCAGCCGATGCTGTTCGGCGAGTTCCTCGCCGCCTCGATCGAGGTGCACGCCGACAAGCACCCGGCGATGGCCAAGTTCGCGGAGATCTTCCACGGCCCGCTGGCGATGGCGCTGCACGCCTTCAGCACGCCGCCGTTCTACCTGGCGCTGGCCGGGGCGGTGTCGGCCTGGTACCTGTATATGGTGCGGCCCGAGCTGCCCGGCCGCATCGCGCAGGCGCTGCGGCCGCTGGTGGTGGTGCTGGAAAACAAGTACTACATGGACTGGATCAACGAGAACGTGATCGCGCGCGCGGCGCGCGGCATCGGGGTCGGCTTGTGGAAGGGGGGCGATCGCGGCGTGATCGAGGCCGGGATCGTCAATCTGAGCTGGAAGGTCGTCGGGGCGGTCGCGGGACTGGTGCGCCGTGTGCAGACCGGCTACCTGTACCACTACGCCTTCGTGATGATTCTTGGCGTCCTGGCCTTCATGACCTATTTCGTCTGGCTCGCCAAATAAGGAGAACGACAGCATGGGTTTGTTGAGCCTTGCGATTTGGACGCCGATCTTTTTTGGCGTCGTGCTGCTCGCGATCGGTCGCGATGAGCACGCCAACGCGGTGCGCTGGCTGGCGCTCGTCGGCGCGCTGTTGGGGCTGGCCGTGACCGTGCCGCTCTACACGGGCTTCGAGGTCGGCTCCGCCGCGATGCAGTTCGTCGAGAAGGCGCCGTGGATCGAGCGCTTCAATGTCCACTACCACCTGGGGGTGGACGGGATTTCGCTCTGGCTGATCCTGTTGACGGCTTTCATCACGGTTGTCGTCGTGATCGCGGGCTGGGAGGTGATCACCGAGCGCGTGAACCAGTACATGGGGGCGTTCCTGATCCTGTCCGGCCTGATGATCGGGGTGTTTGCGTCGCTGGATGCGATGCTGTTCTACATCTTCTTCGAGGCGACGCTGATCCCGATGTACATCATCATTGGCATCTGGGGCGGGCCGAACAAGATTTACGCGGCGTTCAAGTTCTTCCTTTACACGCTGCTGGGTTCGCTGCTGATGCTGGTGGCGTTGGTGTATCTGTACAACGCCTCGGGCGGCAGTTTCGATCTGGCGACTTGGCACAAGCTGCCGCTGGCCGGTGGTGTGCAGACGGCGCTGTTCTTTGCCTTCCTGGCGGCGTTTGCGGTCAAGGTGCCGATGTGGCCGGTGCACACCTGGCTGCCGGACGTGCACGTCGAGGCGCCCACCGGCGGCTCGGCCGTGCTGGCGGCGATCATGCTCAAGCTCGGCGCCTACGGCTTCCTGCGCTTTTCGCTGCCGATCACGCCGGATGCTGCCCACCAGTGGGCGGGTCTGATGATCGCGCTGTCCCTGGTCGCGGTCATCTACGTCGGCCTGGTGGCGATGGTGCAGCAGGACATGAAGAAACTCGTGGCCTATTCGTCGGTGGCGCACATGGGCTTCGTGACGCTGGGCTTTTTCGTCTTCAACGATCTGGGGCTGTCGGGCGCCATCGTGCAGATGATCGCCCACGGCTTCGTGTCGGCGGCGATGTTCCTGTGCATCGGCGTGTTGTACGACCGGGTGCATTCGCGCGAGATCAAGGACTATGGCGGCGTGCTCAACACCATGCCGGCCTTTGGGGCCTTCGCCCTGCTGTTCGTGATGGCCAACGCCGGCCTGCCGGGCACGGCCGGATTCGTCGGCGAGTGGATGGTGATCCTGGCGGCGGTCAAGGCCAATTTCTGGGTCGGGCTGCTGGCGGCGACGTCGCTGATCTTCGGGGCCGCCTACTCCCTGTGGATGTTCAAGCGGGTCTACATGGGCGCGCCCGTGCATGAGCACGTCAAGGCCCTGAAGGACATCAACGCGCGCGAGTTTCTGATGCTGGCCCTGCTGGCGATCATGGTGCTGTACTTCGGTATCCACCCCAAGCCGTTCACCGACGCGATGGATCCGGCGGTGCAGCAGCTTCTCCAGCACGTGGCCGTGTCCAAGTTGGGCTGACCGTGCTGGCCAACCATTCGAGAAAGCGTTCGTCACATGTTTGATGCTGTCAGCTGGGCCACGGCCACCCCCGAGCTGCTGTTGCTCGGGATGGCGTGTGTGATCGCCCTTTTCGATCTGTTCGTCGATACCCCGCTGCGCGATGCGACGTTCCGCCTCACGCAGCTCACGCTGGCCGTGGTCGCGGTGCTGGAGGGCTATCTGGCCCTGAGCGGGCAGACCCTCACGGGCTTTGGCGGGATGATCGTCAGCGACCCCATGGCCGCGTGGCTGAAGTGCTTTGCCACCGTGGCGCTGATGGTGACGCTGGTCTATGCGCGGCCCTACGCGGGGGCGCGCGACATGCTGCGCGGTGGCGAGCTGTTCACGCTGTCCATGTTTGCGCTGCTGGGCATGTTCATCATGATCAGCGGCCACCACTTCCTGGTGATCTATCTGGGCCTGGAGCTGTTGACGCTCTCCAGCTATGCGCTGGTGGCGTTGCGGCGCGACGATGTGCGGGCCACCGAAGCGGCGATGAAGTACTTCGTGCTCGGCGCGCTGGCCAGCGGCTTTTTGCTCTACGGTCTGTCGCTGGTGTATGGCGCCACGGGCAGCCTGGGCATTGCCGATGTGGCGCGTGCCGTCGAGGCGGGGGTGGCGCAGCCGCAGGTGCTGATGCTGGGCGTGGTGTTCGTGGTGGCGGGGCTGGCGTTCAAGCTGGGCGTGGTGCCTTTCCACATGTGGGTGCCGGACATCTACCACGGCGCGCCCACGTCGATCACGCTGTTGATCGGCGGTGCGCCGAAGCTGGCCGCGTTTGCCATCCTGGTGCGGCTGCTGGCCGAGGGCCTGCCCGCGGTGGCGGTCGATTGGCAGCAGATGCTGGCCTTCCTGGCCGTGGCGTCGCTGCTGGTGGGCAACCTGGCGGCGGTGGCGCAGCGCAACTTCAAGCGGATGCTGGCGTTTTCCACCATCGCGCAGATGGGCTTCATGCTGTTGGCGCTGGTCGGCGGCGTGGTCGGCGGGGACCGCACCGGCATGGGCGGGGCGTTCGGCGCCGCTATGTTCTATGTCGTGACCTACGTGCTGACGACGCTGGCGACCTTTGGCGTGATGCTGCTGCTGGCGCGCGAAGGTTTCGAGTCGGAGGAGATTGCCGACTTCGCCGGACTCAACCAGCGCAGCCCGCTGTATGCCGGGGTGCTGGCGGCGTGCATGTTCTCGCTGGCGGGGGTGCCGCCGCTGGTTGGCTTCTACGCCAAGCTGGCCGTGCTGCAGGCGCTGCTGGCGGCGGGGGGCGGGCTCTACGTCGGACTGGCGGTGTTTGCCGTGCTGGCGTCGCTGGTCGGCGCGTTCTACTACCTGCGCGTGGTCAAGGTGATGTATTTCGATGCGCCGGCGCAGACCGCACCGATCCAGGCACCGCTGCAGGTGCGCGCGGTGTTGTCCGTCAACGGGGCGTTGGTCCTGATCCTGGGCTTGCTGCCCGGGGGACTGATGACGCTGTGTATCCAGGCCGTGCGCGCGGTCTTCTGAGGCGCGCTAGAGTCCGCGCATGAGTTTGGATTTGGCCGTCGGCCTGGTGATCGCCCTGGCGCTCGTGGGCGCCAACCTGCCTTTCGTCAACGAGCGCTGGATGGCCGTATGGCCCGCCCGCGGCGGCGTCAAGCCGCTGTGGGGGCGGGTGGGTGAGCTGACGGTGCTGTATTTCGTCGTCGGCGCCGCGGCCCTGGGGCTGGAGCAGAACCTCGGGCAGATCTACCCGCAGGGCTGGGAGTTCTATGCCGTGACGGCATCGATGTTCCTGACCCTGGCCTTTCCGGGGTTCGTGTTCCGCTACCTGATGCGCCGCTGAGGGCTCTGGAGGGCCGCCGTGTCCGATGCCGCGCTCGTGCCCGAGCGACATCCTGCGCACCTGGTCGAAGTCTGCCGCGAGACATCGACCGTGTGGCAGGGGCACTTTCTGTCGCTGTGCCGGGACCGTGTCCAATTGCCCGATGGCCGCGAGGCTGGGCGTGAGTATCTGCGGCATCCGGGCGCAGTGCTGGTCGTGCCGATGCTGGCGGACGGGCGGCTGGTGCTCGAGCGGCAGTATCGCTATCCGGTGCGGCGCGCGATGATCGAGTTCCCCGCCGGCAAGCGGGATGCGGGGGAGCCGTCGTTTGTCTGTGCCGAGCGCGAGTTGCGCGAGGAAACGGGCTACCAAGCCGGTGAGTGGGCGCGCGCGGGCGTGCTGCATCCCGCCATCGGATATTCGGACGAGGTGATCGAGATCTGGTTTGCCCGCGCCCTGTGCGAGGGGGAGCGCCGGCTCGACGAGGGGGAGTTTTTGGACGTGTTGGCGGTTAGCCCCGCGGCGCTGCTGCAAGCGGTGTGGCGCGGCGAAGTCACCGACGGCAAGACGCTGGCCGCGCTGCTGTGGTGGCAGAATGTGACAATGGGTGCCTGCCCGCTGGAGTGGCGGGCGGCCGAGGCCTGGCGCGACGCGCAGGCGGTGGAGCAGGAGCGCCCATGAAGGTGCTCGATCTGGCCTGCGCCCATGGGCACCGCTTCGAGGGCTGGTTTGCGTCGGAAGAGGACTTTCGCGACCAGTCGGCGCGCGGCCTGCTCGAATGCCCGGTGTGCGGCGATCAGGCGATCGAAAAGCAACTGAGCGCGCCGTATGTGCAGACCCGGCGCGCCGAGTCGCCCGAGGGGCAGCGGCCCTCGCCCCCCCAAGTCGCGCCAGCGGAAGGATCGACGCCCCTGTCGCCCGAACAGCAGGCCCGCGTCTTGCGGGTGCTGCGCGCTTGGGTGCAGGACAGCGAGGACGTGGGCGAGCGTTTCGCCGCCGAGGCGCGGGCCATCCACCATGGCGAGGCCGAGGCGCGCAGCATCCGCGGTGTCGCGACGCCGGACGAGGCCGCGGCCTTGCTGGAGGAGGGCGTTCCCGTGCTGCCGCTGCCGGATCTGCCGCTGCTCAAGGGGCCGCTGCAGTAGCGCGGTCCCGGGCGGAGTGAGCAGGGGGTTTCAGGGGTAGAGCCCACGCAGATCGCGCGCGCGCAGGATGCGCTCGCACGCCACGATGAAGGTGGCGGTGCGCAGGCTCACGCCTTTGTCTTCGGCCACTTGCCACACGGCGTCCAGCGCGCCTTTCATGATGCGGATCAGGCGCTCGTTGATCTCTTCCTCGCTCCAGAAGTAGCTGGAGAAATCCTGCACCCACTCGAAGTAGCTGACCGTCACGCCCCCGGCGTTGGCGACCACGTCCGGCACGACGAGCACGCCCCGGTCGCGCAGGATGTCGTCGGCGTCCGGGGTGGTCGGGCCGTTGGCGCCTTCGATGATGAGGCGGGCCGTGATGCGGTGGGCGTTGGCGGCAGTGATTTGCTGCTCCAGGGCGGCCGGGATCAGGATGTCGCAGGGCACGTCCCAGAAGCGGTCGCGCTCCAGGGCCTCGGCCGCTTCGAAGCCGGCGACACTGCCCGTGCGCTTGACGTGGGCGAGCAGCGCCGGCACGTCCAGGCCGGATTCGCGGTACACGCAGCCGGCGTGGTCCTGCACGGCGACCACGCGGGCGCCGGCCTCGGCAAACAGCTTGGCCGCGATGCCGCCCACGTTGCCGAAGCCCTGGACCGCCACCCGCGCACCGGCCACGTCCAGCCCGATGCGCCGCGCCGACTCCGCCCCGACCGTGAAGACGCCGCGGCCGGTTGCCTCGTGGCGGCCGAGCGAGCCGCCCAGGCTGATCGGCTTGCCAGTGACGACCCCTGTGGCCGTCTCCCCCACGTTCATCGAGTAGGTGTCCATCATCCAGGCCATGACGCGTTCGTTGGTGTTCACGTCCGGCGCAGGGATGTCCTTGGTCGGGCCGATGATGAGACCGATCTCACTCGTGTAGCGGCGGGTCAGGCGCTCCAGCTCGCCCATGGACATCTGCTTGGGATCGACGCGCACCCCCCCTTTGGCGCCGCCAAAGGGCACGTTGACGGCGGCGTTCTTGATCGACATCCAGGCCGCGAGCGCCATCACCTCGGAGAGCGTGACGTCCTGGTGAAAGCGCACGCCCCCCTTGCCCGGCCCGCGTGAGGTGTTGTGCTGCACCCGATAGCCCTCGAAGTGCGCGATGGAGCCGTCGTCCATTTGGATCGGCACGTCCACGACCAGGATGCGCTTGGGGCGTTTGAGCGTTTCCACCCAGCGCGCGAGGTTGCCCAGGTGCGGGGTGACGCGATCCACCTGTTGCAAAAAGATGCCCCAGGGGCCCAGGTGGTGCGGATCCAGGTAGGACGGCAAGGCGTGCCGGGGGGCGGTGGTGTCGGGATGCAAGCTCATGTCATCCGGTGCAAGAGTTGAACATGGCGCGCAGCATAGGCGTGCCCGCCGGGCTTGTCCAAAGCCGGTTTCCCATGCGGCCATGCAATTCATGCATGAGCGGGCCGCGGCACAATGGGGCCCCCAACGGAGACGACCTTGACCCTCCCCGCGTTCGATCCTCGCCAGGTGCCCGTCGTTGCCCGGGACGACGGGTTGCCCCGCGTGCCCGTGGAGCGACTGGGTGAGCAGGACTTGCGCGGCTGGTTCGCCCGGCCGCCGGTGTGGACGCCCGAGATTCGCGCGGAGCCGCGCTGGGTCGATGGGCCGCCCAAGCCCGCGGCGGTGCTGGTGCCCCTGGTCTGGCGCGCGCGGCCGACGGTGCTGCTGACGCAGCGCACCGCGCACCTGCCCACGCACGCCGGACAGGTGGCCTTCCCGGGGGGCAAGCTGGATGCCGGCGATGCGGGCGACCCGGTGCGCTGCGCCTTGCGCGAGGCGGCGGAGGAGGTCGGCGTGGCCCCGGAGTGGGTGGAGCCGCTCGGCACCCTGCCGGTGTATGCGACCGGCTCGGGCTTCGAGATCACGCCAGTGGTCGGTCTGGTGCGCCCGAGCGGACCGTGGCGCCCGAATCCACAGGAGGTGGCCGAGGCCTTCGAGGTGCCGCTGGATTTTCTGATGGACCCCCGCCACCATCGCCACCACGAGGTCGATTGGGGCGGCGTGACGCGGCGCTGGCTGTCCATGCCCTACGACGATCCGCAGGGCCAGCGCTTCATCTGGGGCGCGACCGCGGGCATGCTGCGCAACCTGTATCGGTTCCTTCTGGCCGGGGCGGCCGCTATGATCCGCGCATGACATTTTTCGCGGTCCTGATCGCCCTCGTGCTCGACCAGGCGCGGCGCCCCGGGCCGCAGGCGCCGTGGCTGGGCGCCGCCGGGGCCTGGGCGGCGTGGGTGCAGCGCCAGTTCGACGCCGGGCATGCGGTGCATGGCTGGCTGGTCTGGACGGTGGCGCTGGGGGTGCCGGTGCTGGCGACCGCCCTCGTCCATGCTCTGTTGGCGCGGGCCAGCGGCTTGCTGGCGTTCGTGTGGACGGTGGCTGTGCTGTATGTCACCCTGGGCTTTCGTCAGTTCAGCCACCACTTCACGGCGATTCGCGCGGCGCTGGAGTCGGGCGACGAGGCGCGCGCGCGGGCCCTGTTCGCGCAGTGGCAAGGGGGCGATGCCGTCGAGTGGCCACGCGAGGAGTTGCTGCGGCGCGTCATCGCTCATGCCATCCTGTCGTCGCACCGACATGTGTTTGGGGTGTTCGTCTGGTTCGTGGTGCTGGCGGCATTCGGCCTGGGGCCGGCGGGGGCGGTGCTGTACCGCTTGGCCGCGTGGCTGGCACAGGCTTGGGGCGGCACGCGGCGTCCGGATGCCCCGGTGAGCGAGCCGGTGGCCCGGTTAGCCCAGCGGGCGTGGTGCTGGATCGACGCCGGGCCGGCGCGGGTGACCGTCCTGGGGTTTGCCGTCGTGGGCCACTTCGAGGATGCGCTGGAGCGTTGGCGGCAGCAGCGCCGGCCTTGGCAGGAGCCCAGCGACGACCTGCTGCTGTCGGTGGCCGAGGGCGCCATCCAGGTGCGCCTGTCCCGCGGCGTCGTGGGGGAGGAGCCCCTGACCGCCGATTTGCCCGAGCCGCAGCTCGCCCACCTGGCCAGTGTGGTGGGGCTGGTGTGGCGCAGTGTCGTGCTGTGGTTGCTGCTGCTGGCGCTTGCGCTGCTGGCACGCATCTTTTGACCTGCCGCCTGTCGGTTCAGGCGGTCAAGGGGCGGGGGCCAAGGGTCAGGGCGTGCGCGCCGCGGCCAATTCCTCGTACAGGTTATGGTACATCCGCCAGCGGTGCGGGGCGATCGGCCCGTGCGGGGCGATGGCCGCCTGAATCGCGCAGCCGGGTTCGCGCCGGTGGGTGCAGTTGTGAAAGCGGCACTGCCCGACGTAGGGGGCCAGGTCGGGCATCCATCGCGCCAGGGCCTCGGGGGCGATGTGGTGCAGCCCAAACTCGTGGAACCCCGGCGAGTCGATCAGGGCGCCGCCGTGCCCGTCATCCAGCCAGTACCAGCTCGTTCGGGTGGTCGTGTGCCGGCCGGTCCCCAGCGCGCGCGAAATGGCCTGGGTGTCGGCCTGCGCATGGGGCACCAGCCGGTTGACCAGGGTGCTCTTGCCCACGCCGGAGGCCCCCATCACGAGGGTCACCCGTCCGCGCAGCCGCTCGGTCAATGCGGCCAGGTCCGCGTCGGCACTCGCATCGTCCCCTTGCAGTTGCAGCGGCAGCACGGTTTCGCCCATGGCGCGGTAGGGCGCCAGACGCGCCCATGCCTCGGCGAAGGCGGGCTGCACATCGCGTTTGTTCAGGGCGATCAACGGCTCGATTCCGGCCTGCCGGGCTGCGATCAGCGCGCGGGCCAGCTGGGGTTCGGCAAACGTCGGCTCTGCCGCCAGCAGCACCAGCACCTGATCCAGGTTGGCGGCGAACACCTTGGTGCGCAGCGCGTCCTGGCGGAACAGCACGTTGCGGCGCGGCAGCACGGCATCGACGACGCCCTCGTCACCGGAGGGCGTCCAGCGCACCCGGTCGCCGACCACGGCCTCTTGCCGTTTGCCGCGCGGGTGGCAGCGCGTGCGGGTGCGGTCGTCTGCTTCGACCAGCAGGTGTCGGCCATAGGTGGCAACGACCAGGCCGTCGTGCGCACCTGGCAGGGGGGCGGTGGCGTCGCGGCGCCGGTTCATGCGGGCTCCCTGACCGGTCCCAGGCGCGCCAGCCGGTCCGCCGCCGGGGGGTGGGAATAAAAGAAGCGCACGAACCAGGGGTCCGGCGTCAACGTGCTGGCGTTGTCGCGGTACAGCGTGAGCAGGGCGCCCGCCAGCGCACTCGGGCCCGTCTGCTGCACGGCGTAGCGGTCGGCCTGGTATTCATCGCGGCGGGACAGGGCACTGAACAGCGGCGCGACGAACACCCCCGCCAGGGGCAACACCATCCCGAACAGCAACAGGGCCAGGGCGGCGTTGCTGCCGGTCAGGCTGGGCGTCACCCCCAGACCAAAGTAAAACCACAGCTGTTGCGACAGCCAGCCCAGCAGCGCCAGCGCGGCCCCGCTGCCCAGCCCCATCCACACCAGGCGCTTGAGCACATGCCGGTGGTGGGCATGCCCCAGCTCATGCGCGAGCACGGCATCGATCTGGGCCGCTTCCAGGCGTTGCAGCAGGGTGTCGAACAACACCACGCGCTTGGCGGGGCCAAACCCGGTGAAGTAGGCGTTGGCGTGCGCGCTGCGCCGGCTGCCGTCCATCACATACACCCCCGCGGCGCGAAAGCCGCAGCGGGCCAGCAGGGACTCGACGCGCTCGCGCAGGTGGGCGTCGGTCAGCGGCTCGAAGCGGTTGAACAGGGGCGCGATGACGCGGGGATAGAGCAGCAACAGCGTGGTGTTGAAGGCCATCCAGGCCAGCCAGGCCCACAGCCACCAGGTGGGGCCCGCGGCGTCGTAGAGCCACAGGACCAAAGCCGCCAGCGGCAGGCCCAGGGCCGCTGCCACGGCCGCGCCCTTGAGCCCGTCGGCCACCCACAGACCCGGCGTCATCTGGTTGAACCCGTGGGCGGCTTCCAGCCGGAAGGTGCGCCACCACGCTAGCGGCAGCTCCAGCAGCGCGCCGATGGCAAAGAAGGCCCCCACGAGCGCGACCTGCTGCGGCAGCCCGTCCCCCAGCCACTGCAACAGCGCCTGATTGAGCCGGTCGAGCCCGCCGAGCAGGGTCCAGCCAACCAGGATGGCTGCGCTCCAGACCGCCTCGGTCAACGCCAGCCGCGTCTTGTCGATCGTGTAGGCGGCGGCCTTGGCGTGCTGCTCGGCGCTGACGTGGGGCGCAAACGCTGCGGGCACCCGGTTGCGGTGGCGCGCGACGTGCCGGATTTGGCGGGCGTACAGCCAGCCCCGCAGCAGCAGGCCGGCCACCAGCAGGGCCACGAAAGTCCAGGTCCAGAGCAGGTGCGCGGGCAGGGCGGTGTCCATGCGCGCAGTCTAGCCAATGTCGTGCCCGCGCGTCGGCGACAATGGGCGCCATGACGAGCTCCAACACCCTGCCTGAACCGCTGTCCGCCGAGGCCCTGACCTTGCCCAAGAGCGACCAGAATCTGGTCTGGATCGACTGCGAGATGTCCGGCCTGGACCCCGAGGCCGAGCGCCTGCTGGAGGTGGCCGTGGTGGTCACCGGCCCGCACCTGCATCCGCGCATCGAGGGACCGGTGCTGGTGATCCACCAAAGCGACGCCGTGCTCGACGCCATGGACGCCTGGAACAAGGGCACGCACGGGCGCAGCGGCCTGATCGACAAGGTCAAGGCCAGCCGCGTGACCGAGGCGGAGGCCGAACAGCAGTTGCTCGACTTCATCGGGCGCTACGTGCCCAAGGGCGCATCGCCCATGTGCGGCAACAGCGTCGGGCAGGACCGCCGTTTTCTGGTCCGCTACATGCCCCGGCTGGAGGCCTATTTCCATTACCGCAATTTGGACGTGAGCACCCTCAAGGAACTGGCGCGGCGCTGGCGGCCGGAGGTCTATGGCGCGTTCAAGAAGCAGCAGCGCCACACGGCACTGGCCGACGTGCACGAATCCATCGACGAGCTGGCGCACTACCGCGAACACTTCCTGCGCCTGTCGGCCTGAGCGGGCGGGCCCGGCGGCCCGGTGTATGCTCGCGGAATTTTGACTATTCCGTGACACGTCATCATGTCCGCCATCCTGTCCCCCGTTACCCGGTCGGGCCGTGAGCAGCTCGAGCAGTCGCTGCGGCTGGCCGCGGCCGTCGCCGGTCTGGTTGCGGCCGGTTTGTACGCCGCCGTCTCGGTCAAAGCCGTGGCGGGGCTGTCCACCCAGGCCCTGTGGTTTTTGATCATCGCCGCGGCCATCGGCGCCTACATGGCGATGAACATCGGCGCCAACGACGTGGCCAACAACATGGGGCCGCCGGTCGGCTCCGGCGCCATTGGCCTCGGCGGGGCGATCCTCGTGGCGGCCCTGTTCGAGGCGCTGGGCGCCATCGTGGCGGGGGCCGACGTCGTCGGCACCATCAAGGGCGGCATCATCGATATGCGCTCCTTCGCCGAACCCCAGCGCTTCACCTGGCTGATGCTCGCCGCCTTGCTGGCGGGGGCGTTGTGGCTGAACCTGGCCACGGTGCTCGGCGCGCCGGTGTCGACCACCCATTCCATCATCGGGGCGGTGGCCGGCGCGGGGATCGCGGCCGGCGGCTGGACGGTCATCAACTGGGGCACCATCGGCGCCATCGTGGCGAGCTGGGTCATCTCGCCCCTGTTCGGTGGGGCCGTCGCGGCGGCCGTCCTGTACTTCATCAAGCGCTCGATCACCTACCAGGCCGACATGGCAACGGCGGCCGGGCGCCGCGTGCCGCTGCTGATTGCGGCCATGGCGTGGGCCTTTGCGACCTACATGCTGCTCAAGGGCCTCAACAACGTCATGAAGATCGGGTTCTGGCAGGCGGTGCTGGCCGGCTTCGTGGCCGCCGCGCTGACCTATGCGGTCATCCGCGGGCCCATCGCACGCCGTGCGGCCGCGCTGCCCGGGACCAAGTCCGCGGTCAACGAGCTGTTCACATGGCCGCTGGTGTTTGCCGCGGCGTTGCTGAGCTTTGCGCACGGCGCCAACGATGTGGCCAATGCGATCGGACCGCTGGCGGCGATTTACGAGGCGGTCCTGCACGGGGCCGTGGTGGCCACGGCGGCGACGCCGCTGTGGATCCTGGTGCTGGGGGCGCTGGGCCTGTCGCTCGGGCTGGCGCTGTACGGCGGCAAGTTGATCATGACCGTGGGCAAGGAGATCACCGAGCTGGACCGCATGCGCGCCTACGCTATCGCGATGGCGGCGACGTTGACGGTGATCGTCGCGTCCCAGCTCGGCATGCCCGTGTCCACCACCCATGTCTCGATCGGTGCGGTGTTCGGGGTGGGCTTTCTGCGGGAGTTGCTCAAGGTCAACTACGCCAAGATGGAGGCCGTCGTCCGCGCCGCCCACCAGGGCGAGGACCGCGAGGCGGTCGAGGCGTATCTGAACCGCTTCGAAGCCGCGCCCGTGGACGAGAAAAAGCGCATGTTGGCGGAGATGAAGCGCCGCGCCAAGGATCTGGAGCGCCGCGGCGAGCTGGCGCCGGACTGGTTCAGCAAGAAGGAGCGCAAGGCCTTCAAGAAGGCGTACAAGCAGGAGATCGTCAAGCGCTCGGTGGTGCTGCGCATCGTCGCGGCGTGGATCGTCACGGTGCCCGCGACGGCGATGCTGGCGGCGGTGCTGTTCCGGGTGGTGGAGCTGCTGCTGACCCGCTGACACCGAATCTGTGCCATAATGCGGTCATCCGGCGCTACTCGGCGCCGGTTTTTTGTTGCATCTGCTGCTTGCCGGTCCCGTGGAAGGATTGATTCGTTGGTAGTCGATGTGATGACAACCTGACGGATCCCAACCATGAACCCTTCGACCCCTGCAGCCACCGGCTGCGACGGCGGCTTTGCCGCGCTCGGCCTGGCCGAACCCCTGCTGCGTGCCGTGGCCGACCTCGGCTACGTTAAGCCCACCCCCGTACAACAGGCGGCCATCCCGCCAGCCCTGGCCCGCGATGCGGACGGTGCCGACCTGATGGTGTCCAGCCAGACCGGCAGCGGCAAGACCGCCGCTTATTTGCTTCCCGTGCTGGACGCCCTGTGCCGACAGGCCGTGGCCGAGCCCGTGCGCGAGTCCGCCCGCCGCGGCCGCGGACCGGGGCGCGGTCGCTTCGAGCCGGCGGCGCCGCAGGCGCTGGTGCTGTGCCCCACGCGGGAGCTGGCCCAACAGGTGGCGCACGACGCCGTGGACCTGCTGCGCCACACGCGCGGCCTGCGCGTGGCGACCGTGGTGGGCGGCATGCCCTATGCGGTGCAACTGCAGCGCCTGGCCGGCGCGGCCGTGGTGGTGGCGACCCCGGGGCGCCTGCTCGACCTGCACCGCGGCGGCCATCTGAGGCTGGATGCGGTGCAGCACGTCGTCCTCGACGAGGCCGACCGCATGCTGGACCTGGGCTTTGCCGAGGATCTGGCCGAGATCCACCGCCTGACCGAAGGCCGCCGCCAGACGCTGATGTTCAGCGCCACCTTCGCGCCGCGCATCCAGGCGCTGGCCGCGCGCATCATGCGCGAGCCGCAGCGCGTCGCGCTGGAGACGGCGCAGGACCGCCACACCCACATCGAGCAGCGCCTGTACTGGTGCGACAGCCCTTCGCACAAGCGCCGGGTGCTGGACCACTGGCTGCGTGACGAGGCGATCGAGCAGGCCATCGTGTTTGCCAGCACGCAAATCGAGTGCGATGAGCTGGCGCAAGATCTGCAGCATGCGGGCTTTGCCGCCGTGGCCCTGCACGGGGCCCTCAGCCAGGGGCTGCGCAACCGCCGGCTGCAGGCGCTGCGGCAAGGACAGGTGCAGATCCTGGTGGCCACCGATGTGGCTGCCCGCGGCATCGACGTGCCCACCATCACCCATGTCTTCAACTACGGCTTGCCGATGAAGGCCGAGGACTATGTGCACCGCATCGGGCGCACCGGTCGGGCCGGGCGCCGCGGTCTGGCCGTCACCATGGCCGAGCCGCGCGACCGCCGCCGCATTGGTGCCATCGAGGCCTTCAGCCGCCAGCCGATCCCGGCCCTGACGATCCCGGGCCTGGAGCCGCAGCGGCCCATCGACACGCCGCGCCACGCGCGCCGTCCCGACGGCCACCGCGGCTGGGGCGGGCGCCCCGGGGCGCCGCGCGGACGGCGCCCGGAATCGGCCCCGCGCCGCGCGCCGCGCTGAGCCGCTGCCGCGCAGTTTTGCGGCCGATCCGGAGGCCGGCGCCGCCGGGTGTGCGAACATTGCGGGCATCACCGCCCGCAAGAGGAGACACCATGGCGCGCCGAAGCCCCGAATGGCTGGACCGCATGTACAACAACCGGGCGCTGGTGCCCGAGCACGCGATGCACTTTGCGCGCTGGGCCGAGGCGTCCGAGGACGCCCGGGAGGCGCACCCCTGCGTGCTGGATGTGCCCTATGGCAGCGGCCCGCAGGAGACGCTGGACATCTTCCCCGCGCGCGCGGCCGGCTCCCCCGTGGTGGTTTTCATCCACGGGGGCTATTGGCGCTCGCTCGACAAATCCGAGCATTCGTTTCTGGCCGTGCCCTTTCGCAACCAGGGCGCATGCGTCGTGGTGCCCAACTACGCCCTGTGCCCCGCGGTGACGATCCCGGACATCGTGATGCAGATGGTGCGGGCCGTGGACTGGGTGCACGCCCATGCGGCCGAGCACGGGGGCGACCCCGCGCGGGTGTATCTGGTGGGCCACTCGGCCGGTGGCCATCTGGCCACACAGCTGATGCTGTGTGAGTGGCCGCGCGTGCGCCGCGGTCTGCCGGCGGATCTGGTCAAGGGCGCGTTGTCCATCTCCGGGTTGTACGACCTGGAGCCCGTGAGTCGGGTGCCGTTTTTGCAGGCGTCGCTGCGCCTGACCCCCGAGCAGGTCCAGCGGGTCAGCCCGGCCCGGCTGCCCGCGCCCGCCACCGGCACGCTCTACACTGTGGTCGGCGGGGACGAGAGTGCGGAGTTCCTGCGCCAAAACGGCGTGATGCGCAAGGCCTGGGGCGCGCGCCGCGTACCGGTGGTCGAGCGCATCGCGGGGCGCAACCACTTCAGCGTGCTGGAGGACCTGAGTCTGCCCGGCACCCGGCTGCACGCCCTGGCGATGCAGCTGGTCTTTGGCATCCCCGCCGGCGGTTGAGGGGCGGGGACGAGTGGGGGCGCGGCGCGCGCCCTGCCGTCACATCAGCAGGTGCTCGCCGGCGTTTTCGCCGCCGAGGATCACGTAGTTCACCTTGCGCAGATCGGCCAGGGTGCGCCCGCCGGCGTAGCTGATGGAGCTTTGCAGGTCCTCCTGCATCTCGCGCAGGGTGTCGGCGAGTTTGCCCTTGAGCGGCTCCAGGATGCGCTTGCCTTCGACGTGCTTGTACTCGCCCTTGTTGAAGTCGCTGGCCGAGCCGTAGTACTCCTTGTAGAGTTTGCCGTCCACCTCCACCGTCTGGCCGGGGGATTCCTCGTGGCCGGCGAAGAGCGAGCCGATCATCACCATCGCGGCGCCAAAGCGCACGCTTTTGGCGATGTCGCCATGGTGGCGGATGCCCCCGTCGGCGATGATGGGCTTGGTCGCCACCCGCGCGCACCACTTGAGCGCCGAGAGCTGCCAGCCGCCGGTGCCAAAGCCCGTCTTGAGCCGCGTGATGCACACCTTGCCTGGCCCGATGCCGACCTTGGTGGCGTCCGCGCCCCAGTTTTCCAGGTCGATCACGGCCTCGGGCGTGCCCACGTTGCCGGCAATCACGAAGGTCTGCGGCAGCTTGTGCTTGATGTGCTCGATCATCTTGCGCACGCTGTCCGCGTGGCCATGGGCGATGTCGATGGTGATGTAGTCGGCCCCCACGCCCTCGGCGGCGAGCCGGTCGATCACCGCGTAGTCGGCCGCCTTGACGCCGGAGCTGATGGAGACGAACAGGCCCTGCTCGCGCATGCGCTTGGCAAAGGCCACGCTGTCCAGGTCGAAGCGGTGCATGACGTAAAAGTAGCCGTTGGCGGCCAGGTATTCGCTGATGCGCTCGTCCAGCACCGTCTTCATGTTGGCCGGCACCACCGGCAGCTTGAAGCGCCGGCCGCCAAACTCCACCGAGGTGTCGCATTCGCTGCGGCTTTCCACGCGGCATTTGCGCGGCAGCAGCAGGACGTTGTCGTAGTCGAAGATTTCCATGGTCAAGGCTCCGGGGTTGCAGTGGGGGCGGGCGGCGCGTTGTGGCAGTGCGCGGCCCAATGGCTGCGAGCGCTTGATTTGGAGCCGGCCGGGTCCGAAGCCGCCAGCACGGGGCGGTGGACACAAAAACCGGGCTCCAACGTTTGGGCCCGGTGCTTGATTCTATGCCAGTTGGCTGGGGCACAATAGCCCGCATGGGGCGATGCCGCCCCCTTGGAGCGCGTGCGGATGAATCCCTCCACCCTGATCGGCATGGTCGCCAGCGTCGTCCTGCTGGGCGTCCTGATCCTGTTTGCGGCCGACGATCCCTGGCTGTTCATCGACTGGCCGAGCATCGGCATCGTCCTGGTGGGCACCATGGCCGCCACCTTCCTGAGCTACCCGATGGGCGAGGTGCTGCGGGTTTTCAAGCTCATTGGCACCGTCATGCGCAACGAGCGCCTGTACACCGAGCGCGACATCGAGGAGCTGGTGGACGTCTCGCGCCTGTGGATGCGCGACGACCCGGTGATGGTCGAGAAGGCGCTGCCGCGCATCTCCAATCCCTTCCTGCGCACGGGGGTGCAGCTGGTCATCGACCGCATCCCGGAAGAGGACATCCTGGACCTGCTGCAGTGGCGGATTTCGCGCATGAAAGCCAAGGAGGCGGCCGAGGCGCAGCTCTTTCGCGTCATGGCCAGCTACGCGCCCGCCTTCGGCATGATCGGCACCCTGGTCGGCCTGATCAACCTGATGGACGTGATCGCCAGCGGGGACCTGGTCGTGATCGGCAAACACCTGGCCGTGGCCCTGATGACGACGTTCTACGGCATTCTGTTGGCCAACCTGGTGTTCAAACCCGTGGCCGTCAAGCTGGAGCGCCGCACCGAGCAGCGCATCGTGCTCATGAATATGGTGCTGCAGGGCATTTCGATGATGTGCGCGCGCCGCAGCCCGTCGCTGATGCGCGAGACGCTCAACTCCTTCGTCGCGCACCGCGAGGATGAAATCCGCGACACCGCCTCCGGCCCGACAGTGCCCGGCGGCGGGGCCGGGGCGGGCGCCGGCCCCCGTGTCGGCTGCGCCCGCGAGGCCCGGCCCCCTGCAAAAAGGGCGCTACCAGCGCTGGCATGCCGACCCCGACCCCGTGCCGGAGGAGGAGACCTGGCTGCTCACCTATCTGGATGTGGTGACGCTGCTGCTCGTCATGCTCGTGGTGATGCTGGCGTTTTCCGAGCCGATCAAGCGCAAGCCGCCGCTGGGCCGGCCCGAGGCGCAGGGACAGGTGCCCGCCGTGGCCGGGCAGGTGCTGCCGGGCGGCGGGGGCAGCATCGTGCCGCCGGTCGAGCGACCATCGGCCACGCCTGGGCCGGGGACGCATCCCACCGAGCAACGCCAGCCCGATGCGCTCGAACCGCGGCCGGGCACCGATGCGCCGCCCGCGAGTGAGCCCGCGCCGTCCCCGTCCCTCGCCCTGGGGGACCTGGGCAAGGACATCCAGGTGCTGGTGCGCGACGAGGGGGTGAGCTTTCGCATCCCGTCCGAGGTGTTGTTCCCCTCCGGCGAGGCGGTGCTGACGCCGGCGGGGCAGGCCATCATCGACCGGCTGCTGCCCGCCTTCAACCGCGTGCCGGACTACACCATCGTGGTGGAGGGGCACACGGACAACGTCCCCATCCAGACCGCCCGTTTCCCCTCCAACTGGGAGCTGTCCGCCGCGCGGGCCAGCAGCGTCGTGCGCCAGCTTGAGGCCCGGGGCCTGAATCCGACGCGCCTGCGCGCGACCGGCCTGGCGGACACGCGGCCGCTTGCCTCCAACGACACCCCGCAGGGACGCGCGCAAAACCGGCGCGTGGAAATCACGCTGGAGCCGCCGCAGCGCCCGCGCAACTGAGGCCGCCGGCTGGGGGCGTTGGACTGGGGCCGCTGCCTACAATCGCCGCATGACCGATTTGTTCGCCGACGGGGCCACCCCCCACCGGGCCCCGCCGTCCCTGCCGCCCGATCATCCGCTGCTGCGCGCCCTCAACCCGGAACAGCTCGCCGCCGTCACGCTGCCGCCGGTGCATGCGCTGGTGCTGGCCGGCGCCGGCTCTGGCAAGACGCGGGTGCTGACCACCCGCATCGCGTGGCTGCTGGCCACGGGGCAGGCCTCGCCCGGCGCCATTCTGGCGGTGACCTTCACCAACAAGGCCGCCAAGGAGATGCTGGCGCGTCTGTCGGCCCTGCTGCCGCTCAACGTGCGCGGCATGTGGATCGGCACCTTCCACGGCCTGTGCCACCGGCTGCTGCGGGCCCACCATGCGTTGGCGGGTTTGCCGGCGACCTTCCAGATCCTGGACACGCAGGATCAGCTCAGCGCGATCAAGCGGCTGCTCAAGGCCCTGGGCGTCGATGAGGAACGCGTCAAACCCAAGGAGCTGCAGTGGTTCATCGCCGGCGCCAAGGAGGACGGGCTGCGCCCGCGGGACATGGCCGCGCGCGACGAGGACACGCGGCAGAAAATCGAGCTCTACCGCCGCTACGAGGAGCAGTGTCAGCGCGAGGGGGTGGTGGACTTCGGGGAGCTGATGCTGCGCTCCTACGAGCTGCTGCGCGACCACGAGCCTCTGCGGGTGCACTACCAGCGGCGCTTTCGCCACCTGCTGATCGACGAGTTCCAGGACACCAACCGGCTGCAGTACGCGTGGATCAAACTGCTGGCCGGTGACGAGTCGGGCGGGCGCTTCGTCCCATGCGGCAATGCGGTGATGGCGGTCGGCGACGACGACCAGAGCATCTACGCCTTTCGCGGTGCGCGCGTGGGCAATATGAGCGACTTCGTGCGCGAGTTTGGCATCGACGCGCCCATCAAGCTGGAGCAAAACTACCGCAGCGTCGGGCACATCCTGCACGCGGCCAACCACCTGATCGACCACAACCGCCAGCGCCTGGGCAAAAACCTGCGCACCGAGCAGGGCGAGGGCGACCGCCTGCGCGTCGTGGAGCTGCCCAGCGACTTCGAGGAGGCGCAGTGGGTGATCGACGAGATCCGCCAGCTCACCCGCCAGGACGGCTTGCCGCCGCAGGAGATTGCGCTGCTCTACCGCAGCAACGCCCAGAGCCGGGCGCTGGAGGGCGCGCTGTTCAACGCCGGCATTCCATATCGCGTTTATGGGGGGCTGCGCTTTTTCGAGCGGGCCGAGATCAAGCATGCGCTGGCCTACTTGCGCCTGCTGGAGAATCCGCACGACGACACCAGTTTTTTGCGCGTGGTCAACTTCCCGCCACGCGGCATCGGGGCGCGCACCATCGAGCAGCTGCAGCAGGCCGCGCGCGAGGGCGGCTGCTCGCTGCACGACGCCGTCACGGCCGTGGGGGGCAAGGGCGGCGCCCATCTGGTGGCGTTCGTTGCCAAGCTGGACGTGATGCGTGAGCGCAGCGTCGGCCGACCGCTGCGGGAGATCATCGAAGGCGTGCTGGCCGACAGCGGGTTGGTCGAGCACTACCGCGCCGAGCGCGAGGGGGCCGAGCGCATCGAAAACCTGGAAGAGCTGGTCAACGCCGCCGAGAGCTTCGTCAGCCAGGAGGGCTTTGGCCGCGAGGCCGTGGCGCTGCCGCTGGACGAGACCGGGCCGGCGGCGCCGGTGTCCGCCGGGGTGGAGACCGAGACGGGCGAGACCGTGAGCCCGCTGGTCGCCTTCCTGACCCATGCGGCGCTGGAGGCCGGGGACCACCAGGCGCAGGCCGGTCAGGCGGCGGTGCAGCTGATGACGGTGCATGCGGCCAAGGGGCTGGAGTTCGACGCTGTCTTCATCACCGGGCTGGAGGAGGGGCTGTTTCCACACGAGAACAGCCTGTCCAGCCTGGATGGGCTGGAAGAGGAGCGCCGGCTGATGTACGTCGCCATCACGCGGGCGCGCCGGCGGCTCTACCTCACGCATGCGCAGACCCGCATGCTGCACGGGCAGACCCGCTACCACATTCCCAGCCGGTTTCTGGACGAGTTGCCGGAAGACAGCCTGCAATGGCTCAGCCCGCGCCGCGCGCGCGCGGCGGGGGGCTGGGGCGGTGGCTGGGCCGCCGGGGGCGCCGGGGCCGCAGCGATGCCCGTCGCGCAGCCCGCCTGGGGCCGCAGCGCCCTGGGCGATGATCGGCCCGCCGGCATGGCGGGCATTCCGGTGGCGCGGGCGCCGGCCCGCAGCGAGCCGGCCGTCAGCGCCAGCGGGGCCGAGATCCGCACCGGCATGGCGGTCTTCCACACCAAGTTTGGCGAAGGCCGGGTGCTGGCCATCGAAGGGCAGGGGGCCGATGCCCGGGCCCAGGTGGATTTTCGGCGCCACGGCACCAAATGGCTGGCGCTGGCCGTCGCCAAGCTCACCCCCGTGGCCTGATCCCCCGATTACTGCCCACCGAATCCATGACGAACGCTGCTGCCGCCGACCGACAGGCCCTCGTGCTGGGGGCCGGCATGATTGGCACCTGCACCGCGCTGCATCTGCAGCAGCGCGGCTACGACGTCGTGCTGGTCGATCGCCGCGAGCCGGGGCAGGAGACGTCGCTGGGCAACGCCGGCCTGATCCAGCGCGAGGCGGTAGAGCCCTACCCATTCCCGCGCCAGTGGGGCAAGCTGCTGCAGGCTGCCCTGGGCCTGGGGGTGGATGTGCACTACCACCTGTCGGCGCTGCCGTCCCTGGTGCGCCCGCTGTGGCGCTATTTCGTCGACTCCGGGCCGGCGCGGTATCCGCGGCAGGTGCAGGCCTATGCCCGCTTGATCGAGCATTGCCTGGACGAGCACCGGCCGTTGATCGAGCAGGCCGGCGCGGCCGAGGCGGTCCGGCCGGTCGGCTACCTGGACGTGTACCGCACGGGGCGCGTGTGGGAGGCGGCCGCGCGCGACGCCGAGCGGCTGGCGCTGGCGTTTGGCCTGCGTTGTACTGTGCTCGATGCCGCCGGTCTGGCCCAGGCCGAGCCGGCGTTGCGCCACCCGCTGGCGGGGGCCGTGCATTGGCAGGATCCCTGGTCCGTGCGCGATCCAGCGGAGCTGGTCAGCGCCTACGCGCGGCTGTTCGTGCAGCGTGGCGGCCGTCTGGTCCGGGGCGACGCCACGGCCCTGACCCCGCATGGGCGGGGGTGGCGCCTGCCCTTGCCGGACGGGGCCATCGAGGCCCCGGTCGCCGTGGTGGCGCTCGGGCCGTGGTCCGACACCCTGTTGCAACGCTTGGGCTACCGGCTGCCGCTGTTCGTCAAACGCGGCTACCACCAGCACTACACCGGGGGCGGGGTCTTGCAGCGGCCGGCGCTGGACGCCGAGCGGGGCTTCGTCCTGGTGCCCATGCGCCGGGGACTGCGCCTGACCACGGGTGCCGAATTTGCCCACCGCGATGCGCCCGCCACGCCGGTTCAGGTGCGCCGGGCCGAGGCGGCCGCGCGCGAGCTCATGGATCTGGGCCGGGCGCTGGATGAACCGCCCTGGCTGGGGGCGCGCCCCTGCACGCCGGACATGCTCCCCATCATGGGGGCGGCGCCGCGCCACCCGGGCCTGTGGTTCAACTTCGGGCATTCGCACCAGGGCTTCACCTTGGGTCCGGTGGCCGGCCGGTTGCTGGCGGAGATGATCGCGGGCGAGCCGCCCTTCGTCGATCCGGCGCCGTACCGCCCCGAGCGGTGGGGCTGACGGTTCAGGCCGGGGGCTCGCCCTCGTCGGTCAGAAAGCTGTCGCGGAAGGTGAAATACAGCGACGTGAAGAACGCCGCGCTCAGCAGCGACGCGGCCGGGAACACCAGCACCTGCATCGCCGACGCCCCGCCCAGTGCGGACGCCAGCAGCACGAGCACGAGCGACACCCCAAAGAACACCGCCGACCAGCCGAGCATGAACACCAGCAGCGCCCCTTTGTTGGTCCAGCAGGCCACCAGACTGAAAAACAGGCTCTTGACCGGGTGGATGCCGTGCCAGTGGACCAGGGCCGGCGCATGCCAGAACAGCAGCCCCAGCGGAATGTAGAGGACCGCCTGCCAGGCCAGATTGCGCAGCACGGCCGGCTCGGTCAGCGCCGTCTCGGCCCCTTCGAGGGCCGCATCGGCCGGCGCGCCGGACAGCCACGCGGCCAGCGTCATCACGACGACCGACCCCAGGGCGTACAGCCCGCCGAGCAGCAGCATCGCCCGCACGCGCTCGCGCCCGGCGCGAAAGGCGCTCGCCAGCACCGTCGGCATCGGGAAGCGGCCGCTGTCGGCCTCTTTGGTCGCGGCCATCAGGCCCAGGGTGGCTGCCGGCAGCAGCGCCAGGGCCAGGGGCGCGCCCAGCACCGGTACCATGGCGAGCACACTCACCCCCATGATGAACAGGAAGAACAGCCCGGCCATGGCCAGGGGCTGGCGAAAAAAGGTGCGCAGGCCCAGCCGGACCCAGAGCAGGCCGGTGCGGGCGGGGACGCGGTGCAGCTTCATCGGGGGTGGGCGCGGGTCAACACTCGGCGAGGCGGGCGCGCAGCACCCGCTCGAAGTGGGTGGGGTCGTGCGGCTTGAGCACGGCCGCCTGCCGCGGCAGGTACCAGTCCCACAGGCGCGAGATCCAGAACCGCAGCGCACCGGCACGGCGCATCGCGGGCAGCAGCTCGCGCTCGGCGGCGGTCAGCGGGCGGACCGACTGGTAGGCGTCGAGCAGGGCCTGTGTGCGCACGGGGTCTGTCGCACCATCGGCCAGGTCGATGCACCAGTCGTTCAGACACACCGCAATGTCAAACAGCCAGGTGTCGCAGCCCGCGAAGTAAAAATCGAACAGACCGCTGAGGCGCCCGTCCTCGAACATGGCGTTGTCGCGGAACAGGTCGGCATGAATGGGGCCGCGCGGCAGTCCCTGGTACGCGGGGGTGGCGGCGATGTGGTTTTGATAGGCCAGCTCGGCCGTCAGCAGCGCCGTTTGCTCCGGGGCCAGGTGGGGCAGGATCACGGGCACCGTCTCGTTCCACCACGCCAGCCCGCGCAGATTGGGCTGCTCGCGGTCGTAGTCCCGCCCCGCCAGGTGCATGCGCGCCAGCATCGCGCCGAGCTGGGCGCAGTGCTCGGGGCCGGGGGCCAGCTCGTGGTGGCCGCGCAGCCGGTTGACCACGGCGGCGGGCTTGCCCCGCACCGTGTGCAGGATGGCGCCGCTCGCATCGGCCTGCGGATCGGGCACGGGGATGCCTTTGCCGGCCAGATGCTTCATCAGGTACAGATAGAAGGGGAGCTGTTGCGCGGTCAGCCGCTCGAACAGGGTCAGCACCCATTCGTGCCGCTGGCCGTCGCGCTCGGTGCTGACGAAGTAGTTGGTGTTTTCGATGCCCCCGGCGCAGCCCGCCATGTCGACCAGGCGGCCCAGGCCGAGCCGCTGCATCAGGTCCGCGGCCTCGTCGCGGCCCACCTCGGTGAAGACGGCCATGGCGGATCAGAACGCAAGCACGCGCCAGCGGCGCGATCCGGCCCCCGAGCGCTCATCCCCGACGCCGGGGTCGATCGGCCGCACCTCGTAGCCCGGCAGGGCGGAGCGGGTGCGCACGTCGATCGTGCGGGTCTGGCCGCCCACGCGCAGTTCCTCGATGCGGCTGTGGCCGTCCTGATGCACCAGGCGTTCGACCTTGGGCTCCGGCGCCGTGGCGGCCGCCGGGGCGCTGTCGGCGGGTTGAGCCGTGGCCGAGCAGGCGAACAGCACGGCGGCCACGCCGAGGGCGTGGCGCAGGGGCTGGGCGTATCCGGCGGCCGCGGCGTGGCGCCGGCCGTCGCGGGCGGTGGGGCGGGGCGGTTGGAGCATGACGCCCCGATTGTAGGCAATCGGCCATGCACAATAGCGCGATGACCGACCGCGACCCCGACGCCCCGCTGCTCGTGCTGGTGGATGGCTCCAGCTACCTGTACCGCGCCTACCACGCCATGCCCGACCTGAGGGCTGTGCCTGGCGATCCCACCAGCCCCGCGACCGGGGCGATCCGCGGCATGATCAACATGCTGCAGGCGCTGCAGAAGGAGCATCCCTCCGACCACATCGCCGTCGTATTTGACGCGGCCGGGCCGACGTTTCGCGACGCCCTGTATCCGGAGTACAAGGCGCACCGCTCGCCGATGCCGGACGACCTGCGCGCCCAGATCGCCCCCATCCACGAGGTCATCCGGCTGCTCGGCCTGCCCGTGCTCGACGTGCCCGAGGTGGAGGCCGACGACGTGATCGGCACCCTGGCGAAGACGGCCGCGTCCCAGGGCTGGCGCGTGATCGTCTCCAGCGGCGACAAGGACCTGAGCCAACTGGTGGACGAGCGCATCACCATCATCGACACGATGACGGGCAAGGTGCGCGACGTCGCCGGGGTGGAGGCGGAGTTTGGCGTGCCGCCCCGGCTGATGGTGGATTTTCAGACCCTGGTCGGCGACGCGATCGACAACGTGCCCGGCGTGGACAAGGTCGGCCCCAAGACGGCCGCCAAGTGGCTGCAGACCTATGGCTCGCTGGATGCCATCGTGGCGCGCGCCCACGAAATCAAGGGGGCGGCCGGCGACCATCTGCGGCGTGCCCTGGACTGGCTGCCCACCGGCCGTCAACTGCTGACGATACGCACCGACTGCGACCTGGATGGCCATGTGCCCGGCCTGCCCTCGCTGGAGGCGTTGCGCAAGCGAGCCCCCGACACCGAGGCGCTGCGGGCGTTCTATCAGCGCTATGGCTTCAAGGGGCTGGCCCGGGCGCTGGGCGGCGAAGGCGACGCGGCCGCCGCCCCCACCCCCGCGGCGGCGGCGCAGGGCACGCTGTTTGGCGATCCGCCGCCCGCGCCCGCCCTGCGCTACGAGACGGTGCTCGACTGGGCCACGCTCGATGCGTGGCTGGCCCGCCTGCGCACTGCGCCCCTGGTGGCGCTGGACACCGAAACGACCTCGCTGGATGCGATGCGCGCCCGCCTCGTGGGCCTGTCGGTCAGCGTCGCACCCGGGGAGGCGGCGTACATCCCCCTCGCCCACGACTATCCGGGCGCGCCGGCGCAGTTGCCCCTCGACGCGGTGCTGGAGCGGCTGCGGCCCTGGCTGGAGGATGCCGCCGCTCCCAAGTGCGGCCAGCATGTCAAGTACGACCGGCATGTGTGGGCCAACCACGGCATCGCCGTGCGCGGCTACGTCCACGACACACTGCTGCAGAGCTATGTGTTGGAGGTGCACAAGCCCCACAACCTGGAAAGCCTGGCCGAACGCCATCTGGGGCGCCGCGGCCTGAGCTACGAGGATCTGTGCGGCAAGGGGGCGGCGCAAATCCCGTTTGCGCAGGTGCCGCTGGAGCGCGCCGCCCCCTACGCCTGCGAGGATGCGGAAATGTGCCTGGCCGTGCATCAGGTGCTGTGGCCCCGGCTGCAGGCCGAGCCGGCCTTGCAGCGCATCTACGAGTTGGAGGTGGCCGTCTCCGACGTGCTGTTCCGCATGGAGCGCCAGGGCGTGCTGATCGATGCCGAGGCGCTGCGACGGCAAAGCCAAGTCCTGGGTGAGCGCATCGCCGCGCTGGAGGCCGAGGCGCACGCGCTGGCGGGCCAGCCCTTCAACCTGGGTTCGCCCAAACAAATCGGCGAGATTTTCTTTGGCAAGCTGGGCCTGCCCGTGGTCAAAAAGACCGCCACCGGCGCGCCAAGCACCGACGAGGAGGTCCTGGAAAAACTGGCCGAGGACTATCCGCTGCCGGCGCGCATCCTGGAGCATCGCAGCCTCTCCAAGCTCAAGGGCACCTACACCGACAAGCTGCCCGGCATGATCCACCCCGTCACGGGGCGGGTGCACACCCACTATGCGCAGGCCGTCGCCGTCACCGGGCGGCTGGCCAGCAACGATCCCAATCTGCAGAACATCCCCATCCGCACGCCCGAGGGGCGGCGCATTCGCGAGGCCTTCGTGGCGCCCCCGGGCTGGTCCATCGCCAGCGCCGACTATTCGCAGATCGAGCTGCGCATCATGGCCCACCTGAGCGAGGACGCGGCCTTGCTGCGCGCGTTTGCCGAAGGGCAGGATGTGCACCGCGCCACGGCGGCCGAGGTGTTTGGCCTGCCGCCGGAGCTGGTCAGTCCCGAGCAGCGCCGCTATGCCAAGGTGATCAACTTTGGCCTCATTTATGGCATGAGCGCCTACGGCTTGGCCAAGGCGCTGGGCATCGACGCGACGGCGGCCAAGAACTACATCGAGCGCTATTTCGAGCGGTTTGCCGGGGTGCGCCACTACATGGACCGCACGCGGGCCCAGGCCAAGGCGCGCGGCTATGTGGAGACCGTGTTCGGCCGCCGCCTGGTGCTGCCCGAAATCAATTCCCCCAACGGGCCGCGGCGGGCTGCAGCGGAGCGCGCGGCCATCAACGCGCCGATGCAGGGCACGGCCGCCGACCTGATCAAGATGAGCATGGTCGCGGTGCAGCGCGCGTTGGACGAGCAGCAGCGCCGCACGCGCATGGTGCTGCAGGTGCACGACGAACTGGTGTTCGAGGTGCCGCCGGAAGAGATCGACTGGGTGCGCACCGAGGTGCCGCGCCTGATGGCCGGCGTCGCGACCCTGCGCGTGCCGCTGGTGGCCGAGGTGGGCGTCGGCGCCAACTGGGAGCAGGCGCACTGAAGGCGCGCTGCCCACGGGTCAGGGCAGGCTGCCGCCCGGCCCGGTGGCCAACCCGATCAGCCGGGCCTGCTGTGGCCCGTACGCCTCGGCGCTGCGGCAGTCGGCCGCCAGCAGCTTCTGGTACACGGCGGTCGCGGTCGGTGGCGGCAGCATGGCGCGCAGGTAGCGCGTCAGCGTCAACTGCTGCGCGCGGCTGAGTTCGGTGGCGCAAGTCTGGTGGCCAAAGTCCGCGTCGGGCGGAATCTGGCTGAACACCACCCGCGCCGGCGTCGGGCCATCGGCCATGTGCCTCTGGGCGCCGGCGGCAAACACCAGCCAGCAGGGGGAGCGGCACAGACCCCCGGGCGCAATCGCCGTGTCCCAGCCCCGGTTGCGCACCATCGCGCCGATGGTGATGGCTTCGCCCACGGCCCCGTCCACGGCGCCGAGCACGAGCGTGCGGCGTTCGCAGCGCTGCCGGTCCACCGCATCCAGAGCCTGGCGCAACCGGGGCACGGCGCCGGCATGGAGCGCACCCTGCCAGCGCAGCTCGCAGGCCGCACCCGTCTGCGTGGCCGTCACCGACCCTCCGTCGTAGCCGAAGTCGCGGTCCGACGTGGCCGGTGCCGAGGCGGCGCCGGGGCGCGGTGCCGGCGTGCCACAGCCCGCCAGCGCGGCGAGCACCGCCAAGCCCGCCCCCCAAACCGACCACCGCCACCACGGGCGAAGGGCGGTACGGGCGGCGAACCGCCCGTCCGTGAGGGGCGGCGGGGCGGACGCGCGGACCGGGCGCGGCTGTTGCAGGGACATGGCGCCAGCCTACCAGATCCCGACCCGCATCCGTCCCCTCTCAACGCAGGCGGAAGCGCCCCACCTGCTGCGTCAGTTGCTGCGCTTGCTCGCGCAGGGCAGCCGCGGCGGCCGATGCCTCTTCCACCAAGGCGGCGTTTTGCTGCGTCACCCCGTCCATGAGCGCGACGGCCTGGTTGATTTGCCCCAGCCCATCCGCCTGCTCGGCGCTGGAGGTGGCGATCTGGCGCATCAGCTCCGTGACGCGCTCGATGCTGTGGACGATCTCGGCCATCGTCGCGCCGGCGGCATCGACCTGGTCCTTGCCTGTCCCCACCTTGGTCACCGAGTCGCTGATCAAGGCCTTGATTTCGCGCGCGGCCTCGGCGCTGCGGCTGGCCAGATTGCGCACCTCGGAGGCCACGACGGCAAAGCCGCGCCCGGCCTCGCCGGCGCGCGCGGCTTCCACCGCGGCGTTGAGCGCCAGGATGTTGGTCTGGAACGCGATGCCGTCGATCACGCCGATGATGTTGGCGATGCGCTGCGACGACTCGTTGATGTCGTTCATGGTCTGCACCACCTGGCGTACCACGTCCCCGCCGCGCTCGGCGATGGCCGACGCCTTTTCGGCCATGTCGTCCGCCTGCCGCGCATTGGCCGCGTTCTGGTGCACGGTGCTGTTGAGCTGCTCGGTGGCCGACGCGGTCTGCTCCAGCGAGCTGGCCTGCTGCTCGGTGCGCTGCGACAGGTCCAGTGTGCCGCTGGCGACCTGGCTGGCGGCACTGGCGATGCTGTCCGCGGCCGACACCACATTGCCGATCAGTTCGCGCAGCCCCTGGCGCATCTGCTCCAGTTGTTGCAGCACATGGGCGATCTCGTCGCGGCCGTCGGGGACGATGGCGCGCGACAGGTCGCCCGCCGCGATTGCGGTGGCCGTCTCGTCGGCGATGCGAAAACCCTTGGACATGCGCCGCTGGGTCGCCACCATCAGCACCGTCATGGGCAGCGCACCCAGCAACAGCACCGCCACCACCAGCGCCAGGTTGAAGTGGTAGCGCCGCTCGGCGGCATTCGCTTCCTCGTCGGCGCGCCGGTGCTGCAGATCGCGGAGCTTTTGCATCGCGGCTTCGAACGCCGCGCCTTCGGTGCGGCCGGCCACCAGAAAGGCCTGCATGACCTCGGCGCCAAAGTTCTCGGCCCGAAGGGCCTCCAGCGCCTGGTCGCGCTTGGCCTGCCAGGCCTTGCGCGCGTCCATCACGGCTTGATAGAGGCGCTGCTCCTCGTCGTCCATCTGCGGCAGCATCGATTCGATGGTTTTCAGCGCCTGGTTGTTCGATTCACGTTGCTGTTTCACCACGTCCAAGTGCATCGACGTGGGATGGTCATGCAGCGCGCGGGTTGGGCTGTCCGGCGCGTGCTGGAACGCCAAGAGGATGTGCAAGCGGTTGTCGTAGTAGTTGCGCAGCAGCGTGGCCAGTGCTTCGCTGATCGCCATGCGGTGGGCATGCACCTCGCGCAGGCTGGTCTTGGCCGTGTACAGCCCCCACAGCCCGGCACTGACCACGAGGGCGAGCACGACCAGATAGCCGACGATGACGGCAAAGACCCGCTGGGTCAGGCGCAGACGGTTCAGCAAAGCGTTCATGGATGGGTGAGTCAGGGGGAGGCCGAGCCGGATGGGCCGCAAAACCCGCTTTGCACCCGGGTTATCCCCCGTGCGCCGATGCGTGGCGGCCAGACCAGACAATAGCACTGTCAGGATATCGAAGGCCCAGGCGCCGATTCTGACCTGCGTCAAACCCTCGCGCCGCACGTATCGTTTTGGAGGCCATGCCATGCCCGTCACCGACACCCCTGCCGACCACGAACGCGATCTGCGTGCCCTGCTCGACGCCCGTCCCGGCGCGGGTGTGCCACGGCGGGCCGTCCTGCGCGGTGCGCTGGGCGTGGGGTATGCCGCGGCCGCGGCCCCCATCGTCGCGTCGGCTGCCATCAAGACGCCGGCCGACGGGCTGGTGGCCGGTGAGGTGCAGGTGCCGGTGGGTGGCGAGCACATTCCCGTCTACCGCGCCGCACCCGCCGGGCGCACGGGCCTGCCCGTCGTGCTGGTGCTGTCCGAGATTTTTGGCGTCCACGAGTACATTGCCGACACGGCCCGGCGCTTTGCGCGGGCGGGCTACCTGGCGCTGGCGCCGGAGCTGTTCGTGCGCCAGGGGGACCCCCAGAGCTATGGCGAGATGGCGCGGCTGATCGCCGAGGTCGTCTCCCAGGTGCCCGATGCGCAGGTGGCGCGCGACCTGGACGCCTGTCTGGTGTGGGCGGGCGCCCATGGCGGAGATCTGTCGAAGGCTGCCGTCACCGGGTTTTGCTGGGGCGGGCGCCAGACGTGGCTGTATGCCGCGCACAGCCCGCGCCTGAAGGCCGCCGTGGCCTGGTACGGCCGCCTGGAGGGCGAGCGCACGCCCCTGCAGCCCCAGCATCCGATCGATCGGGTGGGGGAGCTGAAAGCGCCCGTGCTCGGGCTCTACGGCGGGGCCGACACGGGTATCCCGCTGGCTTCGGTCGAGCGCATGCAGGCCGCCCTGGCGCAGGGCAGCCCGGCGGCGCGGGCCTCCACCTTCGTGGTCTATCCCGATGCGCCGCACGCCTTCCACGCCGACTACCGCCCCAGCTACCGCCAGGCAGCCGCCGAGGATGGCTGGAAGCGCTGCCTCGATTGGTTGGCGCGACACGGCGTCGTATGATGCCCCCATGCATGCCGAAACCTACCTTCAGCGGTTCTTTCAGGGGGCGCCGGGCGACGTCGCGGGCTGCGTGCGGTGCCGGGGCTCTGGCGAATACGCGGGCGAGCTGCGCATGGCGTTTCAGCCGATCGTCGACGTGGCGCGGCGCGAAGTTTTTGCCTACGAGGCCCTGGTCCGGGGGGCCGATGGGCGTTCTGCCGGGCAGGTGTTGGCCAACGTCGGGCCCGACCAGATGTACGGGTTCGATCAGACCTGCCGGGTGCTGGCGATCGACACCGCCCAGCGCCTGGGCATGCAAACGCGCCTGTCGATCAATTTTTTGCCCAACGCGGTTTACGAGCCGGCCACCTGCATCCGGCTGACGCTGGCCGCGGCGCACAAGGTCGGCTTCGACCCCCAGCGCCTCATTTTCGAGATGACGGAGGCGGAGAAAATCCGCGATCCGCAGCACGCGCTGTCCATCGTGCGCGATTACCAGGACCGGGGCTTTTTGACGGCCATCGACGACTTCGGCGCCGGCTACTCGGGGCTGAATCTGCTGGCGGAGTTCCAGCCCCAGTTGGTCAAGCTGGACATGGCGCTGGTGCGCGGCATCGACCGCAACCGGGCCCGGCAGGCCATCGTCGGCGGCGTGCTGGGCACCTGTGCCGCCCTGGGGGTGCAGGTGATTGCCGAGGGGGTGGAAACCCGCGCGGAGTACGACCAGCTCCGCGCCATGGGCGTGGCGCTGTTCCAGGGTTATCTGATCGCGCGGCCCGAGGCCGAAGCGCTGCCCGAGCCGGACTGGGCCGCGTTGGGCTGACGGCCCAGCGTCCCCGCGCCTGGGGCCGCGTCCTTCAGCACGACCGGGCGCAGGGCAGGCCCGGCGTGTTGCACCACTCGCTCCAACTGCCGGCAAACAGGGGCGGCGTGCCCAGTCCCGCGATCGTCATCGCCAGCACATTCGGGACGGCACTGACCCCACTGCCGCAGTGGTGCACCACCGTGGCCGGATCGCGCCCCGCCAGCAAGGCGTCGAATTCCGCCCGCAGACGGTCGGGGGCTTTGTAGCGGCCGTCGGCGTCGAAGTTTTCGGTGAACGGCCGGTTCAGCGCCCCCGGGATGTGGCCCGCCACGGGGTCCAGCGGCTCCACCTCCCCGCGGTGGCGCGGCGTGGCGCGGGCATCGATCAGCGTCTGCCCGGGCGTGCCGAGGGCGGCCGCCACCTCGTCGGCGCGGCGCAGAGCCACCAACTCTGGGCCGAGGGCAAAGTCCCCGGCCGTTGTAGGGGCGGCGTCGCCGGTTTCGACGGCACCGCCCGCCGCCACCCAGGCCGCCCAGCCCCCGTCCAGCACGGCGACCGGCGCATGCCCGCACCAGCGCAGCATCCACCACAAGCGCCCGCACACCATGCCGCCCTGGCGGTCGTAGACCACCACGGCCTCGTCCCGGTTCAGGCCCCAGGCGCGCAGTCGCCGGGCGAACACCTCGCGCGCGGGCAGGGGGTGGCGCCCGCCGCTGGCGGCAGGCGCCTCGTCGTCCGCTCTGGCGCTCAGGTCGTCGTCCAGGTGCACATACCGCGCCCCGGGGATGTGCCCGGCCCGGTACTGGGCTCGCCCCGCCGTCGGGTCGGCCAGGTCGAAGCTGCAGTCGAACACCCGCGTCGTGGGGCCGTGCGCCAGCCGCTCGCGCAGGGTGGCGGCATCGATGAGGGGGAAGGGCAGATCGGTGGTCATGCGTGTTCCTCGGCCGGCAGCTTGGGGACGGCGCGTTCGCGCAAAAAGGTGGCCGCAATGCCGCTCGCGACGATCAGCGCCATGCCCAGCCAGCCGGTCAGCGGCAGGCGGTCGCCAAACACCGCCAAGCCGTACAGTGCGGCAAAGGCAATGCCAAAGTATTGCAGGTTGGCCACGACCAGCGTCGCCCCGCTGGCGTAGGCGCGCGTCATGCACAACTGCCCCAGCACCGCCAGCAGCCCGATGGGTATCAGCCACAGGGCCTGGGGCGTGGCGAGCGGGCTGGGCCCGATCACGGCCGTGCCCGCAAAGCCGACCAGCGTCGCCCCCACCGAGAAGTAGAACACCGTCCGGCTCTCCGGCTCGCCCGCGCGGGACAAGGCGGCGACCTGCAGATAGGCCAGCGCCGACGTCAGCCCGGACAGCAAGCCGGACAGGCCCCCCAGTGCCGCCGTCCCGTCGAAGGTGGGCCGCAGCACCAGCGCCACCCCGCCAAAACCCACCAGCACTGTCAGGAACAGCGGCGTCTGGTCCCGCAGCGGCTGGCTGCCGCGCTGCAGCAGCAATGCGCCGCCGAGCAGGAAGGCCGCCACCCACACGCTGCTCATGTAGTTGAGCGTCATCGCGGTGGCCAGCGGCAATTGCGCGATGGCGTAGAACCACGCCAGCAGCGAGGCGGTGCCGACGATGGTGCGCCACAGGTGCATCATCGGCACGCGCGTCGCGAGCGACACCCCGCGCGAACGCGTCAGCACCAGCAAAAAGAGCATGCCGATCAGGCCTCGGTAGCCCACCACCTCGAAGCTGTGGAAGTGGCTGGACGCGAACTTGATGCACACCCCCATGGAGGCGAACAGGAACGCGCCCACGACCATCCACAGGGCCTGGGCGGGGCGCTCGCGGCGCGGGGGCGCGGCCGGGGGGGAGCCGACCGTCGTGGTCCTGGCGGCCCCGGCGGCCTTGGCGGAATCGTGGCGCAGGGGGTCAGCCTCCGGCGCCGCCGACCGGCATCCCCATGCGGGCCCGGTACCACTCGTGGAAGTGCTGCATGCCGTCTTCCATCGGGCTCTGGTAGGGGCCGACCTCGCTGGTGCCGCGCTGCAGCAGCGCCTTGCGGCCGGCGTCCATGCGCTCGGCGATTTCGTCGTCTTCGATGGCCGTCTCCATGTAGGCGGCGCGCTGCGCTTCCATGAACTCGGGCTCGAAGGCGGCGATCTCTTCCGGATAGTAGAACTCCACCAGGTTGAGCGTCTTGTCCACCGCGATCGGGTGCAGCGTGGAGACCGTCAGCACGTGCGGATACCACTCGACCATGATGTGCGGGTAGTAGGTCAGCCACACCGCGCCGTGCTCGGGCAGGCGGCCCTCGCGGTGGCGCATCAGCACCTCGTGCCAGCGTTCGTACACCGGGCTGCCGGCCTTCGCGGCCAGGTTTTGCACGCCCACGGTCTGCACCGAAAACTCGGGTGCAAACTGCCAGCGCAGATCGTCGCAGGTGACGAAATTGCCCAGCCCCGGGTGGAAAGGCACGACGTGGTAGTCCTCCAGATAGACCTCGATGAAGGTCTTCCAGTTGTAGTTGCACTCGTGCAGCTCGACGTGGCCGAGCACCATGCCGTCGAAGTTGAACACATCGGCCACCTGCATCGCGCGCAGGTCGGCGGCGATGTCGCGGCCGTTGTCCTCGAACAGCAGGCCGTTCCATTCGCGCAGCTTCCAGCGCTGCAGGTTCAGGCACGGATCCTGCGCGAAGTGGGGCGCCCCGATCAGCGTGCCCGTGGGCAGGTTCTGGCCCAGGCCGCCGCTGTAGGTCCAGCGGTGCAGCGGGCAGACGATGTGCCCGCCCGCGTGCGCCTGGCCCTCGTGGTTGAGGTTGCCGCGGCCTTTGAGCATCACGGCCTGCCGGTGGCGGCAGACGTTGCTGACCAGCTCCACGCCGCGCTCGGTGCGCACCAGCGCGCGGCCCTCACCCTCCTGCGGCAGCGCAAAATAATCCCCGACGTTTGGAACCGCATTGGCGTGCCCCACGTAGCGGGGCCCGGACTGAAAGATCGTCTCCAGCTCGCGCCGGAACAGCGCCTCGTCGAAATACACGGACACCGGCAGTTGGCTTTTCGCCTGCTGCAATGGAAGACTCAAATCGGACATGATGATCCTGACCTCAGACTCCCCCGATGACGGGGCGTACAAGCGCTACAGAAACGTGGGGACGGTTCGGCGCGGGGTTGGGGAAACACACCTCCTTGTGGGGTGAAAGCACTGTCCCCCGCCAGTCTGGACATATCCAGGCCGCGGGGGACGGCGGATTCTACCCCCACCCCCGTCGGCGGGGCAACCCACTACAATGATTGGCTTTTTGAGCCGGATCAAAAAACGGCGTCACTCCCCCATGACGCGCCCCGACGCAACGGATCCCGATATGCCACGCGCCAAATCCTCCCCCGCCGTTGCCGACAGCGACGCGGCCCCCGAGCCGCTGCCCAGCACCTACGAGGCGGCGGTGCAGGAGCTCGAAGCCCTGCTGGCGCGGCTGGAGTCCGGGCAAATGCCGCTGGACGATTTGCTCGGGGCGTACCAGCGCGCCTCGGCCCTGCTGGCGTATTGCCGCTCGCGGCTGGAGGCGGTCGAGCAACAGATCCGCGTGGTGGATGGCCAGCAGACCCGGCCGTGGGAGCCCGGGGCATGACGGACGTGGCGCTGCCGGCCGCGCCCGCGGCCGGATTGGGGGAGTGGATGGCGCGGCGCCTGGAGCAGATGGAGGCGTTTTTGGACGCGCACCTGCCCGCCGATGCGCCGGCCGGGCTCGGCGATGCCATGCGGTATGCCGTGCTGGACGGGGGCAAGCGGTTGCGCCCGCTGCTGGCCCTGGCGGCCTGGGAGGCGGTGTCCGGCGATGTCGACCCGGCGGTGGACGCCCCCGTGTGGTCGGTGGCGGGGGCGGTCGAGCTCATCCACGCCTATTCGCTGGTGCACGACGACCTGCCTTGCATGGACGACGATGTCCTGCGGCGGGGCAAGCCGACCGTCCATGTGCGCTACGGCGAGGCCCAGGCCTTGCTGGCGGGGGATGCGCTGCAGGCGCTGGCCTTCGAGTGGCTGGTCGCGCCGCCCTGGGCGCAGGCACGGCCCGCGCTGGCCGTGGCGCTGACGCGGGAGCTGGCCGTGGCGTCCGGCGCGGCGGGCATGGCGGGCGGGCAGGCCATCGATCTGGCCGGGGTCGGGCAGCGCCTGGACCAGCCGGCGCTGGAGGACATGCACCGCCGCAAGACGGGTGCGCTGTTGCTGGCCAGCGTGCGCATGGGGGCGTTGGCGGCCGGGGGGGCAGGCGCCGTGCTGGCGGCGCTGGACCGCTATGGCCGGGCACTCGGCCTGGCCTTCCAGGTGATCGACGATGTGCTCGATGCCACGGCCGACTCCGCCACGCTGGGCAAGACGGCGGGCAAGGACGCCGCCGCCGATAAACCCACGTTCGTTTCGCTGCTGGGCGTCGAGCCGGCGCGGGCCTATGCGCAGGCGCTGCTGGCGCAGGCCCTGCAGGCCTTGCACGACATGCCGGCACAGCCGACGCAACGCCTGGCGGCGCTGGCGCGGTGGGTGGCGCAGCGCCGGTATTGACGGCTTCGACAGGGGGATAGCCATGAACGGATTGCTCTCGTCCATCGACTCGCCGGCCGATCTGCGCCGGCTGGCGCGTCCCCAGTTGCGACCGCTGGCCGATGAGCTGCGCGAGTTTCTGGTGCAAAGCGTGGCGCGCACCGGCGGGCACTTCAGCTCCAACCTGGGGACGGTGGAGCTGACGGTCGCGCTGCACTATGTGTTCGACACGCCGCACGACCGGCTGGTGTGGGATGTCGGCCACCAGACCTATCCGCACAAGATTTTGACCCGCCGGCGCGAGCGCATGCACACCCTGCGCCAGCTCGGCGGCATCAGCGGTTTTCCGGTGCGCAGCGAAAGCGAGTACGACGCCTTCGGCACCGCGCACTCGTCCACCAGCATCTCCGCCGCGCTGGGTATGGCGCTGGCCGCCCAGGCCAAGGGCGAGCGCCGGCGCGCGGTGGCGGTGATCGGCGACGGGGCCATGACCGCCGGCATGGCGTTCGAGGCGCTCAACAACGCGGGCGTCACCAAGGCCCCGCTGCTGGTCGTGCTCAACGACAACGACATGTCGATCAGCCCGCCGGTCGGTGCGCTCAACCGGTATCTGGCGCAGCTCATGAGCGGGCGGTTTTACGCGGCGGCGCGCAGCGTCGGTCGGCAGGTGCTCAGCGTGGCCCCGCCGCTGCTGGAGTTTGCCCGCCGTTTCGAGGAGCACGCCAAGGGCATGGTCGTGCCCGCGACGCTGTTCGAGAAGTTCGGCTTCAACTACATCGGCCCCATCGACGGGCACGACCTCGAATCGCTGGTGCCCACGCTGGAGAACATCCGCCGCCTGCTCGACGACGGCGCGGGCCCGCAGTTCCTGCACGTGGTCACCAAGAAGGGGCAGGGCTACAAGCTGGCCGAGGCCGACCCGATCACCTACCACGGCCCGGGCAAGTTCGACCCGCAGGTCGGCGTCGTCCCCCCGGCGCAGCCGCCCAAGCCCACCTTCAGCGCCGTGTTCGGCCAGTGGCTGTGCGACATGGCCGAGCGCGACAAGCGGCTCATCGGCATCACGCCCGCGATGCGCGAGGGCTCGGGCATGGTGGAGTTCCACCGGCGTTTTCCGGACCGTTATTACGACGTCGGCATTGCCGAGCAGCATGCGGTGACCTTTGCCGCAGGGCTGGCCTGCGAGGGCCTCAAGCCCGTGGTGGCGATCTATTCCACCTTTTTGCAGCGCGCCTACGACCAGGCCATCCACGACGTGGCGCTGCAAAATTTGCCCGTCGTGTTTGCGCTGGACCGTGCCGGCATCGTCGGTGCCGACGGTCCGACCCACTGCGGCGCGTACGACATTCCGTTCCTGCGCTGCATCCCCAACGTCGCCATCGCGTGTCCGTCGGACGAGGCGGAGTGCTACCAGCTGCTGACCACGGCCTACGAACAGCCGCATCCCGTGGCGGTGCGCTACCCGCGCGGCGCGGGCGTGGGCGCGGCCCTGCCGCGCGAGCCGCAGGCACTGCCCTACGGCCGGGGCGAGGTGCGCCGACGGGGCCGGGGGGTGGCGATCCTGGCCTTCGGGACCCTGCTGCACCCGGCGCTGCAGGCAGCCGAGGCGCTGGGCGCGACGGTGGCCAACATGCGCTGGGCCAAACCCCTGGACCGCGACCTGGTGTTGGCGTTGGCGCGCGACCACGAGGCGCTGGTCACGGTGGAGGAGGGCGCCATCGCCGGCGGTGCCGGGGCCGCGGTGATGGAGCTGCTCGCCGCCGAAGGCGTGCTGCGGCCGGTGTTGCCGCTCGGCCTGCCCGATCGCTTCATCGAGCACGGCGACCCGGCGCTGTTGCTGGCGCGGCTGGGGCTGGATGCGGCCGGGATCGAGCGCAGCGTGCGCGACCGTTTCGGTGCGCATCTGGTGGCCCGGCCGGTGCTCGAAGTGGTGCATCCCGCCGCCTGAACGGCCAATGTGCGGCCCGTGTGCACAAGCGTGGGGCGTGAGACGATTTGTTTGACGTTTGAAATAAATTCAAAATTCCCCGCGAAAACCCCGCTCTCAGGGTAAACACCCCCGTCGTCGCCGGTGGGCCTCCACTATATTCCTGTCCGCAGTGCTGACCGGTTCCGAATCTCCCGTGAGTCCCGTGAGCTGGTGGCGGCATCAACCCATTCACAAGGAGTCTCCCTACATGGATCGTCGTTCCGTCATCAAGCACGCCGGCGTGGCCGGCATCCTGGCGGCCGCCGCAGCCCCCGCGGTGCATGCCCAGGCCACGATCCGCTGGCGCCTGACCTCCAGCTTTCCCAAGTCGCTGGACACCATCCACGGCGCGGCCGACGTGTTCGCCAAGAAGATCGGCGAGATGTCCGGTGGCAAGTTCCAGGTGACGGTGCATGCTCCGGGTGAACTGGTGCCCGCCTTGGGCGTGGTGGACGCGGTGCAGCAAGGCACGGTGGAGGCGGGTCACACGTGCGCGTATTACTACTTTGGCAAAGATGACACTTTCGCCATCGGCACAGCCATTCCGTTCGGCCTGAACAGCCGTCAGCTGACCGCCTGGTACTACGAAGGCAACGGCCTGAAGCTGTTCCGTGAGTTCTACGACCAGTACAACATCGTCAACTTCCCTGGCGGCAACACCGGTGCCCAGATGGGCGGGTGGTTCCGCAAGGAAATCAAAGGCCCCGCCGACTTCAAGGGCCTGAAGTTCCGCATGGGCGGCTTCGCGGGCAAGGTGCTGGGCCGCATGGGCGCCGTGTCGCAAAACATTCCGGGTGGCGAGATCTACCAAGCGCTGGAAAAGGGCACGATCGACGCCTGCGAATGGATCGGGCCGTACGACGACGAGAAGCTGGGTTTCAACAAAGTCGCCAAGAACTACTACTACCCGGGCTTCTGGGAGGGCGGCGCCCAGGTCGACTTCTACATCAACAAGAAGGCCTACAACGACCTGTCGGCCGAATACAAGGCCATGGTCGAGTCGGCGGCGGCCTATGCCCACGCCGAAATGCAGGCCCGCTACGACGTGCGCAACCCGGCGGCCCTCAAGCGTCTGGTCGCGGCTGGCACCAAAGTGGCGCCGTTCCCGAAGACGGTGATGGACGAGGCCTTCAAGCAGGCCATGGCGCTGTACGACGAGCTGAGCAACTCCAACCCCAACTGGAAGAAGATCTACAGCGACTACGCGGCTTTCCGTCGCGACCAGAACCTGTGGTTCCGCCTGCCGGAAGCGGCGTTCGACCGCTACATGCAGGGCACCAAGCTGTAATCGACGAGGGCGGTCATCCCCAGCCCCGCGCAAGCGGGGTTTTTTGTGGGTGACCGTTGGGTGTGGTGCCGGGCGGCACCGGCACGCCCTGCGGGCCGTGCCGGTTGGTCGGTATACTGCCCGGCTTTCTCGTTCGGGACCCTGAACCAGGGGATAGGAATGCAAGCGCTGCTCACCTTCTCTCGGCTGATCGATGCCATCAGCGACCGCATCGGCAAGCTCGGCATGTGGCTGATCCTCTTGACCACGTTGATCAGTGCCGCCAATGCCGTCTCGCGCAAGGCGTTCGACCTCAGCTCCAACGCCTTCCTCGAGATCCAGTGGTATCTGTTCGCGGCGGTCTTTCTGCTCGGTGGCGGGTACGCGTTTTTGCGCAATGCCCATGTGCGCATCGACTTCGTGTCCAGCCGCTTTTCCGACCGTGCCCGCAACTGGGTCGACATCGTCGGCATCCTCGTCTTCGTCCTGCCGCTGTGCTACATGATGGTGGTGCTGGGCTGGCCGCTGTTCGAGCGCGCCTGGCAGTCCGGTGAGATGTCGTCCAACGCCGGGGGGCTGATTCGCTGGCCGGTCTATCTGCTCATCCCGGTGGGCTTCGTCATCCTGTTTCTGCAGAGCGTGAGCGAGTTGATCAAGCGCATCGCCTTCCTCACCGGGCACGGCCCCGACGTGCTGGCGCATACGGGCCCGAGCGAGGCGCAGCAGCTCGCCAAGGACATCGCCGAGGCCGAGAAGCGCCATGAAGAAGAGGTCGCCGCCGCGGCCCGCCAACACTGAGCGACGAGACGACCATGGTCGAATTCCTCACCAACAACTTCGTCCCGGTGATGTTCGCCGGGCTGCTGGTCTTTCTGCTGAGCGGCTTCCCCGTGGCCTTCGGGCTGGCGGCGACAGGGCTGTTCTTCGGCTTTATTGGCATGGAGATCGGCCTGTTTGCGGACACGCTGTTTCAGGCGCTGCCGCTGCGCGTGTTCGGCATCATGCAAAACGACACGCTGCTGGCCATCCCGTTCTTCACGCTCATGGGCATCATCCTGGAGCGCAGCGGCATGGCCGAGGATCTGCTGGAGACCGTCGGACAGGTGTTTGGCCCGGTGCGCGGCGGGCTGGCGGTGGCCGTGGTGCTGGTCGGTGCCCTGCTGGCAGCCACCACCGGCGTCGTGGCCGCGGCCGTCATCTCGATGGGCTTGATCTCCCTGCCCATCATGCTGCGCTACGGCTACAACCGCACCATCGCCACCGGCACCATCACCGCCTCGGGCACGCTGGCGCAGGCCATTCCGCCGTCGCTGGTGCTGATCGTGTTGGCCGACCAACTGGGCCGCTCGGTCGGGGACATGTATGCCGGCGCGCTGATCCCGGGCCTGCTACTGGTCGGGTTGTATCTGGTGTTCATCGCCGGTGTGGCCATCGTGCGGCCGTCGTGGGTGCCGCCGCTGCCGCCCGAGGCGCGTGTCTACAACGAGCCCAACGGCGCCAGCGGTCACCGCTCGCTGTTTGCCCTGCTGGCCCTCTCGGCCGTGGCCGGCTATCTCTGGTGGCAGAACCACGAGGCGGTCGTCAATCCCTTGACGGGCCGTGACGGACCTGCACCGGGCGATGAGCGGGTGATTTTCACCATCGCCATCGCGTCGTTCTTCGCGTTGGCTGCGGCGATCGTCAACCGCGTGGCGCGGCTGGGTCTGCTGTCGCGGTTGGCGCAGCAGTTCACCTTCGTGCTGATTCCGCCGCTGATCCTGATCTTCCTGGTGTTGGGGACCATCTTCCTGGGTATTGCCACGCCGACGGAAGGCGGTGCGATGGGCGCGGTCGGCGCACTGATCATGGCGGCTTCGCGCGGTCGCTTGTCGATGTCGCTGCTGAAGCAGGCGATGGAGAACGCCACCAAGCTGACCATCTTCGTGATGTTCATCCTGATCGGCTCCACGGTGTTCAGTTTCACTTTCAACGCGGCCGACGGTCACATCTGGGTCGAGCACCTGTTCGACAAGCTGCCGGGTGGCGCGCTCGGGTTCCTGATCGTCGTGAACCTGCTGGTGTTCATCCTCGGCATGTTCATCGACTTCTTCGAGATCGCCTTCATCGTGATCCCGCTGCTGGCGCCGGTGGCCGACAAGATGGGCATCGACCTGATCTGGTTCGGTGTGATCATCGCGATGAACCTGCAGACCTCGTTCCTGACGCCGCCGTTCGGTTTCGCACTGTTCTACCTGCGCAGTGTCGCCGCACGCGAGGACTACACGGACCGCGTGACCAAGCAGCGCATCCCCGCGGTGACCACGGCGCAGATCTACAAGGGCTCGATCGCCTTCATCGTGCTGCAGCTCATCATGGTGGCCGCCATCATGGCTTTCCCCGGGCTGGTCATCGACCACCTGGGCCCCAAGACGGGGGTGGACGACGCCGCCGTGATGGAAAAGCTCGACCAGCTGGGTGGCGATGGCGCCTCGCCCTGGGGCGATGACGAAGAGGCCAACCCCGACGAGGGGCAGGAGGAATCCGCCCCGAGCGATCAGGGCGAGGAGATCGACCCCATCAAGGCGCTCGAGGAAGCCGCCAAGAAGGCCCAGCAGTGACCCCGCCGGGGCGGCCCGAGGCCGGTGCCGCCCCGCGCATGCCATCCCCATGCACGTCGACGTCAAGATCCTCGATCCCCGGCTGCACGCACAGCCGCCCGCCTACGCCACACCGGGCAGCGCCGGGCTGGACCTGCGCGCCTGCTTGGATGCCCCGCTGACGCTGGCGCCCAACGCCTGGCAACTGGTGCCCACGGGGCTGGCCATCCATTTGGCCGACCCCGGCTACGCGGCGCTGATCCTGCCGCGCTCCGGTCTGGGCCACAAACACGGTCTGGTGCTGGGCAATCTGGTCGGGCTGATCGACAGCGACTACCAGGGGCAGCTCATGGTCAGCGCCTGGAACCGCAGTCCCGTGCCGTTCACCATCGAGCCGTTGGAGCGCATTGCGCAGCTCGTCATCGTGCCGGTGGTGCAGGCGCAGTTCCGTGTGGTCGAGGCATTTGCCGAGGCGACGGCGCGCGGCGAGGGCGGCTACGGCTCCACCGGCCGCGCGTGATCGTTCCCCGTTCCGGGCCCGGGGTGCAGGGCGTTCAGCCGCGCAGTGGATTGCGCCGTCAGTCGCGCAAATGCACCTGGAAAAAGCCCGTGCCGGTGCTGCCGCGGCCGACCTCGTCCACCGTCGCCTCGCGCACGTCGTGCACCCGCAGCGTCAGCCGCAGGGCCATGCCCGCCAGGGGGTGGTTGGCGTCCAGCACCACGTGCTCGGGGTAGATTTCGCTGACGAAATACAGCCGGTCGCGCGGTGCGTCCGGCGTGCAACCCGGGGGCAGCCCCTCGAAGGCCATGCCCACCTCCAGCTCGGCCGGGAAGGCCGAGCGCGGCTCCAGATAGATCAACTGGTCGTCGAAGTCGCCAAAGGCGTCCTTCGGCTCCAGGTGCAGCTCCACGCGGTCGCCCGGGCCACGGCCGACCAGGGCCTGCTTGATGCTGGCCAGCAGGTCGCGGCCGCCGACCAAAAACTCCACCGGCTCGTCCGAGGCGTCGAGCACGTCGCCCAAGGTGTCCTTCAGGGTCCAGCTCAGGCTGGCCACGCAGGGGGGTGCGATTTTCATCGGACAATTGTCCCATGAGACGACCCACGCCCTCCAGCGCCTTTCCGTTCCCCCGGCCCCAGCCGTCCGAGCCGACCCCGCTGCTCGGCGGGCTGACGCCCGAGCAGTTCATGCAGCGCCACTGGCAGCGCCGCCCGCTGCTGATCCGGCAGGCGGTGGCGGGCTTCCGCCCGCTGCTGTCGCGCGCCGAGCTGTTTGCGCTGGCCGCGCGCGAGGACGTGGAGTCGCGCGTGGTCGAACAGCACCCCGACGCCGGCGACCCAGCCCACACCTGGCGGCTGCGGCACGGGCCGTTCGATCCCCGTGCGCGGCGGGGCGAGCGCGCGCTGCCGCCGCTGCGGCGCCCGGGCTGGACGCTGCTGGTGCAGGGCGTGGACCTGCACCACGACGGGGTGCATGCGCTGATGCAGCGCTTTCGCTTCGTGCCCGACGTCCGGCTGGACGATGTGATGATCTCCTGGGCCAGCGACGGCGGCGGGGTGGGGCCGCACTACGACAGCTACGACGTCTTTTTGCTGCAGGCCAGCGGGCGGCGCCGCTGGCGCATCGGCCGGCAGCGGGATCTGGCGTTGCGGCCCGATCTGCCGTGCAAGATTCTGCAGCGCTTCGAGCCCGAACAGGAGTGGGTGCTGGAGCCCGGTGACATGCTCTATCTGCCGCCGCGCTGGGCCCACGACGGGGTGGCCGAGGGCGACGACTGCATGACGTATTCCATCGGATTCCGGGTGCCGCAGCGCGGAGGGCTGGCGGCCGAGCTGGTGCAGCGGCTGGCCGACGAGCACGAGGACGAGGCCCTGTACCGCGACCCCCGCCAGCCCGCTACGACCGAGCCCGCGCGCATCCCGGCGGCCCTGCAGGCTTTTGCGCGCGAGGGGTTGCAGCGCCTGGTGGCGGACGAGCGGGCGCTGGCCTGCGCCCTGGGCGAGGTGTTGACCGAACCCAAGCCGCGCGTGTGGTTCGAGCCGGCCGAAGTCCCGTGGACGCCGGGCGCCGTCGTGCTGGACCGGCGCACCCGCATGGCGTACGACGAGCACCATGTCTTCATCAATGGCGAGGCGCTGATCGCACGCGGGCGCGACGCCCGCTTGATGCGCCGGCTGGCCGATGCGCGCGAGCTGCCGGCCGACGAGGTGCGGCGCGCCAGCGACGATGCCCGCGCCGTGCTGGCGCAGTGGTTCGAGGCCGGCTGGCTGCATGCGGTGTCCTGATGGGCGCGGCAGACAACTTCGGTAGCAAACGTTACGATTGCTTACAAGGGTAAACCCTGGGTTGGTTACATAATGAATACGTTTGGTGCACAGCCGCTCGCGCGGTTGGCGCACACGGACCACAGGTCGTCCCCGTGCCGGCGGGGCGACGGTTGTGCAACACGGACTCCCGGTGTCCCCCCGATTCGGAATCGACCTCACATGAACAAGACCGCTCTGATCGCTGCTTTGATCGCCGCCACCAGCCTGGCTGCCTGCGGCAAGAAGGAAGAAGCTCCTGCACCCGCGCCCGCCCCGGCGGCCGCTCCGGCCCCGGCCCCCGCTGCGGCGCCCGCCGACAACGCCCAGCAGCCCGCTGGCGACCAGGCTCAGCAACCCGCGCAGCAGCCCGCTGGCGAGGAAAAGCCGGCCGAGCAGAAGCAGTGATGTCGTCGCGCGTCGGCAAGCATGCCGGCGCCTGAGCGATCGGGCACGCCGGGCCGTAACCCGGCTGCCACCGAGCCGCCTCCCACGGAGGCGGTTTCGTTTTTTCGGGATGCCGTTAAGGGGGGCTGGCGGCATGCTGCAGCAGCCGTTGCACCAGCGGGTGCTGGCGCATGCGCCGGCTCAGGATGGCGTGGATGTCTTCCCGCACGCCCGCGCACGCGCCCAGCGGCAGCAGTCCGGGCAGCGGCCCGTCGCTGTCCAGGCCCAGGCGGCTGGCGGGAAAGACCCCCAGCCCGCGCGCGGCAAACACGGCCATCAGGGCGCTGTCCTCGAACTCCCCGGCCACCCGGGGGCACAGGCCGTGCTCGTCCAGCCAGCGATCCAGCAGCGGGCGCAGCGGCGAATGCGCGGTCGGCAGCAGCACGGGCAGCCCCTGCAGCGCGTGGGGAAAGCCGCGCCGGGCGTCGGGCGTGACCAGCGTCGCCGGACCGTACCAGTCCACGGGTGAGCTGGCCAGGCGCTCGCTGTCCACGGCAAAGGTGGGCAACGGCGTCGCTGGCTGGCCGGTCAGCACCAGGTCCAGGCGGTGCAGCGCCAGTTCCGCGAGTAAGGCGGCAGGTTCGCCTTCGTGGCAGACGAGGTGCAGATCGGGCGCATCCAGCAGCGGCTGCAACAGCGCGTGCGCCGCCAGTTTGGACAGGCCGTCGGACAGCCCCACGGCCAGGCGCAGCGCCGGGCGGCTGGCTGCTTCGCGCACGGCCTGGGGCAGGCTGCTGCCGATGCGAAAAATCTCGTCCGCCCGCGCAAAGGCGGCCCGGCCGGCGTCGGTCAGGGCCACGGTGCGGCCGGCCGGGCGCAGGAGCTGGTGGCCCAGCGCCCGTTCCAGCTCGCGCACCTGGGCGCTGACCGTCTGCACCGCCATGTCCAGGCGCTCGGCCGCGCGGGCAAAGCCGCCTTCGCGCGCGACCATCCAAAAGTAGTACAGGTGGCGGTAGTTGAGCATCTGACGTTTCGGTTTTTTCGAACCGATTATCCGTATCGTCGGTATTTTTTTCGGACGTCGGTGTCCGCATAATCGAGGCTTTTCAGGAATATCCGACCACCGTATGGACGCTTTGCTTGCTTTTGGGGCCGCCGATTTCATGGGCAAACCCGCCTGGATCTGGGCGGTGTTCATCGGCATCGTCATCGCCTTGCTGGTCTTTGACCTGGGCGTGCTGCATCGCGAGCAGCGCGAGATTGGCGTGCGCGAAAGCCTGCTGCTGTCGGCGGGTTACATCACCGCGGGCCTGCTGTTCGGCACCTGGGTGTGGTGGTACCTGGGTGCCGACAGCGGCATGGCGTACTACACCGGCTTTTTGATCGAGAAGTCGCTGTCCATGGACAACGTCTTCGTGATCGCGCTGATCTTTGGCTTTCTGGGCATTCCGCGCCTGTACCAGCACCGGGTGCTGTTCTGGGGCATTTTGGGCGTGATCGTTCTGCGTGCGCTGATGATCGGTCTGGGCGCGGCGCTGGTCCAGGAGTTCGCGTGGATCCTGTACGTGTTCGGCGGCTTTTTGGTCATCACGGGTGTGAAGATGTGGTTTGCGGCGGATGAGGAGCCGGACATCGCCAACAACCCGTTGCTGAAGTTTCTGCGCCGGCGCATGCGCGTGACGGATGGCCTGCGCGGCAACGCCTTCGTGGTGCGCGAGCCGCACCCCGCGACGGGGCAGCCCGTGCTGTGGGCGACGCCGCTGTTGCTGGCGCTGGTGCTGGTGGAGACGGCCGACCTGATCTTCGCCGTCGACTCGGTGCCGGCCATCTTTGCCATCACCACCGACCCGTTCATCGTCTACACCAGCAACATCTTTGCGATCCTGGGCCTGCGGGCGCTGTACTTTGCGCTGGCGGCGATGATCCACCGCTTCTACTACCTCAAGTACGCGCTGGCGCTGGTGCTGGTGTTCATCGGGGCGAAGATTTTCCTGGTCGGCATCGTGGGCAAGATCCCGGCGGTGGTTTCGCTGTCGGTGACCTTGGGCCTGATCGCCGGAGGCGTGCTGTACTCGCTGTGGAAGACGCGCCAGGACGAGGCCGCCCGCGGCGGCCCGCACCGCGTCATGTGACGGGCGGGGGCCGCCTCAACCCAGGCGCTTGACCAGCACCTGGCTGCGCCGGTCCCAGTTGTATTTGCGCTTGCGCGCCTCGGGCAGCCAATCGGGCGGCACGGGCTGAAAGCCCCGTTTGAGGAACCAGTGCATGGTGCGGGTGGTGAGCACGAAGATGCTCTCCAGCCCCATCAGCCGCGCGCGCTGCTCGATGCGCTTGAGCAGTTTTTCGCCGTCGCCCTGGCCCTGCGCCTGCGGCGAGACGGTCAGCGAAGCCATCTCGCCGGTGCGGGCCTCGGGGTAGGGGTAGAGTGCCGCGCAGCCAAAGATCACGCCATCGTGCTCGATGATGGTGTAGTTGGCGATGTCGCGTTCGATCTCGGTGCGGCTGCGCTTGACCAGCGTGCCGTCTTTCTCGAACGGTTCGATCAGTTGCAGGATGCCGCCCACGTCGTCGGCGTTGGCCTCGCGCAGGCTCTCCAGCTTCTCGTCCACGACCATGGTGCCGATGCCGTCGTGCACATACACCTCCAGCAGCAGCGAGCCGTCCACGGCAAAGGGGATGATGTGGCTGCGCTCCACGCCCCCCTTGCAGGCCCGCACGCAGTACTGCAGATAAAAGCCCGGGTCGGTGGGCTGCGCGGGCTGCGGCCCCTCGGCCAGGATGCGCTCGGCGTCGGCCAGCGGCAGCTCGGTGTCGATGGGGTTGTCGTCGCCTGGCGGATCGAACGGCCGCACGCGGATGCCGGGGATCTCGGTGACGAAGATGAGCTTGTCGGCCTGCAGCGCCACCGCGACGCTGGTGGCCACCTCCTCCATGCTGAGGTTGAACGCCTCGCCCGTGGGCGAGAAGCCGAAGGGCGACAGCAGCACCAGCGCCCCCATGTCCAGCGCGCGCACGATGCCGACGGCGTCCACCTTGCGCACCAGCCCCGAGTGCTGAAAATCGATGCCATCGACGATGCCCACCGGCCGCGCGGTGATGAAGTTGCCCGAGATGACGCGCACGGTGGCGCCCGCCATGGGCGTGTTGGGCAGCCCCATGCTGAAGGCGGCCTCGATCTCGTAGCGCAGTTGGCCCGCGGCCTCTTGGGCGCTGTCCAGTGCCACCGAGTCGGTGATGCGGATGCCGCGGTGGTAGCGGGCTTCGTGCCCCTTGGCGCGCAACTGCTCGTTGACCTGCGGGCGAAAGCCGTGCACCAGCACGATGCGCACGCCCATGCTCTGGATGAGCGCGAGGTCCTGCACCAGGTTGGGCAGCTTGCCGGCGGCGATGGCCTCGCCCGGCACGCCGACCACGAAGGTCTGGTTGCGGAACTTGTGGATGTACGGTGCCACCGACCGGAACCAGGGCACGAAGGTGAAATTGAAGACGGTGGACATCGGGTGGGCAGCAGGCGGCCGCCGGTGGCGGCGTGGGGAGCGGTCGGGATCGGGATAATCGCGCGGTCATGCCGCAAAACGAAGTGTGCCACCAGCCGGCGCGGGCGCCGGTGATCGCGTTTCCGGAATCGCTGCCGGTGTCCGCCCGGCGCGACGAGATCGAGGCCGCGCTGCGCGCGCACCCGGTCGTCATCGTCAGCGGGGAGACCGGCTCGGGCAAGACGACGCAGCTGCCCAAGATCGCGCTGGCGATGGGGCGTGGCGGCGGCGTGGACTGGCGCGCGGGGGACGGGGCGACGCGGCGGCGGCGACCGCTGATCGGCCACACCCAGCCGCGACGGCTGGCGGCCACGTCGGTCGCGGCGCGCATCGCGGAAGAGACGCAGACCGAGCTCGGCGCGCTGGTCGGCTATCAGATCCGCTTCCACGACCGGCTGCAGCCGGGCGCGGCGATCAAGCTGATGACCGACGGCATCCTGCTGGCCGAGACGCAGCGCGACCCCCTGCTGCGCGCCTACGACACGCTGATCATCGACGAGGCGCACGAGCGCAGCCTCAACATCGATTTCCTGCTCGGGTATCTGAAGCAGCTGCTGCCCAAGCGCCCGGACCTCAAGGTCATCATCACCTCGGCGACGATCGACGCCGAACGCTTCGCGCAGCATTTTGCCGGGCCCAACGGGCCCGCACCGGTCATCCAGGTCAGCGGACGCACCTACCCGGTGGAAATCCGCTGGCGCCCGTTCGAGGAAAGCCGCGACTACGGCTTGAATGAGGCGATCGCCGACGCGGTGGACGAACTGTGGCGCGGCGGCGCGCACGATGGCGACATCCTGGTCTTTCTGCCCGGCGAGCGCGAGATCCGCGACGCCGCCGACCATCTGCGCCGCCACCTGAGCCACCAGCCGGCGCTGCGCGGCACCGAGGTGCTGCCGCTGTACGCGCGCTTGAGCGCGGCGGAGCAGAGCCGCATCTTCCACCCGAGCGGGGCGCGGCGCATCGTGCTGGCCACCAACGTGGCCGAGACGTCGCTCACCGTCCCGGGCATCCGCTACGTGATCGACTCCGGGCTGGCGCGCGTCAAGCGCTACAGCCTGCGCAGCAAGGTCGAGCAGCTGCTGGTGGAGCCGATCAGCCAGGCCGCGGCCAACCAGCGCGCGGGCCGCTGCGGCCGCGTCGCCGAGGGCATTTGCATCCGTCTGTTCGATGAGCGGGATTTTGCCGCGCGGCCGCGCTATACCGACCCGGAGATCCTGCGCTCGTCGCTGGCCGGCGTCATTCTGCGCATGAAGTCGCTGGGATTGGGTGACGTGGAGGCGTTTCCGTTTCTGGAAGCGCCGTCGCGCCGCGCCATCACCGACGGCTACCAACTGCTGCAGGAGCTGGGCGCGCTGGACGACGGCCTGGCGCTGACCCCCTTGGGACGCGAGCTGGCCCGGCTGCCGTTGGACCCGCGCGTGGGGCGCATGATCCTGGCGGCGCGCGACCGCGGGGCCTTGGCGGAGGTGCTGGTCATCGCCAGCGCCCTGAGCGTGCAGGACGTGCGCGAGCGGCCCCTGGAGGCGCAGGCCAAGGCCGACCAGGCGCACGCGGTCTTCGACGACGAGCGCAGCGAATTCGTCGGCATCCTCAAGCTCTGGGACTGGCTGGAGAAGGCGCGCGGCGGCGTGCATGCGCCGGGCGAGGCCCCGACGCACCGGCTGTCCAACCGGCAGTACGAGGCGCTGCTGCGCGAGCGCTTCATCCACCTGCGCCGCCTGCGCGAATGGCGCGACATCCACCAGCAGCTGCACACCGTGGCCGCGGAGCACGGCTGGAAGCCCAACACCCAGCCCGCCACCTACGAGCAGATCCACCTGAGCCTGCTGGCGGGGCTGCTGGGCAACGTGGGCTGCAAGCACGAGTCGGAGGACGTCTATCTGGGCGCGCGCGGCATCAAGTTCGTGCCGCACCCGGGGGTGCGGCTGAAAAAGCGCCCCGGCCGCTGGATCCTCTGCGCCGAGCTGGTGGAAACCACGCGCCTGTACGGCCGCGGGCTGGCGACGATCGAGCCGCAGTGGCTGGAGCAGGTGGGCGCGCATCTGATCAAGCGCCAAGTGGGCGATCCCCACTGGGAAAAGCGCAGCGCCGAGGTCGTCGCCCACGAGCGCGGCACCCTCTACGGCCTGACGGTGTACAGCCAGCGCCGTGTGTCGTATGGCCGCATCGACCCCGCGGCCGCGCGCGAGGTCTTCATCCGCGAGGCGCTGGTCGCCGGGCTGACCGAGGACACCTGGGACACCCGGCTGCCCTTCTGGTCGCACAACCGCCGCGTGCTGCGCGAGGTGCAGGCGCTGGAGCACAAGGCCCGGCGCCAGGATGTGCTGGTGGACGATGCGCTGATCTACGCCTTCTACGACAGCCAGATCCCGGCCGGCATCTGCACGGGCCGCGATCTGGAGCGCTGGTGGCGCGAGGCGTCGCGCACCCAGCCGCGGCTGCTGATGCTCAGCCGCGATGAGCTGATGCGCCACGAGGCGGCAGGCATCACCACGCAGGCCTTTCCGCCCGTGGTGCGCCTGGGCGGGGTGGATTGCCGGGCGCATTACCTGCACGAGCCGGGCGACCCGCGCGACGGCGTGACGGTGGATGTGCCCTTGTTCGCCCTCAACCAGGTGTCGGCCGAGCGCGCCGAGTGGCTGGTGCCGGGAATGTTGCGGGACAAGGTGCTGGCCTTGCTCAAGAGCCTGCCGCAAAAGCCCCGCGCACGGCTGGTGCCGCTGCCCGAGACGGCGCAGAGCCTGACCGAGGCGCTGCTCGCGGCCGCGCGCTGGGCCCAGGGCAGCCTGCTCGATGCCGTGCTGGCCGCGGTGCGCGAGCGCACGGGTCTGCCGGTGCAGCGTACCGACTTCAAGCTCGAGACGGTGCCGGCCCATTTGTTCTTGAACATCCGGGTCGTGGATGAGCATGGCCGCCAGCTCGCCATGGGGCGCAACCTGCCGGCCCTCAAGGCGGAGTGGGGGGGGCAGGCGCGGGGCGCCTTCCAGGCGCTCGCGGCGCTCAAACTCGGCGCCGCCGTCCCCGCCGAGTCCGCCTCGTCGTCTGCCGCCCAGCCCTCCGTGCAGGCCGCCGACCGGGCCCCGGAGCGCCAGGCTGCACCCGCGCAGCCGGATCTGCCCGACGCCAGCACCCGCCACACCCGCTGGACCTTCGGCCCCTGGCCGGAGATGATGGAAATCCGCCAGGGCCGCCAGACACTGATTGGCTACCCGGCGCTGCTGGACGCGGGCGACGCCGTGACGCTGGCCGTCTACGACGAGCCCGAGCTGGCCGCGCGCCACCATCGTCTGGGGCTGCGGCGGCTGTTTGCGCTGCAGTTGCGCGACACGCTCAAGGCGCTGGACAAAAACCTGCCGGATTGGCAGAAGATGGCCGTGCTGTACATGCCGCTGGGTACGCAGGACGAGTTGCGCACCCAGATCGTGGAGGTGGCCATCGAGCGCGCCTTTTTGCAGGCGCCGTTGCCGCACGATGGCGAGTCCTTCGAGCGCCGCTTGCAGGAGGGGCGGGGGCGTCTGGTGCTGATCGCCCACGAGGTCGCGCGGCTGGCCGCGCAGGTGCTCACCGAGTGGGCCGCCGCCCAGCGCAAGTTGCGCGACGGCAAGCCCCCGGCCGCCACGGCGGCAGACGAGCAACAGCACCTGCAGCGGTTGGTGGGCAAGCGGTTTTTGCATGACACGCCGTGGGAGGCGCTGACCCATCTGCCGCGCTATCTGAAGGCGGTGCAGTTGCGGCTGGACAAGTGCCGCGCCGATCCGGCGCGCGATGCCGCGCGGCTGGCCGAGCTGCGCCCGCACGAGCAGCGCTTCTGGCGTCTGGTGGCCGAACGCAAGGGCCAGCTCGACGAGCGCCTGCAGGAACTGCGCTGGATGCTCGAGGAGCTGCGCGTCAGCCTGTTCGCGCAGGAGCTGCGCACCCCCTACCCGGTCAGCCTCAAGCGGCTGGACAAGGTCTGGGCGCAGATCGGCTGAGGGAAGGTCCCGTCACAGCCGGGCCAGCCGCTCCAGCGCGGTGTCCAGGGTGGCGTCGCGCTTGGCAAAGCAAAAGCGCACCACCCGCTGATCGAACCCGTCGCCATAGAAGGCCGACAGCGGGATCGCGGCCACGCCCACCTCGCGCGTCAGCCATTCGCAGAAAGCGGCTTCGGGCAGGTCGCGCTCAGGGACTGCCAGCGCGCTGTAGTCCACGCACTGGAAATAGGTGCCCTCGCACGGCAGCAGGCGGAACCGGGTGCGCGCCAGCCCGGCGCGGAAGCGGTCGCGCTTGGCCTGGTAGAAGGCGCTCAGCCCCAGGTAGGGGGCCGGGTCGGCCAGATAGGCCGCCAGCCCGTGCTGCATCGGCGTGTTGACCGTAAAGACGTTGAACTGGTGCACCTTGCGGAACTCGGCCATCATCGCCGCCGGGGCCAGTACATAGCCCACCTTCCAGCCGGTCACATGGTAGGTCTTGCCAAAGCTGCTGACGATCAGCGCGCGCGCCGCCAGTCCGGGGTGCGTGGCCAGACTCTGGTGCGTCTGGCCGTCGTAGACCATGTGCTCATAGACCTCGTCGCCGATCAGCCAGACGTCCGTGCTGGCCACCAGGTCGTACAGGCGCTGCAGGTCGCCGGCGCCCCAGACCGTCCCGCTCGGGTTGTGCGGGGTGTTGATCAGGATGGCGCGCGTGCGCGGGCTCAGGGCGGCGGCCAGGCGGTCGAAGTCCGGGCGGAAGGTGCCGGGCACGAGCGGCACGCGCACCACCGTACCGCCGGCCAGCTCGATGTTGGGTACATAGCTGTCGTAGCACGGCTCCAGCACGATCACCTCGTCCCCGGGGTGGACCAGCGCCAGGATGGCGGTCAGGATGGCCTGGGTGGCGCCTGCCGTGACCGTGATCTCGGTGCCGGGGTCGTAGCGGCGGCCGTACAGCGCCTCGACCTTGCGCGCGATGCCCTCGCGCAGCGCCGGCACGCCCGCCATCGGCGGATACTGGTTGTGCCCGGCCTGCATGGCCGCGGTCACCGCCTGGGGCAGCCGGGGGTCGCAGTCGAAGTCGGGAAAGCCCTGCCCCAGGTTGACGGCACCGGTCTCCTGCGCCAGGGTGGACATGACGGTGAAGATGGTCGTGCCGACGTGGGGCAGCCGACTGGTCAGCGCGGGCGTGCCGGCGCTGCGCGAGGGCATCGCGCGCAAGGTCGAGGCGCTGTACGGC
>NZ_VJOO01000019.1 GCF_007556755.1 Tepidimonas fonticaldi | reverse complement strand
CGGATCCTGGGTGTCGTGGTGGCGTTCTTGTGCAGCCTCAGATGCATCGTTTCAGCTCCAGCATGACCTCTCGGGCCAAGAGTAAACCACGGCGTGAACCAATTAACCAATCATCCGGGACACGACAGGCGACACGCACGACGAGATTGACGAATCGAAACGCTTGACGGATTTCCTGCGCTTCGAAGTCAGGGGATAAAGCGGGCGGTGGGTTCAGATGCTGTCAGATTGAGATTGACAGGGTCACCCCAACCCCCGCACCACCTCCAGCGCCTCCTCGACGCGTTCGACGCCGTGCAAGGTCAGCCCCTCGGTGGCACGCAGGAACGCCGCGTCGGGCTTGCGCGGCAGGTTGGCCTTCGGCACCACCGCCACCGCCATGCCGAGCTTGGCGGCTTCCTTCAGCCGCTCCTGCCCGCGCTGCGCCGGGCGCACCTCGCCGGCCAGGCCCACCTCGCCGAAGGCGACGAAGCCGCGCGGCAGCGCGCGCCCGCGCAGGCTGCTGGTGACCGCCAGCAGCACCGCCAGGTCCGCCGCCGGCTCGGCAATCCGCACGCCGCCGACGGCGTTGACGAACACGTCCTGGTCGCCGGTGGCGATGCCGGCGTGGCGGTGCAGCACCGCCAGCAGCATCGCAAGCCGATCGCGCTCCAGCCCGACGCTTAAGCGCCGCGGCGCCGGGCCGCCGGCGTCCACCAGCGCCTGCACCTCCACCAGCAGCGGTCGCGTGCCCTCCAGCGTCGCCAGCACGCAGCTGCCTGGCACCGGCTCGCGGTGCTGGCTCAGGAACAGGGCGCTGGGGTTGCCGACCCCCTTCAGGCCCCGCTCGGTCATCGCGAACACGCCCAGCTCGCTGACGGCGCCGAAGCGGTTCTTGATCGCGCGCACGAGGCGAAAGCTGCTGTGCGCGTCGCCCTCGAAATACAGCACGGTGTCGACCATGTGCTCCAGCACGCGTGGGCCGGCGAGCGCCCCGTCCTTGGTGACGTGGCCGACCAGCACGAGCGTCGCGCCGCTGTCCTTGGCGGCGCGCGTCAGCAGCGCGGCGCACTCGCGCACCTGCGCCACCGAGCCGGGGGCAGACGTCAGCTGCTCGGTGTAGACGGTCTGGATCGAGTCGATCACCGCCACCGCCGGGCGCTGCTGCTGCAGCGTGGCCAGGATGGCCTCCAGCCGGATCTCGGGCAACACCGGCACCTGACTGTCCGCCAGACCCAGCCGGCGCGCGCGCAGCGCGACCTGCGCGCCGCTTTCCTCGCCGGTGACGTAGAGCGTCGGCAGCCCCGCGCGCTGCAGCGCGTCCAGCGCCTGCAGCAGCAGGGTGGACTTGCCGATGCCCGGGTCGCCGCCGATCAGCACCACCGCGCCCGGCACCACGCCGCCGCCCAGCACGCGGTCGAGTTCCGCCAGGCCGGTCGGCGTGCGCGCGACGTCGGCGGCCTCGATGTCGGTCAGCCGCGCCAGCGTCCCTTCCGCCGCCAGCCCCTGCCGCAGGGCGCTGAAGCGCCCGCGCGCGCCGGCAGCCGGCTCCGGCGCCGGGACGGTCTCTTCCAGCGCGTTCCAGGCCCCGCAGTGCGGGCAGCGCCCATGCCAGCGCGGGGTGCTGCCGCCGCAGGCGCGGCAGAGGTAGAGCGTGCGGTCCTTGGCCATTCAGTCGGTGTCGGGCAGGGTGGGCTCGTCGTCCAGCAGGCCGTGGGGCAGGTCGCGCCGCTGGTGCAGCACGCGCCAGACGTCCAGATGTCCGGGGCGTTCGACGAAGAAGATCAGGTACGGAAAGCGCGTCAGCGGCCAGGCGTGCAGGCCCGGCAGCCCGAGTTCGTGGCCCCAACGCGGCGAGGCGCTGCCGGGATGCGCCGACAGGTGCGCCAGCGCCTCGTCGATGTCCTGTTCGGCGCGCTGGCGCAGGATGGCGGGCTTGCGGCTCACGCGCCGGCGGGCGCGGCCGCGGCACGCGCGCGCAGCCGGGCGAAGTAGTCCGCGTCGGCGTGCGCGCCCGGGGGCGAGGCGGCGCCTTCCAGCAGCCGCTCGCGCAGCCGCTGGCGCTCGAGGTCGGCGCGGATCAGCGCGCGCACGTATTCGCTGGCGGAGCCGTAGCCGCGCGTGCGCACCTGCTGCTCGACGAAATCGCGCAGGCTGCCCGGCAGGGAGACGTTCATCGTGCCCATGGCCGCAAGGCTAGCCGGCTTGACGACATTTGGCAAGGTCGCCGCACGCCAGCCCCAGATGCGCCAGCAGCACCGGCAGGTGGGCGTCGAAGTCGCTCAGCGCGTGGTCGCTGCCGGGCACGATGTGGTGGCGGCTGCCGGGGTAGCGCGCCACCATCTCGCGCCAGTCCAGCACCTCGTCGCCGGTGGCGGCGATCAGCAGCACGCGCTCGGGGTGCGGCAGCGCGCCGGTGGCGAGCTGGCGCAGCTCGTCCACGTATTCGGGGCGGAAGAAGATGCGCTCGGCCGGGTCGTGCCACGCCGGGTGCTCGCCGATGTGGCGCGCCAGATCGCGCGCCGGATCGACGGCAGGGTTGATCAGCACGGCGCGCAAGCCCCGCTGCGCCGCCAGCCGCGTGGCGTAGAAGCCGCCGAGCGAGGAGCCGACCACCGCGGCGGTCGCCTCCGGCCAGCCGGCGACGGCCGTCTCGATCCGCGCCCAGGCGGCAGCGGGGCTCGCCGGCAGTTGCGGGCAGGCCCAGTGGACCTGCGGGTGGCGCGCGGCCAGGTGCGCCGCCAGCCGCTGCGCCTTGAACGAGCGCGGGCTGGAGCGAAAGCCGTGCAGGTACAGCAGGTGCGTGACGGGCAGCAGGGCCGGCGGGGCTGGGGGCGAGGCGGGGGCATCCATGGCGCGCAGGATAATCCAGCCTCCATGGCCGTCGTCATCGAAAAACCCCCTGTGCTCAGCCGCATCGCCCCGCTGGTGCGCGGCTTCGACGGGCAGTTTCTGCTCGCGGTGGCGTTGCTGGCTGCGATCGGGCAGGTGGTCATGTACTCCGTGGCGTATGACATTCCGGGGCGCTACCTGGACCATCTGCGCAACCTGCTGATCGCCGCGGGCGCCATGTTGGTGGTGTCGCAGATTCCGCCCCAGCGGCTGCAGGCGCTGGCCGTGCCGGCCTATGTGGCGGGGGTCGTTCTGCTGATCGCCGTGGAGCTGTTCGGCTTGACGCGCAAAGGCGCGCAGCGGTGGCTGGATCTGGGCGTCATCACCATCCAGCCCAGCGAGCTGATGAAGATCGCCATGCCGCTGATGCTGGCGTGGTGGTTTCAGCGCCGCGAGGGGCGGCTGGGCAAACGGGACTTTCTGGCCGCGGGGGCCCTGTTGGCCGTGCCCGTGGGGCTGATCCTGAAGCAGCCCGATCTGGGCACCGCCCTGCTGGTGCTGGCCTCGGGCCTGTTCGTGATCTTTTTTGCCGGCCTGAGCTGGAAGCTGATCGTGCCGCCGCTGGTGCTGGGGGCGGTGGGCGTGGTCACGCTGATCGTGATGGAGCCGCAGTGGTGCGCGCCGGGCGTGGACTGGGTGGTGCTGCACGAGTACCAGCGCCAGCGCGTGTGCACTTTGCTCGACCCGGCCAAGGATCCGCTGGGCAAGGGCTTTCACATCCTGCAGGGCATGATCGCCATCGGCTCGGGGGGGCTGTGGGGCAAGGGCTTCATGGAGGGCACCCAGACGCACCTGGACTTCGTGCCCGAGCGCAGCACGGACTTCATCTTTGCTGCGTTTTCCGAGGAGTTCGGCTTTCTGGGCGTGCTGGGTTTGCTGGCGGCCTACACCTATTTTGTGGCGCGCGGCCTGATGCTGGCAGCCGAGGCCTCCACCCTGTTTGGCCGCCTGCTGGCCGGGGCGCTGATTCTGGTGCAGTTCGTCTATGCCTTCGTCAACATGGGCATGGTCAGCGGCATCCTGCCGGTGGTGGGGGTGCCGCTGCCGTTCCTGAGCTACGGCGGCACGGCGATGGTGTCGCTCGGCGCCAGCCTGGGCATGATCCTGTCGGTCGGGCGTTACAAGCGGCTGGTGCCGGCCTGAGGCGCCATTGTGGGTTTGGCCGGGCTGCCTACAATCCCCGCATGATTGCCGTCGAACCCACCCTGCAGCGCCTGGCCACGGCGCGCTCCCTGCTGCTTGAGCCCTATGGTCTGGACGAGGGCCATCTGCGCCGCGCGTTGTCGGCCATCCTGGCCCCCGGCGTCGACGATGCCGATCTGTACTTCCAGTACACCCGCAGCGAAGGCTGGAGCCTGGAAGAGGGCATCGTCAAGACCGGCAGCTTCAGCATCGACCAAGGCGTGGGCGTGCGTGCGGTCAGCGGCGACAAGACGGCGTTTGCCTACTCCGACGATCTGTCCTGGGCCGCGCTGCGCGAGGCGGCGGAGAGCGTGCGCGCCATTGGCCGCCAGGGGGGCAGCCAGACCGCCCACCACGTCGGCCGCCGTCGCCCGCGCGCAGCGGTGGCGCCCTCGCGCCAGTTGTATGACGCGCACGACCCCATCGGCACGCTGGACAGCGCGGCCAAGGTCGCGCTGCTGGAACGCGTCGAGCGCATGGCGCGCGCGCGCGACCCGCGCATCGTGCAGGTGATGGCCGGGCTGGCGGCCGAATACGACGTGGTGCTGGTGGCGCGCGCCGACGGTGTGCTGGCCGCCGACGTGCGCCCGCTGGTGCGGTTGTCGCTGACGGTGATCGCGCAGCAGGGCGACCGGCGCGAGGTCGGCTCCTCCGGCGGGGGCGGGCGGTTTGGACTCGACCACTTCGACGACGGCGTGCTGACGCGCTACGTGGACGAGGCCGTGCAGGCCGCGCTGACCAATCTGGAATCGCGCCCCGCCCCGGCGGGCGAGATGACGGTCGTGCTGGGCCCCGGCTGGCCCGGCGTGCTGCTGCACGAGGCCGTGGGCCACGGGCTGGAGGGCGACTTCAACCGCAAGGGCTCCAGCGCGTTTGCCGGCCGCATCGGCGAGCGCGTGGCGGCCAAGGGCGTGACGGTGCTGGACGACGGCACGATCGAGGGCCGGCGCGGATCGCTCAATGTGGACGACGAGGGCTGTGTCAGCCAGCGCAATGTGCTGATCGAAGACGGCATTCTGCGCGGCTATATCCAGGACCGGCTCAACGCCCGGCTGATGGGGGTGACGCCCACCGGCAACGGCCGGCGCGAGAGCTACGCGCACCTGCCGATGCCGCGCATGACCAACACCTACATGCTGGCTGGCGACCGCGATCCGCAGGAGATCCTGGCCAGCGTGCGCCGCGGCCTGTACGCCACCAACTTCGGCGGCGGGCAGGTGGACATCACCAGCGGCAAGTTCGTGTTTTCGGCCAGCAGCGCGTGGTGGGTGGAAAACGGCCGGCCGGTCTACCCGGTCAAGGGCGCGACGATCATCGGAAGCGGACCGGAGGCGCTCAAGCGCGTGGTGATGATCGGCAACGACCTGGCGCTGGACAGCGGGGTGGGCACCTGCGGCAAGGAGGGCCAGAGCGTGCCGGTGGGCGTGGGCCAGCCGACGCTGCGGCTGGACGGCCTGACGGTGGGGGGCACGGCCTGAATGGTGTGCGCGTTGCGTTCGTGCGTTGCATTCGCGCGACGCCCCCGCGCTCCCGCCCGATGCGTCCTTTGCAATTGTCAGCCTGCCGTCATGCAAGCTGTGCTACATTGAGTCCCATGCAAATGCGCGGCTTTTACTTTGGCTACTTTTGGTTCTCACGCGTCACCGACGGCAGAGAGGTCTGAAAGCGCCCAGCAAAAGCCCCTGAACTCAAAACCGTCGGTCCCCACCGGCGGTTTTTTTTCGCCCGTTTCGCCCCCGTTTACCCCCATCGAAGGAGTCCCCCCATGAGCCCGAGCCCCGCCAAGGCCAGCAGCACCGATGCCTGGTATCCCCATCCGGCCGACCGCACCAGCCAGACCGACGACCAACGCATCGAGGACATCACCGTGCTGCCGCCGCCCGAGCACCTGATCCGCTTCTTCCCGATCCGGGGGACGGGGATCGAAAAGCTCATCACCCACACCCGCCGCGCCATCCACCAGATCCTCCACGGCAAGGACGACCGGCTGCTGGTCATCATCGGGCCGTGCTCGATCCACGACCCGGCCGCCGCGATGGAGTACGCACGCCGCCTGAAGGAGCAGCGCGACCGCTTCGCCGACCGGCTCGAGATCGTCATGCGCGTCTATTTCGAGAAGCCGCGCACCACGGTGGGCTGGAAAGGCCTGATCAACGACCCGTACCTGGACGAGAGCTTTCGCATCGATGAGGGGCTGCGCATCGCGCGCCAGCTGCTCATCGAGATCAACCGCCTGGGGCTGCCGGCGGCCAGCGAGTTCCTCGACGTCATCAGCCCGCAGTACATCGCCGACCTGATCTCGTGGGGGGCGATCGGCGCGCGCACCACCGAAAGCCAGGTGCACCGCGAGCTGGCCTCGGGCCTGTCGGCGCCGATCGGCTTCAAGAACGGCACCGACGGCAACATCCGCATCGCCACCGACGCCATCCTGGCCGCCAGCCGCCCGCACCACTTCCTGTCGGTGCACAAGAACGGACAGGTGGCCATCGTGCGCACCAAGGGCAACCCGGACTGCCACGTCATCCTGCGCGGCGGCAAGCTGCCCAATTACGACGCCGACAGCGTGGCGATCGCCTGCCAGCAGCTCGCCGACGCCAAGCTGCCGGCGCGCGTGATGGTGGACTGCAGCCACGGCAACAGCCAGAAGCAGCACGAGCGCCAGATCGACGTCGCGCGCAACATCGCCGACCAGTTGTCCGGCGGGTCGGACCGGGTGTTCGGCGTGATGATCGAGAGCCACCTGCAGGCCGGCGCGCAGAAATTCACTCCGGGCAAGGACGATCCGTCCGCGCTGGAGTACGGCCGCAGCATCACCGATGCGTGCATCGACTGGGATGCCTCGGTGCAGGTGCTGCAGACGCTGGCCGATGCGGTGGCGGCGCGGCGCGCCCGCCGCGGCTGAGCAGCCGCGGGTGTACGATAGGGCCGTCCTGTTCAGATCCACCGGAAGTCGCCATGCGCAGCCACGTGATCGTCCAATTTGGCCCTGACCGCGAGTACACCTTCGACCTCGACGAGGTGCAGCCCATGCCGCACGACATGGCGCGCCAGTGGCTGGACCAGCAGTTCACCGAACTGGGGTGCGAGCCGCTGCGCCTCAGCGGCAAGGTGCTGACGGCGGACAAGGTGCTGGCCATCGCCCAGGCCGTGGGCGAGACGCGCTTTGCCGATCCGGCGCACCGCCCCTGGGCGATGGTCTATGCCCGGGCGGCCAGCAGCCTGCTGGCCAAGCCGGTCATCAAGGTGGACGTGCCCGGCCTGTCGGTCGGTTACTGAGGGCGCAGGGCGGCGAGCAGCCGCCCATGCACGCCACCAAACGCCCCGTTGCTCATGCACAGCAGGTGGTCGCCGGGGCGCACCGCTGCCGCCACCTGCGCCACCAGGGTGTCGATGTCCGGCGCCACCTGCGCGCGCTCGCCCAGCGGCGCCAGCGCCGCGGCCGCATCCCAGTCCAGCCCGCCCGCGTGGCAAAAGGCCAGCGCCGCGCTCTCCAGCGCCCAAGGCAGTTGTGCCTTCATCGTGCCCAGCTTCATGGTGTTGGAGCGCGGCTCGAAGATCGCCAGAATGCGCTCATCCCGGCGCCCCTCGCGGTCGAGGCGGCGCCGCAGGCCGTCGATCGTGGTGCGAATCGCCGTCGGATGGTGGGCGAAATCGTCGTAGACCGTGACCGCGCCGCCGGGCAACGCCACCGTCCCGCGCACCTCCAGCCGCCGGCGCACATGGGCAAAGCCGGCCAGCGCCTCGGCCGCCACGTCCGGCGCCACCCCCAGGTGTTCGGCCGCCGCCAGGGCGGCCAGCGCGTTGAGCTGGTTGTGCGTGCCGCTGAGCGACCAGCGCACGCGGGCCACCGCTTCGCCCCGGCGCAGCACGGCAAAGTCCTGCGGATCGCCTTCGGCGGTGTAGTCGCTGTCGGCGGCGCCGAAGGTGCGCAGCTCGCTGTAGAGCCCCATGTGCAGCACGCGCGCGATCGACTCCTCCAGCCCGTTGGCGATCACCCGGCCGCTGGGGGGGACGGTGCGCAGCAGGTGGTGGAACTGCCGCTCGATCGCCGCCAGGTCGTCGAAGATGTCCGCGTGGTCGAACTCCAGATTGTTCAGCACCGCGGTGCGCGGGCGGTAGTGCACGAACTTGCTGCGCTTGTCGAAGAACGCGGTGTCGTACTCGTCGGCCTCGATCACGAACGGCGCGCGCGTGCCATCCGTCGGCAGCCGCCCCAGCCGGGCCGAGACGCCAAAATTGAGCGGCACCCCCCCGACCAGAAACCCGGGGGCCAGCCCGGCATGCTCCAGTATCCAGGCCAGCATGGCCGTGGTCGTCGTTTTGCCGTGGGTGCCGGCGACGGCCAACACGTGGCGGCTGTGCAGCACCTGCTCGCCCAGCCACTGCGGGCCGCTCGTGTAGCGCGCCCCGGCGTCCAGGATCGCCTCCATCAGGGGAAACTTGGGCGCCCCGTCCGGGCCGCGCGCGCGGCTGACCACATTGCCGATGACGAACACGTCCGGCCGCAGGGCGAGCTGGTCGGCCCCATAGCCCTCGATCAAATCGATGCCCAGCGCGCGCAGCTGATCGCTCATCGGCGGGTAGACGCCGGCGTCGCAGCCGGTGACGCGGTGGCCGGCCTCGCGTGCCAGCGCCGCCAGCCCGCCCATGAAGGTACCGCAGATGCCCAGAATGTGGATGTGCATGGGGCGCATTATCGCGGCCGGCCGGCGGGCTACCGCCCATCGCGGACAATCCTGCCCATGGACGATGACACGCAACGCGAGCTGGCCGCCGTCGCCGCCGGGCTGATGGTGGACGAGGGGCTGGAGGTGCGACGCGCCCTGCAGCGCGCGCTCGAGCAATTGCGCCTGCCGTCGCGCACCCCGCTGCCCGGTCCGGCGCTCATCGATGCCGCCGTGCGCGAGCATCTGGCGATCTTTCATGCCGGGACGCAGCCCGCCGAGCTGCGCGCCCTGCGCGAGACCGCGCTGGTCTGGATGGAGCGGCTGGCCGAGTTTGCCCCGCTGCTCGGCGGGGCCGTCTGGCACGGCACTGCGACCCGGCTGTCGGACATCCACCTGCAACTCTTTGCCGACGACCCCAAGGCGGTGGAGATCGCCCTCATCAATGCCGGGCTCGATTACGACGCGCAGACGGCGCGCGGCATGCGCGGCCGCGAGGCCGAGGTGCTGAGTCTGGCCGTGCCCTGCGAGGGACTGGGCGAGGCGGTGGGCCTGCACCTGTGGGTCAACGACACCGGGGCGGGGCGGGGCGCCCGCCTGCCCGACGATCTGGGCCGCGTGCCGCGCGGCACCGCGGCCGAGGTGCGAACTTTGTTGGCCGCACCCGACTCCGACCCCTGCAACGAGGAGCGCTACCGATGCAACGACGGGCAATGACGATCGGCATAGCCGCCGCCGCGGCGGCCCTGGGGGCGGGCGTCGCCGGCTGGCGCTTGACCCCCGGTGCGCCCGCGGCGGGGGCGGAGCAGGCCCTGTGGACCCAACAGTGGGACCGGCCGGAGGGGGGCACCGTGGCCGCCGCGGCGTTTCGCGGCCGGCCGTTGCTGCTCAACTTCTGGGCCACGTGGTGCCCGCCGTGCGTGGAAGAGCTGCCGCTGCTCGATCGCTTCTACCGCGAACGGCAGGCCGACGGCTGGCAGGTGCTGGCGCTGGCCATCGACCAGCCCAGTGCCGTGCGGCAATTTCTGCAGCGGCAGCCTCTGTCCTTCCCGGTGGGGCTGGCGGGCTTTGGCGGGACCGATCTGGGGCGCCAGCTCGGCAACGACAATGGGGCGCTGCCGTTCACCGTGGTGTTCGACCGGGCCGGCCGCATCGCGCACCGCAAGCTCGGCCAGGTCAAGCCGCAGGACCTGCAGGCCTGGGCGCAGGGCGTCTGATCACGGCGGCGGCGTCTGCGCCGGCTCGCCATCGGGCGACGCCAGCCGTGCGCGCAGCGCATCGGCCGGCATTGGCCGGGCGAACAAAAAGCCCTGGTAATGGTCGCAGCCCAGGGCGTGCAGCCGCTGCAGTTGTTCGGGGCGCTCCACCCCCTCGGCCACGACTTCCATCGACAGCGCATGGCCCATCTGCACGATGGCCGCCACGATGGCCGCATCGGCCCCGTCCTCGGGCATGGACACGAGGAAGCTGCGATCGATCTTGAGCCGGTGCAGCGGAAAGCGCTTGAGGTAGGTGAGGCTGGAGTAGCCCGTGCCGAAATCGTCCAGCGACAGCTCGACCCCGAGCTCGGCCAGCGCCTGCAGCTTGCCCAGTGCCTCCTCCGCATCGCGGATCAGGATGGATTCGGTCAGCTCCAGCTCCAGCAGGTGCGGGGGCAGCCGGTGCTGCTGCAGGGCGTCCGCCACGTCCTGCACGAAGCGGGCCTGCTGGAACTGCAGCGCCGACACGTTGACCGCGACTTGCAGCGGACGGCCCTCCGCCGCCCAGCGGGCCGCCTGTGCGATGGCGTTTTGCAGCACCCAATGCCCGAGCAGCGCGATCAGGCCGGTTTCCTCGGCCACGCTGATGAACGTGCCCGGCATCACCAGGCCCTGGCCGGGGCGGTGCCAGCGCACCAGCGCCTCGCAGGCCGGCACGGTGCCCGCGCGCAGGTCCACCCGGGGCTGGTAGTGCAGCTCGAACTCGCCGCGCTGCAGGCCCTGGCGCATCGCATGGTCCATCTGGATGCGTCCGAGCAGGTTGGCGTTCATCTCCGGCTGATAGAAGCGGTAGTGCCCCTTGCCCCGCTCCTTGACCTGGTACATGGCCGTGTCGGCGCATTGGATCAGCTCGTCCAGCGTGGCGCCGTCCTGCGGATACATGGCGATGCCGATGCTGCACGACAGCGTGAACTGCATCTTGTCGATGGTGACGGGGCGGGTGATCGCCTCGATGATGCGCTGCGCGGTGACTTCGGCGGCGTGGCGGTCGGCCTCGTGCAGGTGGATGACGAACTCGTCACCGCCCAGCCGCGACAGGGTGTCGGTCTGCCGCAGGCAGCGCTGCAGGCGGGCGGCCACCTCCACCAGCACCTGGTCGCCGAACATGTGGCCGAGCGAGTCGTTGATGCTCTTGAAGCGGTCCAGGTCCAGAAACAGCAGCGCAAACCCGCGGCCGCTGCGCTGCGCCAGGCGGATGGCGTGTCCGACCCGCTCGCCCAGCATGAGGCGGTTGGGCAGGCCGGTCAGCGAGTCGCTGTAGGCGAGCTGTTCGATGCGGCGCTGGGCTTCCAGCTTTTCGGACAGGTCCTTGGCAAACAGCACCGTGTTCAGCGGGCGCCCGTCCCCGTCGCGCAGCAGCACCCACGAGGCCAGCAGCGCCACCCCCGGGCCTTCGGGGCGGCGCAACCACAGCTCGCCTTCCCAGTAGCCCTTGTCGGCCAAGGCCTGGGCGACGTGGTGGGGCCACTGCGGCTGCGACGGGGCATACAGCAGGTCGTCCAGCCGCTCGCCCTGCGGGTCCCGCTCCATGGCCGCGAGCTTGAGGGCGGCCGGGTTGCAGGCCACGATGCGGCGCTCGGGGTCCGTCACCACGATGGCATCGAGGCTGGATTCGAACACCTTGGCGGCCAGCCGCAGTTTGGCCTCGGTGGCCGTGCGCTCCGTCACGTCGCGGTAGACGTGAATGCGCCCGATGGGCCGGCCGCGCGCGAGCTGGGGCCGCGAGGCCCGCTCCAGGATGCGGCCGTTGCGCAGCAGCACGACGTCGTTCGCCTCCAGCAGCGGGGCGCGCTGCAGCTCGCCCAGCCGGCTGTGAAAGCCGCCCGGGTCGGGCACGCAGGCGGCCAGGTGGCTCCAGATGGCGGTGTCGTCCTGGTGCGTCAGCAGGGCTTCGGGAAGGTCCCACAGGGTGGCGAAGGTGCGGTTGAAGGCGCGGATGCGCCCGTCCAGGTCGCAAACCAGAATGCCGTCGGACGACGATTCCAGCGCGGCGCGCAGCTCCGCCAGCAGGGTCTCCAGCCGCTGGCGCGTCTGTTGCCATTCGCTGAGATCCTGCATCGCCACCAGCACCACGGTCTCGCCGCCTTCCGGCGTGACCGGGCTGACGCGCCGCTGCACACGCACCAGTTCGCCGTCGGCGCGGCGCACCGTGGCCTCGGATTCCAGCGTCTGCTCGATGCCGGCCTGCCACTCCTGCCAGTACACATGGTCCTGCGGATCGGCAATCCAGTCCTGCACCGCGCTGCCCACCAGCGCGCCGCGCTCCACTCCCAGCAGCCGGGCGGCCGCGGTGTTGACGGTCAAGATGCGCCGGGTGCGCGGATCCACCACCCACACCGCTTCGATCAACCCCTCGGTGATCGGGGCCCAGTGCACATAGCTCATGTCGGCGTCCCCGCAGGTCCGCTGTCGGGGCGGACGGCGCGCTCGAAAAAGTAGCAGTACCGGGGGCGCGGCTCCAGATAGTCGAGCGCGGCGCGCGGCAGTTGGTCGGCGCGCAGGCTGCGCTGAATCGACAGCGACGGCTCGGCCTGCAGGTCCAGCAGCAGCGCCTCGCTGCGCGGCGTGCGCGGGTCGTGCACCAGCACGCGGGGCTTGAGCGGCCGCGCCGAGTTGACCGCCTGCACCAGCGCAAAGCGGCCGTCGCTCAGTTGCACGATGGAGCCCGGGGGATAGACCCCCACCATACGGATGAAGGCGTTGAGCGTCACCGGGTCGAAGCGCGCCTTTTGCGTGGCGAACAGCAGCGACAGCGACTCGTGCGGGGTGAGCGCGCGCGCCGGGTTGAGCGGATTGCACAGGCCGTCGTAGCGGTTGATCAGCGCCAGCACATGGGCGCAGCGGCTCATGTCCTCGCCCCGGCAGCCGCGCGGGAATCCGCTGCCGTCGGCCGCCTCGTGGTGCTGGGCGATGGCTTGCAGCGCGATGGGCCCCAGGCCCATGGCGCGGGCCAAGCCCACGCCATGGGCGACGTGCTCCTGGTAGACCTTGGCCTGCGCCGCGGTGAAGGCGTCGTCTTTGTGCCGCACGAGGTCGGGCAGCCGCGTCTTGCCGATGTCGTGCAGAAATGCCGCGATCCCCAGCGCTTCCAGTTCCTCGCCTTCCAGTCCGAGTGCCCGGCCAAGCAGCACGGCCAGTACCGTCACATTCATCGCGTGCTGCGCGGCCCGGTCGCCTTGCACGTCGCTGAGCAGCCGGATGGCGGATTCGCCGTGGTCCTGGATCTCGGACAGCATCGAGTCCACCAGTGCCCGGGCCTGCTGCCCAGCGGCTACGGGGGCGCGATCCATTTCGTCCAGCAGGGCGCGGTAGCGCCGCGCGCCCTCGTGGTACTGGCGTTCGCAGCGCTGCAGAGCGCGCCGCTGCTCGGCCAGTGCCTGGGCGCGTTGCTGCGCCGCCGTGTCGGCCGGTGCCTGGGTGGCCGCCGTGGCGGCGGGGGTCGTGGTAGCAGCGGCCTCGCCCGGGGCGCCAGAGGTGTGGGCGGCGGCTTCGGGGGTCAGCGCGTCGCTGCGCGCGGGGTCGATGCGCACCCGCGTCAGGCCGAGTGCGCGGATGGTCTCGATCTGCCGCTCGGACCCGATGCGAAAACTGTTGCGCGGAAACGGATGCTCCATCCAGCCCAGGTCCAGGAGCACGAAATGCCCCACCCGCAGATCCGACACCGGGATCAGGGGCAGCAACAGATCGGACATGTTGAAAATTCCTGGAAGTAGCAGCGCATGGTTCCATTATCGCAATGAACCCGGCGCCACAGGTCAACCCGTCGCCACGGGGTATCAGTCGTACTACAGTACGGCCTGGGCACAGCACCATGTACGTACCGCTTCCGATCGACGACATCACCCTGGGCGAGCCCCTGCCCGTCAACGTGTGGGATCCGCAGGGCCAGTTGCTGCTGCGCAAGGGGCACACCATTCGCGACGAGCGCCACCGCCAGTGGCTGCTGATGCACAACCCCCAGGTCAAGGAAGACGAGTACCGCGCCTGGACCTACCGCTACACCACCGCCATCGACCGCGCTCTGCGCGGCAACCAAAGTCTGGAAGCCATCGCGGGCGTCACCCGTCCGATGGGGTTCGACGACGCGGTCGAGGTCGAGCCCGACGCCCGGCCCATCGACGAAATCTGGGCCGATCTGCATGCCGTGCTCACGCTGCTGCTGCACCAGGGCGAGCAGGCGCAGGACTTCGTGGGCCGGTTTTTGCGGCTGGAGCAGCGCATGCAGACCCTGCTGCGCTCGCGCATCGACGACAGCCTGTTCGTGCTGGTGCAGATGCTGTTCGACCGCGGCATGGGCTACAGCGCCAGCCATGCGCTGCTGTGCGCCGTGATCGGCCGCCTGGTGGCCCAGACCCTGGGCTGGGACGAGACGCGCCAGCAGAGCCTGCAGCGCGCCGCGCTCACCATGAACCTGGGCATGGCCCGGTTGCACGACGATCTGGCCCGGCAGGACGCCGCACTCCATCCCGAGCAGCGCCGGGCGGTGTGGGAGCATCCCCTGCGCAGTGAGGCGATCCTGCGCCGGCTGGGGGTGATCGATGCGGTCTGGCTGGAACTGGTGCGCGATCACCACGAGCAGGCGGGCGGCACGGGCTACCCGCAGGGGCGTGCCGAGGTGGGCGTGGCTGCGCAACTGCTGCGCATGATCGACGTGTACGTCGCCCGCATCAGCCCGCGCCACGCCCGCTCGGGTCTACCGTCCCCGCGCGCCGCGCGCGATGTCTACCTGGATGCGAGCGGGGCGCCGACGCCGCTCGGGACCGCCTTCATCAAGGCGCTGGGCCTGTACCTGCCGGGTACCTTCGTCGAACTGGTCAACGGCGAGGTGGGCGTCGTCGCCCGCCGCGGCCGGCGCGCGAACACGCCATTGGTGCTGGCCATCGTCACGCGCGACGGCCTGCCGCGGGGCGAGCCGCCGTTGCGCGACACCAGCGAACCCGCCTACGAGATCCGCCGCGCCGTGGTGCCGGATGAAGTGAAAGTGCGCCTGCAGCCGGCCCGTTTGTTGGCGCGGTTGTAGCGAGGTTGCGTGGGCAAGGGGGCGCCAGGTGTCTGGCCTACCGGCAGCGCCGCAAAAACGAAAAAACCCTGCGATGCAGGGCTTGCGTCGTGGTCCAATGACCGGAAAACTGGTCGGGGTGAGAGGATTCGAACCTCCGGCCTCTACGTCCCGAACGTAGCGCTCTACCAGGCTAAGCTACACCCCGAGGTCTGCAACTGCTTGCGACGAATCGCGTCAGGATCGTCGCAACAGCAGCTGAGCCGCTAATTGTAGCAGAGCTTCGCGGTATCGCTCGCGCTGCGCATCGCCGTCGGTGGGCAGGGCCTGCGCGGCGTCGATGGCGCGCTGGGCTTCGGCGGCCGCGTGGGCGCGCGCCTCGGCCAGGCCGCCGCTCGTGCGCACGATGGCGACGATCTCGTCCAGGCGATCGCCGCCGCCTTGCTCGATGGCGTCGCGGATCAGCGCCGCCTCGTGCGGCGCGCAGCGGCGCAGTGCGCAGATGACCGGCAGCGTCACCTTGCCCTCGCGCAGGTCGTCACCCAGGTTTTTGCCCAGCTCCGTCGCGTCGCCCTCGTAGTCGAGCACGTCGTCGACGATCTGGAACGCCGCACCCAGCGCCTGCCCGTAGGTGGCGCACAGCGCCTCGGTGGCCTCGTCCGCGCCGGCCAGCAGCGCGGCCAGCCGGGCGCTGGCCTCGAACAGCTTGGCCGTCTTGGCGCGGATGACGCGCAGGTACGCCGCCTCGTCCAGCGCGGCGTCGTGCATGTTCATCAGCTGCAGCACCTCGCCCTCGGCGATGACGTTGGTGGCGTCGGCCAGCACGCGCATGATGCGCATGTCGCCGCAGTCCACCATCATCTGGAAGGCGCGCGAGTAGAGGAAGTCGCCGACCAGGACGCTGGCCGCATTGCCGAACACCTGGTTGGCGGTGTCGCGCCCGCGGCGCAGGGTGGACTCGTCCACCACGTCGTCGTGCAGCAGCGTGGCGGTGTGGATGAACTCCACCACAGCCGCCAGCGTGTGCCGGCGCGCATCGGCGCAGCCCAGCGCGCCGCAGGTCAGCAGCAGCAGCGCCGGCCGCACGCGCTTGCCGCCCGAGCCGATGATGTAGTGCGCCACCTGGCCCACCAACGGCACGTCGCTGCCCAGGCGCGCGCGAATCACGCCATCGACCGCCTGCATGTCGGCGGCCACCAGCTGCAGCGCCTGGGTGGCGGATGGGGGGGAAGCGGTGGCTGAGGTGTCCAAGATGGTGGATGTCGGCTGGGGCGGTGTGACCGCAGGCAGGGCACGGGTCCGCCGGGTTGTCCCTGGATTATAGAAACCGATCGCGCCCTGGCCCCCTATAATGGCGGCAGTTTCGCGAGGAGCGTTGCAGCGTCCGGACTGGGATCGGTTCCCCCGGCGCGAGGCTCGACGGAACCGCCGCCCGCGCGCACCCCGGCGCGCCGCGGCGATGCTGGCAACGACGCTCACCCACCGGCGTGTGGCGTGAGCTTGCAAGCCCCCGCCGGTGGCCCCCTCAAAGCGTAGGAGTCACCGCATGAACGCACCGCTGCACCCCCCCCTGCCGACCGACTGCGTCGTGGCCGACCTCGGCCTGGCCGACTGGGGCCGCAGGGAAATCCGCATCGCCGAGACCGAGATGCCCGGCCTGATGGCGATCCGCGAGGAATACGCGCCGAGCCAGCCGCTCAAGGGCGCGCGCATCGCCGGCAGCCTGCACATGACGATCCAGACCGCCGTGCTGATCGAGACGCTGCAGGCGCTGGGCGCGCAGGTGCGCTGGGCCTCGTGCAACATCTTCTCGACGCAGGATCACGCGGCGGCGGCGATTGCCGCCGCTGGCACGCCGGTGTTCGCCTTCAAGGGCGAGACGCTGGAGCAGTACTGGGACTACACGCACCGCATCTTCGAGTTCGGCCCGGCCGGCAGCCCCGACGAGGGCCCGAACATGATCCTGGACGATGGCGGCGACGCCACGCTGCTGATGCACCTGGGCAAGCAGGCCGAGCGCGATCCGTCGGTGCTGGATCATCCGGCCAGCGAGGAAGAGCGCGTGCTGTTCGCCGCGATCCGCGCGCGGCTGGCGCAGGATCCGACGTGGTACAGCCGCAAGGCGGCGCAGATCATCGGCGTGACCGAGGAGACCACCACCGGCGTCAATCGCCTCAAGCAGATGGCCGCGCGTGGCGAGCTGATGTTTCGCGCCATCAACGTCAACGACAGCGTCACCAAGAGCAAGTTCGACAACCTCTACGGCTGCCGCGAGTCGCTGGTGGACGGCATCAAGCGCGCCACCGACGTGATGATCGCCGGCAAGATCGCCGTCGTCTGCGGCTACGGCGACGTCGGCAAGGGCAGCGCGCAGGCGCTGCGGGCGCTGTCGGCCCAGGTCTGGGTGACCGAGATCGACCCGATCTGCGCGCTGCAGGCGGCGATGGAGGGCTACAAGGTTGTCACGATGGACTGGGCGTGCGACAAGGCCGACATCTTCGTCACCGCCACCGGCAACAAGCACGTCATCACCTACGAGCACATGGCCCGGATGAAGGACCAGGCCATCGTCTGCAACATCGGCCACTTCGACAACGAGATCGACGTGGCGGCGCTGGAGGCGCGCTGCCGCTGGGAGGAGATCAAGCCGCAGGTCGATCACGTCATCTTCGAGGACGGCAAGCGCATCATCCTGCTGGCCAAGGGGCGGCTGGTCAACCTGGGCTGCGCCACCGGCCACCCGAGCTACGTGATGAGCAGCTCGTTTGCCAACCAGACGATCGCGCAGATCGAGCTGTTCACGCACCGCGACTTCTACGAGAAGGGCAAAGTCTATGTGCTGCCCAAGCACCTGGACGAGAAGGTGGCGCGGCTGCAGCTCAAGAAGCTCGGCGCGATGCTGACCGAGCTGACCGACGAGCAGGCCGCCTACATCGGCGTGCCGAAGGAGGGGCCCTACAAGCCCGACACCTACCGCTACTGACGGCGCGCGGGGCATGCGGGCCGACCAGGCGCTGGTGCAGGCGGGCCTTGCGGCGTCGCGCTCGGCGGCGCAGCGGCTGATCGCCGCCGGCGCGGTGCGCTGGCGCGCGGGCGACGGCGCACCGTGGCAGCCGCTGCGTAAGGCGGGCGAGGCGGTTCCGCCGCAGGCGCAGTGGCAGCTGGCGGACGACGCCGAGGTGCGCTACGTCTCGCGCGGCGGGCTCAAGCTCGCGGCGGCGCTGCAGCGCACCGGGGTGCCGGTGGCCGGGCGGCGCTGCCTGGACGTCGGGCAGAGCACCGGCGGCTTCACCGACTGCCTGCTGCAGGCCGGCGCCGCCCAGGTGGTCGGGGTGGACGTCGGCCACGGCCAGCTGCACCCGCGGCTGCGCGCGGACGCGCGCGTGGTGGCCATCGAAGGCTGCAACGCGCGCGAGCTGAGTGCCGAGCGGCTCTTGGCCGCCGGCGGCCCCGCGGCCGCGCCGCCGTTCGACCTGATCGTGGGCGACCTCTCGTTCATCTCGCAGACGCTGGTGTGGCCGGCGCTGGTGCCGCTGCTGGCGCCGGGCGGCTCGATGCTGATGCTGGTCAAGCCGCAGTTCGAGCTGCAACCGGGCGACATCGGCAAGGGCGGCGTGGTGCGCGACGAAGGGGCGCTCGCCCGCGTGCGCCAGCGCATCGAGCGCGCCGCGGCGGCGCAGGGTCTTGTGCTGCGCGACTACTTCGACAGTCCGATCGCCGGGGGCGACGGCAACCGGGAGTTTCTGGCATGGCTTTGCCGTTGAGTTTCGAATTCTTTCCGCCGAAGACGCCGGAGGGCGCGGCCAAGCTGCGCGCGGCGCGGCAGCGGCTGTACGCGGCGCGGCCGCAGTTCTGCTCCGTCACCTATGGCGCCGGCGGCTCCACGCAGGAAGGGACGTTGGCCACGGTGGCGGAGATCCTGGCCGAGGGCATGGACGCGGCGGCGCACTTCTCGTGCATCGGCGCCACGCGCGAGCGCGTGCGCGCGCAGCTGGCCGAGCTGCAGCGCATGGGTGTGAAGCGCCTGGTGGCGCTGCGCGGCGACCTGCCGAGCGGCTACGGGCTGGGCGGCGAGTTCACCTACGCGCGCGACCTCGTGGCCTTCATCCGCGCCGAGTTCGGCGCCGCCTTCCACATCGAGGTCGCCGCCTACCCCGAGATGCACCCGCAGGCGCGCTCGCCGCAGGCCGACCTGCAGGCGTTCGCCGACAAGGTGCGCGCCGGGGCCGACGGCGCCATCACGCAGTACTTCTTCAACACCGACGCCTACTTCCGCTTCGTCGATGACGCGTATGCGCTGGGCGTGGAGGTGCCGATCGTGCCCGGCATCATGCCGATCACCAACGCCACGCAGCTGATGCGCTTCTCGGACGCCTGCGGCGCCGAGATCCCGCGCTGGATCCGCCTGCGGCTGCAGGGCTACGGTGACGACGTGGCCTCGATCCGCGCCTTCGGGCTGGACGTCGTCACCGACCTGTGCGACCAGCTGCGCACCGCCGGCGTGCCGGGCCTGCACTTCTACACCATGAACCAGGCTGAGCCGACGCTGGCGATCCTGCAGCGGCTGGGTATGATCGGCGAGTGACGAGGGTCGGCGCCGCACACCACGGCGAACAGGCCGACGCCTCGTGGAAAGGGCGCGATGGACTGGATCGAAGAAGCCCGCCGGCAACTGGACGGCGCGCTGCCGGCGGGCAGCCGCGTGATCTGGTTCGGTTCGCACGCGCGTGGTCAGGCCCGGCCTGACAGCGACCTCGATCTGCTGGTTGTCGAGCCCGAGGTGGCCGACCGTCACGCCGAGATGGCGCGGCTGGCGGCCCTGCTGGGGCGAGCGCGCATCCCGGCTGACGTGGTGGTGATGAGCGCGGCGGCCTTCGAGCGGCAGGCGGGCGTCGTCAACACGCTGGCGTGGAGGGTCCAGCGCGAGGGGCGGGCACTGTGAGCGATGCGCTGGCCCACGCACGGCAGCTGCTGGCGCAGTCGCTGGAGGATGCCGGGCTGCCGTTGCCGCAGCCACCGGAGGCGCTGGCCGCGCTGGGTGCCATATGGCGTGGCGCTGTGCTACGACGCCCTCTTGGGCGCACTGGTTCGTCGAGGGAGGCGGGCCGTAGCGCTGTCACCCCCCGCGGCGGATCAGCGCCAGCGGCCCGTACCAGGCCGCCGCGCGGGAGCGGGTGTTGTTGGCGTCGGTCATCAGGCCGACGGCGACGAGCGCCGTCGGCGTCTCGCCAAACGCAAGCCGCATGTCGGCCAACGGGTCGCGCTCCAGCTCCAGCCAGCGGCCCAGATCCTGCGCGCCGCTGGCGGCGACCAGCTTGCGGATGCGGCCGGTGCCGGGGTGGCGCACGACGGTGCCGACCGGCAGCCGCGCATCCCACACATACATCAGCGTGGCATCCGGCAGCGGCTCGCCGGTGACCAGGCGCGCCAGCTCCGACAGGTGGTGGTCGCGCGGCGTCCAGTGCTCGCGCCCGCCTTCGAAGGCCAGGATCACGCGCGCCACCGCGTCGTCGGTGTCGCGGTCGGATAGGTCAAAGGCCGGGTTGAGATCGTCCACCCACCACGACCAGCGCAGCGCCGCGATCTCGGCGGCCGGCACGCGCAGGCGCATGCGCACCGCGGAGGTGCCGGCGTCGCTGTCGGCGCGCAGGGCCGGCCGGCCGCCGTGCTGGCCGGCGCGGTAGTGCGTGATGCGCCGCTGCGGAAAGACGTGGTGCTCCCAGCGCGCGCCGGGGGCGAGCTGGCTGGTCTGCGCCCAGGCGGAGTCGGCCAGCGCGGCCTCGCCGCCGTCGGCGTCACCCGCGGGCCGCGGCCGCCCGGCGCAGCCGGCCAGCGCCGCGGCGGCGCTGGCGCCCAGCCATGCCAGCGTTTGGCGGCGGTTGGCGGAGTGCAGGGTTTCGGACAGGTGGCTTGGCATGGCGCGACGTTATAGCGCACGGTCATGCCGTCATGACGCAAATGTCGTGGACGCTGCCGCGGCCGGTGCGCTATCGTTGCCGCCGTTGCGTTTTTTGAGGAGAGCTTGCCGATGCGATTCGAGACCCAGGCCGTGCACGCCGGCTACCGCCCCGATCCGACGACCAAGGCCGTCGTGCCGCCGATCTACCAGACCGTGGCGTACGCGTTCGACAGCGCGCAGCACGGCGCCGACCTGTTCGACCTGAAGGTGCCGGGCAACATCTACACGCGCATCATGAACCCGACGCAGGCGGTGCTGGAGGAGCGGCTGGCGGCGCTGGAAGGCGGCATCGGCGCGCTGGCGCTGGCCTCCGGGCAGGCGGCCATCACCTACGCCATCCAGACCATCGCCGAGGCCGGCGACAACATCGTCTCGGCCAGCGCGCTCTACGGCGGCACCTACAATCTGTTCGCGCACACGCTGCCGCAGTACGGCATCGAGGTGCGCTTCGCCGACAGCGACCGGCCCGAGACCTTCGAGCCGCTGATCGACGCGCGCACCAAGGCGATCTACTGCGAATCGATGGGCAACCCGCGCGGCAACGTCACCGACATCGCGGCGCTGGCGGCCATCGCGCACCGCCACGGCGTGCCGCTGATCGTGGACAACACGGTGCCGAGCCCCTACCTGTGCCGCCCGTTCGAGCATGGCGCCGACATCGTCGTGCACTCGCTGACCAAGTACCTGGGCGGCCACGGCACCAGCGTCGGCGGCGCGATCGTCGACTCGGGCAAGTTCCCGTGGGCCGAGCACAAGGCGCGCTTTCGCCGCCTGAACGAGCCGGACGTCAGCTACCACGGCGTCGTCTACACCGAGGCGCTGGGGCCCGCGGCCTACATCGCGCGGGCGCGCGTGGTGCCGCTGCGCAACATGGGCGCGGCGATCTCGCCGTTCAACGCCTTCCTGATCCTGCAGGGCATCGAGACGCTGCCGCTGCGCATGGACCGCATCTGCGACAACACGCTGGCGGTGGCGCAGTTCCTGCGCCAGCACCCCAAGGTGCGCTGGGTGCGCTACGCCGGGCTGCCGGACGACCCCTACCATGCGCTGGCCCAGCGCTACCTGGGCGGGCGCGCCTCGGGCCTGCTGACGTTCGGCATCGAGGGCGGGCGCGCCGCCGGCGAGCGCTTCCTGGATGCGCTGCAGCTGTTCACGCGGCTGGTCAATATCGGCGACGTGCGCTCGCTGGCCACGCACCCGGCCAGCACCACGCACCGGCAGCTCTCGCCCGAGGAACTGGCCAAGGCCGGCGTCACCGAGGACACGGTGCGCCTGTGCGTCGGCATCGAGCACATCGAGGACCTGCAGGCCGACCTGGCGCAGGCGCTGGCGGCGGCCTGATCCCGGCCGCGCGGGGTTCAGGGGCCGGTCTGGACGTCAGGCCTTGGGTTCGCCGGCATCCACCTTCCACGCCGCCGCCGGCCCCTGGCGCAGCGCCGCCAGCAGCCACGGCAGCGCCTCGCGCAGCTGGCCGGCCAGGGTGTAGGGCGGGTTGACGACGAACACGCCGCTGGCGCGCAGGCTGCCGGCCGGGCGGCCGCGCGCGGCGGCGGCCTTGGCCGCCGGGTCGGCCGGCGTGCCGATGTTGAGCTCGGCCTGCAGCCACGCGCGGCCGTGGTGCTGCGCCAGCGCCCGCAGCCGCCTGGGCAGCGCGTGCGCCTGCTCGCGCGCGATCACCGGGTACCAGACGACGTAGCAGCCGACCGCCAAGCGCCGTAGGGCGTCGGCCACGACGGCCGCGACCAGGCCATAGTCGGATTTGAGCTCGTAGCTGGGGTCGATCAACACCAGCGCGCGCCGCGATGGCGGAGGCAGCAGCGCCTTCAGGCCGTCGAAGCCGTTGTCGCGCCGCAGATCGATGGCCGGGCGTGGCGTGCGCGCGCGCCACTCGCGCACGGTGCGGTCGAGCAGCCGCCCGTCGGTAGGGTGCAGTTCGAACAATTTGAGCGCGTCCTGCGGCCGCAGCGCCGCTTGCAGCAGCGCTGGCGAGCCGGGGTAGTGCTGCAGCACCCCATCCGGATTGAGCGCGCGCAGGCAGTCGATGTAGTCCTGCACGGCCGCGGGCAGGGCGGCTCCCGCCGCAGTGGCCGTTGCCGCAGCCTGCCACAGCGCGCCCACGCCCTGGGCCGCCTCGCCGGAGGTGCGGGCCTGCTCCTGGTCCAGCCGGTACAGGCCGGCGCCCGCATGGGTGTCCACCAGCAGCAGTCCGCCATCCTTGGCCTGCAGATGCCGCAGCGTGGCCAGCAGCGCGATGTGTTTGAGCACATCGGCATGGTTGCCGGCGTGAAAGGCGTGTCGGTAGCTGAACATGGCCCGATGGTAGCCGAGTGACGCCCGGATGCGCATGTTTGCCGAGATCCGGCTAGAATCTCGTGTTTCGCAGCGAAAGCCTGGGCCCCGCGGCGAAATCTCCCCCCACCTAAGAGGCTGCCGGCAGAGCAGCGCCGACCGTGGAAAAGGGCCCGCCCAAACCACAGGAAACTGACATGACCAAAACCTTCAGCGCCAAGCCCGCTGAGGTGGTGCATGAGTGGTTTGTGATTGACGCCACCGACAAGGTGCTCGGACGTGTCGCCAGCGAAGTGGCACTCCGGTTGCGCGGCAAGCACAAAGCCATCTACACCCCTCACGTCGACACGGGCGACTTCATCATCGTCGTCAACGCCGACAAGATCAAAGTCACCGGCAACAAGGCCCTCGACAAGATCTACTACCGCCACACCGGCTACCCGGGCGGCATCCGCTCGATCAACTTCCGCGACATGCAGGCTAAGCACCCCGGCCGCGCGCTGGAGAAGGCCGTCAAGGGCATGCTGCCCAAGGGCCCGCTGGGCTACGCCATGATCAAGAAGCTCAAGGTCTACGCCGGCCCCGAGCATCCGCACGGCGCCCAGCAACCCAAGGCGTTGGAAATCTAAGGAGCGGCCATGATTGGTGAATGGAACAATGGCACGGGCCGTCGCAAGTCCAGCGTCGCGCGCGTGTTCCTCAAGAAGGGCTCCGGCAAGATCACGATCAACGGTCGCGACATCCAGGCCTACTTCGGCCGCGAGACGTCGATCATGATCGCCAAGCAGCCCCTGGTGCTGACCAACCACCTCGAGACGTTCGACATCCAGGTCAACGTCCACGGCGGCGGTGAATCCGGCCAGGCCGGCGCGGTGCGCCACGGCATCACCCGCGCGCTGATCGATTACGACGCGAGCCTCAAGCCCGCGCTGAGCGCCGCCGGCTTCGTCACCCGCGACGCCCGCGAAGTCGAGCGCAAGAAAGTCGGTCTGCGCAAGGCCCGTCGCGCCAAGCAGTTCAGCAAGCGCTGATCCGCGGCCCCGGGTCCGGTCCAACCGCCCACCACGCCTCGTGGGGGGCGGTTTTTTTTTATGGCCGTGGGGCCGGTTGCCCGGGTATCCCTGACCGCGGCAGGGGTATTGACCCCCCGTCGTTTGGGAAAAACCCGAGTGTTTTGCTATCCTTTTCGTCCATCACAGTCAGGAACCGAGTCATGTCCGCCCTTGCCGAAACCGTCGCTACCCCCGAGACCGAGATGCCGGCGCCGCTCGTCTTCACCGACGCCGCCGCTGCCAAGGTGGCCGAACTGATCGCCGAAGAGGGCAACCCCGACCTCAAGCTGCGCGTCTTCGTGCAGGGCGGGGGGTGCTCGGGCTTCCAGTATGGCTTCACCTTCGACGAGGTGATCAACGACGACGACACGCAGATGACCAAGAACGGGGTCACGCTGCTGATCGACGCCATGAGCTACCAGTATCTGGTCGGCGCCGAGATCGACTACAAGGAAGACCTGCAGGGCGCGCAGTTCGTGATTCGCAACCCCAACGCGACCACGACCTGCGGCTGCGGCTCCAGCTTCAGCGTCGGCTGACGCGCCCGCGGGGCGCGGTCCTCAGGCGGGGTAGATCGCGCCCAGAATGCGCGGCCCGCGCGCCCCGGTGACTTCGGTGGCGTTGCCCGGCTGGCCCAACAGGGTTTGGTGCGCCAGCCACGCAAACGCCGCCGCCTCCACCCACTGCACGGGCCAGCCCAGCTCGGCGGTCGTGCCCACGGTCGTGGCAGGCAAGCGCTGCGCCAGTCCATCCAGCAGGGCACGGTTGTGCGCGCCGCCGCCGCACACCCACAGCCGCTGCGGGCCCGTCCCCGCCGGGGTGCCCCAGGGCACCCCTTCCACGGCGCGCGCGATGCTGTCCACCGTCAGGGCCGCCAGTGTCGCCTGCACATCCACCGGGCGCAAGCCGGGGTGTCGCGCCAAGCGCTCGTCCAGCCACGCCAGATTGAAGTGATCCCGCCCCGTGCTGCGCGCGCCGGTGCGGCCGAAGTAGGGGTCGGCCAGCAGATCGGCCAGCAGTGCGGGCACGACGTGGCCTTGTCGGCCCCAGGCACCGCCCGCGTCGTAGCGCGCCCCGGTGTGGCGGGCGCACCAGCCGTCCAGCAGCACATTGCCCGGCCCGGTGTCGAAGCCGCGCAGGGCCCCGTCCGCGCACAGCGCCGTCAGGTTGGCGATGCCGCCGATGTTGACCACGCCCACCGCCATGCCCGGCTGGCCGAAGGCCGCGCGGTGGAATGCGGGCACCAGCGGCGCCCCCTGGCCGCCCGCGGCAATGTCGCGGCTGCGAAAGTCCGCCACGACCGCGATGCCGGTGGCCTCGGCCAGCCGGGCCGACGCCAGGAGTTGCAGGGTGTAGGGCGCCTCGTGCGGCCCCAGACGGGGGTGACCCGGTGGCATGTGGCGCACGGTTTGCCCATGCGCACCGATGGCCGCCACCTGACTGGGAGCGGTGCCGCTGCGCTCGAGCAGTTGCCCCACGACCGCGGCATAGACGTCGGCCAGCGCGGCGCCGGCCTGGGCGGCGCGGTGCAGCTCGTCGGGGCCCGGTTGCTGCAGGTCCAGCAGCAGCGCGCGCAGGGGCTCGGGCAGCGGTGCGCTGGCATCGGCCAACACCCGCCCGGCTTCGGTGCCGCCGCCAAACTCGACCAACACCCCGTCGACGCCGTCGAGCGACGTGCCGGACATCAGGCCGATGCAGCGCACGGGGGTAGGCTGCCGGCGCGGGCGTTACTCGGCGCTGGCCTGCACCAGGGTGGCGGCGGCGGCCAGTTGCTCGCGCATCGCGACGGCCACCCGCTCGAACGCGGGCCGCCAGCGCGCCTCGATGGGCTCGCCGCCGGTGTTGTCACGCGCCAGGATCAGCGGATCGCGGTGCGCGCCGCCGACGATGTATTCGAAATGCAGGTGCGGCCCCGTGGCGGTGCCGGTGGCGCCGACGGCCCCCAGCGTTTGCCCCTGCTCGACGCGCTGCCCCTTGCGCACATCCACGCGGCTCAGGTGGGCGTAAAGCGTCTTGCGGTTTTGCTTGTGCTGCAGGATGACCACGTTGCCGTAGCCGCGCTGCCAGCCGGCAAACTCCACCACCGCATCGGCCACGCTGCGCACCGGTGTGCCGGTGGGGGCGGCATAGTCCACCCCCAGGTGGGCGCGCTGGTCGCCGTGCACCGGGTGGAAGCGCATGCCGTAGCCGCTGCTCACCCGCGAGAAGGCCAGGGGCGACGCCAGAAAGGCCCGTTGCAGGCTTTCGCCCTTGAAGTTGTAGTAGGCCCCCTTGGTGCCGGGTGCCTGGAACCACACGAGCTGGTGGCGCCGCCCGGCGTTGACGAATTCGGCCCCCAGCAAACGGCCGTAGCGCAGGACTTCGCCGTCGGCCTCCAGCGCCTCGTACACCACCTGGAAGGCGTCGCCGGCGCGCAGGTCGCGCCGGAAGTCGATTTCGCCGGAGAACAGGTCGGCAAGTTGGGACGCGATGCCGTCGGGCAGGCGCGCTGCGTCCGTGGCGGCGAAGAGCGACGTGCGGATGGTCCCGCTGGCCAGCCGCACCGTGGGCGTCAGCGCCGGGCTTTCCAGGCTGGAGCGCCAGGTATCGCCGTCGCGATGCACGGTTAGCCGCTGGTAGGTCGGGCTGTCGTCGCGGGGCAGCCAGCGCACCGTCAGCCGTTGCAGACGCCCGTCGTCGTCGACCTCGGCGCTCACCAGCTTGCCGGGCCGGCCGCGCCAGACGTCGGCGGCCTGCCGATCGCGGCGCAGAAAGTCGGCCGCCGCGCGGTCATCGACGCCCAGGCGCTGCAGCAGCGTGGCCAGGGTGTCGTCGCGGCGGGTGACGTCCGTGCGGTAGAGGATGAAGGGGGCGACCGGCGCGCTCGCCGCAGGGTCGGCGAAGGCGACCTCCACCGCTTCGGTGAGCTGGCGCCGCGGCAGGTCGTCGATGGCGGCGTCGAGCGAACCGGTGCCGAAGGCCGTGACCCCCGTGCCCAGCAGCAGCGCGCCCAGTGCCGCCATGACCCGGCGGGGATGGCGCTGCAGCCAGCGCTGCCATGTGTGTAGCCGTTCAATCATGCCGTATCCGGTGGGCGGGCGGGTTGTACACGACAACGCCGCCCATACCGCGGTACCTGCCGGGCAGGCCCGCGGGGCGTGCATGGAAGAGGGACGTCCGCCGACTACAATCCAGGCGATCGCATTGCAGTGCGCAATGCTGCGCCCATCCCGGCGGTCGAGTGGACTGGAGTATACCCGCCGCGCGGCCGCCGTCACCTGTGCAAACCCTCATGAACATTTCCACAGTACCCGCCGCGGAGGCGACCGAGGAGGCGCTGCAGGGCGCCTCCGACGCCGTGCGCGCCGCGCTGGCCGTCACCCGGCGCGGCTGCGAGGAGCTGTTGCCGGTGGCCGACTGGGTGCGCAAGCTGCGCCGCAGCGAGGCCACGGGCCAGCCGCTGCGCATCAAACTCGGGCTGGACCCCACTGCGCCGGACATCCACCTGGGCCACACCGTGGTGCTCAACAAGATGCGCCAGTTGCAGGATCTGGGGCACACGGTGATCTTTTTGATTGGGGACTTCACCAGCCTGATCGGCGACCCGTCCGGTCGCAACACCACGCGCCCGCCGCTGACGCCGGAGCAGATCAAGGCCAACGCCGAGACCTATTACAAACAGGCCAGCCTGGTGCTCGACCCGGCCAAGACCGAGATCCGCTACAACAGCGAATGGAGCGATGCGCTGGGCGCGCGCGGGATGATCCAGCTGGCGGCCAAGTACACCGTGGCCCGCATGATGGAGCGCAACGACTTCCACCAGCGCTTCACGGCGGGTACCCCCATCAGCGTGCACGAATTTCTGTACCCCCTGATGCAGGGCTATGACTCGGTGGCGCTGAAGAGCGACCTGGAGCTGGGCGGCACCGACCAGAAGTTCAACCTGCTCATGGGCCGCCACCTGCAGGCCGAGTACGGTCAGGAGCCGCAGTGCATCCTGACCATGCCGCTGCTGGAGGGGCTGGACGGCGTCGAGAAGATGTCCAAGTCCAAGGGCAACTACATCGGCATCACCGAGGACGCCAACACCATGTTCGCCAAGGTGCTGTCGATCAGCGACGAGCTGATGTGGCGCTGGTACACGCTGCTGTCCTTCAAGTCCGAGGCCGAGATCGACGCGCTGCGACGCGAAGTGGCGCAGGGGCGCAACCCCAAAGAGGCCAAGGTGATGCTGGCCAAGGAGATCACGGCGCGCTTTCACAGCGCGGCGGCGGCCGAGGCGGCCGAGCAGGATTTCATCCACCGCAGCAAGGGCGGTGTGCCGGACGAGATTCCGGAGGTCCGTCTTTCGCTGGGCGAAGGCGGCGCGCCCCTGGGCATCGCGGTGGTGCTCAAGCAGGCCGGGCTGGCGCCGTCCAGCAGCGAGGCCAACCGCCTGGTCGACGGCGCCGGTGTGCGGGTCGATGGCAGCGTGGTCAGCGACAAAGGCCTCAAGCTCGGGGCGGGCACCTATGTGGTCCAGGTGGGCAAGCGCAAGTTTGCCCGCGTGACCCTGGGTTGACGCGCCGGCGGTCGCCCTCACGGCCATGAACGCGGTTTGGCATCGCCTGACGCCCCAGCGGCTGCTCGCGGCCTCGGTGGGGGTGGCGCTGGCGACCATCCTGCTCAAGACGCTGGCGTGGTGGATCACCGATTCGGTCGGGCTGCTGTCCGATGCGATGGAGTCGGTGGTCAATCTGGCCAGCGCCATGTTCGGCCTGTGGATGGTGACGGTGGCGGCGCGGCCGGCCGACGACGAGCACCCCTACGGCCACCACAAGGCGGAGTACTTTTCCTCGGGGTTCGAGGGCATCCTGATCATCGTCGCCGCGCTGGGCATCATTTGGGCGTCGCTGGGGCGCTTGTGGGATCCGCAGCCGCTGCAGCGCCTGGATTGGGGCCTGGGGCTGTCGGTGTTGAGCTCGGCGCTCAACGGCGGGCTGGCGTGGGTGATGTTGCGCGCCTCGCGCGTGCACCGCTCGCTGGCCTTGGAGGCGGATGCCCGGCACCTGTTCACCGACGTCTGGACCTCGGCCGGCGTGGTGGTGGGCTTGGCGCTGGCCTGGGCGACGGGCTGGCTCTGGCTGGATGCGGTGGTGGCCATCGGCGTGGCCCTGAACATCGGCCGCGAGGGGGCGCATCTGCTGTGGCGCTCCAGCCAGGGGCTGATGGACGAGGCGGTCGAGCCGGATGTCCGCACCGCCATCGACGACGTGCTGGCCAGCTTTGCGCACCAGCGCAACGGCAGCGACATCATCCGCTTCGACCATGTGCACACGCGCAAGGCGGGTCAGCGCCGCTATGTGGACCTGCACATGCACATGCCCGCCAGTTGGACGCTGGGGCGGGCGGCCGCGTTGCGCGCCAGTGTGGAGCAGGCCCTGATGAGCGCCGTGCCGGGCTTGCGGGCCACGATCCAGCTCCTGCCCAGCGACGTCGAGGCGCACTTCGACGATCCGCGCGACCTCAAATGAGTCACGTGAGCGGCGACCGGCGATGAAGGCCTTGCTGCAACGGGTGCGCCAGGCGCACGTTGAGGTGGGTGGCGAGACGGTGGGGGCCATCGGCCCCGGTCTGCTGGTGCTGCTGTGCGCCGAGCCGGGCGACACCCCCGCCGTGGCCGAACGGCTGCTCGCCAAGATCCTGAAGCTGCGCATCTTTGCCGACGCCGCGGGCAAGATGAACCGCAGCCTGCAGGACGTCGGCGGCGGGCTGTTGGTGGTCAGCCAGTTCACCCTGGCGGCCGACACGCGCGGCGGCAACCGGCCCAGCTTTGCCGGCGCCGCGCCCCCCGCCGAGGGCGAGCGGCTCTACGAACACTTCGTCGCCGCGGCGCGCGCCTGCCACCCGCAGGTGGCGACGGGCCGCTTCGGGGCGGACATGCAGGTGCATCTGATCAACGACGGGCCGGTGACCATTCCCCTCGAGCTGCGGGCGTGAGCCGTCCGGCACCCGGTGCCTGGGGCTCGGTCTCAGGCACCTCAGGCGTCTGGCAGCACGATCCGCACCGTCAGGCCACCGCCGGGCGTGTCCTCGAAGTGGATTTGGCCGCCGTGCCGCTCGGTGACGCGCCGCGCGATGGTCAGTCCCAGCCCGCTGCCGTGGGGGGATTGGGCGAAGCCCGTGCCGGCGGTCGCTTTCTGTGCCGCATCCATGCCCGGGACGTGGTCGATGCAGCACCACTCCCAGCCGTCCGCCGTGCAGGGTGGCGTCGTCGGGCAGCGACACCTCCAGCCGCACGTCGGGCGCGGGGGCGCGCGCCATCAGTTGCGCGTGCAGCCGCACGGCCGCCAAGGGGGTGCGGAATTCGTGCGCGGCGCGCGACACCAGCCGCTCGAGGGGCTCCAGCGAGCGCCGGGTCGCCCCGCGCAGCATGGCCAGCAGCAGCGCGGCCAGCCCCAGCGCCACGGCGCACCCATTGCGCCCGGCAGCCCGCCCCTTGCAGCCCGAGTCGCAGGCCTTCTCCGATGGCCAGGTCGTCTTCGACGAGGAGCAGTTTCATGGCCGCACCGTCATGGCCGCAACAAAAAAGGGCGGCATGCGCCGCCCTGTGCCGTGCCCGTCGGGTTACTGCGCGGCGGCCTTGCGGGCTTTGTGCGACTTCTTTTTCGCGGGTTTGGCCTTTTTCTTCTTCTTGGCCGGGGCATTGGCCTGGGCGGAGACGGAAACCCCATCGGTCGCGGTCAACGGGCCCGCAAACGTGGGGGCCGAAGCCAGCAGACCGAGGGAGACCAGCGCGGTGGCGATCAGCGTTTTCATGAAGACTACTGATGGGGATGACCACCGACGGGACGTCGGTGTCGCCAGTGTCGCGGACCACCATTAAGCCAGGTTGAAGAAACGAACCCGGCGAGCCCTCAGCGCACCGTGTACGGGTTGGCAAAACCCAGCCGCGCCAGGATGGCGATCTCGCGCGCCTCCATCGCCTCGGCCTCGGCCTCGCCGCGCTCGTGGTCCCAGCCCTGCGCGTGCAGCGCGCCGTGCACCAGCAGGTGCGCGTAGTGCGCCTGCAGCGTCTTGCCCTGCTCGGCGGCCTCGCGCGCCACCACCGGCGCGCACAGCACCAGGTCGGCCAGCACCACCGGCTCGGCCTGGTAGTCGAAGGTCAGCACGTTGGTGGCGTAATCCTTTTGCCGCCAGGTGCGGTTGAGGCTGCGGCCCTCCTCGGCATCGACGATGCGCACGGTCAGTTCGGCCGGGCGCTCCAGCGCATGGCGCAGCCAGCGCGCTACCGCGTGGCGCGGCAGCGCGGCGCGGTGCGCCTCGTAGGCGTCGACGATGCGCGCCACCAGCGGGTGGCGCACCACGTCGGCGCTGGTCAGCCGCGCGAATGCGATGCCCGGCACGCGCCGCAGCACGCGCTCGGCGTCGATCAGGCCCGACAGCTGCGAGCGCGGCAGGTCGATCTGGCTGACGTCGCCGGTGACCACGGCCTTGGAGCCGAAGCCGATGCGCGTCAGGAACATCTTCATCTGCTCCGGCGTGGTGTTCTGCGCCTCGTCCAGGATCACGAAGGCGTGGTTGAGCGTGCGCCCGCGCATGAAGGCCAGCGGCGCGATCTCGATCTGCTGGCGCTCCAGCGCCTTCTGCACCGCCTCGAAGCCCATCAGGTCGTACAGTGCGTCGAACAGCGGGCGCAGGTAGGGGTCCACCTTGGCCGCCAGATCCCCGGGCAGGAAGCCCAGCCGCTCGCCGGCCTCCACCGCCGGGCGCGTCAGCACCAGCCGCTGCACCGCGCTGCGCTGCAGCGCGTCGACTGCGCACGCCACCGCCAGATAGGTCTTGCCGGTGCCCGCGGGGCCGATGCCGAACGTGATGTCGTGCCCGGCGATGGCGGCCAGGTAGCGCGCCTGGTTGGCGGTGCGGCCGCGGATCTCGCCGCGGCGCGTCTGCAGCACCGGCGCGGCCGGGTCGGCCTGCGGCGGCGGGCTGTCGCCGGCGAGCATCAGCTGCACCGTCTCGGCCGGCACCGGGTCGCGCGCGATCTCGTACAGCGCCTGCAGCACCTCCAGCGCCTGCGTGGCGGCGGCCTTGCGCCCCTCGACGCGGAAGTGGCCGAAGCGGTGCGTGATGCGCACCTGCAGCGCCGCCTCGATGGTGCGCAGGTGCGCGTCCAGCGGGCCGCAGACGTGCGCCAGCCGGCTGGCGTCGGTGGGGGTGAAGGCGTGGCGCAGGATCAAGGCGGATAATCCCCGGTGAGGTGGGCTGGCGAGGGCGCCGGCCCGGCGCGCCCGGCCACCCTGGTGGCGGTCGGGCGCGCAGCGGCGCAAGGTGGGGCAATGATAGGCAAATTGACGGGCACCCTGATCGACAAGCAGCCGCCGCAGATCCTGGTGGACTGCGGCGGCGTCGGCTACGAGGTGGAGGTGCCGATGAGCACCTTCTACGGTCTGCCGGCGCTGGGCCAGCCGGTGGCGCTGCTGACCCACCTGGTGGTGCGCGAGGATGCGCAGCTGCTCTACGGCTTTGCCACCACGGCCGAGCGCGGCGCGTTTCGCGAGCTGATCAAGATCGGCGGCGTGGGGCCGCGCACGGCGCTGGCGGTGCTGTCGGGCCTGAGCGTGGCCGAGCTCGCCCAGGCCGTGGCGGCGCAGGAGGCCGGCCGGCTCATCAAGATCCCGGGCATCGGCAAGAAGACCGCCGAGCGGCTGCTGCTGGAGCTGCGCGGGCGCCTTGCGCCCGACCTGGGGCCGGTGGCGGCCGGCGCGCCGCTGGACGATGCGCAGGCCGACATCCAGCAGGCGCTGCTGGCGCTGGGTTACAGCGAGCGCGAGGCCGCCGCGGCGATCAAGGGGCTGCCGGCCGGCGTCGGCGTGGCTGAGGGGATCAAGCTGGCGCTGAAGGCGCTGGCCAAGTGACGCAGGGTTCCAGACGAAGGCGGCAGGCATGACGATCGAGACCGATGACTTCGCGTTCGCGCCGCGGCAGCGGCTGGTGTCGGCAGCGCCCGAGTCCAGCCGCGAGGAGGCGCTGGAGCGCGCGCTGCGGCCCAAGGGGCTGGACGAGTACGTCGGCCAGGCCAAGGCGCGCGAGCAGCTGGAGATCTTCATCGGCGCGGCGAAGAAGCGCGGCGAGGCGCTGGACCACGTGCTGCTGTTCGGCCCGCCGGGGCTGGGCAAGACGACGCTGTCGCACATCATCGCGCACGAGCTGGGCGTCAACCTGCGCCAGACCAGCGGCCCGGTGCTGGAAAAGCCGCGCGACCTGGCGGCGCTGCTGACCAACCTCGAGCCCAACGACGTGCTGTTCATCGACGAGATCCATCGGCTCTCGCCGGTGGTGGAGGAGATCCTCTACCCGGCGCTGGAGGACTACCAGATCGACATCATGATCGGCGAGGGGCCGGCGGCGCGCTCGATCAAGCTGGACCTGCAGCCGTTCACGCTGGTGGGGGCCACCACCCGCGCCGGCATGCTGACCAACCCGCTGCGCGATCGCTTCGGCATCGTGGCGCGGCTGGAGTTCTACACGCCGGAGGAGCTCTCTCGCATCGTCACGCGCTCGGCCGGGCTGCTGGGTGCGCCGATCGAGCCGGAGGGGGCGCTGGAGATCGCGCGGCGCTCGCGCGGCACGCCGCGCATCGCCAACCGGCTGCTGCGCCGCGTGCGCGACTACGCCGAGGTCAAGGGCCAGGGTCGCATCACGCGCGAGATCGCGCAGCGCGCGCTGGCGATGCTGGACGTGGACCCGATCGGGCTGGACCTGATGGACCGCAAGCTGCTGGAGGCGGTGATCCACAAGTTCGACGGCGGCCCGGTGGGGCTGGACAACATCGCCGCCAGCATCGGCGAGGAGCCGGGCACGATCGAGGACGTGATCGAGCCGTACCTGATCCAGCAGGGCTACCTGCAGCGCACGCCGCGCGGCCGCTGCGCGACGCTGGCGGCGTACCGCCACCTGGGCGTGGCCCCGCCGGCGCAGGGCGGCGCCACGCTGTTCGACGACGGCGCCTGAGCGGCGCGCCGGCCGCCGCCGCGCGGGCGCGGCGTCAGGCCGCGGCCTGCTCGTCGCGCGGGCCGGCCTCGTCGGCTTCCTCCAGGTGGCGCGTGTCGCCCCAGGACAGCAGCGCAAAGCCGCTGTCGGCGGTCCACAGCAGGCGGTGGATGGCGGCGTTGCCCATCGCCCAGGCGCGCGGCGCCTGCAGGTCCACGCGCGCCGCGGCGCGGTACAGGATGTCCAGCACGCCGCCGTGCGCCACCACCGCGATCGCCTGTCCCGGGTGGCGCGCGGCCAGCTCCGCGAACGTCGCTTCCACCCGCGCGCGCAGCGCCAGCAGCGACTCGCCGCCGGGCGGGGCGAAGTCCGGCACGCGCGTCTTCCACGCGTGCACGACGTCGGGGTGCTCCTGCTCCAGCTCGGCCCAGGTGCGGCCCTGGAAGGCGCCGAAGTGGCGCTCGCGCAGGCCGGGGTGCGTCTGCACCGCCAGTCCGCGCTGGCGCGCGAGGGCCTCTGCCGTCTGCCGCGCGCGGCTCAGGTCGCTGCTGTAGAGGGCGTCGATCGGCTCATCGGCCAGGGCGGCGGCGGTGCGTTCGGCCTGCCAGTGTCCCGTGTCGTTGAGCGGAATGTCGATCTGGCCCTGAATGCGCGCATCGCGGTTCCAGGCGGTCTCGCCGTGACGAATGGCCAGAATGCGGGTGACGTGCATGAAGGTTGCCTTGCTCAGGGCCGATGGAACTGCCTAGAATGGTAGCCGCCTCGGTCAGCCCCGATCCCCGATGGCAGGCAGACCGATCCAGCCCCCAACCCCGTAAAGGCGTCTCCATGAGCGGCATCGCATTCCAGAAAGAAGTCGACGAACGGACCAATCTGACCGGCTCCAACAAGTTCGAGATGCTGTTGTTCCGGCTCGGCAAGGCGCCCGGGGGCGAGCGCGCGGAGCTGTTCGGTATCAACGTCTTCAAGGTGCGCGAGATCGTGGCCATGCCGGCGCTGACGGCCATGGCGGGCGCGCCGCAGCATGTGCTGGGCATGGTCAACCTGCGCGGCCAGGTCATCCCCGTGATCGATTTGCCGGCGGTCATCGGCTGCACGCCCGAGACGGGGCTCAACCTGATGCTGGTGACGGAGTTTGCCCGTTCTACCCAAGCCTTTGCGGCCGAGTCGGTGGAGGACATCGTGCGGCTGGACTGGGGCAAGATCCTGCCGGCCGACCACACGGCGTCGGTGGCGCGCGGGCTGGTCACGAGCATCGCGCGGCTCGACGACGGGCAGGGCGGCGTCAAGCTGGTGCAGGTGCTGGACGTGGAGTCCATCCTGCAGCGCGTCATGCCCAGCGAGGCCCTGGAAGTCAAGAAAGAGGACGTGGGCACCGGGCCGCGCCTCAAGCCCGGTGCGGTGGTGCTGGCGGCCGACGATTCCTTCGTCGCCCGCACCATGATCGAGCAGGAGCTCAAGGCGCTGAACCTGCCCTACATCATGACCAAGAACGGGCAGGAGGCTTGGTCCACCCTGCAGGATCTGGCCGCCGATTGCCGGGCCAAGGGCGTGCCCGTCACGGACCGTGTGGCGGTGGTGCTCAGCGATCTGGAGATGCCCGAGATGGACGGCTTCACCCTCACGCGCAGCATCAAGGGCGACCCGGCGCTGCGCACGATACCGGTCATCATCCACTCGTCCTTGACCGGCGACACCAACGAGCAGCATGTGCAGCGCGCCGGCGCCGACGGCTATGTCGCCAAGTTCGCGGCCAAGGAACTGGCCGAGACCCTGCGCCAGGTGCTGGCCAAGGCGGCCGCGTCGACGTGATCCACCACTGGGGATAAGCCCCCGGGACGGTTCAGGGCCGGGGCGCTTCGATGACCACGCGGCGCGGGCCGGGGGGCGGATCGGGAAAGCCCTCCAGCGCCGCTTCCAGCAGCGCGCGCCAGAGCGTCGGCGCATCGGCCCACGGGCCGTCCTGCGTGGCGCGGGTTTCGTACACCACCTCGCCGCTGCGGCGGTCGCGCACGGTCAGCGCCAGCTCACGCACATAGTAGGGCGGGCGCACCTGCCACTGCAGGCCGAGCGACGTGACGACCCCGCGGCCGACGATGACCTGGCCATACGGCATCCAGCCGGGGCGCGGCTCGGGGGCGTCCCACGGCGCGTAGGGGTACTTGACCGAGCGCGCGACCAGCTGCACGCCCCACGGCACGGCGCTGACCCCCGCCCCGGGCGCGGCCTCGGCGCGCTGCAAACCCTTGGCGGCCAGCAGCGGCTCGGCCAGCGACTCCAGGGCGTCCTGCTCGCGCATGGCGTCGCCGCTGCGCTGCGATGGCAGGCGCTCGAACAGGTAGCGGTCGCCGGTGGCGGGGCGGGCGGTCGGCGCCCAGGCCGCTTGGCTGCGCACGGTGTGCTCCAGCCGAAGCGGCGTGGCGCAGCCGCCCAGCAGGGCCGCGGCCGCCAGCAGCGCCCCCAGCCACCCCCATCGCCGGGCGCGTGTCACATCAGTCCTCCGGCGTCAGGGCGAACACCCGGCGTTCGGGGCCCGGTGTGGCGGGCGGGGCATCGTCCTCGTCCGGCGTGGCGGCAAAGGGCTGCGGCATCGGCAGTTCCTCTGCATCGAAGGCATGGTCGCCGTCCGCATCCGGGCGGCCGGTGGCGCGCACGCCGGCAAAGTCGTACAGCCCGCGGTCCATCAAATGGCTGGGGACCACGTTCTGCAGCGCCTTGAGCATGTTGTCGATGCGGCCGGGGAAGCGCCGGTCCCACTCGCGCAGCAGGTCGCCGACCTGTTTGCGCTGCAGATTGTCCTGGCTGCCGCACAGGGTGCAGGGGATGATGGGGAACTGGCGCACCTGCGCCCAGCGGATCAGGTCCTTCTCCGGCACGTAGGCCAGCGGGCGGATGACGACGTGCTCGCCGTTGTCGCTGACCAGCTTGGGCGGCATGCCCTTGAGCTTGGCGCCGAAGAACATGTTGAGCAGCAGCGTCTGCAGGATGTCGTCGCGGTGGTGGCCCAGCGCGATCTTGGTGGCGCCCAGTTCGCGCGCGACGCGGTAGAGGATGCCGCGGCGCAGCCGGCTGCACAGGCTGCACATCGTCTTGCCTTCGGGGATGACCTGCTTGACGATGGAGTAGGTGTCCTGCGTCTCGATATGAAAGCGGATGCCCAGGCCCTTGAGGTAGTTGGGCAGCACCTCGGCCGGAAAGCCGGGCTGCTTCTGGTCGAGGTTGACGGCGATCAGCTCGAAGCGCGCCGGCGCGCGCCGCTGCAGCCGCATCAGGATGTCCAGCAGCGAGTAGCTGTCTTTGCCGCCCGAGAGGCAGACCATCACGCGGTCGCCGTCCTCGATCATGCGGTAGTCGTCGATGGCCTGGCCGACCAGGCGGCACAGGCGCTTTTCCAGCTTGCGGTTCTCGAACGCGACGTCCATGGGGCGGAATGTGTGGCGGAATCGGTCGGCGATTGTCCCGCAAACGGCGCGCGTGCGCTCACCACTGACCGCATTCCATGCGGATCGCCACCTCGCAGTCGTCGAAGATTTCCAGTTTGGCGATGCGCACGCGCACGCCGATCACACCGGGCAGTTGCATCAGCCGGTGCGCGAGTTTGCCGATCAGACTCTCCAGCAGGTTGACGTGCTCGGCGGTGCACTCGTCGATGATGATCTGGCGCACCTTGCGGTAGTCCAGCACATGGTGGATGTCGTCGTCGTGCGGCATCAGCGGCTGAAAGCCCTGATTCAGCTCGGCATCCACCTGGATGGGCTGCGGCCCCTGGCGCTCGTGCTCCAGGATGCCCAGGTTGGCGTTGAAGCGCAGGCCGGTCAGCGCCAGCACCTGGCGGCCGATTTTCTGGCGCGCGGTGTCGGCGGCCGCGGCGGTGTCGGGGCGGGTCATGGCGGGCTCACCACGGGTTGAGGTGGACGCGCTCGACGCCGACGCTCTCGCAGTCGGGGTAGACGTCGGGCTTGCCGGTGGCCACGCGCACCGCCTGCACACCGGGCTGCGCCGCCAGCCGCGCCACGATCGCGTCGCACAGCGTCTCCTGCAGCTCGAAGTGCTGGCGCTCGGCCAGCTCGGCGATCACCTCGCGGATGAAGTCGTAATCCAGCGTCTCGCCGATGTGGTCGCGCGCCGCCGGCGCATGCGCCAGCCGCACGCACAGATCGACGTCGAACCACAGCCGCTGCGCGCCGGTGCGTTCGAAGTCGTGGATGCCGATGCGCACCGGCCGCTCGTGGCGGACCAGCCGCATGGCGCGGCATTCGGTGGCCAGCCGCGGGTCCAGTGCGGCGAAGGCGAGCAGGGCGGAACTCATGGCGCGTCGTCTCCCACCACGAACATGACATCGCGGGCCAGCGGCACCAGATGCTGGCCGTTGTCCACCGGCACCACGGCGCCGTTGAGGCTGGGGTTGTCGGCCAGAAAGGCGACGGTCTGGGCCACGCGCGCGGGGTCGATGGGCGCGCGCAACAGGTTGACGCAGCGCGCCCGCTGGAAATTGGCCTCCGACTGCGGGCCGCTGACGTAGATCAGCCCGGGCGAGACGCCGCACACCCGCACCCGCGGCGCCAGCGCCTGCGCCTGCAATGCCACCGTGCGCTCCAGCGCCAGCTTGCTGATGGTGTACGAGAAGTAGTCCGGGTTCAGGTTGTGCACCTTCTGGTCCAGCACATGGACCACGCTGTACGCCCCCGGTGCGGCGTCGATCGCCTGCGCGTCCGCCCCGTCCAGTGCCGACCACAGCGCCCGGCCGAGCAGCACCGGCACCACCGTGTTGACGCGCAACTGGCGCAGCAGCCCCTCCTCGGTGACGTCGGTGCCCGCGTCGGGCTCGAAGGTCGAGGCGTTGTTGACCACGCACCGGGGGATGGCCCCCGTGGCGGTGCGCACGGCGGCCAGCAACGCGTCTGCGGCGCCCGGGGCGTCCAGCGCCTGCGCCACGGCCACCGCATTCACCCCCAGGGCCTGCAGCTCGGCCACCGTGCGCTGCGCGGCGTCGGCCGAGCGGTGATAGTGCACCGCCACGTGCCAGCCCTGGCGGGCGAGGGCCAGGGCGATCTCGCGCCCCAGGCGCTGCGCGGCGCCGGTGACCAGAGCCCAGCGGGGTGTCGAGGGGACGGCAACGGTCATGGGAGGGGTCGGAACGTGCGGGTGCGGGGTGTCCGGGGGCGTCTGCGGCCATGAACGCGGCCACGATCACGGCGACAATTGGGGCCGATTATGCAAGCCGCACCGGGTGACCCCCAGGCGCAGGGGATTCTGCGCGAGCGCATCGTGGCCGAGATTGCCGCCGCCGGCGGCTGGCTGCCGTTCGAGCGCTTCATGGCCCTGGCCTTGTACGCGCCGGGGCTGGGGTACTACACGCGCGGCGCGCCCGTCTTTGGCACCGGCCCGGGGGATGGCAGCGACTTCGTCACCGCGCCCGTGCTGAGCGCGCGCTTTGGCGCCACGCTGGCGCGGGCGGTGGCGCAGGCGCTGCGGGCGACCGACACCCGTGCGGTGTGGGAGTTTGGCGCCGGCAACGGCGCGCTGGCGGCCCAGGTGCTGGCGGGTCTGGCCGCGGCCGACCCCGGGGGGGCTCAGGCCGTGCGCTACCACATCGTCGAGCTGTCGGCCGCGCTGCGCGAACGCCAGGCCGAGCGGCTGGCGCCCTGGGCCGACCGCGTGACCTGGCACGACCGCCTGCCGGACGCGCTGGAGGGGGTGCTGATCGGCAACGAGGTGCTCGACGCCATGCCCGTGACCCTGCTGCACCGGGTCGGCGGCCGCTGGCACGAGCGCGGCGTGGCGTGGGATGCGAGCGCCGCGCGCCTGGTCTGGGCGGACCGACCCACCGACCGCCGGCCGCCACTGGAGATCCCGGGCGAGCACGACTACCTGACCGAAGTGCACCCGCAGGCCGAAGCCTTCGTGCGCACCGTGGGCGAGCGTCTGCGGCGCGGGGCGGCCTTCTTCATCGACTACGGGTTTCCCGAGCACGAGTACTACCACCCCCAACGCGCGATGGGCACGCTGATGTGCCACCGGGCGCACCGCGCCGATGCCGATCCACTGAGCGACGTGGGCAGCAAGGACATCACCGCGCACGTCAATTTCACCGGCATCGCCCTGGCGGCGCAGCAGGTGGGGCTGGAGGTGCTGGGCTACACCAGCCAGGGGCGTTTTCTGCTGAATGCCGGGGTGCTCGACGGCCTGGACGAGGCGCCGCTGCCCGAGCGCGCCGCGACCCTGAAGCTGGTGCATGAGCACGAGATGGGCGAGCTGTTCAAGGTCATCGGCCTGGCGCCGCGCGCCAGCAGCCGGGGCTGGGTGCCGATGGGCTTTGCCCACGGTGACCGCACCCACACCCTGTGACGGAGGCCGCTCATGATCCGCTGGATGATCGTCATTTTTCTGGCCCTGGTGCTGATCAGTTGGATGACGCCGCTGCTACGCCGCCTGGGCTTGGGGCGCCTGCCGGGGGATCTGCACTTCCGCCTGTTCGGGCGCGAGTGGTTCATCCCGCTGACCAGCACCATCGTGCTGAGCCTGCTGGCCTCGGCGATCGCGCGCTGGATTTGACGCCCACGCGCTCGGGCGGGGTGGGGGTGGTGTACCCGCTGGGGTATCTCTTGAATCCGCCGCGTTGCACCCCATCTGAGGGGCATCACCGTTTTGCCTGGAGCGCTGCATGACCGCCGAGCCGCTGCACATCGTCTGTCCCCATTGCCACACCACCAACCGGGTCCGGGCCGACCAGCTCGACCAGGCGCCGGATTGCGGCCGTTGCCACCGCCCGCTGTTCGATGGGCACCCCGTCGCGCTGGATGCCGAGGCCTTCGAACGCCACGTTGGGCGCAGCCAGATTCCGGTGCTGGTGGATTTTTGGGCCCCGTGGTGCGGCCCGTGCCGCATGATGGCCCCGGCCTTCGAGGCAGCCGCGCGGCAACTGGAGCCGCGCGTGCGGCTGGCCAAGGTCAACACCGAGGACGAGCAGGGTCTGGCGGCGCGCTTTGGCATCCGCAGCATCCCGACGCTGGCCCTGTTCGTCGGCGGTCGCGAGGTCGCCCGTCAGGCGGGCGCCATGGGGCAGGCCGACATCGTGCGGTGGGTGGGGGCCGCCCTGGCCCGCGCGCAGTGAACCCCGCCGCCCGGCCCTGGCTGGGCGGCACTCAAGCCGCGAGTGCCGCGGCGACGGCGTGCTGGCGCGCGTGTTCGATGGCCGCCCGGATGCGCAGGCCCAGGTCGCGCGCATGGGGGTGGCGGGCCTGCGTCTGCTGCGCCACGGTGGCCGTGTCCACCGCCAGCGCCGCGCGCAGGGCGGCCCGCAAGCGGGTGGCCTGGGGGTAGGGGTGCGCTTCGTGGTGCAGGCGCCCGCGGGCATCGCATTCGCAGGCCAGCAGCACCTGTTCGAACCGCTCGGGGCGGCGCAGCGCATCGCACCGCTCCAGCAGGCGCAGGGTGGCGGCGGCGCCCAGCGTGTCGCAGCGGTGGATGTGGCCATGCTCGCGCGCCACCACCTCGGCCAGCTCGCGGCAGTCGCGCGGCACGCGCCAGCGCTCGCTCACCACGCGCAGCAGTTTGACGCTACGCTCCTCGTGGCCGATGTGGCGGGGCAGCACGTCCCGCGGTGTCGTGCCTTTGCCCAGGTCGTGGCACAGGCAGGCATAGCGGGTGGCCAGCGGTGCGCCCAGGCGGGCGCTCATGTCCAGCACCATGCCCACATGCACGCCAGTGTCCACCTCTGGGTGGTAGTCGGCGCGCTGCGGCACGCCCCACAGGCGGTCCACCTCGGGCAGCAGCACGCGCAACGCTCCGCACTCCCGCAGCACCGCCAGCATGCGCGAGGGGCGTTGCTCCATCAGCCCGCGCGAGAGCTCCTGCCACACCCGCTCGGGCACCAGGTGGTCCACCTCGCCGTGTTCCACCATCGCGCGCATCAACGCCATCGTCTCGGGCGCCACGGCAAAGTCGGGCCAGCGCGCCGCGAAGCGCGCCATGCGCAGGATGCGCACTGGGTCCTCGGCAAAGGCCGGGGTCACATGGCGCAACACCTTCTCGCGCAGATCGCGCCGGCCGCCATAGGGGTCGATCAGGCGTGGATCGGCCGGATCGAAGCGACCGTGCGCATCCAGCGCCGCGGCGGGCAGTGCCATGGCGTTGATGGTCAGGTCCCGCCGCGCCAGGTCCTGCTCCAGCGTGACGCCGGGGTCGGCGAAGAAGTCGAAGCCATGGTAGCCGCGCGCGGTCTTGCGCTCGGTGCGCGCCAGCGCGTACTCCTCGCGCGTGATCGGATGCAGAAAGACGGGGAAGTCCCGCCCCACGGGCAGAAAGCCCTGCGCCACCATCGCCTCGGGCGTGGCGCCGACCACCACCCAGTCGCGGTCGGCGTGGGCGGCGCTGTCGGGCCGCTGGTGCGCCAGGTGAAAAGCCCCAAGCAAGCCGTCGCGCACCGCGCCGCCGACCAGGTAAATCTCCACCGCGGCTGTCGTCAGGCGTACTTTTCCAGGATGCGCGTGGAGCGTTCGACCTCGCGCATCGTCTCGTCGTCGGAGACGGCCACCGACTCCATCACGGAGCAGGCCATCATGCGAAAGAAGGCCTTGTCCATGGCCTTGCGCGCCGCCGACATCTGCTGGGCGACGTCCTCGCACGGGCGGCCGGATTCCACCATCTCGATCAGGGCGCGCACCTGGCCCTCGATGCGCTTGAGGCGGTTGACCACGTCCCGCTGGTGCTCGTTGCGGTAGCGCGACGGCGGCGAGTCGGGCCGGTTTGCTTCGGCCGAGCGGCAGTCGCCGCTTGCGGTGGAGTCACTCATGTCGACGCCCTTCGGGTATTCGCTGTGGGACCACGAGTGTGCCAAAAAACCGCCGTGCTGGGCAGGACGCCGGCCGCGGCGTGGAGCGTGGTCACCGACTTGAAGCCCTACCCTCTAGGGTAAATGCCGATGCGGTTGGCCCGCCGGTCTCGCTAAGCCGTCACCGTCTTGATTTAAATCAAAGCCCCCCAGGGGCGCAGGAGCGAGAGGACATGAGCCCATTTCGTCAAACCTGGCGGTGAGGAGCCGCCGCGCTGATGCTGGTGGTCAGCGTGGGCGCCACCACCGGCTGCGGCACCGTCGCGACGATCGGCAAGCTGGAGGACGGCGCCGGCGCCGAGATCTTCCGCCCCTACCGCGACGCGCAGTTCGTCGGACAGACGCCGGTGGTGGAAAGCGGCCGCACGGCGTTCCCGATTCCGGCATTCGGCACCAACGTCAAGCTGTCCGAGAAGCTGGCGCTGGGCGTGACGGTGTACGGTAACGGCGGCATGAATACCTCGTACGCGCCGTTTCCCAATGGCGTCAACCTGATGGGCGGGCAGGGCAAGTTGGGCGTGGACCTGATGCAACTGATCGTCGCGCCGACGCTGGCCTACCAGGTCGCCGACGGGCATGTGCTGGGCATCTCGCCGCTGCTGGTGCTGCAGCGCTTCGAGGCCTACGGTCTGCAGGGCTTTTCGATGATGTCGCAGTCGCCTGGCGACGTCACCAACCGCGGCAAGGACACCAGCACCGGCATCGGGGTGCGCCTGGGCTATTTCGGCAAGCTCGGCGACCGCGTGACGGTCGGCGCGGCCTATTCGCCCAAGACCGACATGAGCCGTTTCGACAAGTACAAGGGGCTGTTCGCCGGCGGCGGCGACTTCGACATCCCGGAGAACTACGGCGTTGGCGTGGCGGTGCAGCTGACCCCGGCGCTGACGGTGGCGCTGGACGCCACGCGCGGCAAGTACGGCGGCGTGCCGGCGATCGCCAACGGCAGCCTCAGCCAGGTGATGGCCGGCCAGCCGCTCGGGGCGGCGGCCCCTTTTTTACCGGCGTTGATGCGCGGTGCGGCGGATGGCGATCAGGGGATCGGCCGGGCCGTCCAGGTCCAGATAGCGGGCCGCCACCGGTTCCACCGCGCTGGGGGTCAGGCCCAGGTCGGTCAAGGTCGGCAGGGTGCCGCTGGCGACGTTGTCCACCTCCATCGAGCGCAGGTTGTCGATGCTCAGCAGCGGCTCGCCCGGCATCAGTTCCATCAGCAGCGCCTGGAAGTAACCCAATGCCCGCGGCAGGCCGATCACCGGCCGCGGGTGGCCGCTCAGCCGTCCGGCCAGCCGAACCAGGTCGGCCAGCGTCCAGACCTCCGGGCCGACCGCCTCGAAGGTGCGGCCAATGGTGTCGTCGCGCTGCAAACAGGTGACGATGGCCTGCGCCACGTCGCCCACCCACACCGGCTGAAAGCGCGCATCCGCCCGGGCCAGCGGCACCACCGGCAGGCTGCGCTGCAGCCGCGCGAACAGGTTCAGGAAGCGGTCCTCGGCGCCAAAGATGACGCTGGGGCGCAGCACGGTCAGGGCCAGGCCGGCCGTGGCGATCTGCTGCAGGACGGCTTCGCCCTCGCCTTTGGTTTGCTGGTAAAGGGACGGCCCCGCGGGATCGGCGCCCAGCGCGCTGACGTGCACCAGCCGGCGCACATGGGCCGCCAGCATCGCCTCGCCCAGCCGCTGCGGAAAGCTGACATGCACCTGCTCGAAGCGGCGCCGGTTGCCCTGCAGCACCGCGATCAGGTTGACGACCGCATCGTGGCCGGGCAGCAGCCGCTCCAGCACGCGGTCATGGTGCACGTCGGCCGTGACCACATCCACCATGGGCAGCATTTGCACGGCCTTGGCGTGTTCGGGGTGACGGGTCGGCACGGTGACGCGCACGCCCAGGCGGGTGAGTTGTTCGCAGACGTGGCGGCCGACAAAGCCGGTGCCGCCCAGTACCAGCACGTGTTTCATGGTGTCCTCGTTACGCAGGGGCCGTATCGGGCGCTGCGGCCGCCGTCACGGCAGATCCGTGTCAGGCGCCCGGGCCGTCGCCAGACGGGGGCCGATGCGCCCCAGCCGGCTGCTCAGGCGCTGCGGCTGACCGGTCAGGATGGCGGCGTAGACCGTGGTGTTCGACAGCACCCGCTTGACGTAGTCGCGCGTCTCGTCGAACGGAATGTTTTCGATCCACACCGCGGCTTCCAGCTCCGGCCCTTGGCGCCATTGGCGCGGGCGTCCCGGCCCTGCATTGTAGGCCGCCGCCGCCATCGCCATCGACCCCTCGAAGTCGTCCAGCGCCAGCTTGAGGTAGGCGGTGCCGATCTGCACATTGACCTCGGGGTCGGTGATCTGGCTGGGTTCGAACCCGTTGAGGCCGATCTTGCGCGCGGTCCAGCGCGCCGTGGCGGGCATCACCTGCATCAGCCCCGACGCCCCGACGTGGGAGCGCGCATCGCTGACGAAGCGGCTTTCCTGCCGGATCAGGCCGTAGACATAGGCGGGGTCGAGCCCGATCTCGCGCGCGCGGCGCACGACCAGCTCGCGCAGCGGCATGGGAAAGCGCTGCGCCATGTCGATGGCGTCGCGGGTGCGGCTGCTGGTGTTGATGCAGCGGTCCCACACGGCCCGCTCGCACGCCCATTCCGCGGCGGCCAGCAGCTCGCGCTCGCTCAGCCCGCCGGGGGTGTGCAGCGCGATTTCGTACTGCCACTCGCGCACGCCTTCGCTGCGCAGCCCCAGCTCGATGGCCAGCAGCGCCCGCTGCAGGCCGGCGTTGGCCCGGATGGCCGCGCGCTCGGCCGGGGTGGGCGGCGGCGGGGCGGGCGGCAGGGTAAAGGGCTGCCCCAGCGTCTCGGCGGCCAGTTTTTCGTAAAAACCGGCGCTGCCGGCGATGCGGGCATACGCCTCGCGGGCGGCGGCGGCGTCTTCGGGCCGGCCGCTGGCGTGCAACGCGCGCGCCAGCCAGTAGGTCCAGGTCGGGTCCTGGCGCTGTTTGTCGCCCATGTGCTCGATGGTGCGGCGCACGGTGGCCCAGTCACCGGCGCGCAGGGCGGCGCGCACCTTCCACGCCCGCCAGTCGTCGGGCAGCAGGGCGTCGTCGGCCCGGGCAAAGTGGCGCACCGCATCGTCCGACAGCCGCAGAGCGGCCCGTTTGCCGATGGCACCCCAGATCCAGGCCCGTTCCTCGGCGGTGAGCTGGGCGCGCCAGCGCAGGTGCGCGGCCTCCTCCGCGGCGGCGGACGGGTCCTGCGTGGCCAGCCGGATCAGCGCCAGGGTGACGATTTCCTTGGTCCGGTGGCGCAAAGCGGTCACCTTGTCGTCCAGATAGCGCTGCGGGGACTGGTAGGCCCGCTCCACCAGCGGCACCCATTCGGGATTCAGCAGCCCGACCGCCTGCGTGGCGATGGCCAGCCGCCCCGCCTCCACGCCCAGGCGCGCGCGCTGCCAGGCCACATCCGGCGTTAGCGCACCGGCCTGGATCAGCCGCCCCGCGGCGGCGGCACAGCCGGGTGCGGCCGCGCGCTGTGCCAGCCAGGTGTCGCGCACCTCGGCCGCGATGTCGCCCGGGGCGACCAAGCCGGTCTCCAGGCGCGCCAGCGCGGTGTAGCAGCGCACTTCGGCGTCGTCGTTCATGCGGAAGGCCGCCACCTCCTGCAGCAGCGTCGGCCAGTCCCGGCGCGCGCCCAGCAGCAGCAGCCAGTCGTTGCGCAGCCGGTCTTCCCAGTAGGTGCCGCGCCAGCGCGTCAGAAAGAGGCGGATATCGTCCGCACTCGCGACGTCCAGCCGCACCCGCAGCGCCCAGTAGGCGGCCAGCGGCTCCAGCGGATGCCCTTGCACCTGCGGCAGCAGGCTGGCCAGGCGGCTGGCCTCGCCTTTCTGGAAGGCGGCGCGCATCTCGGTCAGCGCGCGCTCCGCGGCTGCCGCGCGCGCCGCCGTGTCGCTGGCCGCCCACAGCGGGGGGGCGCCCAGCAGCGCCACCGCGACGCAGGCGAGTGCCGCCCAGCGGCGGGACGGTAAGATGGCAGCGGCCTCTGTCGTGACCCCCGCGACGGTGTTGCCCCAAGCCAGCGCCCAGCGGCGCACATGTACCAGACCCATAAAGGCGATTATGGAGAACATCGACCCCGAACGCCAGGGCGAGGAGACCGATCCCGCAGCCCGCAAGCGGCAGTGGCGCCAGCGGCTGGTGGCCGAGCGGCTGCGCCTGTCCGACCGGCTGGCGCGCAACGAGGCCTTGCAGCGCGTCATGCGGGTGTGGATGGTGGAGCGGCCCGATGCGGTGATCGGGGCCTACTGGCCGATCAAGGGCGAGTTCGACCCGCTGCCCGCGCTGCACCGTTGGCAGGAGGCCGCCAACGTCGAGGACGCCTCCAGCGCCCGGCAGCGCCGCCGCATCGCCCTGCCAGTGATCGACAAGGTGGCGCAGACGCTGCGCTTTCATGTCTGGTACCCCGGCTGTCCGATGGAGGAGGACGCCTACGGCATCCCCAAGCCCAAGGACACCGAGGTGGTCGAGCCGACGCTGCTGTTCGTGCCCTGCGTGGGGTATGGCCCGGGCGGCACACGCCTGGGCTACGGGGGCGGCTTTTACGACCGCACGCTGGCGGCGCTGCGCCCCCGCCCGTTCACGGTCGGGCTGGCGTATGCGCACGGCTTTTTGCCGTGGTTGGCGCCGGAGCCGCACGATGTGCCGCTGGACGCCATCCTGACCGATCAGGGCGTGGCCTGGCCGATCGATTGACCGGTGGCGGGGTGCCCGGAGCGCCCGTGCCGCCCCGGCCGGGCTGCGCGCCGTCAGGGGTGAGGCGTGTTGGTGTGCAGGTCGCGCCGGGCGTGCAGCCGTTCGTGGCGGATCAGGTACAGCCCCGCGGCGATGACCACCGACGCCCCCACCAGCGTGGGCGCATCGGGCCACACCCCCCAAATCGCCGCGTCCAAGGCGACGCCCCAGGCCAGGGCCGTGTATTCAAACGGCGCCACGGCCGAGGCCTGTCCGTGGCGAAAAGCCTCGGTGATGGCCAGTTGGGCGGCAAAGCCCGTGACGGCCAAGGCCGCCAGCGCGGGCAGGTGATCCGCGGCCACGGGCTTCCAATGGGGCGCGGCCAGGGCGCCCGCCCCCAGGGCCAGCGCCACCATCGACCACCAGACCAGGCTCTCCGGGGCGTCGGTGCGGCAAGCCAGCCGCCCCAGCACGGCAGAGGCCGCATACGCCCCCGCGGCCAGCAGCACGGCCAGCCCCGCCCACCCCAGGAAGGCATCCGGCGTCGGTCGCAGCGCGATCACCACGCCGACCAGTCCCGCAGCGATGGCCGCCAGGTGCGCGCGCCGCACCCGCTCGCCCAGAATGGGGATGGCCAGCAGTGTGATCAGCAGCGGCGCGATGAAAAACAGCGTGTAAGCGTTGGCCAGCGGCAGCGACGACACGCCGTAGGCAAACGCCGTGAGCATGACCACCGCGAGCACGCCTCGGATGGCGTGCAGCGGCCACCGCACCCGCCACACCCGGTGCCAGGCGCGCCGCCAGGTCAGATACGCCATGACCAGCGGCAGCGCGACCCAGCCGCGCATCGACGCCACCTGCGCCGGCGGATAGTGCGCCGTCAGGTGCTTGAGCACCGTGTCCATCAGCGCAAAAAAAGCCACCGCCGCCAGCATGGCGGCGATGCTGCGCAGGTTGCCAGAGTCGGCCAGAGAGGTACGCCACAACAGGAGCATCCGGCGAGTATCCCACGCACACGCCGCGCCTGCAGGGGCGTCACATATTGCGCCGGTACTGGCCGCCCACCTCGAACAGCGTCTGCGTGATTTGCCCCAGCGAGCAGCAGCGCACCGCGTCCATCAGCACCTCGAAGACGTTGCGGTTCTCGATCACGGCGTCCTTCAGGCGCTGCAGCATCGCCGGCGCCTCGTGCGCGTGGCGGGCGTGGAAGTCGCGCAGGCGCTGCAGTTGCGACTGCTTTTCGGCCTCGGTGGAGCGGGCCAGCTCCAGCGACTCGGGGATCGGGTCGCCATGCGGGTTGCGGAAGGTGTTGACGCCGATGATGGGCAGCTCACCGGTGTGCTTGAGCATCTCGTAGTGCATGCTCTCGTCCTGGATGCGGCCGCGCTGGTAGCCGGTCTCCATCGCGCCGAGCACCCCGCCGCGCTCGGCGATGCGCTCGAACTCGGCCAGCACCGCCTCCTCGACCAGCTCGGTCAGCTCCTCGATGATGAAGCTGCCCTGGTTGGGGTTCTCGTTCTTCGCCAGCCCCCACTCGCGGTTGATGATGAGCTGGATGGCCATCGCGCGGCGCACCGATTCCTCGGTCGGCGTCGTGATCGCCTCGTCGTAGGCGTTGGTGTGCAGGCTGTTGCAGTTGTCGTAGATGGCGATCAGCGCCTGCAGCGTGGTGCGGATGTCGTTGAACGCGATCTCCTGCGCGTGCAGGCTGCGGCCGCTGGTCTGGATGTGGTATTTCAGCTTCTGGCTGCGCTCGTTGGCCCCGTACTTTTCCTTCATCGCCACCGCCCAGATGCGGCGTGCCACACGGCCCAGCACCGTGTACTCCGGGTCCATCCCGTTGCTGAAGAAGAACGACAGGTTCGGCGCGAAGTCGTCGATGTGCATCCCACGCGCCAGGTACGCCTCGACGAAGGTGAAGCCATTGGCCAGCGTGAACGCCAGCTGCGAGATCGGGTTGGCACCCGCCTCGGCGATGTGGTAGCCGGAGATCGACACCGAGTAGAAGTTGCGCACATTGTGGTGGACGAAATACTCCTGGATGTCGCCCATCACCTTGAGGCTGAACTCGGTCGAGAAGATGCAGGTGTTCTGGCCCTGGTCTTCCTTGAGGATGTCGGCCTGCACCGTGCCGCGCACATTGGCCAGCACCCACTCCTTGATCTTGGCCGCTTCGGTGTCGGTCGGGTCGCGCCCGTTGTCGGCGCGGAACTTGTCCATCTGCTGGTCGATGGCGGTGTTCATGAACATGGCCAGGATGGTGGGCGCCGGGCCATTGATGGTCATGGACACGCTGGTCGACGGATCGCACAGGTCGAAGCCGCTGTAGAGCACCTTCATGTCGTCCAGCGTGGCGATGGACACGCCGGAGTTGCCGACCTTGCCGTAGATGTCCGGCCGCGGGTCGGGGTCGGCGCCGTACAGCGTGACCGAGTCGAAGGCGGTGGACAGCCGCTTGGCGGGCATCCCCTCCGACAGCAGCTTGAAGCGCCGGTTGGTGCGGAACGGGTCGCCCTCGCCTGCAAACATGCGCGTCGGGTCCTCGCCCTCGCGCTTGAAAGCGAACACGCCCGCGGTGTACGGGAAGCTGCCGGGGACGTTTTCCAGCATCAGCCACTTGAGCAGCTCGCCGTGGTCCTCGTACTTGGGCAGCACGACCTTGCGGATCTTGTTGCCGCTGAGCGTCGTGTGGGTGAGCTGGGTGCGGATTTCCTTGTCGCGGATCTTGACGACATACTCGTCGCCCGCATAGGCCTGCTGCATGGCGGGCCACTGCGCCAGCAGCTTGCGGGCGGCGGGGTCCTGCCGCTCCTGCCGTTGCTGGGCCAGCTCGTCCACGGCTTCGGCCGCCTTGGCGCGGCCGGCCTTGCCGATGCGCAGCATCGCGGCCGTGGCGTGGAGTTGCTGAATCTCCCGCGCCAGCCGGGCTTGCTCATGGACCTTGCGCTTGTAGCTGCGCACGGTCTCGGCGATTTCGGCCAGGTAGCGGGTGCGCGCCGGCGGCACGATGGGGGTCTGGTTGCTGCTGTGGCGCACGTCCACCCGCGGCAGCCGGCCGCCCTCGACGCCCAGCGGCAGGTTCAGCCCCAGCTCGGCCAGCCGGGCCTTGAGCGCCTGATAGAGCGCGGTCACGCCGTCGTCGTTGAAGCGCGCGGCCATGGTGCCAAACACCGGCATGTCCTCCGGCCGCTTGCCCCAGGCCTCCTTGTTGCGCTGCACCTGCTTGGCCACGTCGCGCAGGGCGTCCAGCGCGCCCTTGCGGTCGAACTTGTTGATCGCGACGAACTCCGCGAAGTCCAGCATGTCGATTTTTTCGAGCTGGCTGGCCGCGCCGAATTCCGGCGTCATCACGTACAGCGGCACGTCGACGTGCGGCACGATGGCGGCGTCGCCCTGGCCGATGCCGGAGGTCTCGACGATCACGAGGTCGAAGCCCGCCACCTTGCAGGCGGCGATCACGTCCGGCAGGGCGGCCGAGATTTCGCTGCCGAAGTCGCGCGTGGCCAGGCTGCGCATGTACACGCGCGGGCCCTGCTGCCACGGGCCGATGGCGTTCATGCGGATGCGGTCGCCCAGCAGGGCGCCGCCGCTCTTGCGCCGGCTCGGGTCGATGCTGATGACGGCGATGCGCAGCGCATCGTCCTGGTCCAGCCGCAGGCGGCGGATGAGTTCGTCGGTCAGGCTGCTCTTGCCCGCGCCGCCCGTGCCGGTGATGCCCAGCACCGGCACCCGTGTGTCAGCCGCGGCCGCGCGCAGGCTCGCCAGCAGGTTGGGGTCGGCCTGACCGTTCTCGACCGCCGTGATCAGTTGCGCCAGCGCCCGCCAGGCGGCGTCGCTGTGCCCCTGGATGGCCGCGATGTCGCGCGGCGCATAGGGCGAGAGGTCGCGGTCGCAGCGCATGACCATCTCGCCGATCATGCCTTGCAGGCCCATGCGCTGGCCGTCTTCGGGGCTGTAGATGCGGCCCACGCCGTAGTCCATCAGCTCGCGGATTTCGCTGGGCACGATCACGCCGCCGCCGCCCCCAAACACCTGGATGTGCTCGCCGCCGCGCTGGCGCAGCAGATCCACCATGTACTTGAAATACTCCACATGCCCGCCCTGGTACGAGCTGACCGCGATGCCCTGCACGTCCTCCTGCAAGGCGGCGGTGACCACCTCGTCCACGCTGCGGTTGTGGCCCAGGTGGATCACCTCCGCCCCCATGCTCTGCAGGATGCGGCGCATGATGTTGATGGCCGCGTCGTGACCGTCAAAAAGGCTGGCGGCGGTGACGAAGCGCACCTTGTGCGTGGGCCGGTACTGGGCCAGGGCCTGGAATTCGGCGGACAGGTTGGTCATGCAGAGGTCTCCTCGGAGGGCGCATGCCGCGGCGCAATCGCCTGCGGGCCAGGGGCGGGTTGGTATTGACGTTTACGTAAACGTCAATATTAGCCCAGAACCCGCGCCGAACCAACCGCCGCCCGCCCCGCCGGCGCGGGGCTCAGCCGTACCGCACCTTGGGCAGCCACAGCCCGATATCCGGGAGCAGATACAGCAGCACGATGGCCAGGATCTGGATGCGCCAGCCGCGCGGTCAGCGGGGGCAGCGGCACGATGCGCTGCTCCGCCGGCAGCGGCGGCATGGTGTGCGGCCGCAGCTTGGCCAGCACGATCACATACATACCACGTACAGCCCGGCGAGCATCAGGCCGGGGACGAAGGCCCCTGCGTACAACTGCACCACCGCCAGCGACCCCGGTACACGCGCCATCGACAGGTGCAGGCTCTTGAACAGCTTTTCGATCAGGTTGGCGCGTTCGACCAGATAGCCGATGAAGAACGAACAGCGGGATCGAAATGAGCACGTCGTTGCTCATGGCCGAAAACGCCCGCTGCACCATCAGGTCCAGCGTCTGTTTGACCGCGCCGGCCGCGCTTTGCCCGCCGGAGTGGTAGGCAAAGAAGGTGAAGATGATGCCCATGCCCATCAGCGTGAACGCTGTCGGGAAGCCGCGCATGATGGCCACCACCACCAGCGCCAGCATCATCAGGCCCATCAGGCTGAAACCAAACCACGGTTCGCGGCGCATCAGCCCTGTTTGCCGGCCGGGCGGAGGAAGTAGTGGTTCCACGCCATCTTGAAGTCGACCGTGTCGTCGTTCCACCAGCCGCCGGCGCGTTCGACAAAGGCGCGCTGGCTGTCCAGCATCCAGGTCGTCCTGCGAGTGGCGGTGCGCGGCCTTGCAGCTCCTGTCGGCGCTGGCGGCCTGCACCACATAGTCGATGATTGACTTTTGGCAACGCTTGAATACCATATGGAGTATAAAGACCGAGCCCATCGCCGCTTTCGCCGTTTGCCATGCAATCCGTCCAAGACCCCGATCGCAAGAAAGCCCTGCTGCTGCGCCTCAAGCGTGTCGAGGGGCAGTTGCGCGGCATCCAGCGCCTCATCGAGGCCGACACGGATTGCGAAAAAGTCGCCCAGCAACTGGCGGCGGCGCGCAAGGCGCTGGACAAATCGTTCTTCATGATGGTGGGCTGCGTCATGGCCCAGGGGGATACCCCGCCGGATGACGTGGCGGAGCTGCTGGTCCGCTTTGCCTGACGCCCGCCGGGGCGTGTTTGTGGGGCTCGTGGATCGCGTCTGCGGGCGCGAGCCGCTACCATCGGCGCCATGCATCCGATCCAGCGCTTCGATCCCGATTCCTGCACCTACACCTACGTCCTGTTCGACGCCGACACGCGCGAGGCGGTCATCATCGACCCGGTGGACGAGCAGCTCGAGCGCGACCTGCAGGTGCTGCGCGAATACGGCCTGCGGCTCGTCTGGGTGGTGGAGACGCACGCGCACGCCGACCACATCACCAGCGCGCTCAAGCTCGCGGAGCACACCGGCGCCCACACCGCGGCACCGGCGGCCTGCGGCATCACCACCGTGCACCGCGCGCTGCACGACGGCGACGAACTCGCCTTCGGCGCGCAGCGGCTGCGTGCGCTGGCCACCCCCGGCCACACCGCCGGCAGCATGAGCTACGTCTGGCAGGTGGATGGCCAGACGCACGTCTTCACCGGCGACACGCTGCTGATCGGCGGCTGCGGCCGCACCGACTTCCAGTCCGGCAGCGCCGAGGCGCTCTACCGCAGCATCACCGAGCGCCTGTTCACGCTGCCGGACGAGGCCATCGTCTGGCCCGGGCACGACTACCACGGCCGCACCCACTCCACCATCGGGCACGAGAAGGCGCACAACCCGCGCCTGGCCGGCAAGTCGCTGGCGGAGTTCGTGGCCATCATGGAGCACCTGGGCCTGCCGCGGCCGCGCCGCATGGACGAGGCGGTGCCGGCCAACCTGCGCGGCGGCATTCGCCACGACGCGGACGGCGCCGAGCGCGAGGTGCCGCGCCCGGCGCAGGGTTACGCTGGCGACGTGGCGCCGGAGCTGGCCTGGCGCTGGGTGCAGGAAGGCCGCGCCGTGCTGGTGGACGTGCGCACCGACGCCGAGCGCGAGTGGGTCGGCTACGTGCCCGGCGCGCAGGCGCTGGCGTGGAAGCAGTGGCCCGGCATGCAGCCCAATCCCGCCTTCGACGATGGCGTGCGCCAGCTGGCCGCCGAAGGCAAGCCGCTGCTGATGCTGTGCCGCAGCGGGGCGCGCTCCATCGCCGCGGCGCGCCGCGCCACCGAGCTGGGGGCCACGGCCTACAACGTGCTGGAAGGCTTCGAGGGCGATCCCGACGAGCGCGGCCAGCGCGGGCACCTCGGGGGCTGGCGCCACCGGGGGCTGCCCTGGCGGCAAAACTGAGCCCGGCTCGGCCACCAGCCACGCCGTTATGATGTTTTGATGACTGCGCCGGACACCGCCGCCACCGAATCGACCGCGCTGCTTGCGCTGGACGTGGGCAACACCCGCCTCAAATGGGCGCTGTACGAGGCGCCGGCCCCCGGGGCGCGGCTGCTCGCGCACGGGGTGCAGTTTCTGGAAAACATCGAAACCCTGGCCGAGGGCGACTGGCGCCCGCTGCGCGCGCCGCGCTGGGTGCTGGGCAGCATCGTCGCTGGCGCCGGGGTGCGCCACCGGGTGGAGGAGCAGCTCGAACTGTGGGATGCGCCGGTGCAATGGGTGGTGCCGGGCAATGCCGAGGCCGGGCTGATCAACGGCTACGACCACCCGGCCCGGCTGGGCCCCGATCGCTGGGTGGCCATGATCGGGGCGCGCCAGCGGCTGCTGGCCCGCGGCGAGCCGCGGCCCTGCGTGGTCGTGATGGTCGGCACGGCCGTCACGGTCGAGGCGATCGATGCCGAGGGGCGCTTCCTGGGCGGCATCATCCTGCCGGGCCACGGCATCATGCTGCGGGCGCTGGAGTCCGGCACGGCCGGCCTGCACGTGCCCACCGGCGAGGTGCGGGCCTTTCCCACCAACACCAGCGATGCGCTTACCAGCGGCGGCACCTTTGCCATTGCCGGGGCGGTGCAACGCATGGTGGATAACCTGCGCGCCCACACGGGCCACGAGCCGGTCTGCCTGATGACCGGCGGTGCCGGCTGGAAGATGGCGCCGCACATGACGGTGCCCTTCGAGCTGGTCGAGGGGCTGATCTTCGACGGCCTGCTGGCCATCGCGCGCAACCGCTTCGGGGCGGCCAGCCCGGCGTGGGCGACCGCCGATGTGCGGCCGTGACCGGCCACACCCGCGGCGTCAGGCGGTCCGCGCCAGCCAGCGGGTTGCCAGCGTCACCCAGTAGGTGGCGCCCAGCGGGATCAGCTCGTCGTTGAAGTCGTAGCGCGGGTTGTGCAGGGTGCAGGGGCCGGCGTCGTGGCCCGGGCCATAGGTGCCGCGGTGGGCGCCATCCCCGTTGCCGATGAAGACATACGCCCCCGGCTTGGCCTGCAGCATGTAGGCAAAGTCCTCCGCCCCCAGCGTCGGCTCCTGGGCCACCACGCCGTCCGGGCCGACGATGTCGCGCATCACGTCGGCCGCAAAGGCCGCTTCGGCCGCGCTGTTGACGGTGGGCGGATAGTTGCGCCGGAAACGGAAGTCCGCGCGGGCGCCAAACGCTGCGCACAGCTGCTCGGACAACTCGCGCATGCGCCGCTCGATCAGATCCAGCGCCTCCACCGTGAAGGTGCGCACGGTACCCTGGATTTCGCAACGGTCGGGGATGACATTGGTCGCCTCGCCCGCGTGGATCATGGTGACCGAGATCACACCCGGCTCCACCGGCCGCAGGTTGCGCGTCAGGATGGTCTGAAAGGCCTGCACCAGTTGGCAGGCGATGGGCACGGGGTCCACCGTGTTGTGGGGCAGGGCGGCATGCCCTCCCTTGCCGTGGAGGGTGATGGCGAACTCGTTGCTCGAGGCCATCACCGGCCCGGGGCTGACCGCAAAGCGCCCCACGGGCAGCCCCGGCCAGTTGTGCATGCCAAACACCGCCTGCATGGGAAAGCGCTCGAACAGCCCGTCGGCGATCATCTCGCGCGCGCCGCCGCCGCCTTCTTCCGCCGGCTGGAAGATCAGATACACCGTACCGTCAAAGTCGCGGTACCGCGCCAAGTGTTGCGCGGCGGCCAGCAGCATGGCCGTGTGGCCGTCGTGTCCGCAGGCGTGCATGCGCCCGGGGTGCCGGCTGGCGTGGTCGAAGGTGTTGAGCTCCGTCATCGGCAGCGCATCCATGTCGGCGCGCAGCCCCACGGCCCGTCCACAGGCGCCACCGTCGCGCCCGTGCACGATGCCCACCACACCGGTCGTGCCCAGCCCGCGGTGGATGGGGATGCCCCACTCCGTCAGCAGCGCCGCGATCCGGTCGGCGGTCCGCACCTCCTGAAAGCACAGCTCCGGGTGGGCGTGCAGGTCGCGGCGGATGGCCGCAATCGCTGCGGCCTGTTCGACGATGGGCTCGATCAGCTTCATGGGGACATCCTAGCGCGATTTGTGCCGCCGTGGGTTCGCTGTGGGTCGCGTACCATGCGGCCATGTTAGCCATCGCCGTTTCCCCCGCCATCCCAGGCGCTGAACCCACCGACGATGTCGTTTTCAGAAGACGGCTGCACTGAACGTCAGAAGCCGACTGCACTATAGCAGCGGAGGGGTTGGATCCATCAGGCAACGACGGGCTGCTGCCGGCCAATAGCCGACAATGACGACACTGGAAATCCCCGCCTGTGAGCGTCGGCTCAGGGCGGGACAGCGTCATCCAGCTACCTGCGCCACTGACTCAGCCTTGTCCAGCCGGCCGCGCCGCACGAACAGACTGACCAGCCGTTGACGGATCGCCACCTGGAGTTCCGCCAGTTGTTCCGGCGTGATGCGAATTTCACCCGCTCGACGAGCGCAACACCGGCGCCGCCTACGCCAAGAACCGGCGAATCGAACTCAAACTCACGAACCGCTGAGCGCCGCGTCACCGCGCTGCTGCGCCAGCCAGTCGCGCGGGGCGCAGCCCATGCGCGCGCGGAAGGCGCGCGCCAGAGCGTTCGGGCTGCCGTAGCCGACGCGGTCGGCCACCACCGCCACCGGCCGCCCCTGCTTGAGCAGGGTGCAACTGACGTTCATCCGCCAGTCGGCCAGATAGTCGCCCGGCGTGACGCCCACCGCGTCCTTGAACGCGGCGGCGAAGCGCGCGCGTGACATGCCCGCCTTCGCCGCCAGCGCCTCGAGCGACCACGCGGTCTGCGGCGCATCGTGCATGGCGGTTATGGCGCGCGCGAGTTTCGGGTCGGCCAGGCCCGCCAGCAGTCCGGTGGCGCCAAGCCGCCCATCCATCAGATAACGCAGCAACTGGATCAGTAGCAACTCGCACAAGCGGTCGATGGCGGCCTGCCGACCGCACTGGTCGCGCTCGGCTTCGGCAAACAGCAGCTCTAGCGTCGGCCCGAGGCCGGGCAAGTCCGCCAGCGGAATCAGCAGCATCGACGGCAAGGCCATGGCCAACGGATTGCCCGTCGAAGCGCCCAGATCGACCTCCGCACACAACAGCTCAGCGGTATCGCCGGGGGCGGCGACAAAACCGATGCGACGCCACGCGCGGATAAAACAGCAGGCTCGGCTCGGTAACCAGCAGATCTTCATGCACGGGCGAACGCGCCGTAATCGGGCCGCGCCGCACCAGATGGATATAGCCATGCGGCGCCGCGTAATGATGCTGCCCACAGAAGGCGCCGCTGTGAAAAACGCGCGCCGAAAGCGAGTAGTGCCGGAGCAAGCCGGCCAGTCGATCCGCCATTCCACTCTCCATATAAGACGATAGGTTACGTATTTGATACTTTACGTGCCATATCGTACCAAACAAAGGGCTATCATGCCCACGTGCTCTTGCACCTCACCCACTACGGAGATAGACATGACCCAAATCGCCCCCCTGACCATCGACACCGCTGACGCCGCTACCGCTGCCACACTCAAGGCCGTCAAAGCCAAGCTCGGCATGGTGCCGAACCTGCTCGCCACGCTGGCCCACGCGCCGGCAGCGCTCAACGGCTACCTCGGCCTGTCCGAAACGCTGGGCACCGGCCGCCTGAGTGCCGCCCAGCGCGAGATCGTTGCGCTGGCTGTCGGTCAAGCCAATCGCTGCCAGTACTGCCTGAGCGCACACACCCTGATCGCCAAAGGTGCCGGACTGTCGGCAGAGGCCATCGCCGCGGCCCGCACCGGCCATGCGGCCAACGCACTTGACGATGCAATTGCCGGCTTTGCCCGCGCGCTGGTCGAGCAACGCGGCGTGGTGTCGGCCGACGCCATGGCCAACTACCGCCGCGCGGGGCTCGACGACGGCCTGATACTGGAAGTGATCGCCAACGTCGCGCTGAACACGCTCACCAACTACACCAACCACATCGCCGACACCACGGTGGATTTCCCCGTGGTCGCCGTCTGATCTCCATAGGCATATAAGGAGAACACGATGAAAATCGCACTCACCGGCGCTCTGCTCGCCAGCGCCCTCGTCCTGCCACTGGCCGTCACGGCCGGCGACTTTTCGCCCTATGTGGACAGCCAGGGCGGCATCAGCCGCCCCACAGACTTCCGCACAAACTTCGTCCACCTGGGCTCATATGTGGTGTTGGACGAAAAATCCGCCTCTCGCGGCCTGCACGATGTGTACACCGAAAAGGCCTCGGCCGAGCACTACCGCAAGACCGGCAAGTTCCCGGACGGCGCAACGCTGGTGAAAGAGGTCCGCAAGCTCGAAACCAGCGCCATGACCACTGGCAACCCTGTGGTCTGGGGTTCCGATGCGGCCGTGTGGTTCGTGATGGTCAAGGACGCCAAAGGCCGTTTCGCCAGCAACCCCTTGTGGGGCGACGGCTGGGGCTGGGCGCTGTTCAAGGCCGACGCCCCCGCCAAGAATGTCGCCGTCAGCTACGCAGCCGACTGCATGGGCTGCCATGTGCCGGCGGCCAAGACCGACCGCGTATTCATCCAGGGCTATCCGACACTGACCCAGTCGTCCCTGAAAAATTCATTTTCACGCCGCCCTTAGCCGCAGCTGGGCAGGGTTGGCGCCACTGGACTCGGTTGGCCGCCGCTGGGCGAGCCACCGGCCGATGAGGCGCACGGCCGCAATGAGGCGCAAAAAAGCTCGCCTCAAGAAGGGCACGCCCTTGTTGGCGATCATGCGCAGCAGCCAGCGGATGTTGTAGCCCGCCGCGCACAGCACCGCGTGCAGCCGGTCACCCTGCTCGCCCTTGAGGTGGCACCTGTCCATGCGGTGATCCTGCTTCAAGTGCCCGATGACCGGCTCGATGGCCTGGCGGCGCTTGAGCAGCTTGCGCTCCTGCTGCGTGAGGCGCTTGATCTTGCCGCGGTGCACCAGGCGCACATCCGCAATGTCGGCCTCCACCCCGCGGTAGCCCAAGTCGGCATAGGCCGTGTTGGGCTTGATGCCGCTGTCCTGCATCAGGATCGTGGCCTGCTCCAGCTGCGCTTGCAGCGTGTGCCCGTCGTAGGGGTTGCCATGGAAGGCCCGGGCTCCGACGATGAGGCTGTGCTTCAGGGTGCTGGCAATGCCGACCTTGACGCCGAACTCGTAAGGGCAGCGGGCCTTGCCCTTGTTGATGCACTCCACCTCCGGCGCGTGCCAGGCGTAGAGCTTTCGAGTCCCGTCGGCGGTCTTTCGGTTGGCAGTCTGCGCCACCAGACGCGCCGCCTTGTTGAGGGTGTGGCCAAGAGCGCTCTGGATGGCCTGCCCCAGGCGGCTGGCCTTGCGCTCGATCTCCCGCTGCAGCCTGGCCACGATCGTGCGCTGACGCTTGATGACCCGGCGCATGCGCGCAAACTGCCGCGCGTGCGCATAGCGTCCTGCCTTGCGGCTGAGGTCTTTGCCTTCCTTGGCAAAGGTCTGCTTCAAGGCGATGCCGGCGGCCTTGGCCGCCTCCACCAGCTTGGTGCGTGCCGTCTCCAGCAGCCGGCTGTCGGTCGGATGGGCCACCGCCTTGGGTTGTACGGTGGTGTCCACCACCACGCGCTTGAGTTCCTGCGGCTTGATGAGTCCGGTTTCCACCGCCACGTTGATCGTCTGCGCCAGGAGTTCTT
>NZ_VJOO01000018.1 GCF_007556755.1 Tepidimonas fonticaldi | reverse complement strand
CGACGGCCGCGCTGGATGCCGGGCTGGTCTTCGAGCGCCAGGCCACGCTGCTGGACCGGGCCGTGGTGCAGACGCTGGAGCCGCGCGTGCTGCTGGCCGCCACCCCCTACCGCGACCGACACGCCCGACAGCGCCAGCACGAATGCCGCCACGACCAGCAGCGCCAGCCAGCCGGCCGACAGGCCCAGGCCGGCGCCGACCAGCCCGGCCAGCCCCGCCGTGGCGGCCGCCCCGAGCACGCGGCCGAGCAGCGCGCGCGTGACGGTGGCGATGACCGGCACGGCGAAGAACGCGAACACCAGCGCACCCTCGACGTCGGTGCCATCGGCCGCGCCGGGGCGGGCCGCGGCCGGTTCGGGTGGCGGCAGCACCTCGCCGGCCAGCGCGGCCAGAATCTGCTCGACGCCGGCCTGCAGCCCGCCGAAGAAGTCGCCCTGGCGGAAGTGCGGCACGATGGCGCGCTCGATGATGCGGCTGGCCAGCAGGTCCGGCAGCGCGCCTTCCACCGCCTTCGCGGTGGCGATGCGCACGCGGCGGTCGTCCTTGGCCACCACCAGCAGCACGCCGTCCCCGACGTCGCGCCGGCCGATCTTCCACGCATCGCCGACGCGCTGCGTGTAGTCGGTGATGTCTTCCGGCGCGGTGGTCGGCACCAGCAGCACCACCACCTGGCTGCCGCGCTCGCGCTCGAACGCCGCCAGCCGCGCCTCCAGCGCCGTGCGCTGCTCGGCGGTCAGGGTGCCGGTCAGGTCCATCACGCGGGCGGTCAGCGCCGGCACCGGCTGCAGGGCCTGCGCGAGCGCCGGCGATGCCCACGCCAGCAACAGCATCAGCCAGACCCACGCCCGCCACGCGAGGCGGCGGCCGCCGTGCCCGCGCGGACCCTCACTCGGGGCCACGCCGGCCACGGCGCGCGGGGATCCGGCGGCGGCAGGCACGCCCGCGCCCCTCAGCGCCCCGGCGTGGCCGGGAATTCCACCTTCGGCGGCTGCGCCAGCGTCGCCTCGTCGGCGGGGGCAAAGCCCGGCTTGGGCGCGTAGCCGAACACCTTGGCCGTCAGGTTGGTCGGGAAGCTGCGCGCCAGCGTGTTGTAGCGCTGCACCGCCTGGATGTAGCGGTTGCGCGCCACGGCGATGCGGTTTTCGGTGCCTTCCAGCTGCACGCGCAGGTCGGCGAAGCCCTGGTTGGCCTTCAGATTCGGGTACTGCTCGGCCACCGCCAGCAGGCGCGCCAGCGCGCCGCCCAGCTCCCCCTGCGCGGCCTGGAAGCGCTGCAGCGCCTGCGGGTCCTGCAGCATCTCGGGCGTGACCTGGATCGCGGTGGCGCGGGCGCGCGCCTCGATGACGCGCGTCAGCGTCTCGCGCTCGAAGTTGGCCTCGCCCTGCACGGTGGCCACCAGATTGGGCACCAGGTCGGCGCGGCGCTGGTACTGGTTGAGCACCTCGGCCCAGGCGGCGCGCACCTCCTCGTCCAGGCGCTGGAACTCGTTGTAGCCGCAGCCGGGCAGCGCGGCGGCCAGCGGCGCGGCCGCGGCCCACGCCAGCCAGCGGCGGCGCGTCGGGGTGGCAAGCGCGGGGTTGGTCATTGCGTTCGGCCCTCCTTGGCGGGCGGCGGCCCGCATGGCGCGCATCATGCCACGACGGCGCCGGCGGCGCTCGCCAGCCAGCCGCGCTGCGCCAGCGCCTCGCGCAGCCGGCGCGCGGTCTGCACCGCCTGCGGCCCGTCGCCGTGCACGCAGACGCTGTCGATCGGGGTCGGCAGCACGCGCCCGCCGCGGGTGACCAGGCCGCCGGCCTGCAGCATCGCCAGCACGTGCGCCACCGCCTCGTCCGGGTCGTGCAGCACGGCGCCCGGCTCGCGGCGGGGCACGAGCTGGCCGTCGTCCTGGTAGGCGCGGTCGGCGAACACCTCGCGCAGCACCGGCTGGCCCAGCGCGAGCGCCGCGCGCTCCAGCGCCGAGCACGCCGGCGCCAGCAGCGGCAGCGCGGGGTCGAACGCGCGCACCGCCTGCACCACGGTGCGCGCCAGCGCCTCGTCGGCGCAGGCCATGTTGTTGAGCGCGCCGTGCGGCTTGACGTGCGCGAGCCGCGCCCCTTCGGCGCGGCACACGCCGGCCAGCGCGCCGATCTGAACGATCAGCAGCGCCTGCAGTTCCTCGGGCTCCAAGTCCATGCGCCGGCGGCCAAAGCCCTGCAGATCCGGAAAGCCCGGGTGCGCGCCGATGGCCACGCCGCGCTCGCGCGCCCGGCGCACGGTGCGGCACATCACCAGCGGGTCGCCGGCGTGGAAGCCGCAGGCGACGTTGGCGCGTCCGACGATGGCCAGCAGCGCCTCGTCGTCGCCCATCGTCCAGGCGCCAAAGCTCTCGCCCAGATCGGCGTTCAGGTCCACGCAAGGGGTTCGGGGGGTCATTCACCTTCCTCCAGCCCCGCCCACGGGGCGTCGTCGAGCGCGGCGCGCAGCACGCCGCTGATCAGGTTGGCGCCGTACAGCCGCGCCTCGTCCAGATAGCCGGGCGGGCGCCACGCCTGCCGCCGCGCGGCCCACGCGGCCCAGGCGTCCCGGCGCGCGTGCAACGCCACCCGCGCCTGCTCCAGCGTCACGGCCAAGAAGCGCAGCGGCCGCGCCGCCGGCCAACGCGCCAGCCGGCCCAGGTCGGCCTGGATGACGGTGGCGATCTTTGGGTAGCCGCCCACGGTCTGCGCGTCGGCCAGCAGCACGATCGGCTGGCCGCTGGCGGGCACCTGGATCGCGCCGGGCGCCACGCCGTCGGAGACGATGTCCGCGTGCGCAGGGGTCAAGTGCTCCAGCGCCGGGCCCGCGAGCCGCATGCCCATGCGGTCGCGCTCCGGCGTGAGGCGCCAGTCGGCCTGCACGAAAAGCGCACGCGCCGCCGGGGTGAAGTGGTCGTCCTGCGGGCCCCAGAGGACGCGGATCGGGCCGTCGTCGTCCGGCAAGGGGTCGGCGCGGCGCTCCACGCCGGGGCCGGCGTCCGCCGCGGCGCACGGCAGCCGGTCGCCGGCGCGCAGGGCGCGGCCCTGCAGCCCACCCATCGCGGTGCGCTCGTGCGTGGCACGGCTGCCCAGCACCAGCGGCACGTCGAGGCCGCCCGCCACCGCCAGGTAGGCCAGCCCCTGCACCGCCCCCAGGCGCAGCGCGTCGCCGGGCTGCAGCGTGACGCTGCACCAGCCGGGCAACGGCTGCCGCGCGCCGGCGGCGCGCTCCACCGTCGCCGCCACGTCGCCCACCACCGCGACGCGCACCGCGGCGCCTTCCGCGCGCAGGCGCGGCCCCAGCAGGCGCAGCTCCAGCAGCGCCGCCTCGGGCGGGTTGTCCAGCAGCGCGTGGGCGGCGCGCGCCCACCACGGGTCCAGCGCCCCGGCCAACGCCACGCCCCAGTGGCGCCGGCCGCGCCGGCCCAGGTCCTGTACGGTGGTGCCGACGCCGCCGTCGAGCACCTGCAGCGCGGCGCTCACGCGGCGGCCTCCGCCGGCGCGTCGCACCAAGCGGCCACGTCCAGCACCCCGCGCTGCGCGGCCTGCCGCAGTCGCTCGTATTCGGCGGCGTCGATGGCGCGCCAGCGCACCACGTCGCCGCTGGCCAGCAGCGCCGGCGGATCGCGGCGCAGGTCCCACAGCGGCGCCGGCGTGCGGCCCACCAGGTGCCAGCCGCCGGGGCTTTCCCACGGGTAGACCGCAGCCATCGCGCCCGCCAGCGCGATCGAGCCCGCGGGCACCGCCTTGCGCGGCGTGGGCAGGCGCGGCACCTGCAGCGCCGGCGGCACCCCGCCCATGTAGGGAAAGCCCGGCATGAAGCCGATCTGATACACGCGCAGCTCCACGCTGAGCAGCCGCTCCACCACCGCGGCGGGGGTGAGGCCCTGGCGCGCCGCCAGCGCCGCCAGATCCGGCGCCAGCGCCGCGTCGAAGCAGGCCGGCAGCGTCCAGCGCCGCCCGCGCGGCGGCGCCGCGCCCGCGTGCTGCGCGAGCAGCAGCAGCGCCCGCCCCAGCGCCACCCCGTCACCGGCGCCCCCGGCGAGCGGGTCGTAGTGCACGGTCAGCGAGCGGAAGGTCGGCACCACGTCCTGCACCGCGTCCCACGGCGGCGCGCCGCTGGCCTGCGCGGCGCGCACCGCCGCCTCCAGGGCCAGCACGCGCGCGTGCAGCGCCGGGTCGATCGCCGCGCCGAACTCCACCGTCCAGGCCGCGTCGCCCAGCGGCAGCAGGCGCGGCGCCGGGCTCAGCCCGCCATGCGCTGCGGCAGCCACGTCACCAGCTCCGGAAAGGCGGTCAGCAGCACCACCGCCAGCACCATGATGACGAACATCGGCGCCGCGTGGCGGGCGAGCTCCGTCACCTGCCGCCCGGTCATGCCCTGCAGCACGAACAGGTTGAAGCCCACCGGCGGCGTGATCTGCGCCATCTCCACCATCACGACGACGAAGATGCCAAACCAGATCAGGTCCAACCCGGCGGCCTGCACGGTCGGCAGCAGCACGCCCATCGTCAGCACGACGATGGAGATGCCGTCCAGAAAGCAGCCGAGCACGATGAAAAAGAGCGCCAGCGCCGCCACCAGCTGCCACGGCTCCAACTGCAGCGAGCCGATCCACGTCGCCACGTGGCGCGGCAGGCCCAGATAGCCCATCGCCAGCGTCAAAAACGCCGCCCCGGCCAGGATCAGCGCAATCATGCAATACATGCGCACCGCGCCGAGCAGGCTGTCGCGCAGCGTCGCCCAGGTCAGCGCCCGCTGGGCCGCGGCGATCAGCAGCGCGCCCACGACGCCGACCGCCGCCGCCTCGGTGGCGGTGGCAATCCCGGTGTAGATGGTGCCGAGTACCCCGCCGATCAGCAGCAGCACCGGCAGCAGGTGGCGGCTGGCGCGCAGCTTGTCCGCCAAGCTCAGCCGCTCTGCCTCCGGCGGGATGGCCTGCGGGTGCAGCAGCGACCACACGATCACGTAGCCCATGAACAGCGCGGCCAGCAGCAGACCCGGCACGATGCCACCGACGAACAGGCGCGCGATCGACACCTCGGCCGTCACGCCATAAACGATCATGATGATCGACGGCGGGATCAAGAGCCCGAGCGTACTGGCACCGGCCAGCGTGCCCAGGCTCAGCGCGTCCGGGTAGCCACGGCGCTGCAGCTCCGGCAGCGTCATCTTGCCAACCGTGGCGCAGGTGGCCGCCGACGAGCCCGACACCGCCGCAAACAGCGTGCTGCCCAGGATGTTGGTGTGCAGCAGCCGTCCCGGCAGGCGCTGCAGCCACGGCGCCAGCCCGCGGAACAGATCCTCCGACAGCCGGGTGCGGAACAGGATCTCGCCCATCCAGATGAACAGCGGCAGCGCCGTCAGCGTCCACGACGAGGCCGAGCCCCAGATGGTCAGCGCCATCGCGTCGCCGACCGAGCGCTGGGTGAACAGCGCCATGCCGATCCAGGCCACACCAATCAGCGCCAGGCCGATCCAGACCCCGGCCGCCAGCAGCAGCAGCAAGGCGCCGATCAGCACCCCGGTAATCAGCAGATCCATAGCCGTGTCCCCCGTAGCGTCATTCGATGCGCGCGGGCTCGTCGCCCGGCGCAGCGGGCGCGGGCTGGCCGCGCAGGTGTTCGACGAACTGCACCGCCAGCGCCAGCACCAGCAGCACCGTGCCCGCGGCCATGCCGAGCTGCGGAATCCACAGCGGCGTGGCGTCCAGCCCGGTGGAGATGTCGTGGAAGGCGTGGCTCTGCCACACCAGCCGCAGCGAGAACCACGCCAGCCCGCCGGCCAGCGCCAGGCCCACCGCGTGCACCGCCAGCTCCACCGCGCGCCGCGCCGGCACCGGCAGGCGCTGCAGCACCAGCATCACGCGGATGTGCTCGCCGCGGCGCAGCGTCGGCGCCAGCGCCAGGAACGCCGCTGCGGCCATGCAGTAGCCGGCGTAGGCGTCCGAGCCGGGCAGCGCCAGCGCGGGCCAGAGCCGCCCGGCGATGCCGAGCAGCACCATCGCCAGCGTGCCGATCAGAAAACCCGCCGCCAGCCAGGCGGCGAGGTCGAACAGGCGGTTGAGGGCCTTCATCGCGGGCTCGGGCACGTCGCCGTCACTTGCGGTAGGTGGCCAGCACCGCCGCGCCTTCGGCCCCGGCCTGGCGCGTCCACTCCTCGATCATCGTCTCGCCGATTTTGCGCAGGTCGGCCTGCAGCTGCGGCGAGCCCTTGCTCACCGTCATGCCGTTTTTGCGCAGCTGCTCCAGGTACCAGGCGGTCTTTTCCTCGCTCTCGCGCCAGCCGCGCGCCTCGGCGTCGGCCGCGGTCTTCAGCAGCGCCTGCTGGGTGGGCTTGTCCAGCGCGTCGAAGGCCCGCTTGGAGACGAACACCACATTCTTGGGCAGCCACGCCGCCACGTCGTAGTAGTACTTGACCTGCTCCCACACCTTGCTGTCGTAGCCGGTGGCGCCGGAGGTCATGAAGGCGTTGACCGCCCCGGTGGCCAGCGCCTGCGTCAGCTCGGCGGCCTGGATCGTCACCGGCTGCGCGCCGACCAGCTGCGCGATGCGGCTGGTGTTGGGGTTGTAGGCGCGCCACTTGGCCCCGCGCAGGTCGGCGGCCGACTCGATCGGCTTGGCGCTGAAGATGCCCTGCGGCGGCCACGGCACCGCGTACAGCACCTTCAGACCCTGCTTGTCCAGCGCCGCCTCGACGGCCGGGCGCGACGCCTGCCACAGCTTGCGCGCGTCGCCATAGCTGGTGGCCAGGAACGGGATCGAGTCGATGCCGAACAGCGGGTTCTCGTTGGAGAAGTTGGAGATCAGCACCTCGCCGATCTGCGCCTGGCCGCTCTGCACGGCGCGCTTGATCTCCGGCGCCTTGAACAGCGAGCCGTTCTCGTGCACGGTGATCGAGAGCTTGCCGCCGGTCGCGCGCTCGACGTCCTTGGCGAACATCAGGATATTGGCGGTGTGGAAGTTGCCGGCCGGATAGGCGATGGGCATGTCCCACTTGACGCTCTGGGCGGCGGCGGTGGCGTGGGCCAGCGTCAGCGTGGCGGCGGCGGCGAAGGTGGCAAGGGTGACGCGCATCGGACTCTCTCCTGTGACGACGGAAAAGCGGGGGCCGAGGAACCGCCGCGCCCAGCGCGGTCGGTGCCCGAACGGTAACAGCACTTCGATAAAACGTCAACGTTTTATTAACGTCACGTCGTTATGGTTTACCCGCGGTGCCCGGGTAACCCCGGGCGGCCGGGGGTAGGATCGGCGCCATGACACGCGCTCGCTCTTCCGTCCGCCCTTCGTCCCGCGCCGACCCCGCCGCGCCGCTACCCGCCGTCGAGCCCCCCTCGCCGGACCGGCCGATCGTCTCGTCCGCGCACCTGGTCTCCGAGAAGTCGCCGGAGCTGTCGGAGTTCGAGTTCGGCCTCATCATCGCCGCGCACGCCTTCAACCGCTGGCTGATCCGCTGCATGGGCGCCGCCGGCGTCAAGGACATGACGCCCACCGACGTGCTGGTGCTGCACCACATCAACCACCGCCGCACGCCGAAGCGCCTGTCGGACATCGCCTTCGTGCTCAACATCGAGGACGCGCACGTCGTGTCGTACTCGGTGCGCAAGCTGCAAGGCATGGGGCTGGTGGCCGGCACCAAACGCGGCAAAGAGGTGTTCTACGCCACCACCGACGCCGGCCATGCGCTGTGCCTGCGCTACCGCGCGGTGCGCGAGGCCTGCCTGATGCCGGGGTTCTCCGGGGCGGAGGACGAGAACCAGCGCCTGGCCGACGTGGCGCGCACGCTGCGCCAGCTCAGCGGCCGCTACGACCAGGCCGCCCGCGCCGCGACCGCCTATTGAGCGGTGAGGGGTGCGGTGGCCGCAGCGGTGACCACCCCCGCCCCATCCGGCTCGATCAATCGCCCGTCCTGCAGGTGGATCTGCCCGTCGCAGCGTGCCGCCAGCCCGGGGTCGTGCGTGACGATGAGGAAGGCGGTGCCCTCTTCGCGGTTGAGCTCGCGCAGCAGCGCGAACACCTCCTGGGCGGTGTGGGTGTCGAGGTTGCCGGTCGGCTCGTCGGCCAGCACCAGGCGCGGGCGGTTCATGAGCGCGCGCACGATGGCCACGCGCTGCTGCTGCCCGCCCGAGAGCTGCACCGGGCGGCAATGCGCTGATCGGGCCAGGCGTCGGCCCGCACCGCAGCGGGCTGGCCCACCGCCAGCGCGCCCAGGTCGCGCTCGTCCAGATCCAGCAGGATGCGGGGCGTGCCCGCCACCGCAAAGCGCAGCAACGCCTTGCCGGGGGTGACGCCATCGCCCACCTCCACCAGTCGCGCCAACAGCACGCCATCGGCCACCGGGGTGGCAACGACGCGGCCGGTCAGGGTGCTGGCCAGCGTCGTCTCGCGGGCGGGGGCCACGCGGCCCGTGGCCACCACCGGATTCGTCCTGCCATGCCTGCCCTTTCGCCCGCCCGCTGCGCGCTCGGCGCACGGCCGACGGGGGGATGACAGGGGCATGCGGCTTCTTACAATCCCCCTGCCGCATCGCAACCGGCGACCGAACCGGCCGGGGCACGGCAATGTCTTCACCCCCCTCCGGAGCCGACATGCAATTCCTCCGCTTCTCCGATCTGTGCGCGCGTGGCGAAGTGCGCGGCAAGCGCGTCTTCATCCGCGCCGATCTCAACGTCCCGCAGGACGACGACGGCCGCATCACCGAGGACACGCGCATCCGCGCCTCGGTGCCCGCGATCCAGATGGCCCTGGACGCCGGCGCGGCGGTCATGGTGACGTCGCACCTGGGGCGGCCGACCGAGGGCGAGCCGCGCCCCGAAGACACGCTGGCGCCGGTGGCCCAGCGCCTGGGCGAGCTGCTGGGCCGGCCGGTGCCGCTGATCACGAACTGGGTGGACGGGGGCTTTTCGGTCGCGCCGGGCGAGGTGGTGCTGCTGGAAAACTGCCGCCTCAACAAGGGCGAGAAGAAGAACAGCCCGGAACTGGCCGCCAAGCTGGGCAAGCTGTGCGACATCTTCGTGCACGACGCCTTCGGCACCGCGCACCGGGCCGAGGCCACCACCTACGGCATCGCCGAAACGGCGCCCATCGCCTGCGCCGGGCCGCTGCTGGCCGCCGAGATGGACGCCATCAGCCGCGCGCTGGAAAACCCCCGCCGCCCACTGGTGGCGATCGTCGGCGGCTCCAAGGTCAGCACCAAGCTCTCCATCCTCAAGACGCTGGCCGCCAAGGTGGATCAGTTGATCGTCGGGGGCGGCATCGCCAACACTTTTCTGCTCGCGGCGGGCAAGCGCATCGGCGATTCGCTGGCCGAGCCCGAGATGGTGCGCGAAGCCCAGCAGGTGATGGATCTGATGAAGGAGCGCGGCGCCGAGGTGCCGCTGCCGGTGGACGTGGTGGTGGCCGACGAGGTCTCGTCGCTGGCGCGCGCCAACCGCGTGTCGGTGGACGAGGTCGGCCCGCACGACCGCATTCTGGACATCGGCCCCAAGAGCGCGGCGCGGCTGGCCGAGATCATCGCGCACGCGGGCACCATCGTCTGGAACGGGCCGCTGGGCGTGTTCGAGTATGACCAGTTCGCGGGCGGCACCAAGATGCTGGCCTCGGCGATCGCGCACTCGGATGCCTTCTCCATCGCCGGCGGCGGCGATACGCTGGCGGCGATCGCCAAGTTCCATATCACCGACCGCGTGGGCTACATCTCCACCGGCGGCGGCGCCTTCCTGGAGGTGCTCGAAGGCAAGACGCTGCCGGCCTTCGAGGTGCTGCAGCGCCGCGCTCAGGGCTGAGCGGCGGCGAGTGCGGCCGGCCGCGCTTCGGCGGCGGGCCGTTGCGCCACGCGCGCCCAGGCACGCTCGTGGAAGAAGTACGCCACCGCCTGCACGGTCGGCTCCAGCAGGCTCAGCGTCAACGCGGCCAGCCAGCTGCCAGTGACGGCGTAGGCGACTGCCATCGCCACCGTCACGTGCATGACGTAGTAGGTGGCGGTCTTCATCAGCGCCAGGCGGTGGGTGTGGGCGATGCGACGCAGGCGGGCCATGGTGTGCTCCTTGGGTAAATGCTGGAATCCATGGTAGGGCCGAAACAGGATAAAAGCAATCGATGTTGTTTATTCGATAGATTGTTTTTCCGATTCACCCCCAGCCGAGACATGGCATGCCACCCCGCGCCAACGGCACGTCCCATCGTCGTCCAGTACGCGATGGGCATGCCCTTGGCAGCCGACCTGACACAGCAAGCGTTCGGCATCGTCCTGCGGTTTGGTTGGGTCGGCATCGCAGCGACGCGCCGAATCCGTCATGCACGCAGTCAAGGTCCAAGGCACCGGCAACCCCCACAGCAGGGCGGTGCGCAGGGCGAGCAGCCGTCCGCGCAGGCGCATCGCCTCGCCTTCCAACGCCGCGCAACGTTGCCGCCACAGACGCAAACCACATTCGGCATGGTGCTGCGCACGCGCCCACTGCCGACACAGCACGGCGTATTCGTCGATCAGGCCCACCATCGCATGCCCTCCCGCTCCGCGCGCAAAGGCCGCTTCAATGCAACCAGGCCCGCGCGGCGGCACCTTCGTCATCGCCCTCGTCACGGGTCTGGGCAGCCGCCATATGGGCGCGCTCACGCCAGACGGCCGACAGGCGCGCCAGCACGACGGCCATTGGTTCCGACAGCGCCGGGTGGTTGGCCAGTCGGTGCAGGTTGAGCGCGAGCTTGTGTGCCGCGTACGGGCACAGCGGGCGCTGCGTATCACGCGTCGCCTGATGGTGCAGCAGCGCCAGCGTGCCGGCCAACAGCGGCTCCAGCGGGGCGTGGTCGGTGAATGAGATCATGGCATGGGCTCCTTTTGGTGGCGGTTGGCGTCACCGGCGCAAGGGCTCGCGCCGGCAGTGCGGTCGAGGGCGATCGCATCAACCACACATCCACACCATAACACGAATGATTCTCATTTGCAATGGCGGGCTGGCCCGTGCCGACCCTCATCGCAGGCCACCGCACGCCCCCTGTGGCGTGGCGCTGCGTTGTCACCCCCAACCCAGCGCGACGGCGAGGTGATACACCGCGTAACAGGCCAGCCACGCCAAGCCAAACAGATACAGTGCCATCGCGCCCACCCACGTCCAGCTGCCGGTTTCGCGGCGCACGGCGGCCAAGGTGGAAAGGCACTGTGGGGCGAAGATAAACCACGTCAGCAGCGACAGCCCCGTAGCCAGGCTCCAGCTTTCGGCGATCAGCGGCGTGAGAGCTTGCGCCGTGTCGTCGCCACTGGCCGACAGGGCATACACCGTGGCAAGCGCCGAAATCGCCACTTCGCGCGCGGCCATGCTCGGCACCAGGGCGATGCTGATCTGCCAGTTAAACCCAATCGGCTCCAGTACCACCGCCAGCAGCCGGCCCAGCGTGCCCGCCAGGCTGGTTTCGATGGCTGGGGCACTGCTGCCCGGCGGCGGCGCCGGAAAACTGGCCAGAAACCACATCAGCACCGTCAGCGCCAGGATGACGCCGCCGACGCGCTTCAAAAAGATCTCGGCCCGCTGCCACAGGCCGATGACGATGTTGCGCGGCGCTGGCCAGTGGTAGGCGGGCAGCTCCATCATCAGTGGCCGCGGAAGGTTGCGATCGGTCACCAGCTTGACCAGCCAAGCCACCGCCATCGCGCTGACAATCCCCGCCAGATACAGGCCAAACAGCACCAGCCCCCGCAAGTCGAACAGGCCGGCCACCTTGCGCTCGGGGATGAAGGCGCCAATCAACAGCGCATAGACCGGCAGCCGCGCCGAGCACGTCATCAGCGGGGCGATCATGATGGTCAGCAGCCGGTCACGCGGGTTGGCAATGGTGCGCGTGGCCATGATGCCCGGCACCGCGCAGGCAAACGACGACAGCAGCGGGATGAACGAACGGCCCGACAGCCCCACGCCGGCCATGAAGCGATCGAGCAAAAAGGCCGCGCGCGGCAGGTAACCCGACTCCTCCAACACCAGAATGAAAAAGAACAAGATCAGGATCTGCGGCAAAAACACCAGCACCGCGCCGACGCCTGCGATGACGCCCTCCACCAGCAGACTGGTCAGCCACCCCGCCGGCAGCGCGTCGGCGACGGCCTCGCCAAGCCAGGCGGTGGCCGACTCGATCCATTCCATCGGCGCTTCGGCCCAGGCGAACACCGCCTGAAACATGAGAAACAGCACCACCGCCAACAGCGCCAGCCCCCACACCGGGTGCAGCACCACGCGGTCGATGCGATCCGACCGCGTCGGCGGCAGGTGCCGATCCAAGCCCAGCGAGGACAAGATGCGCTGCACGGCGTCGTGATCGGCCTCAAGCGTGGCTGAGGTTTCGGGTTGCGGCGCTGCGACGGCGCCCCATGCGTCTGCCGGCGCTTGCAACCACGCACGCAGCGCCTCCGTACCGCCCTTGCGCACCGCCACCGTCGGCACCACCGGCACCCCCAGCTCCGCGGCCAGCCGTGGCGCATCGATGACGATGCCGCGCCGCTCGGCCAAGTCCATCATGTTGAGCGCCACCACGCAGGGGATGCCCAGGCGCTTGACCGCCAGCACCAGCCGCAGGTTGCGGCGCAGGTTGGTGGCATCCACCACGCAGATCACGCGGTCAGGGCGCCTCTCGCCGCGAGCCTGACCGCGCAGCACCTCCACCGCCACCCGCTCGTCCGGCGAGCGCGGGTTGAGGCTGTAGATGCCGGGCAAGTCCAACATGCGCACCTTGCGGCCATCGGCGGCGACGAACAGTCCTTCCTTGCGTTCTACCGTCACCCCGGCGTAGTTGGCCACTTTCTGCCGGCTGCCGGTCAGGGCGTTGAACAGGGCCGTCTTGCCGCAGTTGGGCGTGCCCACCAGCGCCACCAGCGGCCCACCGCGGTAAAGGTGGATCGGCTGGGGCTGGGGCTGGGGCTGTGCCTTTCGCGCACCGACATGGCAGGCCGGGCTCATGCCACATCCCCTTCCTGCACGACCTGCACACACGCCGCCTCCGCGCGACGCAAGGCGTAGGTGCTGGCACCCACCCGCACCACCAGCGGATCGCCACCGGGGGCGCGCGCCATCAGCATGACCGGCTCACCCGGCAGAAAACCCAGCTCGGCCAGCTGCTGCGCCCAGTGCGGCGCCGGCTGCGGCGGGCGCACCGCCGCGACGCGGTAGGGCTGAGCCTGGGGACATTGGTCAAGCGTGGCGCGCTGCATCGATTCATCTCCATCGGTGACAAGCGGGCATGTGCGCATCCAAGCAGCCAGCCCGGCGCGACTTGACGCTAAAACCCGCGACCCACCCATTGTAGCGAACCGTAATGAGAATGAGTTGCGTTTGGTATGTCAGGGGCGCGCACCTCGCGGCCGTTGACCACGAGCGGCTCGGCCACCTCGCGGAAGCTGGCGTTCATCCCGACCGACATCTGCAGCGGGAAGTCCGCCTTCAGCAGCGCGGCGATCTGGCGGCCCGCGTCGGTGGCGTCGATCACCTCGCCCTCGATGCGCAGGCCGGTCGTGCCGTCAGGCTGGGCAAAGCGGAAAATCCGCCCCTTGCCGGCAATCGCCTCGACGCTGGCCTGGTGGTCCACCAGCACCGGCAGCTCCTCGCCGTCGGCGTTCTTGAGGCCCGAGAGGTCGATCACCACGTCGCCGTGCCAGCCGTAGGCCGGCACCACGCCGCCGGAGTAGGCGACGCCCTCAAAGCGCAGTGCGCCGCCGTCCTTGTCCGCAGGGCGGACGGCGAAGGTCAGGGTGTGCAGGCGCTTGTGTGACTCCATGCTCGCCGATGGTGGCGAGCGGGTCGCGGCGCGTCTGGGTGAACGGGTTCGTCGGCAGCGATCGCGTCGCGGCGCATCTGGCTTGCTGCCGCAGCTCAGCGCAATGCGTAGTCGCGCCCGTCCTGCAGCTTGGCGCCGCGCAGCAATTCCCGTATACTGACGAAGCGCCCCGTGGTCGGCTGGGCTGTCTGAACCCCTTGTGGGGCGGAGTAGGACGGTAAGATCCCCGGCGGGGCGCGTTCTTTTGCGCTGCACGCCAAAGCTCGCTGCGCATTTCCACTCCCGGTTTCTCGACAGGGTCGCTTGCTGCCGAGGCGGCCTGTCTCGTGTTTGGCGGTGGCGAAGTCCCGACTGGCGAACCAGAACCGCCCATGCCCGCAGCGAGTCGGCGCGTGCGGGCTTCTCTATTGCCGGTGGCGGACAGTGCTGTCCATGTCGGGGTGAACGGGTTCGTCGAATCTGTTGCGCCGCATACCTGTTCGTGCTACCGTTTGCGGCGCGGTCCGGTGGACACGTTGCGGACGTAAAGGGCGGGGCTTCGGCATCGTTCCGCCACCGGCGCACTTACTGCTATAAACAGGATACCCGCGAAGGCATTTCGGACGTTGAGAGAAGGGGCCGCAAGGCAGCATGCACTCGTCGCGGGGTCTCTCATGGCGCTGTCCAAGCGCCTTTTTTCTTGCGCAGCGACACGGCGGCTAGCGTGTTGCGTCCAGTTCTGGCTTCCTCGACGTACAGGCAACTGAATCCATTCGGGTGATTGTGCGTGAACGTGCTGCAGCGCATCAAAGACCGCTCGGCATCCGAGTATGGTCAGCTCTGCTGGCGGCCTATTTCACGTCAGGTGGCCACTGCCGGGCTGCGTGCAGCACGCGCAACACGCGCACCCGTTCGCCGGCGATGTCGTCAATCAGAATGTAGTTGTGGTGCGCCTCCAGCTCGCGCGTGCCTGCAACACGCCCAGGCCGGCCCAAGCGCGGGTGATCGAGCAGGCGCGCCGCGTTTTCCGCCAACAGCTCGTCCATGGCCAAGGCGGCGGCGGGGTTGTCGGCTTCGATGTGGTCGTCGATGGCGGCGCGATCCCGGATCGCCTCGGGCGTCCAGAGCAGCCGCATCACTCGGCTGCAGCCTCAAGCCGGCGGCGGGTTGCGGCGCGGCGGGCCGAGAACTGGGCTTCGACCTCGGCCGCGGGGATCAGACGGCCTGCCTGGGCCGAGTCCAGGCCGGCCTGCACCTGGCGGCGGAACCACGCGTCATGATCGGCGGCTTGCTGCTGCTGCCGCACGAAATCGCGCAACAGCTGCGCGGCGTTGCGGTCGCGGCTCTTGGCGGCGGCGGAGAAGGCCGCCTTCAGCGCGGGATCGACCCGGAAGGTGAAGGTCGTCCGCTCACGATGCGCCTCCTGACGTGTGACACAGTCGGTGCATCGTAGCACGGCGATGACGGCGTCGCCACGGGCCGGAGGACGTGTCGCGCCAGCCGCGTCTGTAGCATGTTGCCGGGAGAACACCACAAACCCCGCTACTGGGCGCAAAGCCCCACTCAGATATTCACTGCTATCATTTTGGGATGAGTGAGGCGTACTGGTACCGGCTTCATTTCAAGGTTCGTCTGTACGAGTCAGACGGAAGCGCCTTTCAGCGGCTGGTCTCCGACATCCTGCACGCACGCTTCGAAGGCTTTGTTCCAGTGGCTCCCGCTGGGCGGCTGGGCGATGGTGGCAACGATGGCTTCGTGCCGCAGCAGGGCTGGTACTTCCAGGTGTACGGCCCACAGGCGGGTTCAAGCTGGCGGCCTGCCGCGGTGGTGCGCAAGGCCCGGGAGGACTTCGCCAAGCTGCGCGACAACTATCCCGATCTTCGCCGCTACAGCTTCGTCTTCAATGATCGCTACCTCGGGGAGCCAAAAGGTCTACTCGACGCGTTGCGGGACTTGCAGGCGCAGACGGGGGTGGCTTGCGACGTGGTCTTGGGCAGTGATCTGGCCGACTGGTTCATGATGCTGCCCGAGGACACGCGCCAAGTCATTTTGCGCGGCATTCCGGTCGATCCTCCGGAGTGGGTCGATCCGCGCGCGGTCGGTGAGGTTCTGTCCAGCCTGGCCGATGCCGATGCCCGCTTCGATCCGGCTCGCTCGCTTGCGCCAGATTTTGATGAGAAAATCCGCTTCAATGGCTTGCCGGCTTTCGTTGCTAGCCGCCTGCGCGCCATGTCTTACCAGTGTGGCATGGTGGAGGAATTTCTGGCGTTGCGCGGGCAGCATCTGGCGCAGGCTGTCGCGCAGGAGCTGCGCCAGCTCTACGCGCAGAGCCTGGAGAAGTTCGCCGATGACCCCGACGACCCACCGGCGCTGCGCTATGTGTGGCTCATTGAGCAGTTGATCCCCGCGCCGGCTCGCGCGCACCCGCACAGCCTCAAGGCCTACCGGGAGGCCGCCGAGGTGGTGCTGGCCAAATACTTCGAGAGCTGCGACATCTATGCACAACCTGGCCCTGGCGGTGGCGCCGCATGAGCACGTAGGCTTTGCCGACAGCCTGGTCGGGCTGGCCGGCTGGCTGCGCGTGCAGCTTGCGCACGGGCCGCGCACGCTGGATGAGCTGTTTGCAGCCGTCTCGCGCGACGATAGCGGCTGGCCCCGGCGGCCGCGCTTCGAACAGGTGGCGCTGGCGGTGACGCTGCTGGCGGCCATCGGCGCCGTGCGCCGGGTTCAGGACGACCGCATCGAGGCCGTATCGCCATGAGGCTGCTCACGCTGGAATGCGACAGCAACACCTTCAAGCCGCTGCTGTTCCGGCCGGAGGGGGTGTCGGTGATCGTGGGCGACGCCAGCGACCGCGAAGGCAGCGCCAACGGCGTGGGCAAGACATTGGCGCTCAAGCTCGTGCATCACTGCCTGGGCGCGCGGCGCGATCGACTGCTGGCTCAGGGCGTGGGCGAGTGGCGCTTTGCGCTGGAGTTTGAGCTGGCCAGCCAGACGCACCGCATCGAGCGCAACGGCGACGGCTCGGACATCACCCTCGATGGACAGCCAATCGCGGAGGCCGCGCTGCGCGCCTGGCTCGACGGCCGCGGCCCCTTCGTACTGCCGCAGGCGCCGGGCTTCAGTTTCCGCGCGCTGTATGCGCGCTTTGCCCGGCGCGAGCGCGAGGATCGCACCGACCCCATCAGGCTGCACCGGGAAGCGGCGCACGAAGCGCTGGCGCGCACGCTCTATCTGCTCGGCGCCGACATCACCCTGGTGCTGCGGAAAGCACAGCAGCGCGAGCGCGTCATCGCCATCGACAGCGCGCGCAAGCTGCTCAGACAAAGCGATACGCGCCTGCGCGAGCTGCTGCGCACCGGCATGGACGCGCGGGCCCAGATCGCCGAGTTGAGCGAGCGCATCCAAACCCTGCGCAGCCGCTTGCAGACCATGCAGGTGGCCGACGATTACGAGCGCATGCGGCAAGAGGCCGATGCGCTCACGCAGCAGCTGCGGCAGCGGGAGAGCCGCCTGGCGCAGATCGACTTTCAGCTCGCCGGCATCGAGCAGGCCTTGCAGCGGCGCGCCGATATTGAGCGCGAAGCGCTGCTGGCGTTTTATCGCGGCCTGGAGCACGTGTTCAAGCCACAGGCCCTGGCCGACTTCGAGGCGGTGGAGGCGTTTCACCGCTCGCTGGCCGAGCAGCGCCGCCACCGCCTGTTACGCGACCGGCTGATGCTGGAGGAGGCGCGACGCCGCACCGAAGACGAGCGCGCCCAGCTGGCCCGGCAGCGCGACGAGCGGCTGGCCTATCTGGGCAGCCACCACGCGCTGGACGATTACCAGGCCGTGGCGGCGGAGCTGGCGCGCATGCAGGCCGACCTGGACCTGCTGCAACGCTACCGCAGCGCCAGCGAAGCCTGGGATGCCGAAGAGCTGGAGCTGCGTCGGAATCTGGCCGAAGACGACCGGCTGGCCGCCGACTATGTGGCCGAGCAGCCGCTGGCGTGGGCCGACCGGCGCTTTCGCGAGCTGATCCATGCCCTGTATCCGCGCGAAGCCGCCGGCATTGTGCTCGGCAACAACACCGGGGACAACAAGCTGCGTTACGACCTCAAGGTGCAGGTGCAAGGTCAAGGATCCGACGGCATCAACGCCGCGCGCATCATGGCCTTTGACTGGCTGGTGTTTCGCCACGGCGCGCACCACACCATGCGCCACCTGTGGCACGACAACGGCCTGTTCGACCCCATCGACCCCAACCAGCGCGCCGCCTGGCTGCGCCGGGTTCGGGCGGAGCTGGCCGGCAGCGGCATGCAATACATCCTGTCGATCAACACGGAAAACTACGCCTCGACCCGCGAGCTGCTGGGCGAAGACGGCGCCTGGCTGGATGAGGCGGTGATCGTCAGACTGCGCGGCGATGCCGATGCTCACAAGCTGCTGGGTGAGCGCATCGGGGTGGTCGAGCCATCACCATGAAAAACGCGGCCCGCGGCAAGGGACAAGCTGCCACTCAGCCCCCTTGCCCGCCGGCCCGCGCCCGGTTCAGCGCCAGCAGCCGCGCCAAGATTTCCTCGTCGGGTGTCTCGGGCGTGTAGTCCGCCCAGCCGTAGGCGGCGGCCACCGCCGCATCCAGCGCCGCGTGCGCCTGGGTAAGCCACGCCGGGCGCTGGTTGTAGAGGTTGGTCAGCGTGCGGGCCTTGAGTTGCGCCTCAAAGCCCGGCTTCGGCACGGGCCGGGGCGGGAAGCCGGCTTGCTCTTCCTGCGGCGTGCGCTGCCAATCGACCCACTCGGGCGGGTTCAGCCACGCCTCGCGCAGGGTGTGGAGGCGGTGCGCGGCGCGGGCAATCGCCTCGGCATGCATGCGCACGGCAGGCGGCAGGCCCGCGGGGATGCGCGCGCCGTCCGCGAACGCCTCGGTGCGCTGGTGCGCGGTGTCGGCAGGCGTGAGCCCTTGCGGGAAGGGGAAGGTTTCGAAGCAGTCGCGGGCGTTGTAGGTAGGGTCATTACCAACGCCATGCCGCGAGGCATTCGCCAGCGCCCATGCGGTGTGCAATCGCGAGGACAGCACGCCGAAGGTGGCGTCGTCCTCGCGGCAGATGGCATATAGGCGCGAATCGGGCAGCACGGCTACTGGCAGCCAGACAAAAAAGCGGTGTTTGGCCACGCGGGGGGTGGCGATGTAGCGGGCGAGCAAACTTATTGCCGCACGCAGACCAGGACGCGCTTCGGCATGGATCCACCACCGCAACCTGTAGGCATCTCGCTTCTGATTCGAGCGCTCGTGGCGAACGAAAGTCTGCACATGTGTAAACGGTGCCTCATAGAGGGCTGCATCGGCCTCGCTCATATCCACACCGAAGTCGATGATCCACGTATCAGAAGGCCGGCCGGCCAAATCCTGCCCATTAGCCCAGGGCCGCACTACGTCCGCATTCGGCCTGCCGTTCGGATTGGGCAACGCAAGCCACTGGCGGGCTAGTGCGCCTGGAACATCGAAGGCCCCTACTTTGCTGGTGCCCATGAAACAAACACCGACATTCTCTTTTATCAGCGTGGCCGTAGTCAGATCAACGCCACTTCCGCCAGCCGTCAAATCGGCGTGAATCGCCGCAACCTCCCGCCCGTCCAGCCGCACCGGCCCGTCGTGGCGGCCAAAGCAGACGAGCGAGACGCGCACCGCCGCGCCGTCGTTGAACCAGGGCTCGTCGCTCCACGCCTCGAAGATCGGCAGGGCCTCGACGATGCGGTCGAGCACGCGGCGGCTGGCCCCCTTGCGAATCGCCTGGGTCGCCACCAACCCCGCGCGGCTGGCTTTGCCCGCCTCGATCTGCGCGCGCGCTTTCTCGAACCAGTAGGTCACCAGGTCCGCGCCGCCCGGCACGCGTCCGGCGTAAGTCTCGCGCAGCCGCTCGGTGTAGGCGTCGCCGAGTTCCGAACGCATCTTCTTGTCGCCCAGAAACGGCGGGTTGCCGATGATGACGTCGGCCTCGGGCCAGTCGGCTTCACTGCCGTCGGGGTTGAGCAGCGCGTCGCGGCATTCGATGTGGTCGAGCTTGGCCAGGATGGGGTTGCGCCGGATGGCGTAGCCGTGCTTGAGCATCCACTGGATTTCGCCGATCCACACCGTCACGCGGGCAAGCTCCGCGGCGTAGGGGTTGAGTTCGATGCCGAGCACGTTGGCGGGGCTCGTCTCGATGCCAAGCTGGCGCTGTAAGCCCAGCGCCTCGGCGTCGAGGTTGGCGCGGTGCTCCAGGTCTTTGAGCGCGCGCAGGGCCAGATAGAGGAAGTTGCCCGAGCCGCAGGCGGGGTCGAGCACGCGGAAGTTCTTCAGCCGCTCCAGATACCCGAGGAAGGCCGCCTGCGCGGCCTTGCGCGCGGTCTGCGAGCCCTTGCCGCCGGCCTCGAAGCGCGCCATGGCCTCGGCGATGCGCTGGCGCGCGCTTGCCCATTCGCGGGCCAGCGGCTGCACGATCAGCGGCTCGATGAGCTTGCCGATGGTGGCCGGGTCGGTGTAGTGCGCGCCCAACTGGCTGCGCTTGGCCGGATCCAGCCCGCGCTCGAAGAGCGTGCCGAAGATCGAGGGCTCGATCTGCGACCAGTCCATGCGCGCCGCGTCGCGCAGGATGGCGGCCTCCTCGGCTTGGAGCGGCAGCGGCGCGATGGTCTCGAACAGCCCGCCGTTGAACCAGGCGATGTCTTCGAGCAGGAAGTCGCCGCCGCCGCGCATGGCGGCGAAGAGCTCGCCCAGGCGTTGCTGGAGCTTCTCGGGCGCGGCGGCGCTTTTGTCGAGGATGCGCTCGAACAGCCGCGCCGGCAAAAGCCCTGCGTCTTCGGCGAAGAGGCAAAAGAGGCACTGGATGAGGAAGTGCGCCGTCGTCTGCGGGTCGTGGCCGCGCGCGGTGAGGCGCTGGGCCAGCTCGGCAAAGCGCGCGGCGGCCTCGGCGGTGACGTCCTGCGTGGTGCGGCGGGGGCGAAAGCGCTCCGGCTCCGTCCAGGCCCTGCGCAGGCGCTGGCGCGCGCTCGGATCGAGCAGGTCGGCCAGCTCGAAGACGTGGCACTCGCTGGGCGTGCCGGTGAAGTGGGTGTGGATTTCGATGCGCTGGCGGTCGCTGACGATGAGCAGCGGCGGGTTGTCGAGCGCCAGCGCATACGTCATGAGCTGGCGCAGCGCGGCGGCCAGGTCCCGCCCCGGCGCCTTGTATTCCCAAGCAAAGCAGCCGCGCTTCCAGACGTCGGCCCAGCCGCTTGATCCGCCGGTTTTCTTCAGGCCGCGCTCGAAGCAATAGGCCTCGGGGTCGGCGGGCTCGGGCACGTCCAGCAGCCGGCATAGGTCGATGAAGTGCGCCTGCGCGCCGGCGCGCTCGGACAGGCCGTCTGCCGCGCCGCCGGCGGCCCATTTGGCGGTGAAGGCTTGCGGGGTCATGGCGCGAGGGTAGCATCGTCGCGTGCTGCCGCTTTCTCCTTGGCCTGCCGGCTGCGCCCAGCCAACGCCGCTTGCAGCGCACGCTGTTGCCGTGGGCGGATCCAAAGCTCGGTTGCACAGCGGACAGCGCGTCAGTCGCGTGGAACCATCTGACGCTCAAACCGCGCGGGGCTGGCCTCGATGGCCTGCTGGCCTGGGTGAAGCTGCAAGGGTGGAATGACGATGCGGGTCATCGGTGGGGATGGTGTTGATCGCTCAGGCTTGGGTGGATACAATCCACACCATGAACAGCCGAGAACTCATCCGACTGCTCGAGGCGCACGGCTGGACGCTGCGCTCCGTCAAGGGCAGTCACCACGTCTTTCGGCATGCGGAGCGCCCAGGTCACCTCAGCGTCCCGCATCCGAAGAAGGATCTCGGCGCAGGGCTGGTGCACAAGCTGCTCAAGCAAGCCGGCATACCTGATCCAAGGAGCTGAACCATGAAATTCCCCATCGCGCTGGAACCCGGCACCGACACGACGGCATGGGGCGTGGTCGTGCCTGATCTACCCGGGTGCTTTTCGGCGGGCGACACCGCCGAGCAGGCGTTTGCCAACGCCATCGAGGCCATCGAGGCCCATCTGGAGCTGCTGGCCGAGGACGGCCTGGACATTGCGCTGCCGCGTCCGCTGGATCACTGGCAGGCCGATCCGCAGTTCGCCGGCTGGGTCTGGGGTCTGGTGGAGGTGGACACGTCGCGCTTCGAAGGCAAGGCCGAGAAGATCAACATCACCTTGCCACGCCGGCTGCTGGCGCGTGTGGACGAGTACGCCCGCGCGCACGGCATGACGCGCTCGGGCTTTCTGGCGCAGGCCGCGCAGCGGGCGATGCAGGCAAGCTGAGCGCGCCTGCATACCACTGAAGAGCACGCATGGACACGCTGCCCAACATCCACCCCGGCGAGGTGCTGCGGGAGGAGTTCCTGATCCCGATGGGCATCAGCCAATACCGCCTGGCCAAGCAGATCGGGGTGCCGGCCATGCGCATCAGCGAGATTTGCGCGGGCAAGCGCAGCATCACCGCCGACACGGCCCTGCGGTTGGCGCGCGCGCTGGGCAAGACGCCGGGTTTCTGGCTGGCGCTGCAGGCCAGCTACGACACCGAAGCCGTGATGCGCGAGAAAGGCGAGGCCATCGCACGGATCGAGCCCCTAGCCGTCTGAGCGTCGGGGCGGGATCCAGCCGCTGCGGTGACCCATCAAGCCCCCAACGTCACCCAGGGCAAATCGTGCCGCCGCGCCAGCGCGTCCAGCTCGGCACGCGGGCGGGCGGCAAACCACGTCGCCAGAGCCGCGGCGGCGGCGGGCTGCAGGCAGTCGGCCGGCGCCAGCGGCCCCAGGCCCGCGACTTCGCCCAGCCGGCGCGCGAAGTGCGGCTCCAGCGCCGCCACGGCCACCCGGCCGTCGGCGCAGCGGTAGACACGGTAGCCGACGTGCGCGCCGCCCAGCAGGCCGCCGGGGGCCGTCAGGCCCCACGCGCGCGGCTGCGCCAGCCACGCGGCGGCATCGGCCAGCGCCACGTCGCGCACCGCGCCGCGGCCGGTGGCGGCGCGCTGCAGCAGGGCGGCCAGCACCGCCTCGCTGGCCAGCAGGGCGCCGGCCATGTCGGCCAGCAGGCTGGGAGGCAGGTTCAGGCCATCCAGCAGCCCGGCCTCGGCCTGGTAGGTGAGGTCGTGGCCGGCTTCCTCGGCGCGCGCGCCGGCCGCGCCGACGATGCGCACGACGCACAGGCGCGGGTGGCGCGCCTGCAAGGCCGCGGCGTCCAGCCCCAGCTTGGCCAGCGCCGAGGGGCGAAACGAGGTCAGCAGCACATCGGCCCCCGCCAGCAGCCGCTGCAGCCGGCGCTGGCCGGCCGGCACCTTCAGGTCCAGCGCGACGGTGCGCACGCCGCGGTGCATCTGCGCGTAGGCGGCCTCGCAGTAGCCGCGCATCGGGTCGCCGGCGGGCGGCTCGACCTTGGTGCAGCGCGCGCCCAGCGCCCGCAGGCGTTGCAGCGCCGCTGGACCGGGCAGGTTGAGGGCCAGACTGACGACGTGGGTGCCGGCCAGCGGCCGGTCGGCGGTGGGGGTGCGACGCGCGGGGGACATGGCGGGACTCTAGCAAAGCCGCGCGGGACCGCCGCTGCGGCACCCCGACGTCCCCCGTCCGTACCGCACCCGTACTGCCGTACTACCGTACTACGATAGGCGGGTCCGGAGCGCGCGCGGCGGCAGACCCGCGCCCGGCGCCCTTCCCCCACCCCCAGCCAGGAGACCCCATGCCACTGCGCGCCACCAAAATCGTCGCCACCCTGGGCCCCGCCAGCGACACGCCCGAGATGCTGGAAGCGATGGTGCGCGCCGGCGTGGACGTGGTGCGGCTCAACTTCTCGCACGGCACGGCCGACGACCACCGCCGCCGCGCCGACGCGGTGCGCGAGGCCGCCGCGCGCGCCGGCAAGGAGGTGGCCGTGATGGTCGACCTGCAAGGGCCCAAGATCCGCGTCGGCAAGTTCGCCCACGGCAAGGTGACGCTGGTGGAGGGCGCGGCCTTCACGCTGGACGCCGCGCGCACCGAGCCGGGCGACGAGCACGCGGTGGGGCTGGATTACAAGGAGCTGCCGCGCGACGTGGTGCCGGGCGACGTGCTGCTGCTCAACGACGGGTTGATCGAGCTGCGCGTGGAGCGCGTGGAGGGCGCGGCGGTGCACACGCGCGTGGTGACCGGCGGCGAGCTGTCCAACCACAAGGGCATCAACAAGCGCGGCGGGGGCCTGACCGCCCCGGCGCTGACGCCGAAGGACATGGCCGACATCGCCACCGCGATGGCGCTGCAGGCCGACTACGTGGCGGTGAGCTTTCCGAAGAACGCCGACGACATGCGGCTGGCGCGCCGGCTGTGCGAGGAGGCCGCGCGCAACGGCCACCGCCCGGGCCTGATCGCCAAGATCGAGCGCGCCGAGGCCATCCCCGAGCTGGAGGCGATCCTGCAGGCCAGTGACGGCATCATGGTGGCGCGCGGCGACCTGGCGGTGGAGGTCGGCAACGCCGCCGTGCCGGCGCTGCAAAAGCGCATGATCGCCCTGGCACGCGAGCACGACCGGCTGGTGATCACCGCCACGCAGATGATGGAGAGCATGATCCATGCGCCGATCCCGACGCGCGCCGAGGTCAGCGACGTGGCCAACGCCGTGCTGGACGGCACCGACGCCGTGATGCTCAGCGCCGAGACCGCCGCCGGCAGGTACCCGCTGCAGACGGTGCAGGAGATGGCGCGCATCTGCCTGGCGGCGGAGCAGGCCTACCACGACGCGCTGGACCACGACTTCGTCGGCAAGACGTTTGCCCGCATCGACCAGTCGATCGCGCTGGGGGCGCTGTTCATCGCCTCGCACCTGCACGCGCGCGCCATCATCGCGCTGACGGAGTCCGGCTCCACGCCGCTGTGGATGAGCCGCCACACGATCGACATCCCGATCTACGCGATCACGCCGCGGCTGGCCACGGCGCGCCGGCTGGCGCTCTACCGCAATGTGCACGCGCTGCGCATCACCGGGGGCAGCGCCGACCGCGACACCGCCCTCATGCAGGCGGAGCAGCAGCTCAAGGCGCGCGGCCGGCTGCAGTCGGGCGACCGCTACGTCATCACCGCGGGCGAGCCGATGGGCACCCCGGGCGGCACCAACATGCTCAAGGTCGGGCAGGTGGACTGATGCCGCGTCAGCGCAGATAGTCCAATTGCAGCCGTTGCTGCAGCGTCTTGATGGCGCGCAGCGAGGCTTTGAGCACGCGCTCGTCCACCGGGTTGAGGATGTTGAGGTCGATGCGGTTGGGCTGCTGCGGATCGGCCGAGGAATCGCTCTGCCGGGTCAGGCGCAGCGTCTGCAAAAAATCGAACGCGGCGACCCAGCCCTCCACCTCGGGCGCGGGCGCCCCCATGGCCCGCCCGGCCGTCAGCAGGCGCTCGCGCGTGCCGGTGGCTGGCAGCCCCTGGGTGAGCTGGTCGTTGAGGCGCGAAATCAGCGCCGTCAACTGCCGCGCCTGTACCCCCTGCGCCATCAGGTGGCGCGCATAGGCGCGGATGTCGGCCGCCACCCGCTGAAAATCGGCCAGCGTGCGTCCGTGCGCGATGGCGCTGCCCAGGTGTTTGATCGACAGCCGCTGCAGCGCGAACAGGTCGCGCTCGGAAATGACATTGACCACGCGGCCGTCCTGCAGGACCGGCACATGGCGGATGCGCCGCGCTCGCTCATGGTCTCCAGCGCCATGGACGGGTAGGTCCGCAAAACCTGTCTATTCGTCGTGTTCCGTCGTGTCCAAGCGCATCCTCCGGTCGGTGCGGGGATCGGGGTCGCCGCCTCGACAACCCCACTGTCGGTCAGGTTATCGTCAGAATTTTCCCTGACCGCCCTGTTTTGTAAGGGTTTGGTAAGTCAACGCGAGTGACCATCGCGCCACATTCGCCCATCCTGCCATGCTGTTCTGGCTCAACGCGGCTCAACTGGTCCTGTACATCGGACTGCTCGCCCTGCTCGGTCAGGGCGTGCTGTACATCATCGCCGGTGCGCGGCGCGAGAGCAACTTCGTCTACCAGCTGTTCCAGGTGCTCAACAAGCCCTGGGTGGGGGCGGGCCGCCGTGCCCGTCCGCAGCCCCTAGACCGAAAGGAGACAACTTCCATGCAACTGACGGAATCGCAACAGCGATACTGGCAGAAGAACCTGCGCATCACGGGGATTCTGCTGGCGATCTGGTTCGTGGTGACGTTCGTCGTCGGCTTCTTTGCCCGCGACCTGAGTTTCACCTTCTTCGGCTGGCCTTTCAGCTTCTGGGTGGGCGCGCAGGGCGCGCTGGTGGTCTACGTGCTGATCATCGGTTTTTACGCCCGGTACATGAACCAACTCGACATCGAGCACGGTGTCGCCGAACAGGAGGACTGACATAGCCGGACTCGCACCCGAAAGCGCCGGCGGCGTCTTCAGCGCCGGCAGCAACGCCGCCTTCCGCAAGCAACTCAACAAGGTCTACGCCTGGTACACGGGCGGCTTCTTCGTGTTCGTGGTCACGCTCGCGATCCTGGAGCAGTTCGGGCTGCCCAAGGCGTGGGTGGGCTACATCTTCCTGTTCGCCACGGTGATGCTCTACGCCGGCATCGGCATCATGAGCCGCACCAACGACGCCGCCGAGTACTACGTCGCCGGCCGGCGCGTGCCCGCGGTCTACAACGGCATGGCCGGCACGCTGTACCTGACCGGCTACGGGGGCCTGGCCTTCATCATGGGCTAGACCGGCGGCTACTGCCTGGTGGCGTTGTTCCTGGCGCCGTATCTGCGCAAGTTCGGTCAGTTCACCATCCCCGACTTCCTCGGGGCGCGGTACGAGGGCACCATCGCGCGTCTGGTCGGTATCCTGATCGCGATCTTCGTGTCCTTCGTGTACCAGTTGCAGAAGGTCACGGAGCGGGGGAAGCAGCTCATCGACGACCCGAAGGAAAAAGAGGTCATCGCCGCCTTCCAGGCCCAGGCGGCCGCGCTGGGCGAAAAGCTCAAGGACGTGCCGGCCGCGCTGGCCGCCGACCGCGCCGCCGCCAAGGACGCCTGGACCAAGGCCAAGGCCGCGGCCGAGGCCCGCGCCAAGCCGCTGGCCGGCATGCCGGGCCATGCGCAGCAGTTTGCCGGCGACCCCAACGGCGATGAGAAGGCGCAGAAGACCTTCGATGAGTCGCGGCGCGACTTCCTGGCACTGGTGTTCTGCCTGATGGTGGGCACGCCGTTCGACAAGCTGCCGGCCTGGATTGCCAACTGGACCAAGGTCGACCCGGCGCTGCTGTCGGTCACCGACGTCAACAAGGACGGCATCTTCCAGCTCGGCGAGATGCGCATCGGCGGCGACATCATCGTGCTGGCGACGCCGGAGATCGCGGGCCTGCCCTACGTCGTGTCGGGCATGGTGGCCGCGGGCGGTCTGGCCGCGGCGCTGTCCACCGCCGACGGCCTGCTGCTGACCATCGCCAACGCGCTGTCGCACGACCTGTACTACAAGATGATGGACCCGAACGCCCCGACCTCGCGCCGGGTGATGATCTCCAAGGTCCTGCTGCTGGTCGTGGCCTTGATGGCGGCCTACGTGGCCGCCCAAAAGCCGGCGGACATCCTGTTCCTGGTGTCGGCGGCGTTCTCGCTGGCGGCGGCGGGCTTCTTCCCGGCGCTGACGCTGGGCATCTTCTGGAAGCGGGCCACCAAGTGGGGGGCGATCCTCGGCATGATCGCCGGCTTTGGCATCACCTTCTACTACATGGCCACCTCCCAGCCGTGGCTGCGTAGCGTGTTCGGTGTGACCGACCCCGTGCAGCTCTGGTGGGGCATCCAGCCGATCTCGGCCGGCATCTTCGGCGTGCCGGTGGGCTTTTTGTTGCCCCGCTCTTTGTTGCCCCGTCCGGGGCGGGGCGGCCCGGCCTGGGCCGTATGATCGCGGATGGTCCGCTCCCCGCCCTGGCCCATGCACGCCTCGACGTCCTCGCCCCGCCCCTTAGCCGACTCCGCCGACCCTGCCGGCGCACCCGTCGGCGGGCACCGGCCCGCGTGCCTGCCCGCCTGGGGCCGGCTGCAGGCCCTGGCGGCCACCCCCCAGCCGCCCTTGCGGGACCGGTTGGCCACGGCGGATGCGGCGCGCAGCGCCGCGCTGCGCTTCGACGCCGTCGGGCTGCGGCTGGATGCCACGCGACAGGCCGTGGACCTGCCCATCTGGCAGGCCCTGCTGGCGCTGGCACGCGAGGCGGACGTGGCCGGACAGGCCGACGCCCTGCGGCGCGGCGAAGCCGTCAACGCCACCGAAGGGCGTGCCGCCCTGCACCCGGCCCTGCGGGGTGACGACGACCCGGCCGCTCCCTGGGGGGCGGCGATCAGCGCCGCCGTGCGCGACGAGCGGGAGCGCTTTCTGGCCGCGGCCGAGCGGGTGCGCAGCGGGGCGTGGCGCGGGCACCGCGGGCTGCCCATCCGCACGGTGGTCAACCTGGGTATCGGCGGCTCGGACCTGGGGCCGCGCATGGCCACCACAGCGCTGGCCGCCCTGGCCACGCCGGCGGTGGCGGTGCGCTATGTGCCCAACCCCGACGCCTGGACACTGCACGACACGCTGCGCGACCTGAATCCGCACGACACGCTGTTCGTCGTGCAGAGCAAGAGCTTCACCACCCCCGAAACCCGCCTGATGGCGGACACCGCCCGCCGCTGGCTGGCCGATGCGGGGCTGGAGCCGGACGCCCAGGGCACGCACCTGGTGGCCGTGACGGCGCGGCCCGATCTGGCCCGGGCACAGGGGTTCGACCCGGCGCACACCTTCGTGTTCTGGGACTGGGTGGGTGGCCGGTATTCGGTCTGGTCGGCGATCGGCTTTCCGCTCGCGGTGGCCATCGGGGCGGCGGCGTTTCGGCAATTGCTGGCGGGCGCGCGCGCGATGGACGAGCACTTCTGGCACGCACCGCCGGAGCGCAACCTGCCGCTGGCGCTGGCGCTGCTGTCGGTGTGGAACCGCGACTTTTTGCGCTGCCCCACCCAGTTGGTGGCGGTGTATGCCGAGCGGCTGCGCCACTTCGTCCCCTATTTGCAGCAACTGGCGATGGAGTCCAACGGCAAGCGCGTGCACCGCGACGGCACCGTGTGCGCCGTCGGTACCGAAGCGATCGTCTGGGGCGGCATCGGGCTGGAAGGGCAGCACGCGTATTTCCAGCTTTTGCACCAGGGTCGCCACCGGGTGCCGGTGGACTTCATCGGCATCGACACCGAGGACACGCCACTGCCCCTGGCCGAGCGGCACCACCGCCTGGTGCGCGACAACCTGCTCGCGCAGGCGCAGGCCCTGGCGCTGGGCCGCGACGAGGCGCAGACCCGCGCCCAATTGCGGGCCGAGGGGCTGGATGCGGCGACCGCGCAAACGCTCGCTCCGCACCGCACCTTCCCCGGCAACGTGCCCAGCAATCTGCTGTGGCTGCCACGGCTGGATCCGCATGCGCTGGGCGCGCTGATGGCCGCCTACGAACACAAAATCTTCTGCGAAGCCGCGATCTGGGACATCCACGCCTACGACCAGTGGGGCGTGGAGCTGGGCAAAACGCTGCTGCGCACCGTGGCGCGCGACGACGGCGCCCCGGGCTGACCCCTGTCTTTTTGCTTCCTCCACCTTGACGTTTTTTCTGCCCATGGCCACGTCCCGCCGCGACCCGCCCCCCTCCCCCTCGGCCGATGCCGCCGGCCGTACCGCGATTCCGCCCAAAGACCAACCGCTGGTGGACGACATCCGGCTGCTGGGCCGGCTGCTCGGCGACGTCATCCGCGAGCACGAGGGCGAGGCCACCTTCGCCCTGATCGAGCGCATCCGCCAGCTCTCGGTGACGTTTCGCCGCCACGCCGACCCACGCGCCGACCGCGAATTGCAGCGCGTGCTGCATGCGCTGACCGATGCCCAGGCGGTCAGCGTGATCCGCGCCTTCACCTTCTTCAGCCACCTGGCCAATCTGGCCGAGGACCGGCACCACATCCGCCGGCGCGAGGTGCACGAGCGCGCCGGCCATGTGCAGCCGGGCAGTCTGGCGCACACCTGGCAGCGCCTGCGCCGCGCCGGGGTGGGCGGGCAGACCATCGCCGACACCCTGCGCCATGCCCTGGTGTCGCCGGTGCTGACCGCGCACCCGACCGAAGTGCAGCGCGCCAGCATCCGCGAGGCCGAGGGCGACATCGCCCGGCTGCTGGCGCAGCGCGACGCCATCCGGGCGCGCGCCCTGGCGGCGGGCAACCGGCGCGGCGACCACGTCAGCGAGCGCGAGCTGGCCGCCAACGAAGCGCTGCTGCGCGCACGCATCACCCAGCTGTGGCACACGCGGCTGCTGCGCTACACGCGGCTGACCGTGGCCGACGAGATCAACAACGCCCTCGCCTACTACGAGCGCACCTTCGTGCCCGAGGTGCCGCGGCTGTACGCCGACATCGAAGCCGCGCTGGATGGCACCCCGGTGGCACCGTTCTTGCGGCTGGGCCAGTGGACCGGCGGCGACCGCGATGGCAACCCCAACGTGGACGCGGACACGCTGGCGCTGGCGCTGCAGCGCCAGGCGGATCTGATCCTGCGCCACTACCTGCGCGAGGTGCATGCGCTCGGCGCGGAACTGTCCCTGTCCGCCATGCTGCTGCCGGCCCCGGCCGCCCTGCAGGCCCTGGCCGACGCCTCGCCCGACACCAGCGAGCACCGCCGCGACGAGCCCTACCGGCGCGCGCTGGTGGGCCTGTATGCGCGGCTGGCGGCGACGCTGCAGGCCCTCAGCGGCGGCGAGGCGGCGCGCCACGCGGTGCCGCCGCAGCACCCCTACCCCGACGCGGCGGCCTTTCTGGCCGATCTGCGCGTGATCGAGGCCGCGCTGGTCGAGCAGGGCTGCGCGGCCCTGACGGAGCCGCGCTTGAAACCCCTGATCCGGGCGGTGGAGGTGTTTGGCTTTCACCTCGCGACGCTGGACCTGCGCCAAAGCTCGGACCAGCACGAGCTGGCCGTGGCCGAGCTGCTGGCCCAGGCACGGGTGGCGCCGGACTATGCGGCGCTCGACGAGGCGGCGCGCCGTCGCCTGCTGCTGAACGTGCTGGCCGATCCGCGGCCGCTGCGCCTGCCCGATACCCCCTACAGCGCCGTCACACAGCGCGAGCTGGCGATCTTTCGCGCCGCGCGCGATGCGCGCCGGCGCTACGGCGCGGCGGCCATCCGGCACGCCATCATCAGCCACACGGAGTCGGTGAGCGATCTGCTGGAAGTGCTGGTGCTGCAGAAGGAAGCCGGCCTGCTGCATGGGCACTGGGGGGAGGATGCGCGCGCCGAGCTGATCGTCGTGCCGCTGTTCGAGACCATCGAAGACCTGCAACAAGCCCCGACCATTATGGCTGAGTACTACGCGCTGCCCGGCGTGGCCGCGCTGGTGCATGCCGGCGGCCCGCTGGAGTACGGCGAGCAGGACATCATGCTCGGCTACTCCGACAGCAACAAGGACGGCGGCATCTTCACCAGCAACTGGTCGCTCTACCAGGCCGAGGTGGCGCTGGCGGCGCTGTTCGACCGCCTGGGGGCCGAAAGCGGCCGCCCGGTGCGGCTGCGCCTGTTCCACGGCCGCGGCGGCACGGTCGGCCGCGGCGGCGGCCCGAGCTACGAGGCCATCCTGGCCCAGCCTGCCGGCACGGTGCGCGGCCAAATCCGCCTGACCGAGCAGGGCGAGGTGATCGGCTCCAAGTACGCCAACCCCGACATCGGCCGGCGCAACCTGGAGACGCTGGTCGCCGCCACCCTGGAGGCGACCCTGCTGCCCCCCCGGCGGCCGGTGCCGGCGCGCTTTCTGCAAGCAGCCGAGGCGCTGTCGCGCGCCAGCCAGGCGGCCTACCGCGCGCTGGTCTACGAGACGCCGGGCTTTACCGACTACTTCTTCCACGCCACACCCATTCGGGAGATCGCCGAGCTCAACATCGGCTCGCGGCCCGCGTCGCGCAAGGCCACGCAGCGCATCGAGGACCTGCGCGCCATTCCCTGGAGCTTCAGCTGGGGCCAGTGCCGCCTGACGCTGCCCGGGTGGTACGGGCTGGGCAGCGGCGTGGCCGCGCTGGAGGCGGACCTGGGCCGCGACGCCGCGCACGAGTTGCTGCGCGAGATGCACGCCCGCTGGCCGTTCTTCGCCGCGCTGCTGAGCAACATCGACATGGTGCTGGCCAAGAGCGATCTGGCGCTTGGCGCCCTGTACGCCGAGCTGGTGCCCGATGCGCGCCTGCGCCGGCGCATCTTCGGCGCCATCGAGGCCGAGTGGCACCGCACCCACGCGGCGCTGCAGGCCATCACCGGCCATGCGCAGCGGCTGGCCAACAACGCGGCGCTGGCGCGCTCGATCGCGCACCGCTTCCCCTACATCGACCCGCTGCACCACCTGCAGGTCGAGCTGATCCGCCGCTACCGCGCCGGCAACCAGGAGGAGAAGGTCAAACGCGGCATCCACCTGTCGATCAACGGCATCGCCGCCGGCCTGCGCAACACCGGCTAAAGCCCCGCCGGTACAATCGCCGGCCGTTCCAACACACCCTGTGGGAGACCCCGATGGCGCTCGTTTCCATGCGCGAACTGCTCGACCACGCGGCCGAGCACGGCTACGGCATTCCGGCCTTCAACGTCAACAACCTGGAGCAGGTGCAGGCGGTCATGTCGGCGGCCGACGAGGTCGGCGCCCCGGTCATCCTGCAGGCTTCGGCGGGTGCACGCAAGTACGCGGGCGAGTCCTTCATCCGCCACCTGATCCAGGGCGCGGTCGAGGCCTGGCCGCACATCCCCGTCGCCATGCACCAGGACCATGGCCAAAGCCCCGCGGTGTGCGAGAGCGCGATCCGCCTGGGCTTCACGTCCGTGATGATGGACGGATCTCTGCGCGAGGACGGCAAGACCCCCGCCCCCTACGACTACAACGTGGACGTGACCCGCCGCGTGGTGGAGATGGCGCACCGCCTGGGCGTCACGGTCGAGGGCGAGCTGGGCTGTCTGGGCTCGCTGGAGACCGGCATGGCGGGCGAGGAGGACGGCATCGGCGCCGAAGGCGTGCTCGACCACTCGGCCCTGCTCACCGACCCCGAGGAGGCGGCCGAGTTCGTCAAAGCCACCCAGCTCGATGCGCTGGCCATCGCCATCGGCACCAGCCACGGCGCCTACAAGTTCACGCGCAAGCCGACGGGCGACATCCTGGCCATCGGCCGCGTCAAAGAGATCCACGCCCGCATCCCCAACACCCATCTGGTCATGCACGGCTCGTCCAGCGTGCCGCAGGAGCTGCTGGAGCAGATCCGCCAGTACGGCGGCGCCATGAAGGAGACCTATGGCGTGCCGGTGGAAGAGATCCAGGAAGCGATCAAGCACGGCGTGCGCAAGGTCAACATCGACACCGACATCCGCCTGGCCATGACGGCCGCGGTGCGCAAGTTTCTGCACGAGAACCCGGACAAGTTCGATGCGCGCGAATGGCTCAAGCCCGCGCGCGAGGCGGCCAAGCAGGTGTGCAAGCAGCGCTATCTGCAGTTTGGCTGCGAAGGCATGGCCGGCAAGATCAAGGGCCTGCCGCTGTCGGTGATGGCCGAGCGCTATGCGCGCGGCGAGCTGGCGCAGGTGGTGCACTGACATGGCCGCCGCACTGCACACCTCGCACCTGACGTCCCTGCCGCTGCTGGCGCGCGGCAAGGTGCGCGACAACTACGCCGTGGGCGACGACCGCATCCTGATGGTGGCCACCGACCGCATCAGCGCATTCGACGTCATCATGGGCGAGCCCATCCCCGGCAAGGGCGAGCTGCTCACGACGCTGAGCCTGTTCTGGTTCGACAAACTGGGGCCCAAGGGTGCCAACCTGTGCCCCATCCACCTGACGGGCGAGGACCCGGAAAGCGTGGTCGCCCCGGCCGAGCGCGAGCAGGTGCGCGGCCGCTCGATGCTGGTCAAGCGCCTGCGCCCGATCCCGGTCGAGGCGGTGGTGCGCGGCTATCTGGCCGGCAGCGGCTGGAAGGAGTATCAGCAGACGCAATCGGTGTGCGGCGTGCCGCTGCCGCCGGGCCTGCGCAACGCCAGCCGCCTGCCGCAGCCGATCTTCACCCCGGCGGCCAAGGCGGCCGTCGGCGAGCACGACGAAAACATCACCTTCGACGAGATGACCGCACGCATCGGCCGCGACCTGGCCGAGCGCATTCGCGACATCTCCATCCGCCTGTACCAGGCCGCGAGCGACTATGCGGCCAGCAAAGGCATCCTGATCGCCGACACCAAGTTCGAGTTCGGGCTGGATGCGGACGGCACGCTGACGCTGATGGACGAGGTGCTCACGCCCGATTCGTCGCGCTACTGGCCGGCGGAATCCTACGCCGAAGGCAGCAACCCCCCGAGCTTCGACAAGCAGTACCTGCGCGACTGGCTGGAGAACGCCCGGGTGGACGGCCGGCCGTGGAACAAGACGCCACCCGCCCCGCGCCTGCCCAAGGAGGTGATCGAACAGACCGCGGCCAAGTACCGCGAGGCGCTGGCGCGCCTGATCGGCTGATCAGCCCCGCGGCAGCCGCAGCACGAAGCAGCTGCCGCCGCCGTCGCGCGGCTCGCACCGCGCCTGCCCGCCGTGGCGCTGCGCGATCTGGCGCACCAGGCTCAAGCCAAGACCAACGCCACCGGCATGTTCGGCATGCCCGGGCAGGCGATAAAAAGGCTCGAAGATGCGCTCGCGCTGATCGGCCGGCACGCCGGGTCCGCGGTCGCACACTCGCAGCTCTGCGGCATCGCCCGATTGCACCACCTGCACGCTGGGCGGCTGCTCCGGGGCGTAGCGGCGGGCGTTTTCCAGCAGGTTGCGCACGGCCCGGCGCAGCAGGCGCTCGTCGCCGGGCACCACCAGCGCCTCGCCCTCCACCTCGGCGCCGAGCAGCGCGGCCTCTTCCGCCGCCAGCCCGAGCAAATCCACCGGGGCACGTTCCAAGTCCGGCGCGGCTTGCAAGCGGCTGGCCAACAGCACCTCGTCCACCAGCGCATCCAGCTCGCGGATGTTGCGCTCGATTTCGGCGCGGCGGGCGGGGCGCGCCTCGGGGGCATCGGTGTCCCACAGCGACAGCGCCATGCGCAGCCGCGCCAGCGGTGAGCGCAATTCGTGCGAGGCATTGGCCAGCAGCGACTGGTGCGAGCGCACCAGGCTCTCGATGCGCTCGGCCGCCCGGTTGAAGCTGGCCGCCAGGGCCGCCACCTCGTCGCGGCCGTCCACCGCCACGCGGTGGCTGAGCTGGCCATCCCCGAATGTCTCCACCCCGCGGCGCAGCGCCTCCAGGCGGCGCGTCAGCCGCCGCACCACCGGGTACGCGCCGGCGGCGATGGCGACGAACAGCACCACCAGCGCGGCCGCCAGCCCCCCGCCGCCCAGCCACCACGGCGGCTCCCGGGGCACGCCCGGGCCATGCAGGGGACCCAGGGGACCGGCGGCGGGCGGCCGCCCCTCGGGCCGGGGGGGGCGCAGCACCCACAGCGTCCGGCCGTCGGCCAGCGCCAGGCGAATGCGCCGCCCGCCGTGACCGGCCCAACGCTCGAAGGCGGCGCTGGCGGCCAGCGGCTGCCCGGCGGCATCGTCCAGCGCCAGCGGCAGGCGCAGGCGTTGCGACCAGTCCTCCAGCACGGCAGCCTGTTCGGCCGGCGGGGCCGAGGGCGGCGGCAGCACCTCCTGCGCCAGCTCGGCCCAGCCGGCCAGCCGCTCGCTCCAGGCCGCGCGGTCCAGCGCGCGCACCTGGTCCATGTTGCGCTGGAACAGCCAGCCCGACAGCAGGGCAAACAGCAGCAGCACCGCCACCACCGTCAGGTAGATGCGCAGGTAGAGCGTTTTCACGGGGCAGGCTCCCCATCGCCCGCGGGCTGGCGCGCCAGCAGATAGCCGGCCCCGCGCACGGTCAGGATGCGGCGGGGCTGCTTGGGGTCGTCCTCGATCGCGGCGCGGATGCGCGAGATGTGCACATCGATCGAGCGGTCGTAGGCTTCCTGCGGATGGCCTTTGAGGGCGTCCATGATCTGGTCGCGCGACAGCACCCGCCCGGCGTGCCGCGCCAGCACCGCCAGCAACTGGAACTGGTAAGCCGTCAGCTCGCACACGCGTCCGTCCAGCCGCACCGCGTGCGCGGCCAGATCGACCTCCAGCCGGCCAAAGCGCAGCACCTCGGCCGCACCGGCGGCTGGCGGCGTCGCCCCGGCGCGGCGCAGCAGGGCGCGCAGCCGCGCCAGCAGCTCCCGCGGCTCGAACGGTTTGGGCAGGTAATCGTCCGCCCCCAGCTCCAGCCCGATGATGCGATCGGTCGGCTCACCGCGCGCGGTCAGCATCAGGATGGGCAGGTGGCGCGTGTCGGGCCGGGCGCGCAGATCGCGGCACAGGTCCAGGCCATCGCCATCGGGCAGCATCAGGTCCAGCACCAGCGCATCGGGCGGCGGCAGCCCGGGCCCCAGGCGCTGGCGGGCGGCGCTCAGCGAGGCCGCCGTCTCCACCTGCCAGCCCGCCTGCCGCAGGTAGTCGCCGACCATCGCGGTCAGCCGCAGGTCGTCATCGATGAGCAGAATCCGGGCCGCCATGCCACTCGGGGGTCGTTCGGTGGTCGGTCAGGGGTCAACCGTTTTCACCGCCGCGCGGGGCCCACTGGCCCCCGTGCCGGTGGGCGCCGCGGCGGTCCATGCCTTGGGCAAGCCGTTGGCGCTGCTCGGGCGTCAGCACCCGGGCCGCCTCCAGCATCGCTTGCTGCATGCGGGCGCTCAGCCGTTCGTGCAGGGCGAGGGCGCGCTGGCGCAGCGCCTCGATCGCGGCCTCGTCCAGCGTGGGCTGGGCCCACAGGCGCCGGCGTTCCTCGTGCAGTGCGCGGGCCTCGTCGCGCAGCGGCCGCAGGTCCTGCGCGGCGGCCTGCGCGATGCGGCGGATGTCGTCGCGCTGCGCGGGTTGCAGTTGCAGATGCTGGGCCATGCGGTCCAGCCAGCGGTCCAGACGGGCCGGATCGTCGGCGAGCGGTCCGGCCAGGACCGGCCCCATGCCCCCGGCCATGGGGGCCCCCATGGGCCCGTGCCCGGCGCGGGCGGCATGGGCCCAGACCAGCGGGGTGGCCGCGGCGGAGACCGCCAGCGCCACGCCCAGCAGCAGCGGGCGCCAGCGGGTGGAGAAAGCAACGGTAGCGGACATGGAACACTCCTTTCCTTGCATCGAAGGGGACGGCGGGTTGCCGTCCACGGTGCCCATGGTCCCGTCCCCGCGTGAAGGGCGCTTGGTCCGCGCGTAAAGAATTGTGAAACCCGCGCCGCCGCGGCCGTCAGTACTGCCGCGCGGGCAGCTCCACGGTCAGACCATCCAGCTCGGGGGTCAGCCGGATCTGGCAGCTCAGGCGGCTGTTGGCGCGGCGCTCCTCCGCCGTGTAGTCCAGCATGGTGTCCTCATCGGCGGACACGGGCGGCAGCCGCGCGAGCCACGGCTCGGTGACGAAGACATGGCAGGTGGCGCAGGTCAGGCTGCCGCCGCAGTCAGCGGCGATGCCATCGATGCCCGCGTCCACCGCAGCCTTCATCAGGCTGCGGCCGTCGGCCGGCACCTCGACCTCGCGGTCCTGCACGGGCCCCTGCGGGCCGGGGGTGACGAAGCGCACGGTGATCATGGCGGCCCCAGCGGCTCAGTTGAGGGCCATGCTGAGCTTGCGCCGGTAACGCGAGACCAGCTCGGCCTGCGGATCTTCGGCCGCCGCGGCATGCCCGGCGATTTCCAGACCGGCCGCGGACTTGGGCGCGGCCCCGGCGTCGCGCTTGGGCGGGGTCAGCAGTTCCAGCAGGGCGACCACGGTTTTGCGCGGGGCTTCGTCGGCCCATTTTTTGTCGCGCAGGATGATCTCCAGCAACTCGTCCATCGCGGCGGTCCAGTCGCCCCGCGCAATCAGCACCCGGGCCTTGGCAAAGCGCGTCTCGAAGTCGCGCTTGTTGGCCGCGATCAGCTCGTCGAACTTCTCCAGCGGCCACCGCCCGCGCGGATCGGTGGTGGCGAATTCCAGCGCATGGAGCCACTGCGCCAGCGCCTCGAAGCGCAGCGGCACCGGGATCTTGCCCAGCGCCGGCGCCAGTGCGGCCGCCGCTTCGCCCAACTGGCCCGAGCCGATCAGCAGCCGAACCAGATCGAAGCGCACATCGTCGTTGTCGGGCGCCTGCGCCAGCGCATCGCGCAGGCGCTGCAGGGCCGTGTCGGCGTCGCCCTGGGCAGCCGCCGCCTCGGCCTCGGCGCGTTCGGCCTCAGCCTGCAGGTCGGCTTCGCTGGGCAGGTTGCGGTCCAAAAAGGCGCGAATCTGCCCTTCCGGCAGCGCCCCCATGAAGCCATCCACCGGCTGCCCACCGACGAACAGGATGCAGGTCGGGATGCTGCGGATCTGGAAGTAGCCGGCGAGCTGCTGCTCGTCCTCGGTGTTGACCTTGACCAGCTTGAAGCGGCCCGCATAGGCCTGCTCCACCTTCTCCAGAATGGGGCCGAGGACTTTGCAGGGGCCGCACCAGGGCGCCCAGAAATCCACCAGCACCGGCGTGGTCAGCGAGGCCTCGAGCACCTCGGCCTGGAAATTGGCAAGCGTGACGTCGATCATGTCGGCAGCGTCCGATTCTCTAGAATGACGGGATTTTCCCCCGGGGTCGCCATGTCCAGCAGCAACGTCCAGGTCGGTGTCGTCATGGGGTCCAGCAGCGACTGGGACACCATGCAGCACGCGGCTGCCATTTTCCAACAGTTCGGCGTCGCGTTCGAGGCGCGGGTCGTCTCGGCCCACCGCATGCCGGACGACATGTTCGCCTATGCCGAGGCGGCCGAGGGTCGCGGGCTGCAGGCCATCGTCGCCGGCGCGGGCGGCGCGGCCCACTTGCCCGGCATGCTGGCGGCCAAGACGACCGTGCCGGTGCTGGGCGTGCCGGTGCCCAGCCGCCACCTGCAGGGGGTCGATTCGCTGCACTCCATCGTGCAGATGCCCAAGGGCATTCCCGTGGCCACCTTTGCCATCGGTGCGGCCGGTGCGGCCAACGCCGCCCTGTTCGCGGTGGCGATGCTGGCCCGCCACGATGCGGCGCTGCGCGAGCGGCTGCACGCCTTCCGCGCCGAGCAGACCGCCATGGCGCGGGCCATGACCTTGCCCGTGGAACCGAACGCGGGAGGCCGCGCATGAGTGCCACCCCCATCCTGCCCGGCCCCGTGGCGGGCGGCGGCCGGCTGGCCACGCTGGGCGTGATGGGCGGCGGCCAGCTTGGCCGCATGTTCGTCCACGCGGCGCAGGCCCTGGGCTACCAGACCGCCGTGCTGGACCCCGATGCGACCAGCCCCGCCGGACGCGTCAGCGACTACCACGTCGCCACCGCCTACGACGACGAACAGGGCCTGGCGCAACTGATGCAGCGCTGCGAGGCCATCACCACCGAATTCGAGAACGTGCCCGCCGGCGCCCTGGCCACCCTGGCCGCGCAGCGGCCGGTGGCGCCGGGGCCCCAGGCCGTCGCCGTGGCGCAGGACCGCATCGCCGAGAAGGCGCACTTCGCCGCCTGCGCCCGCGCGGGCGGGGTGGGCCCGGCGCCACATGCCGCCATCGTGTCGCCAGCCGATCTGGCCGCCGTGCCTGACGCCTTGCTGCCCGGCATCCTGAAAACCGCGCGCCTGGGCTACGACGGCAAGGGCCAGGTGCGCGTGGCCGACCGTGCCGCACTGGCCGCCGCCTGGGAGCAACTGGGCCGCGTGCCGTGCGTGCTGGAGCAGCGCCTGGCGCTGCGCGACGAACTGTCGGTCATCGTCGCGCGCGGGGCCGACGGGGCGCAGGTGCATTTTCCCGTCCAGCGCAACCTGCACCGCGACGGCATCCTGGCCGTCACCGAGGTGGTCCCGGGCGGCGTTTCGCCGGTGCTGGCCGAGCAGGCCATCGCCGCCACCGGCGCCATCGCCGCGCAGTTGCGCTATGTGGGCGTGCTGTGCGTGGAGTTTTTCGTCGTCGACGACGGCAGCGCCGAAGGCACGCTGGTGGTCAACGAGATGGCGCCGCGCCCGCACAACAGCGGCCACTACACCATCGACGCCTGCGACGTGTCGCAGTTCGAACTGCAGGTGCGCACCCTGGCGGGTTTGCCGCTGCCCACGCCCCGGCAGCACAGCCCGGCCATCATGCTCAACCTGCTGGGCGACCTGTGGTGGCGCGACGGCCAGCCCGTGACGCCGGACTGGGCGGGCGTGCTGGCGCTGCCCGGAACGCACCTGCACCTGTATGGCAAGCACGACGCCCGGCCGGGGCGCAAAATGGGCCATCTGACGATCACGGCCGCCACGGCCGAGGCCGCGCAACAGACCGCACGGGCCGCGGCCGAGCGACTGGGCATCGCGCCATGGCGCTGATTCGCGACGCGCGCGGCCCGCAGGCCGCCGAGGCCTTGGCCGACGCGGTGCAGCGGCTGCGCGCTGGATATTTGGTGGCCATGCCGACCGAGACGGTGTACGGACTGGCCGCGGACGCCGACCGGCCCGGGGCCGTGGCGCGCATCTTCGCCGCCAAGGGGCGGCCGAGCGACCACCCGCTGATCGTGCACATCGGCGGCGCCACGCCGCCCGAGCGCGAGGCGGCGCTGACCCATTACGCCGCGGCGGTGCCGGACTACGCACGCGCGCTGATGGCGGCGTTCTGGCCCGGGCCGCTGACGCTGATCCTGCCGCGCCAGCCGGGCGTCGCCGAGGCCGCCGCCGGGGGGCAGGCGTCGATCGGGCTGCGCTGCCCGGCGCACCCGGTGGCGCAGGCGCTGCTGGCCGAGTGCCACGGCGCCGGTATCCGGGGGCTCGCGGCCCCGAGCGCCAACCGCTTCGGCCGCGTCAGCCCGACGCAGGCCGCGCACGTGGCGGCGGAGCTGGGCGCGCTGTCCGACGCCGAGCTGCTGATCCTGGACGGCGGCGCCTGCCCGGTCGGCATCGAGTCGACGATCGTCGACTGCACGCGCGCCGAGCCAGTGCTGCTGCGCCCCGGCATGATCGGCCGCGCGCAGCTGGAGCGCACGCTCGGCCGCCCGGTGCGCGACCGCGACGCGCACGCGCCGCGCGCCTCCGGCACGCTGGCGTCGCACTACGCGCCGCAGGCCAAGGTGCGGCTAATGGACGCCGCCGAGCTGCAGACGGCGCTGGACCTGCTCGGCGCGCAGGCGCGCGATCTGGCGGTCTACCACCGCAGCCCGCTGCGCTGCGTCAGCGCGCATGTGCGGCTGCGCCCCATGCCGATGGAGCCCGAGGCGGCCGCGCGCGAGTTGTTCGCCGCGCTGCGCGAGCTGGACGACGGGCAGACGCGGCTGATCTGGGTCGAGCGCCCGCCGGCGGATGCCGCGTGGGATGGCGTGCGCGACCGGCTGCAGCGCGCCGCGGCTTGACTGGGCTGACAACGCTCGGGCTTCAGCGCGCGTCCGGCAGCTCGATCTTGACCTCGAGCACCTCGAGGTTGTCGTGGCGTTCCAGGTTGACGCGAATGTCGTCGGGGTTGATGGCGATGTACTTGCCGATCACCGCCACCAATTCCCGCTGCAGGGCCGGCAGGTAGTCCGGCTCGGACGCATTGCGGCCGGCGCGTTCGTGCGCCAGGATGATCTGCAGCCGCTCCTTGGCGACGGTGGCGGTCTTTTTCTTCTCGCCCAGCAAAAAGGACAGGAAGGACACGGCGCTCACCTCCCGAACAGGCGCTTGAAGAAGCCGGGCTTTTCGGCCTCGATGAAGCGCAGCGGCTTGTCGTGGCCCAGGAAGCGGTCGATCACATCCTTGTAGGCCTCGGACACGTCGGTGCCCTGCAGATGGATGGCGGGCACGCCCTGGTTGGAGGCCTGCAGTACCGCCTCGCTCTCGGGGATGACGCCGATCAGCGGGATGCGCAGAATGTCCTGAATGTCTTGCAGCGACAGCATCTGTCCGTCCTGCACGCGGTTGGGGTTGTAGCGCGTGATCAGCAGATGTTCCTTGACCGGCTCGCGCCCTTCGATGGCGCGCCGGGTCTTGGAGCTGAGCATGCCCAGAATCCGGTCCGAGTCGCGCACCGACGACACCTCGGGGTTGGTGACGACCAGCGCTTCGTCGGCATAGTGCATGGCCATCAGCGCGCCGGTCTCGATGCCGGCGGGCGAATCGCACACGATGTAATCGAACCCCATGCCCGCCAGATCGTTGAGGACGCGCTCCACCCCCTCCTGCTTGAGCGCTTCCTTGTCGCGGGTTTGGCTGGCGGCCAGCACATAGAGCTGATCGACCTGCTTGTCCTTGATCAGGGCCTGGTTGAGGTTGGCCTCGCCATGGATGACGTTGACGAAGTCATAGACCACACGGCGCTCGCAGCCCATGATGAGATCGAGGTTGCGCAGACCGACGTCGAAATCGATCACCACCGTCTTGTGCCCCTTGAGGGCCAGCCCGGTGGCAAACGATGCGCTGGTCGTGGTCTTGCCCACGCCGCCCTTGCCGGAGGTGACGACGACGATTTTGGCCATGGATCGCTTTCAGTCTGGGAATGAGGGCGTTTCAGGAAAGGGGTTCGAGCAGCAGCTTGTCGCCATCGGGCCCGCTGGCCAGCCGCACCTGGGCCGGCTTGCCGCGCACGGCATCGGGCCACGGGGTTTCGGCGGTGCGGTAGACGCCGGCGATCGAGACCAGCTCCGGCTCCAGGGCCAGGGCAAAGACGCGGGCCTCGGTCAAGCCGCGTGCTCCGGCAATCGCCTTGCCGCGCAAGGGCGCGTACACATGGATGTGGCCATCGGCGATGACTTCCGCCCCGGGGTTGACCATGGCCAGCACGACCAGATCGCGTCCGCGCGCATACACCTGCTGTCCGGAGCGCAACGGCCGATCCACCACCAGGGCGGCGCTGGGCAAAGGGGAGGTCGATGGCGCAGGCGGCGTTGCTGCGGCGGTGACCGGGCTGTCCGCCTTTGGGGATGTGCCGCGCACGGCCACCGGTCCCTGCACCTCGCCTGCGACCAGGCCCCGCTCGCGCAGCGCCGATTGCCAACCGGGCGGGCCGCCGTGGAAGGCGAGCGGCCGCAGGCCGATGCGCTGCAGTCCGTCCAGCAGGGCTTGGCGCTCCAGGGGTGCTGGGCCGCGATCCGTCCCCGTCCATTCGGACAGGTCCAACAGCAGGGGCTCGTCTTCGAAAAAACCCGGCGCATCGCCGTAGCGCTGCTCCAGCTCCGCCAAGGCCGCGTCCACATCGGGCCCGCGCAAGCGGGCCACCACCAGCGGCATCTGGCCGTGGCGGATTTCGATGGCGGGGGACGACGGGGGCGCGCTGGACATGGGGCGTGTTCTCGGTGCGCATCTTAGCAGCGCGGGGCAACGGATCGGCCCTTTGGGGCGGTGGGGACTGCGGTTCGCGCTTCGCGTTGTCCCCGGTTTTTCTTTGTGATCGTCATACAAGATAGTCGTCGTAGGTAGAAGCGCGCCGCCATCCGTGGACAAGCGCCGTTTTTGCTGGTGCGACAGCCGGTTGCGGCATTCATGACCTTGTGGGTGCCCACCGCGTGGGCGCCGGGATGGACGCGAACAACCCGGGCGAACATCGACCAGGTTGTGAATAACAGGCCTCTTGTCCGATTTTTTTCCACAGGCTTGTGCAAAACGTGGTGCGGCCACCGCCGTGGTCTAGATGCGACAACGCCCCGGCCGTTGGGACGGCCGGGGCGAAGCGAGGGGGGAAAAGAGGGGAAGAAAAACGAGACGGGGCGAGCCGCAAAGGCCCGCCCCGGTGCCGTCGGTCAGTCGACGACGGTGTAGCCCTCGTCCCGGATGGCGTCGGCCAGTGCGGGGCGGGGTTGTTCCGATTCGACTTCGACGCGCTGGGCGTCCAGATCGACCTGGACCGTGGCTTGCGGATCGAGCGCGCGGATGGCCTGCGTGACCGCCCGGACGCAGTGGCCGCACGACATGCCCGTGACGGTGAAAACGTGTTTCATGGCGTTGCGGGGGAGTGGATCGAGCGTTCCATCATACGCCGCCTGGATCGCTGCGGCATACTCGCTCCATGGCGGACGAACTCACCTCGGCGGCGGCGCCGCCGGACGCCCCGCTCGAAGCCGGGGCCACCGGCCAATGCGATCTGGGCATCGGGGGCATGACCTGTGCGTCGTGCGTGGCGCGGGTGGAGCGGGCGCTGCAGCGCGTGCCCGGCGTCACCTACGCCAGTGTCAACCTGGCCACCGAGACCGCGCGGGTGCAGTGGCGCGCCGACGCCGCGCACGCCGCCGAACTGCCGGCCCGTCTGCAGCGCGCCGTGCGCGACGCCGGCTACGAGCCCCGCCCGCTGGCGAGTGGCGACGACGACGAAGCGCAGGCCCGGCAGGCCGTGCGTCGTGAGGGCATGTGGGTGCTGGTCGGGGCCGTGCTCTCGGCGCCCCTGGTGCTGCCGATGATCGCCATGGCGTTTGGCGTGCACCTCATGGTCCCGGCGCTGTGGCAGTTTCTGTTGGCCACCCCGGTGCAGTTTGGGCTGGGTGCGCGGTTTTACCGCGCAGGCTGGCATGCGCTGCGCAGTGGCAGCGGCAACATGGAACTGCTGGTCGCCCTCGGGACGACGGCGGCCTGGGGCATGAGCGTCTGGCTGTGGTGGCACACGCCGCCGGACGAGATGCCGCACCTGTACTTCGAAGCCGCTGCGGTCGTGATCACGCTGGTGCGCCTGGGCAAGTGGCTGGAGGCGCGCGCCAAACGCCGCACCACGGCGGCCATCCGCGCCTTGCAGGCGCTGCAGCCACCGATGGCCCACCTGCTGCCCGATGGCGTGCGCCGCGAATCGATGCAGGACGTTCCGGTCACCGAACTGCTGCCCGGCGACCGTGTGCTGGTGCGCGCGGGCGAGCGCATCCCGGCCGATGGGATCGTGGCGCAGGGGCGCACCCAGGTGGACGAATCCATGCTCACCGGCGAGCCGCTGCCGGTGGCCAAGGCGGTGGGCGATGTGGTCACCGGCGGCAGCCTCAATGGCGATGGGGCGATCGAGGTGCGGGTCACCGCGATCGGCGCGCAATCGGTGCTGCAGCGCATCATCGCCCTGGTGCAGGATGCGCAGGCGCACAAGGCGCCCGTGCAGCGGCTGGTGGATCGGGTGGCGGCGGTGTTCGTCCCCATCGTGGTGCTGGTGGCCTTGGCCACGGGGGTGCTGTGGGTCACCGTCGGGGGGGCCGATGGCGAGCAGGCGGTGCTCCATGCGGTGGCGGTGCTCGTCATTGCCTGCCCGTGTGCGCTGGGGCTGGCCACCCCCACGGCCATCATGGCCGGCACGGGGGCGGCGGCCCGTCATGGCATTCTGGTCAAGGACGCCGAGGCTCTGGAGGTTGCCCAGCGCGTGCGCACCGTGGCCTTCGACAAGACGGGCACGCTCACCGTCGGGCATCCGCGCCTGGTCGCTTTGGTGCCCGCCCCCGGCGTGGACGAAGCGGCCGCGTTGCGCACTGCCGTCGCCCTGCAGATGGGCAGCAGCCACCCGCTGGCCAAGGCGGTGCTGGCCGCATGGGGGGAGGCGTTGCCAGCCCCCGCCACCGACACCCAGACGGTGCCCGGTCGCGGGGTGCAAGGCACGGTCGACGGCGTGACCCTGGCCCTGGGCAGCCCGGGCTGGATGGCCGATTTGGGCTGCCCTCTGCAGCCAGGGGCCGGGCTGCCGGACGGTTGGGCACCGGCCATGGCCGAGCAGCAGGCGGCCGGGGCCACGCTGGCCGTGCTGGCCTGGCAGCAGGGTGACGTCTGGCGCCCGCTGGCGCTGCTGGCCTTTGCCGACGAGCCCAAGCCCGGGGCCGCCCAGGCCATCGCGGAGCTGCGTGCGCGGGGCCTGGGGGTGGTCATGATCTCCGGCGATCAGCGGGCGGCCGCCGAGGCCATGGCGCGCCGCCTGGGCTTGCGACCCGAGGCCGGCGAGGTCGAGGCCGAGGTGATGCCCGCCGACAAGGCCGCCGTGGTGCGGCGCTGGCAGGCGCGCGGCGGCGCCGTGGCGATGGTGGGCGACGGCATCAACGATGCGCCGGCGCTGGCGGCGGCCGATGTGGGCATTGCCATGGGCAGCGGCACCGATGTCGCCATGCACGCCGCCGGCATCACGCTGCTGCGCGGCGACCCGGCGCTGGTGCCCGCGGCGTTGGATATTTCGGCCCGAACGGTGCGCAAGATCCGGCAAAACCTGTTTTGGGCCTTCGTCTACAACGTCGCGGGGATCCCGCTGGCGGCGCTGGGTGTGCTGGACCCGGTGTTCGCCGGTGCGGCGATGGCGGCCAGCTCGGTCAGCGTGGTGTCCAATGCCTTGTGGCTGACGCGCTGGCGCCCCGCGCATGTAACCGCGATTTCCCAGACGGTTTCCCCGTCTTGACGTGCGTCAAGATCAGGGGGGGCGTTTGGCGGCATGCTTGGCCAGCGTCGGTCTGGGGATAGATCGACCATGTTTTGGGCAGGAGGCCACCCATGCACCCCTCGAGCGCCCTGCGCACCATTCGCGATGAGCACGCGGCCCTGGCCGCCATGCTGCAGTCCCTGCTGTGGCTGGTTCGCCGCGGCCCGGGCGATGACCGCGCGCGCTTTTTCGACACGCTGCGCGCGATGCTGTTCTACATCGACGAGTTTCCGGAGCGCTTGCACCATCCGAAAGAGTCCGATCTGCTCTTTCCGCGCGTGGCCAAGCGCGAGCCGGCCGTGCTGCCCGTCATCACCCGGCTGGAGCAGGACCACATGAAGGGCGAGTCGCAGGTGCGCGAATTGCAGCACCGGCTGCTGGCCTGGGAATGGCTGGGCGACGACCGCCAGGCCGCCTTCGTCGAGGCCTGCGAGCGCTACGTCGGGTTTTATCTGGAGCACATGCGGCTGGAGGAGCAGGAAATCCTGCCCGCGGCCCAGCGCGTGCTCGACGAAGCCGACTGGCGGGCGCTGGACGAGGCGTTCGAGGCCAACCGCGACCCGCTGACGGGCCGTTATGCGCCCGATCCGGCCTACGAGCGGCTGTTTCGCCGCATTCTGGAGGTGGCCCCGGCGCCCATCGGCCTCGGGGCGTGACCTCACAAACCCAGGGCGGCCAGCCAGTCGTCGAAGGCGTTCAGCAGGCGATCCACATGCGCCGGGGAGGTGGCCGGCGAGCACAGCATCATGCCGTGGAACGGGGTCAGCAGCACCCCGCGGTTGAGCAGGAACAGGTGCAGGCTGGCTTCCAGCGCCGGCTGGGCATGGCGGCGCACATCGTCGGCGTTGCGCGGCGTCTCGGGCATGAACTGCAGTTCCAACCGGGCGCCCAGCCGTGTCACGGTCCAGGGCAGGGCACGGGCGCGCAAGCGCTCGGTCAAGCCGGCTTCCAGTGCATCGGCGACGCGGTTCATGGCGGCATAGCTGGCTGGCGTGTGCAAATGCTGCAAGGCCGCATCCAGCGCGGCCATGGCCAGGGCGTTGGCCGTGAGTGTGGTGCCGATGCCGCTGTGCCCCTCGGGTGCACCCTGTTTGACCGCCTGCATGCGGGCCGCCAGATCGGCGGTCACGCCGTACAGTGCGCAGGGCACGCCCCCGGCGACGGCCTTGCCGGCCACCCACACGTCGGGTGCCAGCCCGTGCGCCCGCGCATGGCCGCCGACGCCGCTGGACAGGGTATGGGTTTCGTCCAGCACCAACAGGGTGCCGTAGCGGCGGCACAGGGCCTGAGCCGCCGGCCAGAAGCCGGGCTCGGGCGGCACCAGCCCAAAGTTGGTCAGCGCGGGCTCGGCCAGCAGGGCGGCCACCTGCCCATCGGCCAGCGCGCGCTCCAGCGCGGTCAGGTCGTTGAAGGGGATGACCCGCGTGAAATCGGGGTGGTCGTGCACCGCGCCGAGCACCGATGGCCGGCGCACCGTGCTGCCGGTCGCGGGGTCGCGGTCCACCAGCGTGTCGTCCACCGCGCCGTGGTAGCAGCCATCGAACACCAACAACTGCGGCCGGCCGGTGACCGCGCGCGCCCAGCGCAGCACGAAGCGGTTGGCGTCGCTCGCGGACAGGGCCAACTGCCAGAACGGCAAGCCAAAGCATTGCGCCAGCCGTTCACCGACGCCCGCTGCCGCCTCGGTGGGCAGCATGCAGGTCAGCCCGTGCGCCGCCTGCTCGGCGATGGCGCGCGCCACCGGGGCCGGGGAGTGGCCGAACATCGCCCCGGTGTCGCCCAGACAAAAGTCCGCGTAGCCATGCCCGTCGGCGCAGGTGAGTTCCGCCCCGTGGGCGCTGCGCACGAACAGCGTCACGGGGTTGGGCCAGTCGCGCATCCAGTGCAGCGGCACGCCAAACAGGTAGTGCGCCGCGCTGCGCCCGGCCAGCACGCGCGAGCGGGGGTGTTCGGCCAGGAAGCGCTCGCGCTCGGCGGCTTGCAGCGCCGCCAGGCGCTCGGCGGATACGGGGGCGGAAGGGGAGGGCATTCGGGTGTCGCGCATGGTGTGACAGGATAGAAAGGCCCGCGTCACAATGCGGGGCCATGTCTCGCCTCGAACAGGGATCCGCTTGCCCGGTGCCGTTGCGCCGCGGTCTGGTGCTCGCGCTGTGGCTGTCGCTGGGGGCGGCGGTGTCACTGGGCATCACCCGCTTTGCCTATGGCCTGCTGCTGCCGCCGATGCGCGCGGATCTGGGCTGGAGCTATCTGCTCGCCGGCGCCATGAACACGGCCAATGCGGTGGGCTATCTGGTCGGGGCACTCACCGTCCCTGCGCTGATGCGCCGCCATGGTCCGGCGGCGGTGTTGCTGGGCGGGTCGGCGTTGGCGGCGCTGTTCATGGCGGGCAGCGGTTTTTTGACGGCCGATGGGCCGCTGCTGATCCAGCGTTGGCTGGCGGGCATCGCCAGTGCCTGGGTGTTCGTGGCCGGGGGGCTGCTGGCGGCCCGGCTGGGCAGTGTCTGGCCCCGCCATGCCGGCCTGATGCTGGGCCTGTACTATGGTGGCGTGGGCAGCGGCATCGTGCTGTCGTCGCTGGCGGTGCCGGCCGTGCTGGCTTGGGCGGCGGATCGGCCGCACGCCTGGGCGTGGGCCTGGTGGGCCTTGGCCGTGGCCTGTCTGGCGGCCACCGGGGGCCTGGTCCACGCCTGGCGCGGCCTGGGCACGCTGGGGCTGAGGGGCGCCGCCCCGCCGGCGCCGGCCAGTTCGCCGGCGCCCGCCGCTGCCGGGGGGCCGGCCCACACCGGGGCGCTGCTGCGGGCGTTTGCCCCCTCGCTGGCGGGCTACGCCTTGTTTGGGGTGGGCTACATCGGCTATATGACGTTCGTGGTCGCGCTGCTGCGCGACCGCGGCACCCCTGCGGCTGAAATCACGCTGTTCTATGCCCTGCTGGGGGTGGCGGTGATGGCGTCGTCGCGCCTGTGGGCCGGGCTGCTGGATCGGCACCGCGACGGACAGCCCCTGGCGCGGCTGAATGCATTGCTCGGACTGGCCACGGTGTTGCCGGCCCTGACCCACGCCTGGCCGGTGCTGCTGGCGTCGGGCCTGCTGTTTGGCGCGGTGTTTTTGTCCGTGGTTGCGTCCACCACGGCGTTGGTGCGCCACAACCTGCCCGCGGCGCGTTGGGCGGCGGGCATCAGCGCCTTCACCATCGTGTTTGCGGCGGGCCAGATCGTCGGCCCGGCCGTGGTGGGCTGGATCGGCGACGGCCCCGGGGGGCTGGAGCGGGGGTTGGTGTTCTCGGCGGGGGCGCTGTGGCTGGGGGCGCTGGCCGCGTGGCGCCAGCGTGCCCTGTCCTGAGAAAAAAAGCGGGCTTTCCGCAGAAAGCCCGTCCCAAGGAGCGTTTTTGGAGAGATCGGGCGGCCCGTCACCGCCCGTGTGCGGACAGGGCCGCGCTCAGAAGTCGTGGCGCATGCCGAAGGCGACCAGGCGCTCGTCCTTGGTCTTGGCCCCGACGTTGTTCTTCACCTCCACGTCGCGGTAGCCGGCGTACAGGCGCGTGCGCTTGGACAGGGCATAGGTGGCGCCGAGGGCGAAGCCGCTGGCCTTGCCGTTCTTGGCGCCGCCGGCCGAGTCCTTGGTCTTGCTGTAGGCATAGCCGCCGGAGAAGGCCCAGGCCCCGACCGGCACGGTCACGCCCAGCGCGTATTCGCTGTCGTCGCCGTTGGCGGCGCTGCCCTTGCGCTGGTTGTATGCGCCCGACACCGAGAAGCTGCCGAAGTCATACATCGCGGCCAGCGCGGTGTACTTGTCGGATTTGTCCTTCTCGTTTTGGTGGGCCAGAGCGACCTCGAATTCCTTTTGCTTGTAGCCGGCCTTGAAGGCGTACTTGTCCTGGGAGACGCCGGCCTTCTCGTCCAGCGAGACGTCGATGCCCGCGTAGAAGCCGCCCATGTTGGGGCTGTAGTAGCTGATCTTGTTGTCGACGCGCGAGGCATAGTCGCCGCCCGACTTGAACACGCCGTTGCTGGAAGCGGTGAAGGCCGAGTCGAACACATCGCGGCTCTCGCCCAGGTCGCGCACGTCTTTGTACACCGTGTTGCTGCGGCCGAGCTTGACCTCGCCGAAGCCACCCATCAGCGACAGGCTGGATTCGCCTTTGAAGTATGGGTCTTGCGACGCGCCGGTGTCGGGGTTGAAGCGGTTTTCCAGCTTGAAGGCCGCCTTCAGGCCGCCGCCCAGATCCTCGGTGCCGCGCAGGCCCCAGCGCGAGGTGGTCAGACCGCCGTCGCCGCCCTGGAACATCTGGGTGGTGGAGGTGTTCTTGACCTTGTCCTTGAGGTTGCCCACCGACAGGTCCACGCGACCGTACAGCGTGACGTTGGATTGGGCCAGGGCGGCCCCGGTGGTCATCAGGGCGGCCAGGGCGATCAGGGATTTTTTCATCGTCGGATTTCCTAGGGTTGAACCAGAAAGCGGCAGCCCCGGATGGGGGGGCTGCAACTGGGGATGGGCGGCCCGGAGGGCCGAACCACAGGGGCTATTGCACCGGCCCCTGATGACGGTGATGTGAAGTCAATTCGTGATGACCCGAATGTTGTTCATAAACAACGTCATCGGGCTTCACACGCGCCTCAAGGCTGGGCGTCAAAGACCTGGATGGTCCACGGCTGCGACGACGCCGGATCGACGCTCACCTCCACCGCGCGCACGTCGGCCGCGCCCGGCACCTGCAGGCGTGTCAGGTTCAGCACCGGCTTTTTCTGGTGCTTGAAGGGGTTGTCGAAGGCCAGCACATGGCTGTCGCCGTGGATCAGCAGGACCGGACGGCCCCACTGCGCCGCCAGCGGCACCAGCGTGTCGCCGATGCTGGCGGCAAAGCCCGAGTGGCGCGGGAACGTCTCCACCGGCTGCTGGTTGTCGAACGGGTCGGCCTGCATGGCCACCACCATGGCGCGCGCGTTGCGCTGCTGCGCCAGCTCGAAGGCAGCGCGCAGCCAGGCGACGTTGGCGCGGTCGCGCTCGAAAAACTCCGCCACGGCCTTGGGGTCGCGTGTCTCGAAGTTGTTGTTGCTGCCGACGATGTGCACGGCGACGAACAGCACGTCGCCGGCCCACCAGCGCTGGTTTTCCACATAGGGCGCGAAGGCGGGCATGACGGTGGACTGGTTTTCCACCGCGATGGGCTGCTGGCCGAGCGATCGGCCGGGGGTGTAGAAGCGCTGGCGCAGCGTGGCCAGGCGCTCCAGCGGGTCGTAGCTGCCGTTGTTGGCGCGGTGGCAGTCGGTCCACTCGTTGTCGCCCGGGGTATAGACCACGGCACCGCGGTAGCGGCCAAAGTGCTCCAGCTGGGCGGAAAACTCCTCGTTGCTGCACAGCGTGGAGCCGGCCTTGAAGTCGCCGACGTGGACGGTGAAGGCCGGCTGCAGCGCGTTGACGCGCTCGATCAGCGCGCGGTAGGGCGGATAGCTCTTGTCAGGGGGGCCATAGGGCATGTCGCCCAGCGCGACGAAGCGCACGGTCTGGGCCGCGACGGTGCCGGCCAGCAGCACGGCCGTGGCGGCGACGGCGCCGCGCCACGCCAGGGGCAAAAGGGGAAAACGCATGGGATTGGGCTCCTCAACAAAACCGGCCCCGAGGGGCCAGCAGATCGGGGCGAACGGACCGGGTGTCCGCCCGGTGGTCACAGGCCGATGACGCCGCCGTCGTTCTTGGTGATGACGACGGTGGCCGAGCGCGGACGGCCACCGTCCGGCCAGCGCGAGATCTTGGTCGGCGCGTCCGGGTCGCTGCGTTCGCTGGGGCTTTCGCCCGGGTGCTGGATGTTGATGAACATCGTGCGCAGGTCCGGCGTCATCGCGATGCCGGTGACCTCGCAGCCGCGCGGGCCGACCAGGAAGCGGCGGATCTCGCCCTTGGTCGGGTCGCAGGCCAGCATCTGGTTGTTGGGCAGGTTGGCATAGTCGCCCTTGCCCAGCGTCGAGGTGGACACGTCGGTCTGGATCCACAGCACGCCGCGCGGATCGACCCACAGGCCGTCCGGGCTGCCGAAGATGTCGCCGCGGATGTTGCCCTTGGCCTCGGCGCGCGGCAGCGACGGATCGCCCGCCATCACGAAGTGGTTCCACGTGAAGCGGGTGGCGTCCAGGTCGCCGCTTTCCTTCCAGCGGATGATGTGGCCCATGGTGTTGTTGACGCGCGGGTTGGCCGCATCCGCACCGGGGCTCTTGTCGCGGCCGCGGTTGCTGTTGTTGGTCAGGGTGCAATAGACCTCTTTGCTGATCGGGTCCACGGCGGTCCATTCCGGGCGGTCCATTTTGGTGGCGCCCAGGGCGTCGCTGGCTTGCCGCGCCTGGATCAGCACCGCGCCCTGGTTGGCAAAGCCGTTGGCGGCGGTCAGCGGGCCGCGGTCGTGCACCAGCGGCAGCCATTCGCCGCTGCCGTCGGCGTTGAACTTGGCCACATACAGCGTGCCGTGGTCGAGCAGGTCGCGGTTGGCCGCAAAGCCGCCCGGCTTGACGCGGTCGCGGCTGACGAACTTGTAGATGTATTCGAAGCGCGCGTCCTCGCCCATGTACACCACGGCGCGGCCGTCGTCGGTCAGCGCCACCGCGGCGCCCTCGTGCGCCGCGCGGCCGAGCGCCGTGCGCTTGATCGGTGTCATGGTCGGGTCCATCGGGTCGATTTCGACCACCCAGCCAAAACGGTTCGGCTCGTTGGGGTGCCGGGTGGCGTCGAAGCGTTCGTCGAATTCGTGCCAGCGGTAGCCGGCGCCGTCTTTCTTCAGGCCCCAGCGCTTGCCGTGCGCATCGGGCTGGTCCGGGCCGTGGAAGTAGTTGATGAAGTTTTCTTCGCAGGTCAGGTAGGTGCCCCAGGGCGTCTGGCCGTTGGCGCAGTTGTTGATCGTGCCCAGCACCCGCGTGCCCGTCGGGTCGGCCGCGGTCTTCATCCAGGTGTGGCCGGCGGCCGGGCCGCTGATCAGCATCGGCGTGGTCGCGGTGATGCGGCGCGCGTACTTGGACGGCAGCACCTGGCGCCAGCCGTTCGGGCCGGCTTCGATCTCGATGATCGACACGCCGTGCGCGGCCTGCGCCTTGCGCACCTTCTCGGCGCTCCAGGTCTTCATGCCGTCCGGGTGCAGCAGGCCGTCATCGGTGTACTCGTGGTTGATGGCCAGCAGCCCGCGCTTGCTGCCATCGAGCGGGAAGTAGCTCATGCCGTCGTGGTGCATGCCGGCTTGCAGGGCCTGCTCCTCGGCGGTGTTGGAGCCGTCGGTCTTGAACGCCGGCATCTTGCCGGCCACGCCCACCGCATCGCCCCAGCGGTTGAGCACGCGCGCGGTGTAGCCCGGGGGCACCAGCACCTCGTCGACGTCGCGCATCGGCACACTGGCAAAGCCGATGCCGCGCCCCAGGGCCGCGGCGTTGGGGCCACCGGTGCTGGCGCAGCCCGCCAGCAGGCCGCCGCCAAACAGCGCGGCGGTGGCGCTGGCCAGCGCGCCGCGCACGAAAATGCGCCGCGCCGGGTCCGACACCTCGTGGATGGTCGGGTTGGCGCTGCGGTTGGAGTCTTCCATCAGGTCGAAGTCTTTGGCCATGGTGCGTCGTCGTCTTGCGTGAAGAGGCCGCCATCTTCGACCGAGGGCGTGACAGACCGATGACAGTGTGCCGCGGCGTCAACGGCAGCCCGGCAGCGGATAGCGGTCGGGGAAGACGTCGCGGTAGGTGCGGCCCGTCTCGCCGTCGAACGGCAGCTCACCGCGGCAGCGCGCGGCTTCCAACTCGGCTCGCACTTCGGCGCGGGTGCGGCCTTCGGTGGTCGTGGCGCGGGCGGCGCGCACCGGCTGGGCCGTGTTCGAGGCGGCCACGTCGGCGGCGGAGAACTCGCCCGATGCGACGGGGAAGCTCGCGGCCGATGCGGCGGCGGTCGCGGCCAGCAGCGAGGTGGCGATCAGGGTGCGCAGAGAGAAGCGGTTCATGGCGTTTCCTTTCGTCTGGACAGAGAGAGATTGCTGGAGAGGGCCGTTGATGCAGCCCGTGGAATGAACTGTACTAACGAAAGATTTGTCGATAAACCTCTTTGCCAACAATGCAATATTGCAGATTTAGAAATAAACATCGACAATCTACCCATGGACCGGCTTCAATCCCTTCGCGTCTTCCAGGCGGTGGCCGATGCCGGTGGCTTTGCCGCCGCCGCGCGCGCCCTCGATCTGTCGGCCGCCAGCGTGACGCGCATGGTCGCCGACCTCGAAGCGCAACTGGGCGTGCGCCTGCTGCAGCGCACGACGCGCCGCGTGGCCTTGACCGACGAGGGCGCCGCCTATCTGGAGCGGGTGCGGCGCATCCTGGCCGATTTGGACGAGGCCGACGCTCTGGTGAGCCAGCGCAGCCAGACGGTGGCCGGTGTGCTGCGGGTGCTGGCCACGCCGGTGCTGGCCAGCGTGCTGGTGGCCCCGGTCGTGCCGCGGCTGACGGCGCGGCACGCCGCCCTGCGCGTCGAGGTGGATGTCGAGAGCTACGCCGTCCCCTCGGTGGAAGAGCACGACGTGGCGCTGTTTACCGTGGAAGGCACGGTGGATACGGGCCTGATCGCGCGCCGCATCGCCAGCGGGGTGAGCGCGCTGGTCGCCGCGCCGGCCTATCTGCAGCGCGTCGGGCGGCCGACCCGGCCCGAGGATCTGATGCACCACCACTGTCTGCGCTACCGCCCCCCGGGGCAGCACGCCCACGCGTGGACCCTGTGGCGCGCCGACCAGCCGGACGCCGTCAGCCGGGTGGCGGTGGAGCCCGTCGCCTGCAGCAACCATGTCGAGGCGCTGCTGCGCATGGCGCTGGAGGGCGGCGGCATTCTGGCGGTCTCGCTGGATCTGGTCGCGCACCGGCTGGCCAGCGGCGAGCTGGTGCGCGTGCTCGACGGCTGGGTCACGGACCACTGGTCCCTCTACGCCGCGCTGCCCAGCCGCCGCCACCTGCCGGCGCGCACGCGGGCCTTTTTGGACGAGCTGACGCACGAGACGGCGACGCTGCTGCGGACGTAGGCAGACGCCGGCCGCCGCGAGGCGCTCGCGCGGTGACGGCCGGGGCGTTGGCGCCTTGCCGCCCGGGCCGATTGGCACCCTGGCCCGCGGGGCGGGCGCGGTATCGTCCCTGCCCGCCGGGCCCCTGTCGGGCCGATGACTCCTCCGCCCCATGCTGCGCCCCTCCCTGCTGCGTTCCGACACCCAGCTCAACACCGACAGCTACTACGAAGCCAGCGTGGTGCGGCCACCGGCACAGCCCGCGCTGGCCGGCCGCCAGCGCGCCGACGTGGTGGTGGTGGGCGGGGGCTTTGCGGGCCTGAGCGCGGCGCTGGAACTGGCCGAGCGCGGGCGCCGCGTGGTCCTGCTGGAGGCCGATCGCATCGGCGCCGGTGCCAGCGGGCGCAACGGCGGCCAGGCCATCGTCGGCTATGCCTGCGGCATGGGCGTGTTCGAGAGCCAGCTCGGGCGGGCCGCCGCCCGCGCCGCCTGGGAGGGGTCGCTGGAAGCGGTGCGTTTGATCGACGAGCGCATCGCGCGCCACGGCATCGATTGCGACCGCGAGCACGGCTACCTGTACGTCGCCGATCGCCCGCGCAAGGCCCGCGCGCTGCGCGCCGAGATGGAGGCGCTGGCGCGCGACTACGGACTGGCCACGACCTGGGCCGAAGGGGCCGAGGTGCGCCGCCACATCGACAGCCCGCGCTACGTCGCTGCGGCGTACGAGACCGTTTCCGGCCATCTGCACCCGCTCAAATACGCGCTGGGGCTGGCGCGCGCGGCCCAGTCGGCCGGGGCCGTGCTGCACGAACACAGCCCCGTGCGCCGGCTGCAGCGCCACGCCGACGGCGTGGCGGCCCACACCGATGCGGGCGTGGTGGAGGCGGAGTTTGCCGTCGTCGCCGGCAACTGCACCCTGGCCGAACACGGCCCCGGGGTGCTGGCCGACATCCACCCGCGCATCATGCCGGTGGGCACCTACATCCTGGCGACCGAGCCGCTGCCGCGCGCGCTGGCCGCGTCCCTGATCCCGGGCCGCGCGGCCGTCTGCGACAACAACGTGGTGTTGGATTACTTTCGCCTCAGTGCCGACGACCGGTTGCTGTTTGGGGGACGCGTCAGCTACACCACCATGACGCCGCCGCGTCTGCGCGAGACGATGCAGCAGCGCCTGCTGGCGGTGTTTCCGCAACTGGCGGGCACGCCCACGGCCCATCTGTGGGGGGGGTTCGTGGACATCACCATGAACCGCGCCCCCGACTTCGGCCGCGTGGGGCAGCGCATGTACTACCTGCAGGGCTTCAGCGGGCACGGCGTGGCGCTGACCGGCCTGGCCGGGCGCCTGGTGGCCGAGGCGATCACGGTGCAGTCCGAGCGCTTCGATCTGTTCGCGCGGCTGCGCCACCACGTCTTTCCGGGCGGGCCGTGGTTGCGCACCCCGGTGCTGGCGCTCGGCATGGCGTGGCACCGCTGGCGCGATGCGCTGGGGCACTGAGCGCCCGCCCGGTCCGCGGGGCGCTCAGCGCAGCGCGCGCTGCACCGCCGCCACGATGCGGCGCGCGCTCGGCTCGATTTGCGCCGGCTGGGCGTAGCCATAGCCGATCAGCAGCCCGCGCAGGTCGCGCCGCTGCAGGCAATAGGCCGACAGCGGCCGCACCGAAATGCCCTCGGCCGCCAGGGTGTCCGCCACGGCGCGGTCGTCCACCGTCAGCGGCAGCCGCAGGCACAGGTGCAGCCCCTGGGCCGCGCCGGTGATGTGCACGCCCTCGGCATCCAGCAGCGGGGCCAGCGCGTGCAGCAACTGCGCGCGCCGGCCGGCGTAGGTCTGGCGCGTGCGCCGCAGCGCGGCGGCGAAGTGGCCCATTTCGATGAACTCCGCCAGCGCTGCCTGCAGCGGCAGTTGGCCGGGGCGGTGCAGGTCGTAGTGCGCCTGGCGAAACGCCTCCACCAGGCCGCGCGGGGCCACCAGATAGCCCAGCTTCAGCCCCGGGTACAGCACCTTGGAAAACGTGCCCAGGTAACAGACCCGGCCGTCGTCGTCCAGTCCGGCGAGCGACGCGATCGGCGCGCCGTCGAAGCGAAACTCGCTGTCGTAGTCGTCCTCCAGCACCCAGGCATCGGCGCGCGCGGCCTGCGCCAGCAGCGCACGCCGGCGCACCAGCGACATCACCGCGCCCGTCGGGTACTGGTGCGACGGGGTGACATAGATCAGCCGGGGCGTGGCGTCGGCCGTCGCCGGGGGCGCCAGCCCCTCGGCGTCCACCGGGATGGGCTGCAGCCGCAGCCCGCAGGCGGTGAAGGCCTTGATCGCGCCCCAGTAGGCCGGGTCCTCGATCCACACGGTGTCGCCCGCATCGGCCAGCAGCCGCGCGCACAGCTCCAGCGACTGCTGCGTGCCGGTGGTGATGAGCACCTGCTCCGGGTCCAGCCGCACGCTGCGCGAGACGCGCAGATAGTCCGCCACCGCACGCCGCAGCGGCCCGTATCCGCCCGAGGTGGTGTAGTCCAGCATCTCGGGCCGCGCGCTGCGCCAGTGCCGGTTTTGCAGCCGCTGCCACAGCGCCACCGGAAAGGCGCTGAAATCCGCCGTCCCCGGGGTGAAGGGCTGGATCTCCAGCTCCCGCGCGCCGTAGTGCTCGGCCAGCACCCGTCCGCGCGCCGACAGGCCCGGCAGCCGCGTGGTGGCACCCGCCCCCCCGCGCCGGGCGACCGGGACAGTCTGCGGCAGTTGGTCGTGCACATAGGTGCCGCTGCCCACCCGGCTGATCAGATAGCCCTCGGCCCCCAGTTGCTCCAGCGCCGCCACCACGGTGTTGCGCGACAGCCGCAGATCCTGCGCCAGCTCGCGGCTGGAGGGCAGACGGTCGCCCGCGGACAGCCGCCCGTCCAGCATGGCGCGGCGCAGCGCCTCGTACAGCCGCCGGTTCAGCGGCAGTCCGCCCCCGGGGCCGGCCGGGCCGTCGGGGCGGGCCATTTCGGTCAGCAAAAAATCGGCCAGCAGGGCGGAGGATTGGGTCATACGAAAACGTCCTGGCACCGGCGTTGCGCCCGGTCAATTGGCCCCATGCCGTGGGGTCAAATGGCACCAATTGTGCACCCAATCGGCCGCCAGAATGGTTCTGAACATGCTTGCCTTCCCGTCCACCCCCCTCGTCTGGATGCCGGCGGACCACCGCCTGCTCGGCGACCACGACCACGCCATGCCGTTTTTGCTGCTGGGCGACAAATACGCCCGCGCGGTCAAGGTGGGCGCGCAGGCCCAGCCGGTGATGTTTCCGCTGGCCGACGCCAGCGAGGTCGCGCGGCTGCTGGCGCTGGTCGATGGTGTCGTGCTGACCGGCTCGCCCTCCAACGTGCACCCGCGTCACTTTGGCGAGCCGGTGGCCGACCCGTCGCTGCCGCTGGACGAGGCGCGCGATGAGGTCACTCTGGCCGTGGTGCGCCATGCGCTGTCCGGGGGCATCCCGCTGCTGGGCATCTGCCGCGGCTTTCAGGAGATCAACGTCGCCCTCGGCGGCAGCCTGCACCAAGCGGTCCACGCCCTGCCCGGGCATTTGGATCACCGCGAGCCCAAAGCCGCCCCGCTCGACGAACAGTACGGCCCGCGCCACGAGGTGACGCTGCAGCCCGACAGCCTGCTGTACCGGTTGGCGGGTGGCGCGCCCACGGTGCGCGTCAATTCGTTGCACGGGCAGGGCATCCGCCGTTTGGCGCCGGGCCTGCGGGCCGTGGCGCATGCGCCCGACGGGCTGATCGAAGCCGTCGAATTCGACCATGCGCACGCCTTTGCGCTGGCTGTCCAGTGGCACCCCGAGTGGCGCTGCTGGGACGACCCGCTGTCCAGCGCCATCTTCCGCGCCTTTGGCGAGGCGCTGCGCCAGCGCCGCGCGCGCCGCGAGGCCGATGCGCGCGCCTTTGCCGCCGCGCCCGAACTCCCTTAGGCTGTTCCCTGGGCCCGGTTCTGGTTTTCGGCCATGCTTGAGGCCAGAATGACCGGGCAACCCCCGCGGGCGCCGCAGGCCCTGCCGGCCCTGGCGCCACCCCCCGGGCAACGGAGCAACCCATGAGCAGTTCCAAAGACCTCAAATCCTTCAACGATCTCGAGCAGTGGCTCAACGAGCGGCGCGTCACCGAAGTCGAGTGCCTGGTCCCCGACCTGACCGGCGTGGCGCGCGGCAAGATCCTGCCGCGCGAGAAATTCACCGAAGACCGCGGCATGCGCCTGCCTCAGGCCATCGTGGCCATGAGCGTGACCGGCGAGCAGCCCAAGAGCGGGCCGTACTACGACGTCATCGAGCCCACCGACCGCGACATGCAGCTGCGCCCGGACCCGACCACGGCGCGCATCGTCCCGTGGGCCAGCGACCCGACCGCGCAGGTCATCCACGACTGTTTCGACCACAGCGGCAAGCTCATCCCCTACGCGCCGCGCAGCGTGCTGCGCCACGTCTGCGGCCTGTACGAGGCGATGGGCCTGGAGCCGGTCGTCGCGCCCGAGCTGGAGTTCTACCTCACCGCGCGCAACACCGACCCCAACACCCTGCTGCACCCGCCCATCGGCCGCAGCGGACGCGCCGAAACCTCGCGCCAGGCCTACTCCATCGACGCGGTCAACGAGTTCGATCCCCTGTTCGAGGAGATCTACGACTACTGCGACAAGATGGAGCTCAACGTCGACACCCTGATCCACGAGGTCGGCGCCGGGCAGATGGAGATCAACTTCTTCCACTCCCACCCGCTGGCGCTGGCGGACGAGGTGTTCTTGTTCAAGCGCACCGTGCGCGAGGCCGCCCTGCGCCACGACATGTACGCCACCTTCATGGCCAAGCCCATCGCGGGCGAGCCGGGCAGCGCGATGCACATCCACCAAAGCATCGTGGACAAGGCCACCGGGCGCAACATCTTCAGCAACGAGGACGGCTCGCCGTCCGAGGCCTTCGGGCACTACATCGGCGGGCTGCAGCGCTACATCCCGGCCGCGATGGCGCTGGTGGCGCCCTACGTCAACAGCTACCGGCGGCTGGCGCGCCACACCGCCGCGCCCATCAACATCGAGTGGGGCCACGACAACCGCACGGTCGGCATCCGCTCGCCGATCGCGCCGCCGCAGGCGCGCCGCGTCGAAAACCGCGTCATCGGCGCCGACGCCAACCCCTATGTCGCCATGGCCATGACGCTGGCGTGCGGCTATCTCGGCCTCGTCAACAAGATCAAGCCCAAGCCCGAGATGCGCGGCGACGCCTACCTCTCGGCCTATGCGCTGCCGCGCAGCCTGGGCGAGGCGCTGGACTGGCTGCGCCGCGAGCCCGACTTGCACCATGTGCTGGGCGAGGAGTTCATCACGATTTACACCGAGATCAAGGAACTCGAGTTCGAGGAGTTCATGAAAGTGATCTCGCCCTGGGAGCGTGAGCACCTGCTGCTGCACGTCTGACCGCACCGACCATCCCGAGGAGTCCACCCATGAATGCCCCCGCCGACCGCCTGCCCCAGCCCAGCGCGCACACCCGCGAGCTGCAGGCGCTGGACAGCGCGCACTTTTTGCACCCCTTCACCGACCACCAGGCGCTGGCGGCCAAGGGCGCGCGCGTCATCACCCGCGCCGAGGGCATCTACATCTGGGACTCCGAGGGCCACCGCATCCTGGACGGCATGAGCGGCCTGTGGTGCGTCAACGCGGGCTACGGCCGGCGCCCGCTGGCCGAGGCCGCCTACCGCCAGATGCTGGAGCTGCCCTTCTACAACACCTTTTTCCAGACCACCACCGAGCCGGCGGTGCGGCTGGCGGCGCGGCTGTCCGAACTGGCCCCGCCGGTGGACGGGCGGCGGTTTTCGCACGTCTTCTTCACCAGCAGCGGCTCGGAGGCCAACGACACCAATGTGCGCCTGGTGCGCCGCTACTGGGATCTGATGGGCCAGCCGCAGCGCAAGGTCATCATCAGCCGCTGGAACGCCTACCACGGCTCCACCGTCGCCGCGGCGTCGCTGGGCGGCATGGGGGGCATGCACGAACAGGGCGACCTGCCCATCCCCGGCATCGTCCACATCCAGCAGCCCTACTACTGGGATCTGCGCGAGCCGGGCGAGACGCCGGCCGAGTTTGGCGTGCGCGCCGCGCGCTGGCTGGAGGAAAAAATCCTGGAGGTCGGCCCGGACAAGGTCGCGGCCTTCATCGCCGAGCCGGTGCAGGGCGCCGGCGGCGTCATCATCCCGCCCGAGACCTACTGGCCCGAAATCCAGCGCATCGTCGACCGCTACGGCATCCTGCTCATCTCCGACGAGGTGATCTGCGCCTTTGGCCGCTTGGGCCACTGGTTTGCCTACGAGCGCTTTGGCACCCGGCCCGATCTGGTGACGTTTGCCAAGGCGGTGACCAGCGGTTACATCCCGCTGGGGGGGGTGCTGGTCAACGAGCGCATCGCCCGCGTGCTGCACAGCGGCGGCGAGTTCACCCATGGCTACACCTACAGCGGCCACCCCGTGGCCTGCGCGGTGGGGCTGGCCAATCTGGACCTCATGGCCGCCGAGGCGCTGCCCCAGCGCGTGCGCGAGGACACCGGCCCCTACCTGGCGCAGCGCTTTGCCGAGCTGACCGACCACCCCCTGGTCGGCGTGGCCGAGACCTGCGGCCTGGTGGCGGGACTCATTTTGGTGCGGGACAAGGCGACGCTGGCGCGCTTTCCCGAGGAGTGGGCCGTGGGCATGACCTGCCGCGGCCACTGCTTCGACACGGGGGTCGTCATGCGCGCCGTCGGTGACCGCATGATCATCGCCCCGCCGCTGGTCATGACCCGCGCCGATATCGACGAAATGATCCGCCTCATCCGCACCGCGCTCGACGCCACGCTGGCAGATTTGCGACGGCAAGGCAAAACCTGAGCGGGGGGTGCCCTAGAATCCCACGCGAGCATCCAGGGGCGTCGTGGTGGGTCAAGTCCGCACCGGCCTGTTTGTTGCTTGGCAATCGTTCTGCGTTTACCCCCTCAAACTCTCGACTGGAGTGTGGACATGAAGAAGCGCTTGTTGGCCCTGGCCCTGGCCGCCGCGTTCGTCGCCGGCTGCGGCAAGAAGGAAGAACCCGTCGCCCAACCCGCCCCCGCGC
>NZ_VJOO01000017.1 GCF_007556755.1 Tepidimonas fonticaldi | reverse complement strand
CCCGACGCCCCGGCCCCGAGCCCCACGCGGCAGGGCTGGCTGGGCCGACTGTCCGCCGGCCTGCGCAAAACGGGCAGCAGCCTCACCGCCGTCTTTACCGGCACCCGCATCGACGACGCCTTGTACGAGGAGCTGGAGACCGCGCTGCTGATGGCCGACACCGGGGCCCAGGCCACCACCCACCTGCTCGACGATCTGCGCCGCCGCGTCAAGGCCGAGCGCGCGACCGACCCGCAGCAGGTGCGCGCGCTGCTGGCGGACGCCATCACCGACTGGCTGCGTCCGCTGCAAAAGCCGCTGGCGGTCGGCGCCCAGCCCGACGGCCCGACCGTGTGGATGGTGGCCGGCGTCAACGGCGCGGGCAAGACCACCACCATCGGCAAGCTGACCTGGCACCTGGCCCACCACGGTGCGACCGTCCTGCTGGCGGCGGCCGACACCTTTCGCGCCGCGGCGCGCGAGCAGCTTGGCGTGTGGGCCCAGCGCAACGGGGTGGACATCGTCAGCCAGGACGGCGGCGATCCGGCCGCGGTGGCCTTCGACGCGGTGACCGCGGGCCGCGCGCGCGGCAAGGACGTGGTAATCGTCGATACCGCGGGCCGGCTGCCTACCCAGTTGCACCTGATGGAAGAGCTGCGCAAGATCAAGCGCGTGGTGCAAAAGGCCGAGGCCACCGCTCCGCACGAAGTGCTGCTGGTCATCGACGGCAACACCGGCCAGAATGCTCTGGCGCAGGTCAAGGCCTTCGACGCGGCGCTCCAACTCACCGGCCTGATCGTCACCAAACTCGACGGCACCGCCAAGGGCGGCGTGCTGGCCGCCATCGCCATGTGGGCGCGCGAGCAGGGGCGCGAGCTGCCGGTCTACTTCATCGGCATCGGCGAAAAGCTGGAAGATTTGCAACCCTTCGACGCCCGCGAGTTTGCCACCGCGCTGCTGAGCTGACCCGCCGCGGTGGCATTCGGGTTGACCCGGTGCACGCGGCGGGGGGACGCGGTAAGCTTGGCGTCGGGTCCGTCCCTAGAATTTCTTCGGATTGCTTATATCAGCACGTCATGATACACAACGATCCCGTCACGGCACGTTTGCCGAATCACCCCCAGAGGAGAAGCACAACCATGAAGGCGTACCAACACATCCTGGCAGCGGGTCTGCTGGGCGCGGCCACGCTGGCGCAGGCGCAGGTGGACCAGGTCAAGGTCTGGGCAGCGGCCTGTGCCAACTGCCACGGCACCAACGGCCACGCGCAACCCGGCATGGAGGCGCTGGCCGGCAAGGACAAGGACGAGATACTGCAAAAGCTGCTCGACTTCAAGAACGGCCGCAAGCCCGCCACGCTGATGCACCAGCTCGCCAAGGGCTACACCGATGACGAGCTGCGGGCCATCTCGGCCTATTTCGCGGCCCAGAAAAAGCAATGAGCCCAGCAGAGGAACCCACCATGCAACGTCGTCAATTCGTCCACAGCGTCGCGGCCGGCTCCGCGCTCGGCTCGCTCGGTCTCCTCAGCGGTTGCGCCACCCCCGGTGGCAGCAGCGGGCCGCACGTCGTCGTCATCGGCGGCGGCTACGGCGGCGCGACCGCGGCCAAATACCTGCGCATGTTCTCCGAGGGCAAGGTGCGGGTCACGCTGGTCGAACCCAACGCCAGCTTCGTCTCGTGCCCCATCTCCAACCTGGTCATCGGCGGCGTCAAGCAGATGTCCGACATCACGGTGCCGTACGACAACCTGGAACAGCGGCACGGCGTGCGCATCGTGCGCGACCGCGCGACGGCCATCGACCCGGACAAGCGCGTGGTCAAACTGGCCGGGGGCAGCGAGCTGAGCTACGACCGCCTGATCGTCTCGCCGGGTATCGACTTCATGTGGGAAACGCTGCCCGGCATGGCCAAGCCCGGTGCCCAGGATAAAGTGCTGCACGCGTGGAAGGCCGGCCCGCAGACGGTCGCGTTGCGCAAGCAGCTCGAAGCCATGCCCGATGGCGGCGTGTACGCGCTGTCCATCCCGCTGATGCCGTACCGCTGCCCGCCCGGCCCCTACGAGCGCGCCTGCATCGTCGCGCACTACTTCAAGAAGGCCAAGCCCAAGAGCAAGGTCATCGTCTTCGACGCCAACGACGACGTCACCTCCAAGCCGGCCCTGTTCAAAAAGGCCTGGGACGAGCACTACAAGGGCATTTTGGAGTACCGCCCCAAGCACCGCGTGGTGGACGTCGATGCGGCGACCAACACCCTGAAGTTCGAGTTCAACGACGACTTCAAGGGGGATGTGCTCAACGTCCTACCCAACATGCGCGCGGGCGACATCGCGGCACAGGCGGGGCTGGCCACGGCCAACAAACGCTGGTGCGACGTGGACTTCCTGACCTTCGAGTCCAAGGCCGTCAAGAATGTGCACGTGTTGGGTGACGCGATCCAGATCGCGCCGGCCATGCCCAAGTCCGGCCACATGGCCAACCAGCATGGCAAGACCTGTGCGGCGGCCATCGTCAACCTGCTGATGGGCAAGGAGCCGCCGGCCACGCCGCTGTACGCCAACACCTGCTACAGCTTCGTCACCGACGAGGACGTGGTGCACGTCGCCAGCGTGCACCGCTACGACCCCGAGAAGAAGACCATGCTGCCGGTGCCCGGCTCCGGTGGTTTGTCGGCGCGCGCCAGCGAACTGGAAGGCCGCTACGCGCTCGCCTGGGCGCGCAACATCTGGGCGGACATGCTGGCCTGACGACGGATCGGCCGCGCGCGCCGGGGGGAACATTCCCGGCACGCGCGGCCGCTACCGCGGCCACCAGACGGTCACGACACGCTCAACGCTCGCTGCATCCGCATTCCCTGGATCGAATCCCCCGCGCCATGACACGCTCCTCCCGCTCGATCGTTCCGATGCGCACCCTGGCCCTGGCGGCCGGTCTGCTCGCCGTCACCACGGGCGCACTCGCCCAGGCCGACGAGGCCCGCGCGCGCAAGATTGCCAACGGCGTGTGCGCGATGTGTCACGGCGATCAGGGCGAATCCACCAGCGAAATCTTCCCGCGCCTGGCCGGACAGCACACCGAGTACATCGTCAAGCAGCTCAAGGCTTTCAAAAGCGGTGAGCGCAAGAGCACGGCCATGGCCGAGATGGTGGCCAAGCTGACCGACGACGAGATGGTGGCCCTGGGCCGCTATTACGAAAAACTGCCCGCCCAGCGCGAAAACGTCAAGGACACGGGCTTGGCGGCGGTGGGTGCTTACCTGTACCAAAACGGCAACAAGTTCAGCGGCGTGCCGGCCTGCGCCAGCTGCCACGGCCCGGACGCCCACGGGGCGACCAACCTGCCGCGGCTGGCGGGGCAGTTCTCGGGCTACCTGTTCACCCAGCTCAAGCAATTCAACAAACGCCAGCGCACCAACGACAACGTCGTGATGCACACCGTCGCCGAGAAGATGACCGAGCTGGAAATGGCCGCGGTGGCGGAGTACCTCAGCACCAAGTAAGGCCGCCCCGGCAGCGGTGGGCGCTCACGCGTGCGGGGGTCGAACGGCCCGCGATCAGGGCTGACCGCGCAGCCGGGCGTGGATGCGCCGCGTCATGCGCCACACGCCCCACAGCACCACGGGCATCAACGCGCCGGCGGTCAGTTCCGGGTGCAAGGGGAGGCCCGCCGATTTCAGGGCCTTGGCCCCGTACAGCACCAGGCTGATCACGTAGTACGAGATCGCCGCGATCGACAACCCCTCCACCGTGGTCTGGAGTTGCAGTTGCAGTTCCTGTCCGCGGGTCAGCTTCTCGAGCAACTGGCGGTTTTGCTCCTCGCGGGCAATGTCCACCTGGGTGCGCAACAAGGCGCTGGTGCGGGCGATGCGCTCGGAGAGCGCGACCAGCCGCTGCTCGGTGGAGGCGACGGTGGCGATCGCCGGCGCCAGCCGGCGTTGCATGAATTCGCTGATGGTCTGGGTGCCGGGAATGGCGCGCTCGCGCAGCTCCGCGATGCGCTGCGACACGATGCGGTCATACGCCCGGGTGGCGGCAAAGCGGTAGCCGTTTTCGGCGATGGCGCGCTCGATGCCCGCGGCCAGACCCACCAGATCGTCCAGCAACACCTGGTCGGAGCTGGCTTTGGCCTCCATGTCCGCGGTCAGGCGCGCCAGGCGACGCTCGGCGTCGGCCAGCGGCCCGCCCAGCGCCTTGGCCACGGGCAAGCCCAGCAGCGCCATCATGCGGTAGGTCTCAAACTCCAGCAGCCGGGCCGAGATGCGACCCGCGCGCGTCTCGCTGGTGCCGGGCGGGGCCACGACCAGCATCCGCTCGAATCCAGAGGGGCGCAAGCGAAAATCCGTCACCACCATCGAATGCCCCTGCTGGCCCAACAGCGATGCCACTACCGGCTGATCGCCAAACCAGTGGCGCGCGCGCGCCAGCACGGCCGCCGGCTCCGACAGATCGCCGGTGACCATCGCCAGCTTGATCGCGCAAATGGTGCGCCCGGGGATCCCCGCCAGCCATTCTGGCGACACCATCAGATGGGGCAGCAGTTCGGGCTCGGAGGCGTCCAGCCCCACCTCTGGCGGCAGCGGCTGCACCAGCGAGTACCGAGTGAACTCGGTGTGCCGCTCCCACTTAACGGTGAATCCCGGGGGGCAGCGCAAGCGCCGAAAATTGCCTTGCAGGTCGGCCTCGGTCAGACCTTCCTGTCCTGGCAGGCGTCGCAGGTGGGCCAGTTCCTGCCCCCGATCCACCCCGTCGTGCACGACGGCAACGTAGACCACGAGCGCGGGCATGCGGATGCGCGCGGGCGGGCGGGCATGCACCTCGTCGTGCAGCACGCGGCGGCGCGGATCTTCGGCGGGGAGTGTGGCGGGGATACCCCCCGCGGCATCGGCGTCCATCATAGGCGTGAACATAGCACAGCGGGGCGCCATGCAAGGTGTGGGTTTTGTGCCAAATGGCGCGCGACGACGCCCGAACGGTATCGCCACGCGCGGCGATCTGGTGGATACTGCCGCGATCGTCACCCCCGTGGTCTGCCCCACGCCGGTCCGCTTTCAGGGAATATGCGCTTGCGATCCACGGCCTTGTCGCAGCTGGGCTGCGCCGTCGTCGCCCTAGGGAGGGGGCGCCCCCCGACGCCGAGGCGCTCGGCCGCGTTCGGCTGGCGCGGTGCCGCCCTGGCGGTGGCGATCGCATGGCTGGGGCTGGCGTGGCCGGTGTCGGCGCAAACCTTGCCGAGCCTGCTGCAACAGCACACCGTGCCCATGTGGCTGGTCGATCCGGCGGATGGCACCATCGTCGATGCCAACGCGGCGGCGGCGGCGTTCTACGGCTACCCGGCCTTGCGCTCCCCCGGCGGCATGAACATCCGCCAGATCAACCAGTTGCCGGAGGCCGATATCCGCGCCGAAATGGAGCGGGCGCGCCGCGAGGGTCGGGGCTACTACCTGTTTCCGCACCGGCTCGCGTCGGGGCGGATCGTCACGGTCGAGGTCCACAGCGCCCCGATGACGATCGACGGCCGCACGCTGCTGCTGTCGGTGCTGTTGCCCGAGAGCCGCAGCGTCACGCTGCAGCAGGAGCTGCAACGCTACCAGAACCGGCTGGAAGCCCTGGTGGCCGAGCGCACCGAAGAAGCGGTGCGCGCGCAGACCGAGCGGGCCCATACGCTCGCCTGGGCGCTGGCCGGCGCGGTGGCCGCCATCGTCGCCCTGGCCGTGGCGCTGGTGCTGCTGCGGCGCAGCGCGCGCCGTGCGCGGGATCTGGCCGACGAGCTCGAGGACACCTTGCAGGGCGCACGGCTGGGGCGGCTGCGCTGGGACCTGGTGCATGGCACCATCACCCCGTGCCCGCGGCTGCGCCGGTTGATCGGGCTGGACGAGCACGGCCAGCACAGTATCCCGACCGCGACCTGGCTGCAGTGGGTGCACCCCAAAGACGCCGCGCAGGCCCAAAGCGCCCTGCAGGCCCACCTGAAGGGCCAGAGCGACGCAGCCGATCTGCGCTTTCGCCTGCAGCACCGCGATGGGCGCTGGATTTGGTTGCAGGCGTGGGGCCGCGTCGTGGCGCGCGACCCCGCCACGGGACGCGCCACCGTGATGGCCGGCATTTTGCGCGATGTGAGCGACGAGGTCGCGCTGGAGCAGTCGCGCGCCATTGCGGCGAGCGTGTTCAACGATGCCGGCGAGGCCATCGTCGTCACCGACGAACGCGGTGCCGTCCTGGACGCCAACGCCGCCATGCTGCAGATGAGCGGCTATACGCGGGACGAGCTGATCGGCCGCGCCAACCTGCCGTGGCGGCCAGCGGACCGGCACGGGATGCCCGACTGGCACCGGCTGCGCCGCGTTTTGCTGCGGGAAGGCCGCTGGCGGGGCGAGGCCTGGTGGCGGCGCCGCGACGGCACGGAGTTCCCGGTGGTGGAGGCGATTTCGGCCGTGCGCGACGACCGCGGGCAGATCATCCGCTATGTCGCCGTCGCGCAGGACATCACCGAGCTCAAAGCGCAGCAAAACGCCCTGGAGCGGCAGGCCTATTACGACCTGCTCACGGGGCTGCCCAACCGTGTGCTGCTGGCCGACCGGCTGGACCTGGCCATCGCCAGCGCCCGGCGCCACCAGCGGCGGGTGGTGGTGGCGTATCTCGATCTGGACGGCTTCAAATACGTCAACGACTCCCACGGCCACCGCCAGGGCGACTGGATTCTGCGCCTCGTGGCCCAGCGATTGCAAGGGGCGCTGCGCGAGGGCGATACGCTGGCGCGGGTGGGGGGCGACGAATTCGTCGCCGTGCTGTGCGACCTGGACGACAGCGAGCGTTGGACCGCCGTCATCGACCGGCTGCTCGGGGCGAGCGCCGAGCCCATCGAATGCGACGGGACACTCGTGCAGTTGAGCACCAGCATCGGCGTCACGCTGTACCCGGACGACGGCGCCGATGCCGAGGTGCTGCTGCGCCATGCCGATCAGGCCCTGTACCGCGCCAAGCGCGACGGCAAAAACCGCTGGTATCTGTTCGACCCGCAGGAAGACCGGGCCGCGGCAGCCCACGCCGAGCGTATGGCCGATGTGCGGCGCGCCCTGGCCTGCGAGGGCGAGTTCCGCCTGTACCTGCAACCGCAAGTCCGCCTGGTCGATGGCGCCATCGAGGGGGCCGAGGCCCTGCTGCGCTGGCAGCATCCGCAGCGGGGATTGCTGGCGCCGGCCGCCTTCCTGCCCGCGATCGAGCACGACGACACCATGATCGCGCTGGGCGACTGGGTGCTGGACGAGGCCATGCGCCAGCTCCAGCGCTGGCACGACGCGGGACAGTCGGGCTGGACGCTGTCCGTCAACATCGCCGCGCGCCAGTTGCGCGATCCGGCCTTTGCGGACCGGCTGGCCCAGCGCCTGGCGCGCCATCCGCAGGTGGACCCGAGCCGGCTGGAGCTGGAAATCGTCGAATCCAGCGCGCTGGACGGCATCGCCGAGCTGGAGCGCCTGCTCGAGCGCTGCCGCACGCTGGGCGTCGCCGTGGCGATCGACGACTTCGGCACGGGCTACTCGTCGCTCGCCTACCTCAAGCGGCTGCCCGCCAGCGTGGTCAAGATCGATCAATCCTTCGTGCGCGACATGTTCGACGACCCCAGCGATCTGCGCATCATCGAAGGCGTGGTCGCGCTGGGGCAGGCGTTCGGCCTGCGCGTGGTCGCCGAAGGCGTCGAGACGCTGCACCACGGCGAGCTGCTGCTGCGGCTGGGCGCGCAGTCGGCGCAGGGCTACGGCATCGCGCGGCCCATGCCTGCCGATCAATGGGCCGACTGGGCCGCGGCCTGGCAGCCGCCGGCCTCTTGGATGCGCTGGCGCACGCTCGTGCATTCGCCCTGGTCGCGGATGCTGGCGCGGCTGGAGGTGGAACACCGGGCCGTGCTCACGGGGCTGGCGACGCGGCGGGTGACGCCGCCCCCCTCCGGCGACTGCCCTCTGCAGACGCTGCTGGCCGAGTCGCTGCCGGCCCCTGCGCGCCATTGGCCCGAGTACGCGGCGCTGCAGCGGGCGCACGAGGCCTTTCATGCAGCCGCGCGACGGTGGTGGGAGTACGCGCCGGATACCGACCCGCAACAGGACCCGGCCATCCTCCAAGCCCATGGCACGCTGCTCGGTGCGCTGCATCGGCTGCTGGACCGGCTGTGCGCGGTGGATGCCGCGCAATCCGCACGGTCCGAGCCACCCGTCATCGTCCTTGACGATGGCGAGCAGCCCACGCACGCCGCGGCGGCTTAATCCCCCCTCCGCCCGCGCTACGATCGGCGCATGAGCGCGCCGATACCCCCCTCCCCCTGGCACACCTGGCTGCCCATGCTGCGGTGGGTGCGCCACTACCGGCGCGACCACGCCACGGCGGACGGGGTGGCGGCCGCGGTGGTGACGCTGATGCTGGTGCCGCAGAGCCTGGCCTACGCCCAGCTCGCGGGCATGCCGCCCGAGGCCGGGCTGTACGCCAGCATCCTGCCCCTGGTCGTGTATGCGGTGCTTGGCACCAGTTCGGCCCTGGCGGTGGGTCCGGCCGCAGTGACGTCCCTGATGACGGCCGCCGCTGCCGGGGCGCTGGCCCCCGAGGGCACGCCCACCTATGGCTGGGCCGTCTGGTGGCTGGCGGCCCTCAGCGGCGCGATCTCGCTGCTGCTGGGCGTGTTGCGGCTGGGTGTTCTGGCCCACTTTCTCAGCCATCCGGTGCTGCACGGTTTCGTTTCGGCCTCCGGCATCCTGATTGCCGCCAGCCAACTCAAGCACCTGCTGGGCGTGCCCCTGAACGGGACGACCCTGCCCGCGCTACTGGCGCAGGGCTGGCACACCGTGGGTGGGACGCACGGGCCCACCCTGCTGATTGGCGCGGGCACGCTGGCGGTCTTGCTCGCCGCGCGGCGGGGTTTGCGGCCGGGCCTGCGCCGCCTCGGGTGGTCCGCCACCGCCGCCGACATGGCCACCAAGGCCGCGCCGGTCGCCATTTTGGCAGCGGTGACCGCCGTGTGTGCGGCGGCCGACGCGGCATCCCACGGGGTGCGGGTGGTCGGCGCGGTCCCGGCGGGGCTGCCCACCTTCACCTGGCCCGGCCTCGGGGATGCTGGCTGGGCCGGGCTGGAGCCGCTGCTGCTGCCGGCCTTCCTGCTGGCCATCGTGGGGTTCGTGGAATCGGTATCGGTCGGTCAGTCGCTGGCCGCGCGGCGCCGCGAGCGCATCGACCCCGACGCGGAGCTGCGCGCGCTGGGCGCCGGCAATCTGGCCGCCGCCGTCAGCGGTGGATTTCCGGTCACGGGTGGGTTCGCGCGGTCGGTCGTCAACTTCGAGGCGGGGGCCCGCACCCCCGCCGCGGGCCTGTACACCGCCGTCGGGCTGGCGGGCGTGGCGGCCTTTTTGACGCCAGCACTGCACCACTTGCCCCAGGCCGCACTGGCCGCCACGATCATGGTCGCCGTGCTGACCCTGGTGGATCTGCCGGCCTTCGCGCGCATCTGGCGCTATTCGCGCAGCGACTTTGCGGCCATGGCCCTGACCGCCGCGCTCACCCTCACCGTCGGGGTGGAGGCCGGTCTGGCAACCGGTGTGCTGGCGTCGATCGCCCTGCTGCTGTACCGCAACAGCCGGCCCCACATCGCGGTGGTGGGCCGCATTCCGGGGACGGAACACTTCCGCAACGTCGAACGCCACGCGGTGGAGACCGTGCCACACGTGCTCGGCTTGCGGGTGGACGAGAGCCTGACCTTTGCCAACGCGCGTTTTCTGGAGGATTATGTGGCGGCGCAAGTCGCCGCGCACCCCGCCGTGCGCGACGTCGTACTGCAGTGCTCGGCGATCAACGACATCGACGCCAGTGCACTCGAAAGCCTGCAGACCATCCAGGAGCGGCTGGCGCAGGCCGGCATCCGGCTGCACCTGTCCGAGGTCAAGGGCCCGGTGATGGACCGGCTGCAGCGCGCCGGGCTGCCCGCCTGGCTGAGCGGCCAGGTGTTCCTGAGCCACCACCAGGCCATCGAAACGCTCGCTCCCAGCAGCCCCCGCAGCGTCACCCCCGATTGACCGGCACGGGGCACCCGCACAAAGTATCCGCCCAAAAGACAACCCCGCCGGGTCGTGCCGACCGGGCGGGGTGGACGGGGAACCGGGTCCGACCCGGGATGGGACGCTTACGCGCCCAGCTTCTCCTTGATGCGGGCGGACTTGCCGGTGCGGCCGCGCAGGTAGTAGAGCTTGGCACGGCGCACATCGCCGCGGCGCTTGACCTCGATGCTGGCGATCAGCGGGCTGTACAGCGGGAAGGTCCGCTCGACGCCTTCGCCGTTGGAGATCTTGCGCACGATGAAGCTGGAGTTCAGGCCCCGGTTGCGCTTGGCGATCACGACACCTTCGTAGGCCTGGACGCGCTTCTTGTTGCCTTCGATCACGTTGACGTTGACGATCACCGTGTCGCCGGGCGCGAAGGCGGGGATGTTCTTGTTCAGGCGAGCAATTTCTTCCTGCTCGAGGATCTGGATCAGGTTCATGGTCACATCCACGATCATGACCGCGCTGCGATGTTGCACGGAGCCGCGCCCTTGCGCCGGCCCCGCCCAGGGCCGTACCCCGAAGCCGGACAGAGGATCAAAGCCTATTATTGTAACCTGCTTCGCGCAGCGCTTGCTCGTCGGCGGGCCTCAGCCGCCCCTCGGCACGCGCGCGCGCCAGCACGTCCGGCCGCCAGCGCGCCGTCGCCTGCACCCGCTGGGCGCGGCGCCACGCCTCGATCTGGGCATGGTGGCCGGAGAGCAACACGGGCGGCACGGTCATCGGCCCCGCCGGGCCCTGCCAGACCTCCGGCCGGGTGTAATGCGGGCAATCGAGCAGGCCGTCCACGACGGGGTTGAAGCTGTCCTGCTCGGCGCTGGCCTGATCGCCCAGCACCCCGGGCTGCAGCCGCGCCACCGCGTCCAGCAGCGCCACGGCCGCGATCTCGCCGCCCGACAGGACGAAGTCGCCCAGGCTGATCTGCGCATCCACACACGCATCGACGAAGCGCTGGTCCACCCCCTCGTAGCGGCCGCACAGCAGGATCGCACCGGGTGCGGCCGGCTGCGCATAGCGGGCCACCACGTCGTGGGACAAGCGCTCGCCCGCGGGCGAGAACAGCACGGTCGGCACATCCACGGCCGCGCCCGGCGGGCGACACGCGGGCAGCCCGCGGTCGAGGCGGATGGCCTGCCAGCAGCGGTACAGCGGCTCGGCCAGCATCACCATGCCCGGCCCACCGCCAAACGGGCGGTCGTCCACACGCCGGTAGTGGCCGTCGGCAAAATCGCGCAAGGGCCACAGCCGCACCTGCACCGCCCCGGTGAAGGCGCGGCGCACCACACCGACCGACAGGTAGGGCTCGATCAGCTCGGGGAACAGGGTGATGACGTCGAAGCGCATGGCGCCCGCGCGGCCGCGGTCAGTAATCGGGCTGCCAATCCACGGTGATGCGGCGCGCGGCCAGATCCACCGCGTCCACATAGGCGCTCACGAAGGGGATGAGGCGCTCGACCGCCTGCTCGCCGGTGCCGTCGCGCAGGCACAGCACGGCGTGCGGCCCCGTGGGCAGCAGGTCTTCGACGACACCCAGGACGACCCCCTCGCGGTTGACCACCGACAGGCCGATCAGATCGACCCAATAGAACTCGTCGGGATCGTCGGTGGGCGGGAAGTCGGCCCGCGCGATGTGGATGCGGGCGCCGCGCAGGCGCTCGGCCAGTCCGCGGTCATCGACCCCGTCGAAATGCGCCACCACGGCGTCGCCGTGCCAGCGCGCTTCGGCCACCGTCACCGCGACGGTGCCCTGGAAGGCATCGAAGGCGCGTGCTCGCGGCGAGCGGCTGGCCAAAGGGGGCTGCAAATACCAGCGGCGCGCATGCAGCAAGGCGTCGCCGCTTTGGCTCAGGCCGTGTACGCGGACCCAGCCGCGCACACCCCAGGCCTCTTGCACATGGCCGATCTCGACCGCATCGGCGGGCAGCTCGGCCACCTGCCAGGGCAAAGACTCGGCCATGCGACGGGCGGGATCAGGCCGCGGCGGCCTCGGCCGGCACGACCTTGGGGGCCTGCTTGATCAGGCGGGCGACGGTCTCGGACGGCTGCGCGCCGACGCCGAGCCAGTAGGTCAGGCGGTCCTGGGCGATGTTGAGCGGCACGTCGTTGCCGCGGGCGATGGGGTTGTAAAAGCCGATGCGCTCGATGAAGCGGCCGTCGCGGCGGCTGCGCTTGTCGGCGACGACGATGTGGTAGAACGGGCGGGCCTTCGAGCCGCCACGGGCGAGTCGGATCACGACCATGGTTTATCCTTGCGAACTGTTCGACGAGACGGTGGAGGCAACGCCTGAGACACGACGACTGGCCACCCGGCCAGCGAAACGTTGCAAACCCGCCATTATAGCCAGCGACCCGTGAACACCCCCCTGATCCGCCCGAGCCACGAGAACGACCTGCCCGCCATCGCCCGCATCTACGGTCACCATGTGCTGCACGGCACGGGAACGTTCGAGACCGATCCCCCCAGCACCGCCGACATGGGCGCCCGCCGCGCCGACGTGCTGGCCAAGGGCTTGCCCTGGCTGGTTGCCGAGCTGCAGGGCGAGGTGGTGGGCTTTGCCTATGGCAACTGGTTCAAGCCGCGGCCGGCGTACCGCTTTTCGGTGGAGGACTCGATCTACGTCGCGCACGATGCCGTGGGCCGGGGGCTGGGCCGCGCGCTGCTGGCCGAATTGCTGGCGCAGCTCGAGGCGCGGGGCATCCGCAAGGTGATGGCGGTGATCGGCGACTCGGCCAACACCGGCTCCATCGGGCTGCACACCGCCCTGGGCTTCGAGCGGGTGGGTGTGGTGCGCTCCTGCGGCTGGAAGTTCGGCCGCTGGCTCGACATCGTGCTGATGGAAAAGTCCCTGGGCTGGGGCGACCGCACTCCGCCCACCGAGGGCTGACGCCCTGCCCCTCCCCCGCGGGAACCGGTGCCATCGGTCCCGGCTCCCACCCCGCATCGCCGTCTTGCGCAAACGCCGCCCCATGGTTGCCGACACCCGTCCCGCCCCCCGCCCCCGCAACAAAACCGTCGCCGCCTGGCTCGCCCTGGTGGGCGGGGGCTTTGGCTGGCACCGGTTTTATCTGCACGGATTCGGCGATGTGTGGGGCTGGGCCCACGCCATCCCAACCGCACTGGGGCTGTGGGGGGTGGATCGCGTGCTGACCTACGGGCAGGACGACCAACTGTCGTGGGTGCTGCTGCCCTTCCTGGGTATCGGCCTGGTGGCCGCGTGTCTGACGGCCATCGTGTATGCGCTGCAGCCGCCGCAGCGCTGGAATGCGCGCCACAACCCGGCCGGGCCGGCCGACGCCCGCGCCGGCGACACGAACTGGCTGACCGTCATCGCCGTGGTGCTGTCGCTGATGGTAGGCGCCACCGCGTTGATGGCGGGTCTGGCGTTCAGCTTCCAGCGCTACTTCGAGTACCAGATCGAGGAAGGCCTGCGCATCAGCCAGTGAGCTGAGCCATCACCAGCATCCAGCCACTCAAGGTGAGCATCCCCAGCGCGGTGGACAGCCCCGTGGCGGCGGTCACCTCGGTCTGCGCCACGCGGTAGCGCTGCGCGAACAAAAAGACATTGGCGCCAATGGGCACGCCGGCGGCGACCACCAGCACCGTCAACGGCAAGCCGCGCAGCCCCCACAACCACGCAGAGGCGGCGACCAGCACCGGCATGACCAGGTTTTTGGCCAGGGCGACGGACAGCGCCTCGCGCCAGTGGCCGCGCCAGGGCGTGCGGGCCAGGCTCACGCCCACCAGCACCAGGGCCAACGGCCCGAAGGCCTGACCGAGCAGATGCAAGGGCTTGTCCACCACGGCAGGCAAGGTCGCCCCCGACAGCCCCCACAACAGCCCACAGGCAATCGGCAAGGGGATGGGGTGGATGACCGATCCGCGCACTGCCGACAGGGCCGTGCGCCACAGCCGCCCGGGCGGCATCGGCCCGCCCTGCGCGCGGCTGCGGGCATCGGCCAGCTCCAGGGCCACCGAGGCGATCGTCAACAGGATGAGGGCGTGCACGGCGATCAGCGTCAGCAGCGTGACCACGCCTGCCTGCCCGTAGGCCAGGCCGATCAGGGCGATGCCGATCATGACCAGATTGGAAAACGTCCCGCCCAGCGCGAGCACGATACCGCGGGGGTGGAACCCATGCCACGCGATCTGCAGGGCAAACCAAGGGAGCGTGGCGCTGAAATAGGCCGCCACGGGGCGCCAGTCCAGCGTCTCCAGCCGGACCTGGGCCATGGTGCGAAACAGCAGTGCCGGGATGAGCAGCAGGAAGACCAGGTTGGACAAATCCTTGACGGCCGCCGCTCCGACCCAGCCACGCCGGCCCGCGACCACGCCCGCGGCGATCAGCAGGAAGACGGGGGCCAGGGACTGAAAGACGGGATGGTCGGCAACGCTCACGCCCCCCAGTGTAGTGAGCGCGCGCGCCGGCGGCTGGCGCCTGCGCGACCCCGCCGGCGGGGCCCAATCGCGCCCAATGAGCGCGGTCAGGCCCGGTCGGGCTTGAGGTGCTGGGCAAACGCGCGGCGCAGCTTGGCCACCTTGGGCGCGGCCACGGCCAGGCAGTAGCCATGAAAGGGATGGCGCGCGAAGAAGTCCTGGTGCTCGGCTTCGGCCGGCCAGTAGTGGCGCAACGGCTCCACCTCGGTCACGATGGGGGCGCCGAAGGCGCGCTGCGCCTGCAGCTCGGCGATCAGCGCCCGGGCCGCGTCCGCCTGCTCGGGCGTGGTCCAGTAGATGCCGCTGCGGTATTGCGTGCCGACGTCAGCGCCCTGCCGGTTGAGGGTGGTGGGGTCGTGGGTAGCAAAAAAGATGGTGAGCAGATCGCGCACGCCGATCACCGCGGGGTCGTAGACCAGCTTGACGACCTCGGCGCAGCCGGTGGCGCCGGTGCAGACGTCCTCGTACGTCGGCCGCTCGGCCTGTCCGTTGCTGTAGCCGGATTCCACGTCCAGCACGCCGCGCACCTGCTCGAACACGGCCTCGGTGCACCAAAAACACCCACCGGCCAGGACCAAAGTCTCCGTCGTCATGGCGCAGATTCTGCTACGGTCGCGGATACTATGACTCTATCGCTGGATTTTTTGGCCCTGCCGCTGTTGACGGCCTCGGCCCTGTTGCTGTTGAGCCTGGTGGCCGGGCTGTTTTCGGCGCGGCTGGGCTTTTCGTTCTTGCTGGTGTTTCTGGTCGCGGGCATGCTGCTGGGGGAGAACGGGCCCGGCGGCGTGGTGTTCGAGGATTTTCGGCTGGCGTTTTGGGTGGGCAACGTGGCGCTGGCCGTCATCCTGCTGGATGGGGGGCTGCGCACGCGCTACGCGACATTTCGCACGGGTCTGCGCCCGTCGCTGCTGCTGGCCACGGCCGGCGTGGCCGTCAGCGCCGCGCTGACCGGTCTGGGGGCCTGGCTGCTGCTCGACCTGGACTGGCGACTCGCGCTGCTGCTGGGCGCCATCGTCGGCTCCACGGACGCCGCGGCCGTGTTCGCGCTGCTGCAGACGTCGGGGGTGCGGCTCAACGAGCGCGTGGCCTCGACACTGGAAATCGAGTCGGGTCTGAACGACCCGATGGCCGTGTTTCTAACCCTGGCGCTGATCGGGCTGGCCATGACGCCGGACACCGGGGCCGCCCGCCTGGGCTGGGCGCCGCTGCTGGCGCTGGTGCAGCAGTTTGGCTGGGGTCTGATGCTGGGCGGTGGCCTGGGCTGGGCGCTGGCGGACGGTCTGCGGCTGCTGGCCCGGCTCACCCGGCCCGGCAGCGGCGTGCGCGCACTGCTGCTGCTGTCGGCGGGGATGGCGGTGTTTGCGTTGACGACCTGGGTCGGCGGTTCGGGGTTCCTCGCGGTCTACATCTTCGGGCTGGTGGTGGGCAACCGCGCCCGCGGCTCGGTGGCGCCGGCGCTGCAGGCCATGGATGGCTACGCCTGGATGGCGCAGGCGGGTATGTTCCTGCTGCTGGGCCTGCTGGTCACCCCGACCGAGGCGCTGCGCACCCTGCTGCCAGCGCTGGGCGTCGCGGCGGTGCTGATGCTGGTGGCCCGGCCGCTGGCCGTGTGGCTGTGCCTGCTGCCCTTTCGCTTTCCCCCGCGGGAGGTGGCGTTCATCGCCTGGGTTGGCCTGCGCGGGGCGGTGCCCATCGTGCTGGCGGTGTTCCCCGTGATGGCGGGGGTGGACGGGGCCAAGACCTTCTTCAACATCGCCTTCGTGGTGGTGCTGGCGTCGCTGCTGCTGCAGGGCGCCACCCTGCCCTGGGCCGCGCGGCGCACCGGCGTCGCGCTGCCGGACCGCGACGATCCGGTCGCCGCCCGGCAGGTGTACGGCGATTTCGAGGTGCCGGCGAACACCCCCATGGCGGCCCTGTGCCGTTTCTACGGCTGGCCGATGGTGGAGGACGAACAGCTCACCGTGGGCGAGTGGTTTGGCCGCACCTGCGAGCATGCCCCGGTCGAAGGCGATCAACGGCGCTGGGGGCCAGCCGAGCTGAGCGTGCGCCGCGTGCAAGGCGGCACGATCGAGCGCATCGGCATCCGCCTGGAAGAAACGGGGGATGCGGGCAGCGAGGGCAGCGAGGGCGGCGAGGGCGGGCGGGACGCGACGCCCTGACGAGTCCTGCTTTTGCTTGACATCTGAAATATTTTCCGACTGTCGCAAAAAACCGACACCACGGGTTTTCGGGCGGTGCTACCTTCGCGCCCATGCCGATTGCCCCGTCCGATCCGACTGCCGCGCGCCGCCTGTGGGACATCTCGCCCCCGGTGGACGCCGATGCGCCCGTCTTCCCCGGCGACACGCCCTACCAGCAGCGGTGGGTGGCCACCATCGGGCCGGGCTGCCCGGTCAATGTCAGCGCGGTCACGACCACGCCGCACATCGGCGCCCATGCGGATGCGCCGTTGCACTACGCTCCCGACGGTGCGCCCATCGGGGCCGTGGATCTGACCCCGTACCTGGGCCCGTGCCGGGTGGTGCATGCCATTGGCTGCAGGCCGCTGGTGACCTGGGCGCATGTGGCCCACGCCCTGCCGGATGACGCCCCCTGGCCGCCGCGGCTGCTGGTGCGCACCTATGCGCGGATGCCGCGCGACGCCTTCGACGACGCGCTGCCGGGCATGGACCCGGCGCTGTTGGAACGCCTGGCCGACCGCGGCGTGTGCCTGGTAGGCACGGACAGCGCCAGCGTGGACCCGGCCGACAGCAAGACGCTGGAGGCGCACCAGGTGCTGCGCCGGCGCGGCCTGCGCGTGCTGGAAAACCTGTGCCTGGACGACGTGCCCGAAGGCGACTACGAGCTGATTGCCCTGCCTCTGAAGTGGATGCGCGCCGACGCCAGCCCGGTGCGGGCCGTGCTGCGCGCCCTGGCCTGACCCGTCGGACATGCGCACGCCGACGCTTCCCAAAGGATCGTCCCATGCCCTGCCCCACCCTCGACGACTGCCGCGCGCTGGATGCGGCCGACCCGCTGCGCCCCTTGCGCGACCAGTTCGATCTGCCGCCCGGCGTCATTTACCTGGACGGCAACTCCCTCGGTGTCCTGCCGCGCGAGACCGCCGCCCGCGTGCAGGCCGTCGTGACGGACGAATGGGGCCAGGGGCTGATCCGCAGCTGGAACACGGCCGGCTGGTTCACCCTGCCGCAGCGGGTGGGTGACCTGATCGGCCGCCTGATCGGCGCCGGCCCCGGCGAAACGATGGCCACGGACAGCACCTCGATCAACCTGTTCAAGGTCTTGAGCCTGGCCATGCATCTGCAACACCGGCGCGGCGACGGCCGGCGCGTGTTGGTCAGCGAGCGCAGCAACTTCCCCACCGACCTGTATGTGGCCGAGGCGCTGTGCCGCGATCGCGGCTGGACCCTGCGGCTGATCGATGGCGACCCGCAGACGGCGCTGCCCGCCGCGCTGGGGCCGGACGTCGGCATCGTGATGCTGACGCATGTGAACTACCGCACCGGCGCGATGCACGACATGGCCGCGGTGACGGCCGCCGCGCACGCCGCCGGCGCGCTGATGGTGTGGGACCTGGCGCACAGCGCGGGCGCGGTGCCGGTGGACCTGAACGCGGCGCAGGCCGACTTTGCCGTGGGCTGCGGCTACAAATACCTCAACGGCGGGCCGGGCGCGCCGGCGTTCGCGTGGGTGCATCCGCGCCTGAGCGCGGCCTTGGGCCCGGACGACTGGTCGACGCTGGCCGGCTGGTGGGGGCATGCGGCGCCTTTTGCCTTCGCGCCCGATTTCCAACCGGCGCCGGGGGTGCAGCGGCTGCTGTGCGGCACGCAGCCCATCATCAGCCTGTCGGCGCTGGAGGTGGGGGTGCGCACCGTCCTGGCTGCCGAACCGCTGGGGGGCATGGCGGCGCTGCGGCGCAAGTCGCTGGCGCTGACCGACCTGTTCATCACACTGGTGGAGTCGCGCTGCGCCGGGCACGGGCTGACGCTGGTCACGCCGCGCGAGCCGCAGCGGCGCGGCTCGCAGGTCTGCCTGACCCGGGCCGAAGGGGCCTACGCCATCGTGCAGGCGCTGATCGCGCGCGGGGTGATCGGCGACTTCCGCGCCGGTGACGCGTGGCAGCCGGACATTCTGCGCTTTGGCTTCACGCCCCTGTACCTGGGGTTCGAAGACGTCTGGCACGCCGTCGAGCACCTGCGCGATGTGCTGCAGACGCAAGCCTGGCGCGACCCGGCCTTCCAGCGCACCCAGGCCGTGACCTGACCCCGCCCCACGGATCCGCCACCATGACGACCCCCGACCCCACCCCCGAGTCCATCGTCCATGCCGAACAGGCCCGGCTGGATTACCGCGATGCGATGACCTATGGCGACTATCTGCAGCTCGACGCGATTCTGAACGCGCAAAAGCCCCGGTCGCCCGACCACAACGAGATGCTGTTCATCATCCAGCATCAGACCAGCGAGTTGTGGATGAAGCTGATGCTGCACGAGCTGGGGGCGGCCAAGACGGCGATCGCCACGGACCGGCTGCCGGAGGCGTTCAAGATGCTGGCGCGCGTCAGCCGCATCATGGAGCAGCTCGTACACGCCTGGGATGTGCTGGCCACCATGACCCCGCCGGAGTACAGCGCGATCCGCCCCTATCTGGCGCAGTCCAGCGGTTTTCAGAGCTATCAGTACCGCTGCATCGAGTTTTCGCTGGGCAACAAGAATGCCGCGATGCTGCGCCCGCACGAACACCGGCCGGATCTGCTGGCGCAGGTGCAAGCCGCCTACGAAGCCCCGTCGCTGTACGACGAGTCGCTGCGTCTGCTGGGGCGGCGCGGCCTGCCCGTGCCCGCCAGCCACTGCGAGCGGGACTGGACCCGGCCCTACGAGGCCAGCGACGCCGTGGAGGCCGCGTGGCTGCAGGTCTACCGCGATCCGTCGCACCACTGGGACCTGTACCAACTGGGCGAGGAGCTGACCGACCTGGAGGACGCATTCCGACTGTGGCGCTTTCGGCACCTGACGACCGTGGAGCGGGTCATCGGCTTCAAGCGCGGCACCGGGGGCACCAGCGGCGTGGGCTATTTGCGCAAGATGCTGGACGTGGTGCTGTTCCCCGAAATCTGGAAGCTGCGCACCGACCTCTGAAGCGCCGCGGCCAGCAGCGGCGCCAGCGCCACCGCGTTGCTGGCGTGCGGCACGCTGTCGGTGCTCCAGACCTCGCCGACGTCGGCGGCCTGCATCGCGGCCAGCGCATCGCCAACGAACAGCGCGTGCGTGACCGCCACGTCCACCGAGGCGGCGCCGGCCGCGCGCAGGGCGGCCGCGGCGCGCGCCACGGTGCGGCCGGTGCTGGCCATGTCGTCCAGAATGACGACGGCGCGGCCGCGCACGTCCAGCGCCGGCAGCTCGACCTCGACCTCGCGGTCGCCGCGGCGCACCTTGCGCGCCACCGCCGCCGGCAGCCCCGCGGCGTCGGCGGCCTGGCGCACCCACTGGGCGGATTCCTCGTCCGGCCCGAGCAGGAGCGCGCCGGGGCGGCGCTGCGCCGCCAGCGCGCCGAGCAGCGGCGCGGCGCTGAGCGCGTGCGCCTCGGCCACCGGCACCGCCTCGGCGAGCGTGGCCACCCGGTGCAGGTGCGGATCGACGGTGATCAGCCCGTCGAACGCCGCCGCCAGCCAGCGCCCGACGTGGCGCTGACTGACCACCTCGCCGGGGCTGAAGGCGGCGTCCTGCCGCATGTAGGCCAGGTACGGCGCCACCAGCCACAGCCGCCGCGCGCCCAGCTCGCGCGCGGCCGGGGCGGCCAGCAGCAGCTCGACCAACTTCTCGTTCGGCTGGTGCAGGCTGCGGTACAGCGCCACCTCCGCCGGCAGCTCGGGCGGCAGGCGCAGCCGCCACTCGCCGTCCGGAAAGCGGTGGCGCTGCACGAACGCCAGCGTCCACGGCTCCGTGGCGCCCGCGGCGGCGGTGTTGAGCGCCGCGAGCAGCCGCTGCGCCGGCGCGGCCTCGTCGTCGAAGGCGAGCAGCAGCGGCATGGCGCTCAGAACTCCACGTAGACCTGCGGCACCTCGTGCGGCGCGCCGATGGTGTAGCCGCTGGCGCGCGCGCTGGCCTCGCGCGCGAACTCGACGTCGGCCGGGTACTCGGCGTAGACGTGGTAGAGCACGTCGCCGGCACGCACCGGCTCGCCGAGCTTGCGCATCAGGTCCACCCCGGCGCCGGCCACCTTGGGCGCGCCGGCCAGCCGCGCGATGCGCGCGATCTGCAGGTTGTCGATGCCGGTGACGACGCCGTCGCGCGGCGCGGTGACCTCGAAGCGGTGGCGCGCCAGCGGCGCTCGCTCGGGGTCGAAGCCACGCGCGCCCTGCGCCTCGATCAGCGCCATCATCTTCTCCAGCGCGCGGCCGGAGTCGAGGATGTCGCGCGCGATGCCGTAGCCGTCGCCGCCGCGGATGTCGGGGTCGCACTCCAGCAGCCGGCCGGCCAGCCGCAGCGCCTTCTGGCGCAGGTCGATCGGCGCCAGCGGATGGTTCTGCAGCACGCGCATGACGTCGCGCGCCTCCAGCACCGGGCCGATGCCCTGCCCGATCGGCTGGCGCCCGTCGGTGATGACGACGTCGATCGAGATGCCCAGCCGCCGCGCCACGTACTCGAACAGCCGCCGCAGCCGCTGCGCCTCGGGCATCGAGCGCACCTTGGCGGTCGGCCCGACCGGGATGTCCAGCACCAGGTGGTTGGAGCCGGCGGCCACCTTCTTGCTCAGGATCGAGGCCACCATCTGCGCCGGCGAATCCAGCGACAGCGGCCGCTCCACCGCGATCAGCACGTCGTCGGCCGGCGACAGCTGCGCCGTGCCGCCCCACGCCAGACAGGCGCGGTGCGCGCGCACGATCTCCTGCAGCCGCTCGATCGGCAGCTCCACCTCGGCCAGCACCTCCATCGTGTCGGCGGTGCCCGCGGGCGAGGTGATCGCGCGCGAGGAGGTCTTGGGGCACACCAGCCCGTGCGCGGCGACGATCGGCACCACCAGCATCGAGGTACGGTTGCCGGGGATGCCGCCGATGCAGTGCTTGTCCACCACCAGCCGCTCGCGCCAGTCCAGCCGCTGGCCGGCGGCGATCATGCCCTCGGTGAGGAAGTAGACCTCCTCGCGGTCCAGCTCGCTGGCGTGGGTGGCGACGACGAAGGCCGACAGCTCGATCTTGGAGTAGCGGTGCTCGGCGATGTCGCGCGCGATGGCGTGGAACTCCTCGCGCGTCAGGCGCTCGCCACCGATCTTGCGGTGCAGCGCGGCGATCGAGGCCGGCGGCTCGGCCTGCTCGATGGTGGCCGGGTGGCCCGGCTCGACGCCGAGCTGCGCGAACGCCTCCATCGACAGGCCGATCTCGTCGCACTTGACGATGCGCGGATCCAGCGTCACGTTGAGCGTGGCCAGCACCTTGCGGCCGTTGGCGCGCACCTCCACCTTGTTGAGCGCCTGGAAGCCCTCGGCGCGGTAGAGGTCGCAGTCGCGGTGCAGGTAGGCGACGTTCTCGCGCCAGGTGTCGATGGCCACGCGGCGCAGCTTCAGCGGCACGCGGCCGTCGGCGCCGTGCTCCACCGGCGGGCAGGGCGAAAGTTTCAGGCCCGGCGGGGACGAGGCGGCGGGGGTGGGGGTTACGGCATCCATGTCACGGGGTCCGGATGTGCTGGCGCTCGATCAGCGGGCGCAAGCGGTCAACGTCGCGGGCCATGCGCCGCGCCAAGGCCGCGGGGGTTGACCCCGTCGCCTGCCAGCCCTGCGCCTGCAACCGCTGCCGAATGCGAATGTCGCGCAAAACCCGGCCCACGGCCTGCGCCAGCCGATCGACGTGCGCGCCGGCCAGGCCCCGCGGGGCGGCGATGGCGTACCAGTGCTCGAAGTCGAAGCCCCGCACACCCCGCTCGGCCAGCGTGGGCACCCCGGGCAGCAACGCGCTGCGGGTGGCAGAGGTCAACGCCACGGCCGGCAGCTTGGCGGCGCGCCAGTGCGGCACGGTCAGCGACGGGGGCAGCAGCGCCAGTTGCACATCGCCCTGCAACAGCGCGTTGATCACCTGTGGATTGCCGGGATAGGGCACATGCAGCGCCTGCCAGCCGGCCGCGGCCTTGAGCATTTCCATGCCCAGATGGAACGGCGTGCCCGCGCCCGGGCTGCCGTACTGCCAGGCCATGCCCGCGGTGCGCACGGCGCGCAACGCGGCATTCCCCCGCACCTCGAGCTGGGGCGAGATGCACAACACCAGCGGCGCGGTCGCGACCAGCGACACCGGCTGCAAATCGGTCAGGGGGTCGTAGCCGAGTGCCGGCTGCATGAGGCGCGCCACGGTCAGATGCCCGCTGGGCATCAGGCCCACGGTGTGGTCGTCCTCCGCGCGGGCCACGGCGGTGGCCGCGACCTGCCCGCCGGAGCCCGGGCGGTTTTCCACCTGGACCGGCTGGCCCAGCACGGCCGACAGCGGCTCGACGACGATGCGCGCGATCTCGTCCGGCGACGACCCTTGCGGAAAACCGACCAGTAAGCGCACCGGGCGCACCGGCCACCGGGGCGGGGGTGGCGCTGGCATGGCCCAGCCGGACGGCAGCAGCCCCCCCGCCGCCCAGGCCGCCCCCTGGAGCAGGCGGCGGCGCAGCAGCGACGGCCCGGCGGGCGCCGGATCCAGCGCCATGCGGGGGGAGCGGGGTGCAGGCTTCATGCAAAGCGATCAGGATCGACGTTGGCCCCTCGGGCACGGGCGTCAGGACGCCCCCCGAGGCGCGAGCGGATCGGGCGGTCCATCATAGAGCCACGGCTGATCCAGCAGCCGCTCGCCCAGCAGGGCCATGGCCCGGTCGCGTCCCCAACGCACGAGCCCGCGGGCATGGAACACCACCCCGTTGCGGCGCGAGCGCGCCTGCACCCGGGCATTGCGCGCCCAGCGCCCCTGGGCCCATTGCGCCAGCCAACCGGGCCAATCCACCTGCCCCGGTGGCTGCGCGCGCAGCAGCCGGCCCAGCGCCCAGGCATCCTCCAGGGCCATCGCCGCCCCCTGCGCCAGATAGGGACGCATCGGATGCGCCGCATCGCCGAGCAGCGCCACGCGGCCGCGCGCATGCTCGTGGGGTCCGCGCATCGGCTCGCGCGCATGCAGCGGCCACAGGCGCCAGTGGAGGACGGCGTGCAGCACCGCTTCCAGATCGGCGTGCACCGGCCCCAGCGCGGCCCGCAGGTGCACGGCGTGGGCCTCGTGGTCCCAGCCCTCGGCATCCGTGGGGGGCAGCGGCCCCTCGACCACCATCACCACATTGAGCCACTGCCCCGTGCGCACCGGGTAATGCACGCCGTGCAGACGCGGCCCTAGCCAGGCGACGACCTCGGACGCACGCAGACGCGCGGGCAGATCGGCCATGCGCACCAGCCCGCGGTACGCCAGATGGCCGCTGAAGACCGGCCGGCCATCCCCCAGCAGGTGCTGGCGGGTCGGGCTCCAGACCCCATCGGCCGCGAGCAACACGTCCGCCGTCCAGCGGCGTTCGGCGGCGGTGCGCACCTCCACGCCGTCGGCCCGCTCGGCATACGCCACCACCGCCTCGCCGTTGTGCAGGGCGACGCCCGTCGTGTCCTGCAGCGCCGCCAGCAGCAGGCCGTGCAGATCGGCACGGTGGATGGTGGCATAGGGCTCGCCATACCGCTGGCGGGCGCGTTCGCCCAGCGCCAGTTCGCCCAGCTCGTCGCCGCCGTGCGCGGCGCGCACGCGCAGCCGCTGCGGAAAGGCGGCCACGGCCGCCAGCGGCTCGCGCAGGCCCCAGTCATGCAGCACCCGCACCGCGTTGGGGCCGAGCTGGATGCCCGCGCCCACCTCCGAAAAGGTCGGCGCCCGCTCCAGCAGGGCAATGTCGCTGTCGGGCCGCGCCTGGGCGCAGGCCAGCGCCACCCCCAGCCCGGCCATGCCGCCGCCGACGACGAGGATGCGGCCCGGTGCTGCCCCCGGCCTCATCGCCACGCCGGCCACGCCCCGCGCGCCGCGCGCCACGCGCTCTCGGCCGCGCCGGCGCCAAACCGCCGCGCCAGCCGCTCCGCCACGCTCTCGCGCTGGGTGTAGTCGACGATGTCTTCGGCCTTGACGACTTCGCGCGCCACGTAATCCAGGTTGCCAAAGTCGTCGGCCAGCCCCATTTCGACCGCGCGCTGGCCGGTCCACACCAGACCGCTGAAGGTGTCCTCGGTCTCCTTCAGGTGCTCGCCCCGGCCCTTGCGCACCACGTCGATGAACTGCCGGTGGATGTCGTCGAGCATCTGCTGCGCATGGGCCCGGTGGCGCGCCGTCTGCGGGCTGAACGGGTCCAGAAAGCCCTTGTTCTCGCCCGCGGTGAGCAGCCGCCGCTCCACCCCCAGGCGCTCCATCAACCCGGTGAAGCCAAAGCCGTCCATCAGCACACCGATGCTGCCCACCAGACTGGCCTTGTCCACATAGATGCGGTCCGCCGCCGCAGCCACATAGTAGGCGGCCGAGGCGCAGGTCTCCTCCACCACGGCATAGACGGGCTTGTCGTGCTGTGCCTTCAGGCGCCAGATCTCGTCATTGATGATGCCGGCCTGCACCGGGCTGCCGCCGGGCGAGTCGATCAACAGCACGACGGCCTGCGCACCCGGATCTTCGAACGCGGAACGCAGCGCCGACACGATGTTGCTGGCGCTGGCCTCGGTGTCCGCCCCGATCTCGCCGCGCAGCTCGATCAGCGCCGTGTGCGGGGTGGTGGTGGGCGTGGGCGGCACCACGTCACGGTACAGCAGCCACGCCACGGCCCCGAACGCCAGCAACCAGACCAGCCGCCAGACGTTGCGCCAACGCCGGGCGGCCCGCTGTTCCTGCAGGGCCGCGAAGGCCAGCTTCTCCAGCAGCGCCCGCTCCCACCCGGGGCCGACGGGATCGGCCTGCGGGGCAGACGACGGCGCGGCGTCGGAGGCGCCCGCTTGCGCGGGTGGCGGGGATTCGGATGGCATCATGGCGGTCAAAAGACAACGGGTTGCAGGTCGTATTGTGACTGCCAAAAGACCACCCCGTCGCGCTCACGCGCGGGGATGGCCACCAGAGGCCCGCGACCCGGGCCACCCACGCAACGCCCGGTGTGCGGCTCGAACAGCGCCCCGTGGGCGCCGCAGACCAGAAACTGCCCGGTCAGGTCGAAAAAGCGGTTGGGCATCCAGTCCATCTCCATCGCCACATGGCTGCAGCGGTTGAGGTACGCATGGACGGCGCCCCGGTAGCGAATGGCAAAGGCCCGGCACGTCTGGCCCCGGTAGCGCACGTCGAAGGGCACCGCCTCGCCGCCCTCGGCCAAGTCCGCGCTGCGGCACAGCGCATGCCACGACGCCCCGGCCACGCCAGTACCGGCGTCTGACCCGCTGTCGTTCCGCATCGACTCGTCCATACCGTCCCTCCGCCATGGCGATGGGCCCCGTCCGGGCGCCCCTTTCACCCGACCTGATCCAACCCAAGCATAGCGCGGCGGCAGCGACAATACCGCCATGGAGACCTTTGCCCCTGCCCTGCCCCGGCCCATCGTCCTGGGCTCCACCTCGCCGTACCGGCGCGAGCTGCTGGCACGGCTGCGCCTGCCCTTCGAAACCGTCGCCCCCCAGGTGGACGAAACCCCACTGCCGGGCGAACCCCCAGCCCGCCTGGCACAACGCCTGGCCCGCGCCAAGGCCGAGGCCGTCGCCCAACGGCACCCGCAGGCCATCGTGATCGGCAGCGACCAGGTGGCGGACCTGGATGGCGCCGCGCTGGGCAAACCCGGGACGCACGAGCGCGCGGTCGCGCAGTTGCGCGCCATGCGCGGGCAGACGGTGCGCTTTCAGACCGCGCTGGCGGTCGTCTGCCACGCCAGCGGCTATGCGGCGGAGGATCTGGCGGTGGTGGAGGTGCGCTTTCGCGACCTGAGCGACGCCGAAATCGAGCGCTATCTGCTCGCCGAACGCCCTTACGACTGCGCCGGCAGCGCCAAGAGCGAGGGGCTGGGCATCGCGCTGCTGGAGTCCATCGTCAGCGACGACCCCAGCGCCCTCGTCGGCCTGCCGCTGATCCGCACCGCGCGGCTGTTGCGCGGCGCCGGGGTGACGTTGCCATGAATCCGGCCGCCCCTGAGGCCGCGATGCCCGACGCAGCGGTGCCCGGCACGCTCTACCTGGTGCCGACGCCGTTGGACTTTGGCTGCACGCCGCAGCCGGACGTGCGTGAGGCCCTGCCCGCCTTGACCCTGGCGACGGCGGCCGGCCTGACGCACTGGATCACCGAAAACGCCAAGAGCACGCGCGCCTTCCTCAAACGCGTGCAGGCGGTGCAGCCCCTGGCAACCCCGCTGCAGCAGCACACGATCACCGAGCTGCCGCGCGATTGGCACAAACACGGCGACCGCCACCGGGGGGCGGATGCCCAGGCGCGCGAATGGCTGGCACCGGCGCTGCAAGGCCACGCCATCGGTTTGGTGAGCGAGGCCGGCATGCCCGCGATCGCAGACCCCGGGGCCGCCGTGGTCCGCGCCGCCCACGCCCTGGGCCTGCGCGTGGTGCCGCTGACGGGCCCGGTGTCGCTGATGCTGGCGCTGGCCGCCAGCGGCTGCCACGGCCAGCACTTCGCTTTCGTCGGCTACCTGCCGCAGGGGGCGGGGGAACGCGCGGCGCGCCTGCGCGAGCTGGAAGCCACCGCGCGCCGGCTGGGCCAGACCCAGATCTTCATCGAAACGCCCTACCGCAACGCCGCTTTGCTGCAAACCGCGCTGCAGGTGCTGCCGCCCGACACGCGGCTGGCGCTGGCCTGCGGCCTGGGCCTGCCGACGCAAGCCGTGCACAGCGCACGCGTGGCCGACTGGCGCCGCCAGCCGCCCGCCCTGCCGCTCGACTTGCCGGCCGTGTTCGTCCTGGGCCACTGAATCGGGCCCGCCCGCCGTCAGTGGCGGAAGTGCCGCACGCCGGTAAAGACCATCGCCACGCCGCGCTCGTCGGCGGCGGCGATCACCTCGGCGTCGCGCACCGAGCCGCCCGGCTGGATCACGCAGGTGGCGCCGGCGTCCACCACCACGTCCAGCCCGTCGCGGAACGGGAAGAACGCATCGCTGGCCACCGCCGTGCCTTTGAGGCTTAAGCCCGCGGCCTGCGCCTTGATGCTGGCGATGCGCGCGGAGTCCAGCCGGCTCATCTGCCCGGCGCCCACGCCCATCGTCATGCCGTCCTTGCAGAAGACGATGGCGTTGCTCTTGACGTACTGCGCCACCGCCCAGGCGAACAGCAGGTCCTGCAGCTCCTGCGCGCTCGGCTGGCGGCGCGTGACGACGCGCAGGTCCTCGGGCCGCAGCACGTGGTGGTCGGCGGTCTGCACCAGCACGCCGCCACCGACGCGCTGCAGGTGCAGCCGGTTGCGCGTGGCGGCCACGTCGGTCGGCAGCGCGATGCGCAGCAGCCGCACGTTGGCCTTGGCCTTGAACACCGCCAGCGCCTCCGGCGTGAAGTCCGGCGCGATCAGCACCTCGACGAACTGCTGCGCCACCGCCTGCGCGGCCTGGCCGTCCAGCGCCCGGTTGAAGGCGATGATGCCGCCGAAGGCGCTCGTGGGGTCGGTCTGGAACGCCTTGCGGTAGGCCTCCAGCGCCGTGGCGCCGATGGCCACGCCGCACGGGTTGGCGTGCTTGATGATGACGCAGGCCGGCGCCTCGAAGCCCTTGACGCACTCCCACGCCGCGTCGGCGTCGGCGATGTTGTTGTAGGAGAGTTCCTTGCCCTGCAGCTGCTGCGCGGTGGCCAGCGATCCCACCGGCGCGTCGGCGTCGCGGTAGAAGGCGGCCTGCTGGTGCGGGTTCTCGCCGTAGCGCAGGTCCTGCACCTTGGTCCAGCAGGCGTTGAACTGGGCCGGAAACGGCAGCCGCGCCGGCTCGACCTCGGCCGCCGGCACGCCGGCCGACAGGTCCAGCGCCGACAGGTACTGACTGATCGCGGCGTCGTACTGCGCGATGCGGTTGAACGCCGCCACTGCGAGCTGCAGGCGCGTGGCGTCGCTGACGCGCCCGCCGTCCTTGAGTTCGGCCAGCACCGGGGCGTACTGCGCCGGGTCGGTCAGCACGGCCACATCACGCCAGTTCTTCGCCGCCGAGCGCACCATCGCCGGCCCGCCGATGTCGATGTTCTCGATCGCCTCGGCCAGCGTGCAGCCGGGCCGCGCCACCGTGGCCTCGAACGGATAGAGGTTGACCACCAGCAGGTCGATCGGGGCAATGCCGTGCTGCGCCAGCGCCGCCATGTGCGCCGGCACGTCGCGCCGCGCAAGCAGCCCGCCGTGGATCCCGGGGTGCAGCGTCTTGACGCGGCCGTCCAGCATTTCCGGAAAGCCGGTCACGTCGGCCACCTCGGCAACCGGCAGGCCGGCCTCGGCCAGCAGACGGGCAGTGCCGCCGGTGGAAATCAGCTGCACGCCCAGCGCGTGCAGCTCGCGCGCCAGCTCCAGCACGCCGGTCTTGTCGGAGACGGAAATCAGGGCTCTCATCGTCGGGGGATCCTCGGGGGGCGGTTGCGGTGAATCGGGGCTTGAATCTGGGCTGGGCTTCAGCCGTCGAGCAGGCCGTGCTCGAGCAGCTTCTTGCGCAGCGTGTTGCGGTTGAGGCCCAGCCACTGGGCGGCGCGCGACTGGTTGCCGCGCGCGCGCGCCATCACCACCTCCAGCAGCGGCTTTTCCACCGCGCGGATCAGCATCTCGTGCAGATTGGCCGGCTCGGTGTCGGCGAGCGTCGCGAAGTAGGCGTCGAGGCTTTCGCGCACGCAGTCGGGCAGGTGGGGGGACTGGGGATCCATGTCGGGTGTCGGGTTCGGGGTCGTCAGGCCGCCAGCGCCGCCTCGGGCTCGGGGCGGGCGGCGGGTTCGGCGGCCGGGGCAGCGTCGCGCTCGTCGAGGAAATCCTCCAGCGCCTGCAGCTGCGCCTCGGCCCGCTCGGCGGCGATCACCGCGGCGCGCAGCCGCTGCTGCGCCGCCGGCGGGCCGCCGAGCGCGCGCAGGTACCACAGCAGGTGCTTGCGCGCGCTGCGCACGCCGGCGGCCTCGCCGTAGAGCGCGTAGTGGTCCAGCAGGTGCTCGCGCAGCCACTCGCGCAGCTCGGCGGTGGTCGGCGGCGCCGCCGGGCGGCCGGTGCGCAGCTCGTGCAGGATGTCGCGGAACAGCCACGGCCGACCCTGCGCCGCGCGGCCGATCATCACCGCATCGGCCCCGGTGTGCGCCAGCACCCGGCGCACCGCCTCAGCGCCGTCGAGGTCGCCGTTGGCCACCACCGGGATGCGCACCAGGGTCTTGACGAGCGCCGTGGTGTCGTGTTCGGCCACGCCGCCGTAACCCTGCGCGCGCGTGCGCCCGTGAATCACGAGCATGCGCACGCCGGCCTCCTCGGCGATGCGCGCCAGCCGCGGGGCGTTGCGCACGGCGTCGCACCAGCCGGTGCGCATCTTCAGCGTCACCGGCACGCCATGCGGCTCGCAGGCCGCCACCACCGCCTCGATGATCGCGGCGGCCAGCGCCTCGTCCTGCATCAGGGCGGAGCCGGCCCACCGGTTGCAGACCTTCTTGGCCGGGCAGCCCATGTTGATGTCGATGATCTGCGCGCCGCGGTCGATGTTGTGGCCCGCCGCCTCGGCCATCATCGCCGGGTCGGTGCCGGCGATCTGCACTGCGATCGGCCCCGGCTCGCCGTCGTGGTTGGCGCGCCGCGCGGTCTTCAGGCTGGCCTGCAGCTCCGGGCGCGAGGTGATCATCTCGCTGACCGCGTAGCCGGCGCCCAGCCGCTTGCACAGCCGCCGGAATGGCCGGTCCGTCACCCCGGCCATCGGCGCAACGAACAGGCGGTTGGGCAGCACATAGGGGCCGATCGCGGGGCCGTCGGTCATGGCAAGCGGACGGGAAGGGGAAAGGAAGGAGGAGGAACGGGCTGCTGAAAAATTGGGCAAGATTGTACCCCTACCCCCAGCGCCTAGCCTATACTGCGCGCCGGCCGACCGATACCGCCATGGATGCCTGGATCCCGTCCCTGCTGCACACCCTCAGCCTGCCCGAGGTGGGCCTGACCACGGTATTCGTGGTGGCGTTCGTCTCGGCGACGCTGCTGCCCATGGGGTCGGAGCCGGCCGTGTTCGCGCTGGTCAAGCTCAACCCCGAGTTGTTCTGGCCGGCCATCCTGGTGGCCACCGTGGGCAACACCCTCGGCGGTGCGGTGAGCTGGGCCATGGGCTACGGCGCACACGCGGCCATCGACCGCGCGCGCGGCTCGCCCACCCATCTGCGCGCGCTGGACTGGCTGGAGCGCTTTGGCCCCAAGGCCTGTTTGCTGAGCTGGCTGCCCGCCGTGGGCGACCCGCTGTGCGCGGTGGCGGGGTGGCTCAAGTTTCCGTTCTGGCCCTGCGTGGCCTACATGGCCGTGGGCAAATTCGCCCGCTACGTGGTCATGACCGCCGGGCTGCTGTGGCTGGTGCCGGGCGACTGGTCTGCGCTGGCGCGCTGAGGGGGGGCATCGCCCGCCGCGGACGCAGCGGAGGGATCCGTCTCGCGCAACCGCTCGCCCAAGGCCCGCTCGATCAGCGGCGGCAAATCGCGCACGAGGTCGGGCTTGTGCACCACGGCGACGTCCTCCAGCGCGTGCGCATAATCGCGGCGCGCCTGCTCGTCCAGCGAGGTGAGCACGATCAGCCCGCATCCGCCGAACAGTTCGTGGCGGCGCAGGCCCATGACCATCGATGCGCCATCGATGCCCGGCAGCAAAATGTCCACGATCAGCAGATCGGGCTGCAACTGCCCAAAGGACACCAAGCCCGAAATCCCGTCGCCCGCCACATGCAATTCGGCGCGGGGGAAGCGCTGGCGCACCAGCAACTGCACCAGGTGCTGGAAATGCGAAGAATCCTCGATGAGCAAAATGCGCGGCGGCCGGCCGCTGCGCGCGGCCCCGCGGCGCGGCCGCGCCATGCGCGAGGCCGCGGGGGGTGCCACCCCGGCGCGGCTGCGGGCCAGCCAGCGCTGCAGGGACGACGCGGTGATGCGGCGGTGCCCCCCCGGGGTTTTCCACGCCTGCAGATCGCCCCGGTCGACCATCAACTGGACGGAGCGCACGGCCATGCCCAGGATGCGGGCGACTTCCAAGGTCGTGTAGTACGCCTCGGCGTCGGATGGCAGATCGGAATCGATATCGTCCGGTTTCATTCCCGCCATTTTGACCTAAAACTGACAAGAATGCGGATTTTTGCTCATTCGTCCGTGCCGAGCAAGCGCTGCCACCCCTGCGGCCCGAGCCGGCGCAGGGTGTCCAGATTGCGCTCGACGATCGCCTCGACCGGGTCGCCCGAGGCCACGGCGCGCGCCACGCTGTCCTCGCGCAGCAGGTGCAGCGTCGCATAGGGCGCGCGGTTGGTGGCGTTGGTGATGTCGTCCGGATCGACGCCGTCGAACACGAAGTCCGGGTGGAAGGGCGCGACCTGGATCACCCCCTCCAGCCCGTGCTCTTCGATCACCCGATCCACCACGTCCAGAAAATCGTTGAACACGAAGAAGTCCGGAAACAGCGTCGGATGCACGAGCAGCGTCGTGTCGAGTACCTCGGGCGGCGTATCACGCAGCCGCAGCAGCTCGGCATCCAGATCGTCCAGAAAGGCATCCAGATGCCGCGCCCGGCTGACCGCGATGCGCACCTGGTCCTTCACCCAGACCGCCTTGGCAAACGGGCACAGATTCAGGCCGATGACGGCGCGCTCGATCCAGCGGCGCATCGCCGCCTCGACCGCGGACACGTCGGGCGCACCGGGCGGGGCGGCCGGAGCGCCGGGCGCGGGGACGGGCGTGGCAGCCACGGTCAGGCCAGCGACTTGAAGCGCACGCGCTTCGGGCGCGCCCCCTCTTCACCCAGCCGGCGCACCTTGTCGGCCTCGTACTCGGTGAAGTTGCCGTCGTAGAAATACCACTGGCTGTCGCCCTCGTAGGCCAAGATGTGCGTGCAGATACGGTCGAGGAACCAGCGGTCGTGGCTGATCACCAACGCGCTGCCGGCAAACTCCAGCAGCGCATCCTCCAGCGCGCGCAGGGTTTCCACGTCCAGATCGTTGGACGGTTCGTCCAGCAGCAGCACGTTGCCGCCCTTGGCCAGCGTCTTGGCCAGATGCAAGCGACCACGCTCGCCGCCCGACAGATCGGCGACGCGCTTTTGCTGATCGTTGCCCTTGAAGTTGAAGCGGCCCAGATACGCCCGGCTGGGCATGACGAACTTGCCCACGGTGATGTTATCCAGCCCGCCGGAGACGTCCTCCCACACGGTCTTGCTGCCATCCAGGCTGTCACGGCTCTGATCCACGAAGGCGAGCTTGGCGGTCTGGCCGATGATGATCTCGCCGCTGTCGGGCTTTTCCACGCCCTGGATCATGCGAAACAGCGTGGACTTGCCCGCGCCGTTGGGACCGATGATGCCGACGATGGCGCCGGCCGGCACGCTGAACGACAGGTTGTCGATCAACAGCCGGTCACCGAACGATTTGCTGACGTTCTTGAACTCGATGACCTGCGAGCCCAGCCGCTCGGCGACGGGGATGAAGATCTCGTTGGTCTCGTTGCGCTTTTGGTATTCGTAGTCGCTCAGCTCCTCGAAGCGCTGCAGACGCGCCTTGCTCTTGGCCTGGCGCCCCTTGGCGTTGGAGCGCACCCACTTGAGCTCCTCCTTCATGGCCTTGCGGCGCGCATCCTCGGACTTTTGCTCCTGCTCCAGCCGGCGCTCCTTCTGCTCCAGCCATTCGGAGTAGTTGCCCTTGTACGGGATGCCCATGCCGCGGTCCAGCTCCAGAATCCACTCCGCCGCGTTGTCCAGGAAATAGCGGTCGTGCGTGATCGCCACCACCGTGCCGGGGAAACGCTGCAGGAACTGCTCCAGCCAGTGCACGCTCTCGGCGTCCAGGTGGTTGGTCGGCTCGTCCAGCAGCAGCATGTCCGGCTTGGACAGCAGCAGCCGGCACAGCGCCACGCGGCGCTTCTCGCCGCCGGAGAGGTTGCGGATCACCGCGTCCCACGGCGGCAGGTTCAGCGCATCGGCGGCCAGCTCCAGTTGCAGGTCGGTGTTCTCGCTGCCGGCGGCGGCGATGATGGCCTCCAGCTCCGCCTGCTCGGCAGCCAACGCGTCGAAGTCGGCGTCCGGCTCGGCATACGCGGCATAGACCTCCTCCAGCCGCTTCTTGGCCGCCAGCGCGCCGCCGATGCCCTCTTCCACCGCCTGGCGCACGGTCTGGTCGGGGTTGAGCTGCGGCTCCTGCGGCAGGTAGCCGATCTTGATGCCGGGCATGGGCACGGCCTCGCCCTCGAAATCCTTGTCCACCCCGGCCATGATCTTGAGCAGCGTGGACTTGCCGGCACCGTTGAGCCCCAGCACGCCGATCTTGGCGCCGGGGAAGAAACTCAGCGAAATGTCTTTCAAGATCTGCCGCTTGGGCGGCACGGTCTTGGAGACGCGGTTCATCGTGAAAACATACTGGGCCATCGCGGGCTACCTTCGGAAAAACAACGGATCGTGAAAAAAATGTCCCGGGATCGCGGCCCGGGTTTCCTCGAATTATCCCAGTTATGCAACAATTCGGGTTGACCGGGCCCTGCAGTCGCGCCCCGGCTCACCTTCCTGACCCCATCTGCCCCTGACTGAGCCGCTCGACCGGTGCGCGGGATCGACCGATCCGGCACCCGACGGCGTGGGCCGATGCCGCGCGCCCCGGCATGGGCGCCCGACCTTCACATGACATTCGAAGAACTCCAACTGCTGCCGGCCATCGTCGAGGCCGTGCGCGAGCAGGGCTACGAGACGCCCACCCCCATCCAGGCCGAGGCCATCCCCGCCGTGCTGGCCGGACACGACCTGCTGGCCGGCGCCCAAACCGGCACCGGCAAGACGGCCGCCTTCACGCTGCCGATGCTGCATCTGCTCGCCTCGCGCGGCGAGACGCCCAAGCGCGGTCAGCCGCGCCCCATCCGCGCCCTGGTGCTGACCCCCACCCGCGAGCTGGCCGCCCAGGTCGAGGACTCGGTCAAAGCCTACGGCAAGCACCTCAAGCTCAAATCGGCGGTGGTGTTTGGCGGCGTGGGCCTCAATCCCCAGATCGAAAAGCTGGCCAAGGGCGTGGACATCCTGGTGGCGACACCGGGCCGGCTGCTGGACTTGGCCGATCAGGGCCACCTCGACCTCTCCAAGGTCGAAATCCTGGTGCTGGACGAGGCCGACCGCATGCTCGACATGGGCTTCATCCACGACGTGCGCAAGGTGCTGGCGCTGCTGCCGGAAAATAAGCAGAGCCTGCTGTTCTCGGCCACCTTCAGCGACGAGATCAAGGCGCTGGCCGCCGGCCTGCTGCGCGAGCCGCGGCACATCCAGGTGACGCCGCCCAACACCACGGTGCAGCGCATCCGCCAGACCATCCACCCCGTGGGCCGCACCAAGAAGATGGCGCTGCTCAAGCACCTGCTGGACGGCAACGGCTGGAACCAGGTGCTGGTGTTCACGCGCACCAAATTCGGCGCCAACCAGGTGGCGCAGTTCCTCAACGAACACGGCATCAGCGCGATGGCGCTGCACGGCAACAAGAGCCAGACGGCGCGCACCCAGGCGCTGGATGGTTTCAAGAGCGGGCAGCTGCGCGTGCTGGTGGCCACCGACATCGCCGCGCGCGGCATCGACATCGAGGAGCTGCCGCACGTCGTCAACTACGACATCCCCAATGTGCCCGAGGACTATGTGCACCGCATCGGCCGCACCGGCCGTGCCGGCGCCGAGGGCGAGGCGCTGAGCTTCGTCAGCCTAGACGAAGAAGGCTGGATGATGGCCATCGAGCGCTTCACCGGGCAACAGATCCCAGTGCAGGTGCTGCCGGAGTTCATGCCCGAGCCCGGGGAAAAGGCCGAACCCATCGCCATGGGCCGCCAAGTCCTGTGGGGTGGCGCCGGCAAGCCGCCCAGCCGCGAAGTCATGGCCGCAGCGGCCAAGGCCGCCCGGCGCGAGATGCTGGACCGCATGCGCGCCCGCAAAGCCGGCCCCGCACCGAAGGCGTCCGCGGCCGCCGAGGCAGCGGAGCGGGCCGACCGGGATGACGACGATGCGACCGACTCGGAAGACGGCGACATGGGCGCGGATGGCGAGCAGCGCACCCGCATCGACCCCGACGGGCGGCGCAGCCGCAACCGGCGCCGCCGTGGCAAGGCCAAAGGCGCTGGCGGTAGCATCGGCAACGCCGGCGGCGGCCAGCCGCCCCGTGCGGATGGCGGCGCGGCCGCCCAGCCGCGCCCACCGCGCGAAGGCGCAGGGCGGGACGGCCGCCCCGCGCCCCAATCGTCCGGCGCCCGCAAACCCCAGCCAGCGGGGCCGGCACGCCAGCCGGACCCGCTGCGCACCGGTATCGACGCCCTGAACGACCGCGGCCGCCGCAACCGCAACAAAAACCGCGGCGGCGGGGGCAAAGGCGGGGGCGGGGGCGGCGGCATCGATCCGCTGCGCACCAGCTTCGGCCGCATTCAGTGACACCAACGGAAGGAATCCACCATGCGCATCCTCCACACCATGCTGCGGGTCGGCGACTTGCAGCGCTCCATCGCCTTCTACACCCAGGTGCTGGGCATGCAGTTGCTGCGCACCTCCGAAAACCCGGAGTACAAGTACTCGCTCGCCTTCCTGGGCTTTGACGGGGGCAACCCCGGCCAGGCCGAGATCGAGCTGACCTACAACTGGGGCGTCGACAAGTACGAGATGGGCACGGCCTACGGCCACATCGCCATCGGCGTGCCCGACGTGTACGCGGCGTGCGAGCGCATCCGCGCCGCGGGCGGCACCATCACGCGTGAACCCGGCCCGGTCAAGGGCGGCACGACGGTGATCGCCTTCGTCACCGACCCCGACGGCTACAAGATCGAGCTGATCCAGCGCGACTTTGATGCCGCCGGGGCGGGGCTGAGCTGACCGCCATCACAGCCGCTCGGCCCCGCCGAGGTAGGGCCGCAGCGCTTCGGGCACGGTGATGGTGCCGTCGGCGTTCTGGTAGTTTTCCAGCACCGCCACCAGCGCCCGCCCGACCGCCAAGCCCGAGCCGTTGAGCGTGTGCACCAGCTCCGGCTTGCCCTGCGCGTTGCGAAAGCGCGCCTGCAGCCGCCGCGCCTGGAAGTCGCCGCAGTTGCTCACCGAGCTGATCTCGCGGTAGGTGCCCTGCGCCGGCAGCCACACCTCCAGGTCGTGCGTGCGCGCGGCGCCAAAGCCCATGTCGCCGGTGCACAGCAGCACCACGCGGTACGGCAGCCCCAGCCGCTGCAGGATCGCCTCGGCGTGGCCGGTCATCTCCTCCAGCGCCGCGTGGCTGTGCTGCGGGTGCACGATCTGCACCATCTCCACCTTGTCGAACTGGTGCTGGCGGATCAGGCCGCGCGTGTCGCGCCCGGCCGCGCCGGCCTCGGAGCGGAAGCACGGCGTGTGCGCGGTCAGCTTGATCGGCAGTTCGGCCTCGGTCAGGATGGCGTCGCGCACGAAGTTGGTCAGCGTCACCTCGCTGGTGGGGATCAGATACATCGCCTCCTCGTCGCCCTCGGCGCCCCCCTTCTTGGCGGCGAACAGGTCGGCCTCGAACTTGGGCAGCTGCCCCGTGCCGCGCAAGGTCTGCGCGTTGACGACGTACGGGGTGTAGCACTCGGTGTAGCCATGCTCGCCGGTCTGCACATCCAGCATGAACTGCGCGAGCGCCCGATGCAGCCGTGCGATCGGCCCGCGCAACACGGCAAAGCGGGCACCGCTGAGCTTGGCCGCGGTCTCGAAGTCCAGCCCCAGCCGCTCCCCCAGCGTCACGTGGTCCCGCGGCTCGAACGGCAGCGCCGTCGGCGACCCGCCCAGGCCACCGGCGGGGCTCCAGCGGCGCAGCTCCACGTTGCCGCTTTCGTCCGGGCCGACGGGCACTTCCGGCTGCGGCAGGTTGGGCACGGCCAGCAACAGCGTCTGCAGTTCCGTCTGGATCTGCTCCAGCCGCGCGGCGGAGGCCTCCAGCGTCCCTTTGATCTGGGCGACCTCGGCCATGGCGGCCTCGGCTTCGGCATGCTGACCCTTGCCTTTGAGCACGCCAATTTGCTTGGACAGGCTGTTGCGGCGGGCTTGCAGCTCCTCGGTGCGGACCTGCAGGGCCTTGCGCTCGTTTTCGAGCGCGGTGAAGGCCGCGACGTCGAGATAGGGTTGGGGGTTCTTTCGGGTCTCAAGCCGCGCGACGACGGCGTCGAGGTCGCGGCGCAGGGTGGCGATATCGAGCATGGTGGCGCAATTGTAGGCGGGGCGCTGCACAGCGACGCACCCCCGCCGGGCGGACGGCCGGGCAGCAAAAAGCCCGCCGAAGCGGGCTTGGTCACACCCGTTGGGGCTGGCCGGCTCAGGCCGCCAGGCCCGGGTTGCCGCCGACGTTGATGACCTTGGGCTGGTTGATCTGCACCGGCTTGATGACCTTTTTGTCGCGCAGATAACCCGCAACCACGTCCCAGATCGGGGTACCGGTCACGCCCTCTTGCACCGACGCCCAGCCCGCCACCTTGTAGGTCTTGTCCGCGGCCAGCGGCTTGCCCTTCAGGGTCAGGTTCTGGATGCGCTGGCCCATGGGCGCGGTCGGGTCGATGGTGTACTGGATGCCGCCGACGCGCACCATGTCGCCGCCCTGCTGGTAGTACGGATCGGGGTTGAACAGGTTGTCGGCCACGTCCTCCATGATCTCTTTGATCTGGGCGCCCGTGAACTCGTTGAGCGTGGTGGCCGGGTAGGTCATGGCCATCTGATCCATCATGCGCTCGTAGGTGATCACGTCGCCCGGCAGCAGGCTGGTGCCCCAGCGCACGCCCGGCGAGAAGGCCGCATCCGCCCCCTTGACCTCCATCAGCGCATCCAGAATGAGCTGGTCCCACGATCCGTTGAAGTTGCCGCGACGGTACAGCAGGCCTTCGGTGACCGCGAGCTTCTCTTCCAGCTTGGCCTTGTACGGCGCGCGCACCTTCTCGATGTAGGCCGCCATCTCGGCATCGGCCGGCAGCAGGTTGGCAAACACCGGCAGCAGGCGGTACTGGTAGCCGCGCACCTGACCGTCCCGCACGTCGAAGTCCAGCACCCCCAGGAACTTGCTGTTGGAGCCGGCGTTGGTCACCAGCGTCTGGCCACCGGCGTTCTTGACGATGACCGGCGCGGGCATGCCGTCGTGGGTGTGGCCGCCCAGGATGGCGTCGATGCCGCGCACGCGCGAGGCCATCTTGATGTCCACATCCATGCCGTTGTGCGACAGCACCACGACCACCTTGGCGCCCTTGGCGCGCACCTCGTCGACCATCTTCTGCATGTGGTCGTCACGGATGCCAAAGGTCCAGTCCGGCACCATCCAGCGCGGGTTGGCAATCGGGGTGTAAGGGAAGGCCTGGCCGATGATGGCCACCGACACGCCGTTTTGCTCTTTGATCACATACGGCGGGAAGACCAGCTCTTCGAAATCCGCCGTCTTGACGTTCTGGGCGACGAAGTCGATGTGGCCCTTGAAGTCCTTCTCGACGATCTCCTGCACGCGCTTGGCGCCGAAGGTGAACTCCCAGTGCGGGGTCATGACGTTGACGCCCAGCAGCTTGCAGGCGTCGACCATGTCTTGGGCGTTGGTCCACAGCGAGGTGGCCGAGCCCTGCCAGGTGTCACCGCCATCGCACAGCAGCGCGTGCGGGCGGCTGGCTTTGAGCATTTTGACCAGCGTGGCCAGGTGCGCAAAGCCGCCCACCTTGCCGTAGGTCTTGGCCGCGCGGGCAAAGTCCAGATAGGTGAAGGCGTGCGCCTGGTGCGTGCCCGGGCGGATGCCGAAGTGCTTGAGCAGGTGCTCACCGACCAGGTGCGGCGGCCGGCCGCGCGCCTCGCCGACGCCCAGGTTGACGCTCGGCTCGCGGAAATACACCGGCGTGAGTTGCGCGTGGCAGTCGGTGAAATGCAGGAAGCTGACGTTGCCGAACTTGGGCACGTCGTACAGGCGGCTGACAGCGCCCGGCTTGGCGGCCAGAACGTCCTCGTGGGCAATGGTCATGCCAGAGGCGCTGGCGACGGCCAGCACCTGAAGAAACTCGCGGCGGCTGAAACTCATGGTGACGGTTCCTGTGGAAGCTGGAGGGGCGCCTGGAAAGCAAAGGCCAGCGGGCCGTCGGGTCCGCTGGCCCTGGGTGGGCCGCTGGGGAGCGGCCCGGGGCGCCCGGCGTGCGGGATCAGGCGATCACGGCCTCGTCGGTGCGCGACTCGCCCTTGTTGTCGGTCCACTTGACCACGATCTTGTCGCCCTTGTTGGCGCCCTTGAACTTGAAGCTCAGGAACGGGTTTTGCGACACCGCCCCGCTCCACAGCGCCTTGAGCACTTCCTTGCCGTTGTGCGTGGCCACCACGTCCGTGATGTGGTGCGCCGGCACCAGCGCGCCGCTCGCATCGCGCCGCGTGCCCGGCTCCATCGGGTGGCTCATGAGCACCCGCACCGTCGTCACCCCACCGGCCTCGTTGGCCCGGATGCGCATCGGATCTGCCATCTTCGTCTCTCCTTCGCGTTCGTTACCCTGTGCCGCTTCAGCCGCCGCAGCCGCCCAGCGTCACCTTCGTTTCCTTGACGGCCGAGTACAGCTTGCCGTCGGCCTTGACCACCGCCAGCACGTTGGTGCTCTGCCCCATCTTCAGGCGCGTCTGCACGTCCGCCTCGGTGCCCGCCGGAATCATGAACATCGCCGACAGCGGCGTCGGGTTCTTCTCCACCAGCAGGTAAATCTCGGTCGTGTTGGGCAGCTTGCTCACCGCACCCACCGGCACCACCGCGCCGTTTTCCGCGATGTCCGGCGAGACGATTTGCACCTGGTCGCTCGTCGCGGGCTGGCCCCCCACCGCCTTGAGCGCGTCCGCCAGCGTCTTGGCTGCAAAGCCGTCGCGGCCCGACGCCAGCGCCTGCTCGGCCGTCACCACGCCCAGCGACACCAGCGTCGCCAGCGCCCCGCCGGCCTTCAGCACGGCGCGTCGGTTCTGTTTCATATGCAACTCCTTGTCGTAAACGTCATTCGGGACGACGGGCACGCCCGCCATCACTTGTCGGGTGCCCCCGCCAGCACCCACTCAGCCAACAGCTTAGCGTCATTGTCGCCGAGCGCCGCCTGGGCCGGCATCGGCACCGGGCCCCACTTGCCTGCGCCGCCCTTCTTGATCGAGGCGGCCAGCTCCTCGGGCTTCATGCCCTTGTACTTGGCGGCAACATCCTTGTAGGACGGCCCGACCAGCTTCTTGTCCACGGCGTGGCAGCCCATGCAGGCGTTCTTCTGGGCCAGAGCCTTGGCGGCCGCGGCGTCCAGCGCATGTGCCGGGCCGACCAGGGCGGCAACCCCGGCCGCAGCCATCAGCATCGTCTTCAGGTTCATCATCGTGCTCCTTGGCGGTGGTAAGGCCTGCCGCGCAGGCCCTTCGTTAGAGTCGTGGGCAGCAGGCCCGGTTCACTTGGCGCCGGCGGCGATCCAGGCGGCGATCGCCTTGGCGTCGGCGTCGCTGACCTGGGGTTGCGGCGGCATCGGAATGGCGCCGTAAACCCCCTGCCCGCCCGCCTTGATTTTCTCCGCCAGATAGGCTTCCAGGTTGGCTTTGCCCTTGTGCTTGGCGGCCACTTCGTTGAAGCCGGGCCCGACGATCTTGTTGGCCACGCCGTGGCAGGCCGTGCAGGCGTTCTTGGCCAGCAGGCCCTTGGCGTCGGTGCCACCGGCTGCCGCGGCGGCCGGGACGGGTGCCGCCATCGACACCTTGCGGGTCAGCGGTTCCTTGCGCGGGGGCTGGGTGGTGTCCCAGCCGCGCACCGGACCGATGATGCGGTTTTGCTCGATCAGGTTGCCGTGCGCGTCCCGCATGTTCTCCGGCAGCATGGACTTGATGTCGCCCTCGATGGGGCAATTCTTCATGCAGCGGGTGTTCTGCACGTCGCCCTTGCCGTTGACCTTCCACAGCGGCTCGTAGAACACCATGCCGTTGCGGTTGGGCATGCGCTTTTGCACGTCGGCGATGTTCTGATCGCTCAGGACGAAATCCGCCGGCACGATGTTGCCCAGGTGCAGGATGTAGGCCAGCACGCCATACACCTCGTCGGTGGAGAGCGACTTCGGCGCGTTCCAGGGCATGGCGCGGTTGATGTAGTCCCACAGCGTGGAGACGGTGGCCACCTTCATCAGCGTGGTGCGCTGGGGGTAGTGCGCCTCCAGCCGCAGGTTGGCGACGCGGCCGGTCTCGATGTCCTTGGCCGTGGTGCCGCCGACGATCGGGGTGAAGACCTCGTTGGACTCACCGAAATCGCCGTGGCACGAGGCGCACTTGCTCACCCAGACTTCTTCGCCCTTGCTGACCGAGCCGGAGCCCTTGGGCAGGCCGACGAAGTCGGGGCGAACGTCGATGTCCCAGGCCTTGATCTCGGCCGGCTTGGCGCCGCGGCCGATGTCGTGCCAGGGCTTGTTGGCGTGCGCGACGCCCATGCCCGCACCCAGCAGCGCGACGCCCAAGGCCGCCGCACGGACGGTGGATTGGATCTTGCTCTTCATCAGTACACCTGCACGTTGGAGACTTCGCCGTTCTCGGACACCAGCCAGCTCTGGATCGCGTTGTTGTGGTAGATCGACCGCGTGCCGCGCACCGCGCGCAGTTGGTTGATCTTGGGCTGCACATAGCCGGTCGAATCGATGGCACGGCTTTGCAGGATGGCGGGCTTGCCGTCCCACACCCAGTCGATGTTGAAGCGGGTGAACGCCTTGGGCAGGATCGGCCCCTCCAGGCGGGCGGGACGCCAGTTGCGGCCGCCGTCGAAGGAGACGTCCACCGCCTTGATGCTGCCGCGGCCGGACCACGCCAGACCGGTCACGTTGTAGTAGCCGCGATCGAGCAGCGTCTGGCCGCCCGAGGGCGACGTGATCACGCTCTTGCACTCCTGAATGCCGGTGTACTGGCGGTGCGTGCCGTCCGGCATCAGGTCGATGTAGTGCACCGCCTCGTCCTTGGTGGCCCACTTCTGGTCGCCCACCTCGATGCGGCGCAGGTACTTGACCCAGCTCACGCCCTGCACGCCCGGGACCACCAGGCGCAGCGGGTAGCCGTTTTCGGGGCGCAGCATCTCGCCGTTCATGCCCCAGGCCACGATCACGTCGTCCAGCGCGCGCTCCAGGTCGATGGTGCGGGTCATCGACGAGCCGTCGGCGCCTTCGGCCAGCACGTACTTGGCCTTCTTGCGGTCGATGCCGCACATGTCCAGCAGGGTGGACAGCAGCACGCCGGTGAACTCCGAGCAGCTGATCATGCCGTGGGTGTACTGCACGGTCGGCACGGCCACGTTGCCCCACTCCATGGCGGTGTTGGCGCCGCATTCGATGAAGTGGATGCGCGAGACGCTCGGCAAGCGCATCAGGTCGTCCATCGTGAAGACGCGCGGGCGCTTGACGAGGCCGTGCACCATCAGCCGGTGCTGGGAGGGGTCGATGTCCCACCAGCCCTGGTGGTGGCGCTCGAAGTGCAGGCCGCTGGGCGTGATGATGCCGAACAGCCCCTGCAGCGGGCAGAAGCTCACCGACGCTTGCGAGACCCGGGTCAGGCCCGGGCTTTCGCGCCGCTGCAGGTTGCTCTCCCACTTGCTGGGCATGCCGTAGCCGCGCGCGGCGACGGGTTGCCCCAGGCCGGTCGTGTGCTCGGGCAGCTTGAGGATGGCGTCTTCGCCGTCCTCGGCCGCCAGGGCTTTGCCACCGACCACCGCAGAGGCGGCGCCGGCCCCCATGGCCAAGGCCTTGCCCATGAAGCTGCGCCGGGCCTTGCGGGCTTTATCGAGCAGCTCCGGGCTCAGGTGGTTCTCGGGCGCGGGCAGGACCCGGCCGATGACTTCGCGGAGGTTCTCAGACACTGGTTTCTTCCTTTGACTCAACGGGGAACACCGACGCCGGCCGACCGATCCCGCACCCCTCCCCCCGCCCCGGGTGCGCCTGCCCGGCCCCCACCTGTTGGGTGATGAGTCGGCACAGGTCCAGGTGCGACGACGGAGCCACCCGGTAAAACACCCGGGTGCCCTCGCGCCGGCGCACCAGCAGGCCCGCCTGATGCAGACGCGCCAGATGGCGCGAGACATTGGCCTGCGCCATCCCGGTGGCCTGCATGATGTCGTTGACGCAGCGCTCCGACTGGCACACGGCGTGCAGGATGCGCAGCCGCGCGGGCTCACCCAGCACGCAGAAATGTCGCGCCACCGACTCGAAGTCCGGCAGCACGGCATCCAACGGCGGGGCAGACAGAGATCGGCTCACGCCAAAACTATATGATTGATTGCGAATATCTTTATTAGTGTAAACCCTGAAGCCGACGGAAAGCTGACAAGGGCGGGCACAAAAAAGCCCGCCGCCGCGCGGGGGCGGGCGCACCACCGGGGCTCAGCCGCTCAGGCTGCCGTGGGCCAGGCGCAGCACGCGGTCGCAGCGCGCGGCCAGCTCCGGATCGTGGGTGACCAGCACGAAGGCCGTCCCCTGCGAGCGGGCCAGGTCCAGCATCAGCTCAAAGACGCTGCCGGCGGTCTCGCGGTCCAGGTTGCCCGTGGGCTCGTCCGCCAGCACACAGGCCGGCCGCGTGACGAGGGCGCGCGCGATCGCCACGCGCTGGCGCTCCCCCCCGGACAGCTCGGCGGGGCGGTGCAGCAGCCGCTCACCCAGGCCCACGCGCCGCAGCCAATGCGCCGCCTGTTCGGCCGCCACCGCCCGCCGCTCGCGCCGGATCCACAGCGGCATGGCGACATTGTCCTGGGCGGTGAACTCCGGCAGCAGGTGGTGGAATTGATAGACGAAGCCCAGATACCGGTTGCGCGCGTCCCCCTGGCGGGCCGGGGGCAGGCGGTGCAGATCCTCACCCATCAGCCGCACCTCGCCCGCGGTCGGGGCCTCCAGCGCGCCCAGCAGGTGCAGCAAGGTGCTCTTGCCCGAGCCCGATGCCCCGACGATGGCCACCGTCTCGCCAGCGCGCACGGTCAAATCCACGCCGCGCAGGACGGTCACGTCCAGCCGCCCCTCACGAAAGCGCTTGACCAGCCCGCGCGCTTGCAGCACCACGTCGGCCGAGTCATTCATAGCGCAGCGCCTCCGCGGGGTTGAGCCGGCTGGCCCGCCAACTGGGGTAGAGCGTCGCCACGAAGGCCAGCACCAACGAGATGACGGCGATCGGCACGATGTCCCCGGCCTGCGGATCGCTGGGCATGCGACTGATCAGGTAAATGTCCTGCGGCAGGAAGTGCACGCCCAGCAGCCGTTCGAGCGCCGGCACCAGCGTGTCGATGTGCAACGCCACCCCCAGGCCCAGCGCCAGCCCCAGCGCCGTCCCCACCAGGCCAACGGCCGCCCCCTGCACCACGAAGATCGCCATCACGCTGCGCGGGCTGGCCCCCAGCGTGCGCAGGATGGCGATGTCGGCACGCTTGTCGGTCACGGTCATGACCAGCGTGGACACCAGGTTGAACGCCGCCACCGCGACGATGAGCGTGAGGATGATGAACATCATGCGTTTTTCCACCTGCACGGCGGCAAACCAAGTGCGATTGGCGCGCGTCCAGTCGCGCACCAGCACCCCGGGGCCCAGCGCCGGCTCGAGCTGCGCCGCCAGCTCGATGGCCACCTCGCGCGCGGCGTGCAGGTCGTCCAGCCGCACACGGATGCCAGTCGGCCCCGCCAGCCGGAACAGCCGCTGCGCGTCTTCCAGGTGCACCAGCGCCAGCGTCGCGTCGTACTCGTAGTGGCCGGAGTCGAACAACCCCACCACGGTCATCTGGCGCAAGCGGGGTACGACCCCCGCAGGCGTGAGTTGGCCGCTGGGCACCACCAGCGTCACCGCATCCCCGGTCGTCACCCCCAGCGAACGCGCCAGCGCCGCCCCCAGCACGATGCCAAAGCGCCCGGACTGCAAGGCCCCGAAGGCCTGCGCCGCCAGATCCGCCCCCAGGGCGGTGACGGCCGGCTCCTGCGCGGGGTCGATGCCGCGGATGACCGCCCCTTTCATGTCCTGCCCGCGCGCCAGCAACCCCTGCTCGGCAATGAAGGGCGCCACCGCGCGCACGCTCGGATGCTCGCGCACCCGCGCCATGGTGCCCGCCGGGTCGACCAAGGCCTCACCGGTGACGGAGAGCACCTCGATGTGCGACAGCACGCCCAGCATGCGATCGCGCACCTCTTTCTGGAACCCGTTCATCACCGACAGCACGATGATGAGCGCCGCGACCCCGAGCGCGATCCCCAGCATGGAGACCGCGCTGATGAAAGAAATGAAGCCGTTGCGGCGGGTGGCCCGGCCGGCGCGCGTGTAGCGCCAGCCGATCACGAATTCGTAGGGCAAAGGCATGGGTGTGTCCACAAGCTGCCCCGATTGTGCCGCAGCGATTGCGCAACAATCGCGCCATGCCCGAGGCCCGCCACCTGATCATCGCCTATGCCGCCCCGCTGGCCGCCGACGCCGCGGCGGGGACGGGCACGCCTCCCCTCCCCCCGTTGCCCACCCTGCAGCGCTGGCTGGCGCGCGCCACCCCGCACGCCCAGCACGCTGGAAGCCCCTGGAGCCTGACGCCGCCCCACGAACACGCCTTGGCACGCGCCTTGGGATGGGCGGTGGCCGATGGGCAACTGCCGTGGGCCGCCTGGCACGCCGGGGTGGTGGGCGTGGGCTGCGCCTGGCTGTGGCCATGCGCCTGGCAGGCCGGCATCGACCAGATCACCATCGTGCCCCCGCACGCGCTCGATCTGCGCGCGGAGGAATCGGCGGCCCTGCGCGACGCCTTCGCGCCCTATGCCGCCAGCGATGGCATCGAGCTGCACGGCGACGACCCGCTGCGCTGGCTGGCGCGCGGGGTGCTGTTCGACGACTGGACGAGCGCCAGCCTGGACCGGGTGGCGCACCGACGCGCCGACGGCTGGTGGCGGGATGCCGGCCACCAGCCCGCCGCCCGCACGCTGCTGCGCCTGCTGAACGAAGCCCAAATGCTCTTCCACGACCACCCGGTCAACGCGGCCCGCGCCGCGCGCGGTGCGCTGCCGGTCAACGGCCTGTGGATTGCGGGTGCCGGCCGCTGGGACGGCCACGGCCCCACCCCGGCGCAAGCCGGCGTGCGGCTGGTGGAGGACCTGAGCGCGCCGGCCACCCAGGGCGACGGCGCGGGCTGGGCCGCCGCCTGGGCGCGGCTCGACGAGACACTGCTGGCCCCCTGGCTGGCCGCTGCCGACGCGGACGGCCAGCCCCGCTGGCTGACCCTGTGCGGCGAGCGCGGCTGGCGCTCGTGGCGGCTGGACCCCGGGGCCGACCCGCCGCCCCCGCCCCGGCGGCATTGGCGCGATCTGTGGCACCGGCTGCGGGGGCGGCCGCGCCCCGCCATGCCGCCCACGCTCGACTGGTGGAGCAGCCTGTGAAGATCACCCCCCGCGACGTGCCCCCGCGGGCCGCCTGGGCGCTGGAACAGGCCGGTGTGCACCCGCTGCTGGCGCGGCTGTTTGCCGCGCGCGGCGTCCAGCAGGCGGAGGAGCTGGACGACGCCCTGACCCACCTGCCCCCGCCCGAGCGCCTGCGCGGCGCACGCGAGGCGGCGGATCTGCTGGCCGATGCGCTGCAGCGCGGCCACACCGTCTGCATCGTGGCCGACTACGACTGCGACGGCGCCACGGCTTGCGCGACGGCGTGGCGCGGCCTGCGGCTGCTGGGGGCGCCGTTGGGCTGGGACCGGGTGCGCTACCTGGTGCCCGACCGGGTGCGCGACGGCTACGGCCTGACCCCTGCGCTGGCCGACCGCGTGCGCGCCATGGGGGCCGATGTGCTGGTCACCGTGGACAACGGCATCGCCGGCCTGGAGGGGGTGGAGCGGGCGCGGGCACTGGGTCTGCAGGTGCTGATCACCGACCACCATCTGCCGCTGGTGCAAGGGGGCGAAGTCCGCCTGCCGCAGGACTGCGTCATCGTCAACCCGAATCAGCCCGGGTGCGACTTTCCCGCCAAGGCGATGGCCGGGGTGGGCGTGATGTTTTATGTGCTGCTGGCGCTGCGCGCCGAGCTGCGGCGCCGCGGCGTCTTCGACGGCGCGAGCCAACCCCGCCTGGACACCCTGCTGCCCCTGGTGGCGCTGGGCACGGTGGCCGACGTGGTGCGGCTGGATGCGCACAACCGGCGGCTGGTGGCCCAGGGCCTGCGGCGCATCCGCGCCGGGGCCATGCCGGCGGGCATGGCGGCCTTGCTCGCCACGGCCAAGCGGCCTGCTGCGCGCGCCTCGACCTTCGACCTCGGGTTCGCCCTGGGGCCCCGGCTCAATGCTGCAGGGCGCCTGAGCGACATGGGGCTGGGCATCGAGTGCCTGATCACCGACGATCCGGCGCGGGCCGAGGAACTGGCCCGCCTGCTCGACGACATCAACCGCCAGCGGCGGGCCGTGGAATCGGCCATGCGCGAACAGGCCCTGCTGGCCATGGCCGAGCGCCACGGCGACGGCCTGGACCCCGACACGGCCCCCCCGGCGCTGACCGTCTTCGACCCCACCTTCCACGAAGGGGTGGTGGGCATCGTCGCCTCCCGGCTCAAAGACCGGCTGCACCGGCCGGTGTTCGTGTTCGCACCGGCGCAGATGGACGATGGCACACCGTGCCTGAAGGGCTCGGGGCGCTCGATCGCGGGCTTTCACCTGCGCGATGCGCTGGACTGGATGGCCAAGCGCCAGCCGGGCCTGCTGCTGCGGTTTGGCGGTCACGCCATGGCGGCGGGCTGCACCCTGCCCGCCGACGGCCTGACCGCGTTCGAGGCCGCCTTGCAGGCCGTCGCCGCCGAATGGCTGGACGCCGCCACCCTGCAGCGCCGGCTGGAGACCGATGGCCCGCTGGCGGAGCCTTGGCGCCGCGTGGACGTGGTCGATCTGCTCGACGCGCAGGCGTGGGGCCAGGGCTTTGCCGCGCCGGTGTTCAGCGACGAGGTCGAGGTGCTGGGCCAGCGGCTGGTCGGCGAGCGGCACCTGGCGCTGCGCCTGCGCGTGCAGGGCCAACCGCTGGAGGGCATTTGGTTCGGCCACACCGAGGCGCTGCCCGCGCGGGTGCAGCTCGCGTACCGGCTGGAGGCCGACGACTGGCAGGGCCAACGGCGCCTGCGGCTGATCGTCGAGGGCGCGCAGACGTGACGCCGCCGCTGGCGGTGTGGGATGGCATCCCCGTCCTGCACCTGGACGACGCGCTGATCGTGGTGGACAAGCCCGCCGGCCTGCTGGCCGTGCCGGGCCGCGGCGCCGACAAGGCCGACTGCGTGGCCGCGCGCGTGCAGCGGCACGCGCCGGACGCCCTGGTCGTGCACCGGCTGGACATGGACACCTCCGGCCTGATGGTGCTGGCGCGCGGCGCGGCGGCGCAGCGCGCGCTGTCGCTGGCGTTCGCCGAGCGCCGCGTGCACAAGACCTACGTGGCCGTCGTGGCCGGCGTGCCGCTACCGCCTGGGGCGCCCGACGGCTGGGGCGACGTGCGTCTGCCGCTGATCGTCGACTGGCCGCGCCGCCCGCGCAGCAAGGTCGATTTCCGGCACGGCAAGCCGAGCCACACGCGCTGGCGCATCCTGAGCCTGGAGCGCTGGGGCGGGCTCCAGGCCACGCGGCTGGAGCTGCAGCCGCTCACCGGCCGCTCGCACCAGCTGCGCGTGCACCTGGCGGCGCTCGGCCACCCGATCCTCGGCGACCCGCTCTACGCCGACGGCGCCGCCCGCCACGCCGCCCCGCGCCTGCTGCTGCACGCGGCGGAGCTGGCGCTGACGCACCCGGTGAGCGGTCAGCCGTGCCGCTGGGTCTGCCCGGCGGCGTTCTCGGCCGCCTCCGGGTAAAGCAGCGCCAGCGCGTCGCGCAGCACCGGCAGCGCCTGCTCGGCCGCGCGGCGGCCGGCGGCGATGGCCGGTGCGGCGCGGTGAAAGTCCATCGCCGCCACATCCGCCAGCGCCGGGCGGATGACGACGTCGGCCGGCTCACCGGCCAGGCGGCTTTGCGTGATGCGCCACTGCACGATGGCCATGCTGGTGGTCAGCACGTCCAACAGCGACGGTGGAGCTACCTCGTTCGCGCCGTCGGCGGCCTGCGCGGCGGCATCCTCCACCCCACTGCCGCGCAGGCGCTTGAGCACCCCTTCCAGCAGGCCGCGGCGGGGGCCGCGCGCGCGGCTGGCCACGCGCTGGCGCCGGCGCATCAAATCCCAGTTCAAATCCACCGCGATGACGAACTCCGCCCCCATCGCGCGCGCCAGCGACACCGGCACCGGGTTGACCAGCCCGCCGTCGACCAGCAGCCGCCCGTCCTGCCGCGCCGGGGTGAAGACGCCGGGGATGGCGATCGAGGCGCGCACCGCGTCGATCACCGGCCCCTGGCGCAGCCAAACCTCGCGCCCGGTGGCCAGGTCGGTCGCCACGCAGCCAAACGGCTTGGGCAGCGCCTCGATGCCGCCGTCGACGAAGCGGCTGCGGAAGAACGCTTCCAGCTTGTCGCCCTCGATCAGCCCGCCGCCAAAGCGCAGGTCGATCAGTCCAACCACCTGCTGCCAGCCCAGCCCGCGCACCCACGGCTCCAGCCGGTCCAGCTCGCCGGCCGCGTAGGCGGCCCCGACCAGCGCACCGATGGAGGTGCCGCAGACGATATCCGGCTCCAGCCCCGCCTCCTGCAGCACGCGCAGCACGCCGAGGTGCGCCCAGCCGCGCGCGGCGCCGCTGCCCAGCGCCAGGCCGATGCGGGGGCGGGCGGGCGTAGCGTTCATCGGGTCGGCTGGGGCGGCGTCACAGCAGCGGCACGCCGGTCTTGCTCTGGATGAACTCGCGCGTCACGCCGGGGGCCAGCTCGACCAGCTTGAGCCCCTCGGGCGTCACGTCCATCACGCCCAGGTCGGTGATGATACGGTCCACCACACCCTTGCCGGTCAGCGGCAGCGTGCACTCGGGCAGGATCTTCAGGTCCTCGGTGCCGTCCTTCTTGCGCGCGACGTGCTCCATCAGCACGATGACGCGCGGCACGCCGGCGACGAGGTCCATCGCGCCGCCCATGCCCTTGACCATCTTGCCGGGGATCATCCAGTTGGCCAGGTCGCCCTTGTGCGTGACCTGCATCGCACCCAGGATGGACAGGTTGATCTTGCCGCCGCGGATCATGGCAAACGACTGGTCCGAGCCGAAGATGGACGAACCCTTGATGGTGGTCACGGTCTGCTTGCCGGCGTTGATCAGGTCGGGATCCACCTCGTCCTCATAAGGGAAGGGGCCGATGCCCAGCATGCCGTTTTCGCTCTGCAGCCAGACCTCGATGTGGTCGGGCACGTGGTTGGCCACCAGCGTCGGGATGCCGATGCCCAGGTTGACGTAGAAGCCGTCCTGCAGTTCTTGGGCCGCGCGCGCGGCCATTTGGTCTTGGGTCCAAGGCATGATCGGGCTCCTCAAACTTTGCGGTCGCGGGTGGTGCGCTTCTCGATGCGCTTTTCGGGCGTGGGGTTGTGCACGATGCGGTGCACATAAATGCCGGGCAGGTGCACATCGTCCGGGTCGATGGCCCCGGTGGGCACGATGCGCTCGACCTCCACGATGCACAGCTTGCCCGCGGTCGCGGCGGCCGGATTGAAGTTGCGCGCCGTGCGGCGAAAGCGCAGGTTGCCCGACAGGTCGGCGACGTCGGCCTTGACCAGCGCCACGTCCGGGAACAGGGCGTGCTCCATGATGTAGGTCTCGCCGTTGAACTCGCGGTGCTCCTTGCCCTCGGCGACGATGGTGCCCACGCCCGTCTTGGTGAAAAACGCCGGGATGCCCGCGCCGCCGGCGCGCAGCTTCTCGGCCAGCGTGCCTTGGGGGGTGAACTCCAGCTCCAGCTCGCCGGCCAGGTACTGGCGCTCGAATTCCTTGTTCTCGCCCACGTAGCTGGAGATCATCTTCTTGATCTGGCGCGTCTCCAGCAGCTTGCCCAGGCCGAAGCCGTCCACGCCGGCGTTGTTGGAGATGACCGTGAGGCTCTTCACGCCGCTGTCGCGCAGCGCGTCGATCAGCGCCTCGGGGATGCCGCACAGGCCGAAGCCGCCGACCGCGATGAGCTGCCCATCGGCGACCACGCCCTCGAGGGCCGCGGCCGCGCTGGGGTAGACCTTGTTCATGCTCGCACGCTCCTGTCCAAAAGTGGGGGAAAGCCGTACGATACTACGTAACCGCGTACGTAGTATTGCCTACTGTCCAACCCTAGGTCGTGACCGCTGCGCCCGCTCTGGACGACTACCGGCTGGCCTTCGAACTGGCGCCGGTGGGCTTGGTGTTGTCGCGCCACCGCACCATGGTCGATTGCAACCAGGCGGTGTGCGAGATGTTTGGCGCCAGCCGCGATCAGCTCATCGGGCAGAGCTTTCGCATCCTCTACCCCAGCGCGGACGAATTCGAGCGCATCGGCGAGCGCATCGCGCCCATCCTCAATGCCCACGGGCACTACAGCGACGAGCGCATCATGCGCCGGGTGGGCGGCCGCTTTGCCGGCCAGACGTTCTGGTGCCATGTGACCGGGCGCGCGCTCGACCGCGCCGATCCGCACGCCGCGGGCATCTGGAGCTTCGAGGACCTGTCCTCGCGGCGCCCCGTCAAGGCCGAGCTGACCGCGCGCGAGCGTGAGGTGGCCGGCTTGGTGATGAAAGGCCTGACCGCCAAGCAGACGGCCAAGGCGCTGGGCATCAGTCCGCGCACGGTGGAGGTGTACCGCGCAAGGCTGATGCGCAAATACGGCGCCAGCAGCTCGGTGGACCTGGTGCAGCGGCTGCTGACGGGGTGATGGCGCCGCGCGGTGCCCGCCCGGTGCCGCACGACATCGGATCAGCCCTTGGGCCCGTCCACCACCTCGGCTGCGGTGCGGAAGGCCTCCACCGCGGCCGGCAGACCGCAGTAGATGCTGGCGTGCAGCAGCACCTCCTGAATCTCTTGCGGGGTGGCGCCGTTGTTGAGCGCCCCGCGCACATGGCCTTTGAGCTCGTGCTGCTTGCCCAGCGCGGTCAGCATCGCGACTGTGATCAGGCTGCGGGTCTTGAGGTCCAACCCCGGACGCTGCCAGACGTCGCCCCAGGCGTTGCGCGTGATGTAGTGCTGCAGCGGCTCGGTGAACGGCGTCAGGTGGGCAAAGGCGCGCTCGACGAAATCGTCGCCCATGACGCGGCGGCGCATGGCCAGGCCGGCTTCGAAGTCTTTGTTCGGGGGGGTGTCCATGGCGGCTCTCCTGCGAAATTGATATCGGCGGGCGGCAGCATAGCGCGAGCGCCCCTTGTCCCCGGCCCCTGTGGGCGATGCTGTGGACAAGCTGCGGGAGAATCCGGGAAAGCCCGCACCCGCAAGCCCTGGAACAAACTGCCCATTTTTTCAGCAACCATGGATCGCCTGCCGCGCCGCATCGCGCACCTGGACATGGATGCGTTCTACGCGTCCGTCGAAGGGCTGCGCTACCCGCAACTGCGCGACGTGCCGCTGGTCATCGGCGGGCGGCAGGTGCACTGGCGCGAGCCCGTGCCCGACGACCTGCCACGCGAGCGCATCCCGCTGTCGGCCTTCGCCCGGCTGCGCGACTACCGCGGGCGCGGCGTCATCACCACCGCCAACTACGCCGCCCGGCAACACGGCGTCGGCTCGGCCATGGGCTTGATGAAAGCCGCGCGGCTGTGCCCGGACGGCATTCTGCTGCCGGTGGACTTCGACGCCTACCGTGCCGCCTCGCGCGCCTTCAAGGCGGTCATCCTGCGCCATGCGCCAGTGATGGAGGACCGCGGTATCGACGAGGTCTACATCGACTTCACCCACGCCCCGGACGGACAGCGCGACGGCGGGCGTGTGCTGGCCGAGCGGCTGCAGCGCGCCATCCGCGCCGCCACCGGGCTGAGCTGCTCGATCGGCGTGGCACCCAACAAGCTGCTGGCCAAAATCGCCAGCGACCTGGACAAACCCGGTGGCATCACCCTGCTGGACGAGGCGGACGTGCCCACCCGCCTGTGGCCCCTGCCCTGCCGCAAGATCCACGGCATCGGCCCGCGCACCGACGAGCGCCTGCAGGCCATGGGGCTGCGCACCATCGGAGAGCTGGCCGCCTGCCCGCGCGAGACGCTGATCGAGCGCTTTGGCGCCAGCCACGGCGCCTGGCTGCACGAAGCCGCCTGGGGCCGGGACGAACGCCCGCTGGTCACGGCCAGCGAGCCGGTCAGCCTGAGCCGCGAAACCACCTTCGAGCGCGACCTGCACGCGGTGCACGACCGCGCGGAGCTGGGGCGCCTGTTCACCCGGCTGTGCGAGCAGGTGGCCGCCGACCTGCAGCGCAAGGGCTACGTCGGGCGCACCATCGGCATCAAGCTGCGGTACGAGGACTTTCGCGTCGTCACCCGCGACCAGACCGTGCCCACCCACACGGCCGATGTCGCGGTGATCCGCCGCACTGCCGGGCTGTGCCTGAAGCGGGTGGACCTGACGCGGCGCATCCGCCTGCTGGGGGTGCGGGTGGGCAATCTGGCCCGGCCGGACGGCGCGGCCCCAGCGGCCGCGCCCCGCCCGCGCATCCCGGACTTGTTCGACGCCCTGGACTGATGCCCCCGCCCCGTCGCCGCGCCGTCACTGCCGCGCCGTGCGTGCGTTGACCGGCGGCTGCTGGGGATGGCTGGTGCGCCAGGGGTTGATGTCCAGCCCGCCGCGGCGCGTGTAGCGCGCATACACGCTCAGGCGCACCGGCCGGCAGCGCGTCCAGATGTCCATGAAGATGCGCTCCACGCACTGCTCGTGGAACTCCTGATGCTGGCGAAAGCTGACCAGGTAGCGCAGCAGACCCTCCTGGTCGATCGGCGCGCCGCTGTAGGCGATCTGCACGCTGCCCCAGTCCGGCTGCCCCGTGACCAGGCAGTTGCTTTTGAGCAGGTCGCTGGTCAGCACCTCCTCCACCGGCGGCTGCTCGGGGTCGGCACGCAGCAGCTCGGGCGCCGGCTGGTAGTGGGTGCATTCCACGTCCAGACGGTCCAGGCTGAGGCCGGGCAGCGGCCGCACGGCCTCCGCCGCCCACTCGTGCGGCAACCGCAGGCGCACACCGACGCTGCCGGCCCGCTCGCTGCCGCGCCACAAGGCCTCGGCCAAATCGGCGCGCAACCGCTCGCGCACCTGCTCGGCGTCGGCAAAGCGCGTCTGGTTGAAGCTGTTCAGGTAGAGCTTGAACGATTTGCTTTCGATCAGGTGGGGCGTCTCGGCCGGGATGGTGATATGCGCCAGCGCCACCTGCGGCTTGCCCCGATGGTTGAGCCAGCTCAGCTCGAACGCCGTCCACAGATCGGCACCGGTGAACGGCGGCGTGCCGGTGATGCCGATCTCGGCGCGCTTCGGGGCACGCGGCAGCGGACACAACAGCGTGGCGTCGTAGGTGTCGGTGTAGGCGGTCGCACGGCCCAGGGGGGCATCGGCCAAGCCGGGTACGCCAGCAGCCCGGGCGGGATCGATGGCGGGGACGGACGCGGTGGAATCGGCAGACATGGACAGGGGAAAGGGCCAGCGCGGCGCGCCAGCGGTCGAACAGTGGTCAAACGGTGAACTCGCCTTCGCGCAGCCACTTGGTGGCCACCCACTTCTCGCCCTCCAGCACGGGGGCGCCGCCGTGCAGGGTCTGGGTGGACGGCTCCGGCCGGTCATAGGCAAAAAACACCGCGTGCCCGCGCTGCGGCATGACTTCCAGCCCCACGTCGGGGAAGGTGGTCCCGCCGCCGCGCTGCGGCTCGTTGAGGTACATGACGATGGTGGCGACACGCTGCCCGCCGCGCTCGCAGATGCGGGCGGTGCCGGCGGCGTTGGGGTCGAAATAGTCGTAGTGCGGCTTGTACTCGGCGCCGGGGCCGTAGCGCAGCACCTGCAGGCCCTCGCCGTTTTCCACCGGCCAGTGCACCAGCCGGCTCAGGCGCGCCTCGATGCGCTGGATCAGCGGCGTCTCGCCGCGGCGGAAGAACATGCCGTCGCTCGTCCGATCGGCGTTGAGTTCCTCGCCGCCCGTGCGGGTCTGGACCGTGCGGGAGCGCTTGAGCCGCGGCTGCGCGGCCTGGATCAGGGCGTCGCACTCCTCGGCCGACAGCAGGTTGCCCAGCACCGCCAGGCGCGGGCGGCGCAGGCTGACGTGCACCGTCACCACCCGGTCCCCCAGATCGATGGCGCGCGGCGACCCGGACAGGTCCAGATACGGCCGCGCCACGCCCCGGCCGGTCACGGCCCGCTCGGCTGCGTGGGCGCCAGCTGCGGCACGGGCCACGGTGCGAGCGGCCGCCGCGCGCGCTGTGGCGTCCTGCGCGGCCACGGCCCCCAGGTGGGCCTCCAGCACCGCCTCCATCGCGTCCAGCGCGACGGACTCCTGCCAACCCGCCTGCAGCATGGCCTGCAGCACCGACTCCGGCGTGCAGCCGGCCTGCGCCTGCTGCACGATCCAGGCGCGCAATTCCGGGGTGATGGTCTGGCTCATCGCGCCCCAGTGTAGCGCGCGGCGCGCCGCTTTCAGCCGCGCTCGTCGCGCCGGAACACCAGCCGGTCGGGCGCGGAGACCTCCGGCGCGTAGCGGTAGCCTTCGCTATCGAAGCCCTGCAGCGTCTCGACGGCGGCGGCGCGGTGCAACGCGGCCCAGCGCGTCATCAGGCCGCGCGCGCGCTTGGCCAGGAAGCTGATGACCTTGTAGCCGCTGCCGCGCCGCTCCTCGAACACGCAGGTGACGACGCGCGCGCGCAGCGCCTTCGGGTCGACGGCCTTGAAGTATTCCTCGCTGGCGAGGTTGACGACGAGGCCGTCGTCCTCGGCGGCGCGCTGCGACAGGTACTCGGCGATGCGCGGGCCCCAGAACTGGTAGAGGTTGCGTCCGCGCGGCGTGCTCAAGCGCGTGCCCATCTCCAGCCGGTACGGCTGCATCCAGTCCAGCGGACGCAGCACGCCGTACAGGCCGCTCAGGATGCAGACGTGGCGCTGCAGCCAGTCCAGGTCGTCCGGACCCAGGCTGCGCGCGTCCAGCCCCTGGTAGACGTCGCCGTTGAAGGCCAGGATCGCCTGCTTGCTGTTGTGCGGGCCGAACTCGGGCTGCCACGCCTGGTAGCGCGCCACGTTGAGCTGCGCCAGCGCGTCGCTCAGGTCCATCAGCTCGGCCACTTCCTGCGGCGACTTCTGCCGCAGGATGGCGATCAGCTCGGCGGCCTGCTCGACGAACAGCGGCTGGGTGGCCACCGGGGTGGTGGACGGGGTATCGTAATCCAGCGCCTTGGCGGGGGACAGAATGAACAGCATCGGTGCGGGGCCTCCGGGCCGCGATGATAGCGGCGCCGGCAGGGCGGCGCCGGATCAATCCGCCAGATCCCCCGCGAGGCTGGCCAGCGTCTCCGGCGCGATCGTCACGTGCGCCGGGTAGTTGGTGTGGTCGCAGCCGAGCTTGACCGCGGCGCCGGCCTTGATCGCCGCGCGCATCGCCGGCGTGAACTCGAAGCGCAGGAAATGCACCGCCGAGGTCTTGTCCGGCGTCTCGCGGTCCAGGTCCTCGTCGGCGATCGCGTAGACGCGGCCGTGGCCCTCGACCTCGACGAACATGTGGTCCTCGATGCCGATCAGGCGCGCCAGCTCGCGCCGGCGCTCGTGGATGTCCGGGTACTCGATCATCATCGTCGCCTTCCAGTTGGTGCCGTCCGGCACCAGCGGGGCGTAGGCGTCGATCTCGTCCTGGATGCCCTCTTCCTCGAAGATCTTCTCGATGCGCAGCATCTCCTGGATCTGGTAGCGCATCGACAGCTCGCTTTCGAACTGCACCGTGACGTGCTCGCCCAGGTGCACGGTGCGCAGCTTGCGGTGCGCGATCACCTCGCCCTTGTGCACCTTGCGCCACTTGGCGTAGGCCTCCAGCGGCATCAGCGTCTCGCGCGTGATTTTGCCGGTCAGTTGCATCGTGGTGATCATGATGGCTCGCGGGGTTGTCGGATCGGTGGGGGTGGACTCAGGCGTCTTTGAGGCCGTAGGCGGTGGCCAGCATCGTCAGCGGGTGCATCAGCTTGGGCGCGCCGAGCTGGTTGACCTCGAAGCCCTGCGCGATGTGGTGGCCGCCGAGCGGACAGTCGGAGCCGATCACGTCCGGCGCGCCGCCGCCCTTGTGCTGCGCCATGCTCTTGAACACCGGCTTGCCGATCTTCATCGCCACCGGGTGCGTGGCCTTCTTGACGCCGTAGGTGCCGGCGTGGCCGCTGCAGCGCTCCAGCGTCTGCACGTCGGTGTCGGGGATGAGCTTGAGGATCTCCTCGGTCTTGCGCCCCATGTTCTGCACGCGGCTGTGGCACGGCACCTGGTAGCTGACCTTGCCGAGGCCGCGCTGGAAGTCGGTGCGCAGCAGCCCGTCGCGCCGGCGGGCGCTGAGGTACTCGAACGGATCCCACATCGCCTCCTTGACGAGCTGCACGTCCGCATCGTCCGGAAACATCAGCGGGATCTCCTGCTTGAACATCAGCGTGCAGCTTGGCACCGCCGACAGGATGGCGTAGCCGTCGCGCGCATAGCGCGCCAGCACCGGGATGTTGGCCTCCTTGGAGGCGGCCACCGACTCCAGGTCGCCGAGCTCCAGCTTGGGCATGCCGCAGCAGCGCTCCTTCTCCACCAGGGTGTACGGGATGCCGTTGTGCTCCAGGATCGCCAGCAGATCCAGCCCGATGCCGGGCTCGTTGTAGTTGACGTAGCAGGTGGCGAAGATCGCCACCTTGCCCGGCGTGCGCTCGCCGTCGACCACTTGCGCGGCGCGCGCCTCGGGGGCGGCGCGGCGCAGCGTCCGCGCGGCCAGCTCCGGCATCCAGGCGTCGCGGTGCACGCCCAGCACGTTCTCCATCAGCGCGCGCGCGGGCCGGGTGCGGTTGACGGCGTTGACCGCCTGCACCACCACCGGAATGCCGGCCAGGCTGCCGTGCACGTCGGTGGAGGCGAGGAATTTTTCCGCCGCCTTGACCTCGCCCTTGCGGAACTTGATCGCCTTGGCGCGCAGCATGGTGTGCGGGAAGTCCAGGTTCCACTCGTGCGGCGGCGTGTACGGGCACTTGGTCATGTAGCAGAGGTCGCACATGTAGCACTGGTCGACCACCTTCCAGTAGTCGGCCTTGTCCACGCCGTCGAGCTCGCCGGTCTTGCCCTCGTCGATCAGGTCGAACAGGGTCGGAAACGCCTGGCACAGGCTGACGCAGCGGCGGCAGCCGTGGCAGATGTCGAAGATGCGCTCCAGCTCCGCGAAGCACTTCGCCTCGTCGTAGAAGTCGGGGTTGCGCCAGTCCAGCGGGTGGCGCGTGGGGGCTTCCAGGTTGCCTTCGCGGGCCATCGTCGGTCTCCTCGCCTCGTGTCGGGCCGCGCCGCGCACGGTCGGCCCTTTTTGTTTGTCCGGGGGCGCCGCCGTGCTGGCCGAGGGCCACTCGGCGGCGGAGGCGGCCCCGCGCGGGGCCGCCGGTCACAGGGCGGATCGGGACAGGTCAGTCGACCAGCTCGGCCAGCGCCTTGGCGTAGCGGTTGGCGTGCGAGCGCTCGGCCTTGGCCAGCGTCTCGAACCAGTCGGCGATCTCGTCGAAGCCTTCCTCGCGCGCGGTCTTGGCCATGCCCGGGTACATGTCGGTGTACTCGTGCGTCTCGCCGGCGATGGCCGACTCCAGATTCTGGCGCGTGGAGCCGATCGGCATGCCGGTGGCGGGGTCGCCCGCCTGCTCGAGGAACTCCAGGTGGCCGTGCGCATGGCCCGTCTCGCCCTCCGCGGTGGAGCGGAACAGCGCCGCCACGTCGTTCTGGCCCTCGACGTCGGCCTTGTTGGCGAAGTACAGGTAACGGCGGTTGGCCATCGATTCGCCCGCGAAGGCGTCCTTGAGGCACTGCTCGGTCTTCGAACCCTTGAGTTGCGGCATGGTCATCTCCTGGTCAGGTGGTTCACGAAAACGCCACCGTGTCCGCCAACCTGCAGGCCGGTCGGCACGGCAGACTTGTCAACCTTAGAGCCGTTTGCCCGCGCCGTCCAGTCAGCGTGTTCAATGGATCGCATTGAATCCGTCAATGTTTCGGGTAAACCCCAGTTCGGGGAGACCGCCGCCTACAATTCCAGGCTTGTTGCCAGGGCCCGGCCGCGTCCCGCAGGGTCCCCTTTCCGCACCCGAGAATCACCCATGTCTGAACCCGTCCAGCAACCGGGCCTGCAGAGCCTGTCCAAATCGTTCGAGCCCGCCGCCGTCGAGCGGCGCTGGGGCCCCGAGTGGGAAGCGCGCGGCTACGGCCGCGCCGGCTGGCGCGGCACCGGCCAGCCCCGGGCGGATGCGCCGTCGTTTGCCATCCAACTGCCGCCGCCCAACGTCACGGGCACGCTCCACATGGGGCACGCCTTCAACCAGACCATCATGGACTCGCTGACGCGCTACCACCGCATGCGGGGCCACAACGCCGTCTGGATTCCGGGCACCGACCATGCCGGCATCGCCACGCAGATCGTCGTCGAGCGGCAACTGCAGGCCCAGGGCATCAGCCGGCACGACATGGGCCCCACCCCCGAGGAGGCGCGCAAGAACTTCATCGCCAAGGTGTGGGAGTGGAAGGAGAAAAGCGGCAACACCATCACCCAGCAAATGCGCCGCATGGGCGACAGCGTGGACTGGAGCCGCGAGTACTTCACGATGGACGAGCGGCTCTCGAAGGTCGTCACCGAGACCTTCGTGCGGCTGTACGAGCAGGGCCTGATCTACCGCGGCAAGCGCCTGGTCAACTGGGACCCGGTGCTGATGAGCGCGGTGTCGGACCTGGAGGTGGAAAGCGAGGAGGAGGACGGCTTCCTGTGGCACATCGCCTATCCGCTCGCCAGCGGCGAGGGGCAGCTGGTGGTGGCCACCACCCGGCCCGAGACGATGCTGGGCGACGTCGCGGTGATGGTGCACCCGGACGATGAGCGCTACCGCCACCTGATCGGCCAGCGCGTGCGGCTGCCGCTGTGCGAGCGCGAGATCCCGGTCATCGCCGACGCCTACGTCGATCCGGCCTTCGGCACCGGGGTGGTCAAGGTCACGCCGGCGCACGACCCCAACGACTACGCCGTCGGCCAGCGCCATCAGCTGCCGCTGATCAACATCTTCCACCTCGACGCGACCGTCAACGACCAGGCGCCGGCGGCCTACCGCGGGCTGGACCGCTTCGAGGCGCGCCGCCGCATCGTCGAGGACCTGCGCGCCGCCGGGCTGCTGGTGGAGGTGAAAAAGCACCGCCTGATGGTGCCGCGCTGCGCGCGCACCGGCCAGATCGTCGAGCCGATGCTGACCGACCAGTGGTTCGTCGCCATGACCAAGGTCAGCCCGCAGGACCCCACCGGCAAGAGCATCGCGCAGAAGGCCATCGACGCCGTGGCCAGCGGCCAGGTGCGCTTCGTGCCGGAGAACTGGGTCAACACCTACAACCAGTGGATGGCCAACATCCAGGACTGGTGCATCAGCCGCCAGCTCTGGTGGGGCCACCAGATCCCGGCCTGGTATGACGCCGAGGGCAACGTCTACGTCGCACGCAGCGAGGCCGAGGCGCGCGCGCAGTTCGAGGCCTACGTCGCGCACCTGGGAGCCGAGCAGCGCGCGCCGCTGCTGGCGGCGGGCCTGACACGCGACCCGGACGTGCTGGACACCTGGTACTCCAGCGCGCTGGTGCCGTTCTCGACGCTGGGCTGGCCCGAGGCCGCTGGCGGGGCTGGATCGGGCCCGGGCGATTTCCCGGCCGCAGGACGGATGAGCCCGGACGGATGCGGCCCCGCCAGCGAAAAAAACACGGCCGCCCTCAGCGACTACGACCTCTACCTGCCCAGCACCGTGCTGGTGACGGGCTACGACATCATCTTCTTCTGGGTGGCGCGCATGATCATGATGACCACCCACTTCACCGGGCGGGTGCCGTTCCGCCACGTCTACATCCACGGTCTGGTGCGCGACGCGCAGGGCCGCAAGATGAGCAAGTCCGAAGGCAACGTGCTCGACCCGGTGGACCTGATCGACGGCATCGACCTGCCGGCCTTGCTGGAGAAGCGCACCACGGGCCTGCGCAAGCCGGAGCTCGCCCCGGCGATCCGCAAGGCCACCGAGAAGGAATTCCCCCACGGCATCCCGGCCTACGGGGCGGATGCGCTGCGTTTCACCTTCGCGGCGCTGGCCTCGCTCGGGCGCTCCATCAACTTCGACAGCAAGCGCTGCGAGGGCTACCGCAACTTCTGCAACAAGCTCTGGAACGCCACGCGCTTCGTGCTCATGAACTGCGAGGGCCACGACTGCGGGCTGGCCGAGCACACCAAAGACCAGTGGGCCCCCGGCGGGCCGTTCCACGGCTACCTGAGCTTCTCGGCCGCGGACCGCTGGATCGTCTCGGCGCTGCAGCGCGTCGAAGCAGAGGTCGCGCAAGGCTTTGCCGAATACCGTCTGGACAACGTCGCCAACGCCATCTACGCCTTCGTGTGGGACGAGTTCTGCGACTGGTACTTGGAGATCGCCAAGGTCCAACTGCAAACGGGTGACGCCGCCCAGCAGCGCGGCACCCGCCGCACCCTCATCCGCACGCTGGAGACGATTCTGCGCCTTGCGCACCCGATCATCCCCTTCATCACCGAGGAGCTGTGGCAGAAGGTGGCCCCGGTGGCCGGACGCGCCGGCCCCTCGGTCAGCATCGCCGCTTACCCCGAGGCGCAGCCGGAGCGCATCGACCCCGCGTCGGAGGCCGAGGTTGCCCAGCTCAAGGCCATGGTCGAGGCCTGCCGCCGCCTGCGCGGCGAGATGGGCGTCTCCCCCGCGCAGCGGCTGCCGCTGTATGCCGTGGGGGCGGGCGATTTTCTGGGTCGCTGGGGGCCGGTGCTGCAGGCACTGGCCAAGCTGGGCGAGGTCAAGGTCTTTGCCGACGAAGCCGAGTGGGCCGCCGCCGCCCAGGCCGCGCCCGTGGCCGTGGTGGGCGAAGCCCGGCTGTGCCTGTTCATGGCAATCGACATCGCCGCCGAAAAGGCCCGCCTGGGCAAGGAAGTGGCCCGCCTGCAGGGCGAGATCGCCAAAGCACAGGGCAAGCTCGCCAACGAGGCCTTCGTCGCCAAGGCCCCGCCGGCCGTCATCGAGCAGGAGCGTCAGCGGTTAGCAGATTTTTCCGCCACGCTGGCCAAGGTGCAGGCACAACTGCAGCGGCTGGGCGGCTGATCCGGCCGACCCTTTGGATCGCGCGGGCGGGCACCCCTGCCCCGCGCCCCAAACGACAACGGCCCCACCTGGGGCCGTCTGTTTTGGGCACGCGGATCGGACAGGGGCCACGGCAACCGCCGCCCGCCCTTGCCCTCAGCGGCGCTTGAGCACCGACACGTAGTCCGGGCCGGCGGTTTCCTGGTGCAGCAGCTCGTTGCCCGTCTGCTTGGCGAATGCCTGGAAGTCGCGCACCGAGCCGGCGTCGGTGGCAATCACCTTGAGCACCTGGCCGCTGGTCATTTCGGCCAGGGCTTTCTTGGCTTTCAAGATGGGCAGCGGGCAGTTCAGCCCGCGCGCGTCCAGTTCACGGTCGATTTGCATGGTCGTGGCTTGCCTTCAGGGAAGCGCGATTGTACGGCCGCCTTCGCGCGCCGTGCCCCTGTCTCCGGCAAAACCCCAAGGCCATAGCCGGTGGCCGGGGACCGGCGCCCCCGTCAGGCCGGGAAGACCCCGGTGGAGAGATACCGGTCGCCGCGGTCGCACACGATGAAGACGATGGTGGCGTTTTCCACCTGCGCCGCGATCTGCTGCGCCACCCAGCACGCCCCGGCGGCCGAGATGCCGGCGAAGATCCCCTCCTCCCGCGCCAGACGGCGGCACATCGCCTCCGCGTCGGCCTGGCTGACGTAGACCAGCTCGTCCACGCCGGCAGGGTCGTAGATCTTCGGCTGGTACTCCGGCGGCCACTTGCGGATGCCGGGGATGCGCGAGCCTTCGCTCGGCTGCGCGCCGATCACGCGGATCGCCGGGTTCTTCTCCTTCAGGAAGCGGCTGACGCCGGTGATGGTGCCGGTGGTGCCCATGGCGCTGACGAAGTGCGTGATGCGCCCGCCGGTTTGCTGCCAGATCTCCGGGCCGGTGGTCTCGTAGTGGATGCGCGGGTTGTCCGGGTTGGCAAACTGGTCCAGCACCTTGCCCTTGCCCTCGCGCTCCATCTTGTCGGCCAGATCGCGCGCATACTCCATGCCGCCGCTCTTGGGCGTGAGAATCAGCTCGGCGCCGAACGCCTTCATCGTCTGCGCGCGCTCGATCGAGAGGTCCTCCGGCATGATCAGCACCATGCGGTAGCCGCG
>NZ_VJOO01000016.1 GCF_007556755.1 Tepidimonas fonticaldi | reverse complement strand
CCGCCCCCCCGGCACCGCATCCCGCGGTGGCCCCGCCCCGTCGGCCGGGTCACCGCTGGCCCGTGGGCCGGACGCTGGCACGGGCGGGACTGCCGCTGTTTGCTGCCGCGCTGGCCTTGCCGGTCATCGCCCTGGTCGTGGCGGCGCTGGCGTGGGATGCCACGTCCGCCAGTGTCCTGCGCGAGATGGCGGCCACGGTGCTGCCCGGGTACGTGTGGACCAGCATCTGGCTGTGCCTGGGCGTCGCGGTGGCGGTGGGGCTGGTCGGGTCGGTGACGGCGGTGGCCGTGACGCTGTTCGACTTTCCCGGGCGGCGCACGGCGGAGTGGCTGCTGCTGCTGCCGCTGGCCATGCCGGCCTATGTCGTGGCCTACGCCTACACGGACTTTCTGCAGTTTTCCGGGCCGCTGCAGACCACCTTGCGCGAGGCGTTCGGCTGGCAGGGCCGGCTGTTCCCGGAGATTCGCAACCCCTGGGGCGCGGCCTGGGTGTTCACCTTCACCCTGTACCCCTACGTCTATCTGCTGGCGCGCACGGCGCTGGCGGAGCGCGCGCCCCAGCTGCTGGAGGCGGCGCGGCTGCTGGGCGCACCGCTCGGCCGCCGCGTGCGCGAGGTGGCGCTGCCTCTGGCGCGCCCGGCCATCGCGGCCGGCATCGCCCTGGCACTGATGGAGACGCTTGCCGACTACGGGGTGGTCAGCTACTTCGGCGTGCAGACCTTCACCGCCGGCATCTACAAGGCGTGGCTGGTGATGGATGACCGCACCGCCGCGGCGCAGCTTGCCCTGATGTTGTTGGCCACCGTGGCCCTGCTGCTCTGGGCAGAGCGGCGGGCGCAGCGGCGGTTGCGGTTTTCCGCCGCGCGCGCCCAGCGCCAGGGGGCCGACGCACAGCCGGCGCGGCTGGCGGGCCGGCAGGTGGTGCTGGCCTGGGCCGTGTGCGGCCTGCCTGTCGTGTTTGGTTTCGTGCTGCCGGTGGCCTTCATGCTGCGCCCCTTGGTGCAGGGTTGGGATGAGTTGCCCTGGCACGCCTTTGTCGGGTGGGCGCGCAACAGCCTGCTGCTGGCGGGGGGCAGTGCCCTGCTCGCCACGGGGGCGGCCCTCGCGCTGGCCCACGCGGGGCGGCGAGCGCCCAGCGTGCTCAACCGGTGGGTGGTGCGCGTGGTGGGCCTCGGGTATGCGGTGCCGGGGGCCGTGGTCGTGGTCGGCCTGCTGCTGCCCGTGGGCTGGGCACAGGCCCGTTGGCCGGACAGCTCGGTGTCCTACTGGGTGACGGCCACGGTGCTGGGCATCGTCTGGGCGTATCTGGTGCGCTTCACGGCGGTGGCGCTGCAGTCGGTACAGAGCGGCTACAGCCGCATTCCCGCCAGTTGGGACGATGCGGCCGCCACCCTCGGGGTGGCGGGCGCTGCCCTGTGGTGGCGCGTGCACTGGCCGCTGTTGCGGCGCTCCACGCTGGCCGCGCTGCTTCTGGTGTTCGTCGATGTGATGAAGGAACTGCCCGCGACGCTGGTCCTGCGCCCCTTCAACAGCGACACCCTGGCGGTGGTGGCGCACCAGCTTGCGCGCGACGAGCGCCTGGGCGAAGCCGCCTTGCCCGCGCTCGCGCTGGTGGCGGTGGGCTTGATCCCGGTCGTGCTGCTCAGCCGCGCCCTGCGCCGCGGGGACGCGGCTGCGTGCTAATGGGCCGAGCCCATAGGACGCAGGAAACCATTGGCCCCCCCGCCAGGAATCGAACCTGGATTTGCCGCTTAGGAGGCGGCCGTTCTATCCTTTGAACTACGGCGGGTTCCTGGTGTGGCGTTGCGGCCCCAGAGAACATGCCAGTCTACACCAAGACCTTCACGTTCTCGGCAATAGGGCGTTTGGGGGCTTCGATGTCAAAGATGCATTGACTACAATGCAATCATTGCTAGCAACTGGAATTGCCCCCATGGCTGCCCTGACGATACGCAATGTCGACGAGGCCCTCAAGCGGTCGCTGCGCCTGCGCGCGGCGCAGCATGGCGTGTCGATGGAAGAAGAAGCGCGCCGCATTCTGCGCGAAGCCTTGCTGCGCGTATCCCCCACCCAGCCGCTGGGGCAGCGCCTGCGGCAGCGGTTTGCCGACGTGGCGGATGCAGACTTCGAACTGCCTGTGCGTCAGAAGCCCCGCACGCCCCCCGTTTGGGATGATGCGCCGTGATCTTGCTCGACACGAACGTGTTGTCGGAAGCCATGCGGCCGCAGCCCGCCGAGGTGGTGCTGGCGTGGCTGGACGGCCAGCCGACCGAGCAGGTGTGGGTGTGCTCCATCAGCCGTGCCGAAATCGCGTTGGGGCTGGCCCTGATGCCGGCGAGCAAGCGCCAAGCCGCGCTGGCGCACGCGGCCGAGGCGATGTTCGCGCAAGACTTCGCCGGGCGCTGCCTGCCCTTCGACGAGCAGGCGGCGCTGCACTATGCCGCCATCGTGGCGCAGCGCACCCGCGCCGGGCGCCCCATCAGTACCGAAGATGCCCAGATCGCCGCCATCGCGCGGTTGCATGGCCTGACGCTGGCCACGCGCAATGTGGCGGATTTCGAGGGGATTGACGGTTTGGCCGTGGTCAATCCCTGGCTGGCCGGCGCTTGACCGGGCGTTTGCCGCGCCGTCTTTTTCGGCACCGTTTTTCAGCGCGGTCATTTGGACAGCAGGCGCATCGCGTCCTCCAGCCCCTTGAGCGTGAGCGGGAACATGCGCCCGCCCATCAGCTGCTGGATGATCGAGATGCTTTGGCGGTACTGCCAGACGCCCTGCGGCTCGGGATTGATCCATGCAAAGCGCGGGAAGGCGTGCGTCAGGCGCTGCAGCCACTCGGCGCCGGCTTCCTCGTTGTTGTATTCGACGCTGCCGCCGGGCTGCAGGATTTCGTAGGGGCTCATGGTGGCGTCGCCCACGAAGATGAGCTTGTAGTCCTTGTTGTAGCGCCGGATCACGTCCCAGGTGGGGTGCTTCTCGGCGAAGCGGCGGCGGTTGTTCTTCCACACATAGTCGTACACGCAGTTGTGGAAGTAATAAAACTCCAAGTGCTTGAACTCGGCCCGCACGGCCGAGAACAGCTCCTCCACCCGCTGGATGTGCTCGTCCATGGTGCCGCCCACGTCCATCAGCAGCAGCACCTTCACATGGTTGTGCCGCTCGGGCACCATCTTGATGTCCAGATAGCCCGCATTGGCCGCGGTGGCGCGGATGGTGTCGGGCAGGTCCAGCTCCAGGTCCGAGCCCTCGCGCGCAAAGCGTCGCAACCGCCGCAGCGCCATCTTGATGTTGCGCGTGCCCAGCTCTTGCGTGTCGTCGTAATCGCGGTAGCTGCGCTGCTCCCACACCTTGACGGCGCTGCGCCCGCCCCCCTTGCCGCCGATGCGGATGCCCTGCGGGTTGTGGCCGCCGTGGCCAAAGGGGCTGGTGCCGCCGGTGCCGATCCACTTGCTGCCGCCGGCGTGGCGTTCTTTCTGCTCTTCCAGGCGCTTGCGCAACTCCTCCATCAACTGGTCCCATTCCAGCCGTGGGGCGTTGGCCTTTTGTTCCTCGGACAGCAGCTGCTCCAGGGTCTGGCGCAGCCAGTCGGCGGGGATGTCCTTGGTGAAGTCGGCGATCTGCTCCACCCCGTGGAAGTACGCGGCGAAGGCGCGGTCGAACTTGTCGTAGTGCTTTTCGTCCTTGACCAGGGTGGTGCGGGCCAGGTAGTAGAAGTCGTCGATCGAGCAGGCCTCGGGGTTGAGCGGGCCGACCACGCCGGCCTGCAGGGCTTCCAGCAGCGTGAGGTACTCCTTGACCGAGACGGGCAGTCGGGCCGCACGCAGGGTGTAGAAAAAGTCGGTCAGCATGGGGATGGGGTGTCGCGGGTCAGCGCGGGCGCGCCAACTGGTGCTGCAGGTGCGCCTTCACGCTCGGCCACTCGCTGGCGATGATGCTGTAGACGCAGGTGTCGCGCAAGCTGCCCGGCGCGTCCGGGTGGGTGCAGATCTGGTGGCTGCGCAGCACGCCGTCCAGTTTGGCGCCCAGCCGCTCGATGCCCGCCCGGCTGGCTCGGTTGAAGAAGTGCGTGCGGAATTCCACCGCGATGCAGCCCAGCACCTCGAAGGCGTGGCGCAGCAGCATCCATTTGCACTCGGTGTTGAGGGCCGTGCGCTGCACGGCCCGCCGGTACCAGGTGCTGCCGATCTCCAAGCGCCGGTTGGCGGCGTCGATGTGCATGTAGGTGGTCATGCCGACCGCGCGCCCCGCCAGCGGCCCGCTGTGCGCGATGACCGCAAAGGGCAGCATGCTGCCGGCCGCCTGCAGCGACAGGCGGCGTTCGATCTCGGCGCGCATGTCCTGCGGCTGGGGGATGGCGGTGTACCACAGCCGCCACAGCTCGCCGTCCTGCACCGCATCCACCAGGTCGTCGTGGTGCGTCGGCGCCAGGGGCTCCAGCCGGGCGTGCTGGCCGACCAGGGTGACGGGTTGACACCAAGGGGTCTGGGGTGGGGTCATGGGCACACCGATGCGGGCGGGTGTCAGCGGTTGCGCTGGTTCATGAACACCAGCTTTTCGAACAGCACCAGGTCCTGCTCGTTCTTGAGCAAGGCGCCAACCAGCGGGGGCACCGCCAGCTTGCCGTCGCCCGACTGCAGCGCGCTCGGGGCGATGTCTTCGGCGGCCAGCAGCTTGAGCCAGTCCAGCAGCTCCGACGTGGAGGGCTTCTTCTTCAGCCCCGGGAGTTGCCGGATGTCAAAGAAGGTTCGCATCGCGGCGCCGACCAGCTCGTCCTTCAGGCCGGGGAAGTGCACCTCCACGATTTGCTTCATCGTGGCCGGCTCGGGGAATTTGATGTAGTGGAAGAAGCAGCGGCGCAGGAAGGCGTCGGGCAGCTCCTTCTCGTTGTTGGAGGTGATGAACACCAGCGGCCGATGCCGTGCGCGGATGGTCTCGCGCGTCTCGTAGCAATGGAACTCCATGCGGTCGAGCTCGCGCAGCAGGTCGTTGGGGAACTCGATGTCGGCCTTGTCGATTTCGTCGATCAGCAGCGCCACCGGGCGCTCGGCGGCAAAGGCCTCCCACAGCACGCCCTTGACGATGTAGTTGCGGATGTCCTTGACCCGGTCGTCGCCGAGCTGGCTGTCGCGCAGGCGGCTGACCGCGTCGTATTCGTACAGGCCCTGCTGCGCTTTGGTCGTGGACTTGATGTGCCACTGCAGCAGCGGCATGTCCAGCGCCCGCGCCACCTCTTCGGCCAGCATGGTTTTGCCGGTGCCGGGCTCGCCCTTGAGCAGCAGCGGTCGCTGCAGCCGGATGGCGGCGTTGACGGCCAGCAGCAGATCGGGGGTCGCAACGTAGGAGGAAGAGCCGGTAAAACGCATGGTTTTCAGGGAGGTAAGGGGGTGGAACGAGTCTATATAATCGCGCGTTGATTTTTGTCAAACGTCCCTCCGATTGTGCTTGCAACATGAACCAAACGATGACCACTCTGCTGAAATCCGTTGTCGCAAGCGCGACCGTCGTTGCTGCCCTGGGCGCACAAGCCCAGACCCCCGCGGGGGACGTCAAAGCCGGTGAATCCAAGGCGGCCATGTGCATCGGCTGCCACGGCATCCCGGGTTATCAGAACAGCTTTCCGGAGATTCACAAGGTCCCCAAGATCTCCGGCCAGTCGGCGCCGTACATCGCGGGCGCGCTGCAGGCGTACCGCAAGGGCGATCGCAAGCATCCGACGATGCGCGGCATCGCCGGCTCGCTGTCGGACCAGGACATCGCCGATCTGGCGGCGTTTTACTCCGGGCACAACCCCGGCGTGACCGCGCCGGAGCAGCCCAAGGCGGCGCCGGCGGCCGTCGCCGCGCTGCTCGAAAAAGGCGCTTGCGTGTCGTGCCATGGGGCCAACTTCAGCAAGCCCATCGATCCGAGCTACCCCAAGGTCGCCGGGCAGTATGCGGACTATCTGTACGTCGCCCTCAAGTCGTACAACGTGCAGGGCAACCCGCACATCGGCCGTGCCAACCCGATCATGGCTGGCATCACGCAGCAGTTCAGCAACGCCGAGCTGAAGCAGATCGCCAACTACCTGGCGACCGTGCAGGGCGAGCTGGCGACCAAGCCGCAGTCCCGCTTCCGTTGATCGCGCAAGCGTTCCCTGCCTGATCGACCGGCCCCTTGCGGGCCGGTCGGCGTTTTTGCGGTGCGCCGTGGTCGTTGCCACGGCATGCGGGGCAGGTGTGCCGGGTTTTGGTGGTCCGGGGCGGTAGAATGGAGGGTTTCGTCCAGACCAGAGTCGGTCTGGTGGTGCAACACGATTGGATGGGGGATCGAGCCATGCAAGGGCTTCATCTGACGGCTGATCTGTACGACTGCCGAGGGGCCGACGGTCTGTTGACCGATGCGGCCATGCTGGCCGAGCTGTGCCGGCGCCACACGATCGGGGTGGGGCTGACCCTGGTCGACGAGAAGTGGTACCCGTTTCCGCCGTACAACGGCCAGCCCGGGGGCGTGACCGGCATGCTGCTGCTGGCGGAGTCGCACCTGGCGGTGCACACGTGGCCCGAGCGCCGCGCGGTGACGCTGGACGTCTACGTCTGCAACTTCACCACCGACAACTCGGCCAAGGCCGAGGCGCTGCTGCGCGAGATCGTGGCCGCCTTCGAGCCCGGCCGCAGCGAGATCCACCGCCTGCAGCGCGGCAGTGAGCAGCGCCCGCCGGCGGAGACGATCCTGGAAGCGCTCAACGACGCCGGCGACGCGGTCTACGGCTACACCAGCAGCGAGCGCGTGCTGAGCCGCCGCAGCCCGTACCAGACGATCGAGCTGATGCGCACGCCGCGCTTCGGCCTGGCGATGCGCACCGACGGGCACTTCATGACCTCCGAAGGCGAGGAGTTCTACTACCACGAGTGCCTGGTGCATCCGGCCGCGGTGGCGCACGGCGCGCCGCGGCGCGTGCTGATCATCGGCGGCGGCGACGGCGGCGCGGCGGAAGAGGTGCTCAAGCACCGCAGCGTCGAGCGCGTGGTGATGGCCGAGCTCGACGGCGACGTGGTGGCGATCGCCAAGGAGCATCTGCGCGCGGTGCACCGCGGCGTCTTTGACGACCCGCGGCTGGAGGTGCGCATCGGCGATGGCCTGGCCTACGTGGCCGAGACCGCGGAGCGTTTCGACCTGATCCTGCTGGACCTGACCGACCCGGAGACGCCGGCCGGCTCGCTGTACCAGGAGCCGTTCTTCCGCTCGCTGAAGCGCATCCTGAACCCGGGCGGGGCGGTGGTGCTGCACACCGGCACGCCGGTGTTCGAGCCGCAGCAGGTGCGCCGCATCAACGCCGAGCTGCGCGCGGTGTTCGAGCAGGTGCACCCGTTCGGGCTCTACATCCCGCTCTACGGCGCCTACTGGGGCTTTGCCATCGCCTCCGACCGGCTGCAGCCGCGCGCGCTGGATGCGGCCACGCTTCAGGCCCGGGTGGCGGCGCTGCCGGACCTGCAGTACTACAACGCCGAGGTGCACCCGGCGCTGTTCGCGCTGCCGACCTACTACCGCCGGCTGGTGCAGCCGCAGCCGGCCGCGGCCCCCGCGCCGTCTCTGGGCTGTTGCGCCGAGGCCGCGCCGGTCTGACCACGGTCAACCGGACAAGGTAATATCGTTGCCCAGCGGGCGACGGCCGTCCGCGCAAAGGGGCGCACGTGGCGCATGACGACGGATCGCAGCGGCGTTGGGAATGTGGGGATGCCGGTCCCGGCGGGGCGTGCCGCGCCCGTCTTGGCCGTCGCAGCGCGCTGGTCGGCGGCTTGCTGGCGCTGACGGCGGCCGCCCAGGCCGAAACCCCGCTCACCGAGTCCGATTACTACGCCCCGCTGCCGCAGGTCCTGACGGTCACGCGGCTGGCGCAGCCGCTGGACGACGTGCCCGGGGCGGTGACGGTGATCGACCGCGACACCATCCGGCGCACGCCCGCCCGCGACGTGACCGATCTGCTGCGCCTGGTGCCGGGCTACATGGTGGGCGGCTTCAACGGCGCCAACGTCACCGCGGCCTACCACATGCCGCTGGACGAATACGGTCAGCGCAACCTCGTGCTGGTGGATGGCCGGTCCATCTACAGCAGCGGTTATCTGGGCGGGACCATGCGCGGGCTGATGACGGTGACGCTCGACGACATCGAGCGCATCGAGATTCTGCGCGGCACCAACTCCGCCGCCTACGGCGCGAACGCGCTCTTTGGCGTCATCAACATCGTCACACGCCACGCTGCCGACGTGGAGCGGCGCCGCGTGGCCGTCACGCTGGGCAACGACGGCATCCGCGACGTGACGGCGGGGCTGGCGTGGGAGGATGCGGGCACCTTTCACCGCTTGACCGCGCACCGGCGCGGTGACGAGGGCTATCGGCCCACCGGGGGCATCAACGACGACCGCCGCATCGCCCAGTTGCACTGGCGGGCCGACGGCAACGCCGGCCCCGGGTTGGAATGGTCGTGGCGGGCGGGGGTGTCGGATCTGGCGCTGGGCGTCGGCTACGTGGGCAACCCGGGCGACGCACCGCGCACGCTGCGCTACCGCAACACGTACGCACACGGCGTGGCGCGGCAGGAGCTGTCGGCCCACGATTCGCTGCAGTGGTCCCTGTCGTGGGATCGCATCGACATCGAGGACCGCTTCGACTATGCGCCCATCCGGCCGGTGACGGTGGATTTTGGCGGTCTCGAAGACCGCATCGCGCTGGAGGTGCAACACCAGCGCCAGTGGAGCGACACGTGGCGTACCGTGGGCGGGATCGGCTGGTCCGACGATCGCGCGCGGTCACGCCCGCTGTTCGACACCGATGCCGCTGTGTCCGTGCAACGCTGGCGCTTGTTCGGCACCGCCGAGTGGGCGCTGGCACCGGACTGGCTGCTCAACGCGGGGCTGTATGCCAGCCACCACAGCCGCCTGGGCACGAGCGCCTGGCCGCGGTTGATGGTCAACCATCAGGTGGCCGAGCACCACACCCTGCGCCTGGGGGTCACGCGGGCGGAGCGCGATCCGTCGCTGTTCGACCTGTCGGCCAATGTGCGCTATTGCTTCCCGACGCCGCCGTACGAGATCGCCACCTTCGTCTCCAGCGGAACGGTCGGCCCCGAGCGGCTGGATGTGCAAGAGGTCGGCTACCTGGGGCACTGGCCCGAGCGACAGCTCACCCTGGATGTCCGGCTGGCGCGCGAGCGGCTGCGCGACTACATCGAAACCGTGTCGCGCGGCGGCCAACGGCGGGATTTCGTCAACCGGGGCGGCTTCGTGCTGCGCGCGCTGGAGTACCAGTTGCGCTGGAACCCCTCGCGCGAGACGCAGGTGTGGTTGGGCCAAGTCTGGACGGACACCGAGTGGATCGATGCCGACTATCTGCGCCAGCCGCCCAAGCGCATGCTGACGTCCGGGTGGTGGCAGCGGCTGCCGAAGGGGTGGGATGCCTCGGTCGTCTTCACGGCGCAAAGCCGCATGAGCTGGCGGCGCCCTGGCGTGAATTCGCTGCCCGGGCGTGGGCGCGTCGATGTGCGGCTGGCGCGCACCTGGCGCCTGGGCGATGTCGAATCGGAGCTGGCCTTCACCGTCCAGTCCCTGGGCGGGGCGCAGTCGGCCTTCATCCCGGAGCGGGTGCTGGATCGCCGGGTGTTCGTGACCTGGCGCCTGTCGCAGTGAGGGGGGCGTGAGCGGGCCGGTGGCGTCGACGGGGGAGGGCTGGCGCCGGCGCCGGCTGCTGTTGGGCGCGGCCCTGCTGGGGGTGGCGGGGCACGCCGCGGCGTCGTCGCCGCGCGTGTGGCTGGTGCCCTCCGATGCCGGATCCGCCAACGAGGAAGCCGCCGCCGCGGTGCGCGAAGGGCTGGCTGCCGTGGCGGCGGTGGAGCAGACCGGGTGGGAGGCCGGCGCCGCCGCGGGGACGGGGTCGGATCGCGATGCGCCCCGGGTGATCGTCACCCTCGGCACGGCCGCCCTGCGCGGCATGATGGCCCGACGTGCGCGCGAGCCCGCCCTGGCCGCGGTGCCGCTGGTCGCGGGCCTGGTGCCGCGCCACGCCATCGAGGCAGAGATCCCCTCCGGCAGCCGCCAGGTGGCCGTCATCGCGCTCGATCAACCCGTGGAGCGGTATGGCGAGCTGGTGCGGCAGGCCATGCCCCAGCGGCGCCGCCTGGGCCTGCTGGTCGGCACGCCCGTGGCGGGCAGTGTGGAAGCGTTGCAACGCTGGGCCGCCCGTACAGGGCGGGACCTGCAGATCGAGCCGGTGCGCAGCGACGGCCTGGCCCCGGCGCTGCGGCGGGTGCTGGAGACCGCCGATGTGCTGCTCGCCGTTCCCGACCCGGCCATTTTTACGCCGGAGGCGCTGCAGAACATCCTGATCGCGTCGTACCGCCGGCGCGTGCCCGTGGTCAGCTATGCGCCCGCCCATGTGCGGGCCGGTGCCGTGCTGGCGCTGGCGGTCACGCCGGCGCAGGCGGGCCGGCAGATCGCCGAGGCGGCGCGCGCCGCCCTGCAAGGGCGAGCGCTGCCCGCGCTGGCGCTGGCGCGCGACTTTGCCGTCGCGGTCAACGAACCCGTGGCTCGGTCACTGGAGCTGGTGTTGCCGGCGGCCGCCGCGCTGGAGGCGGCGTTGCGCCAAGCCGATCGGCAGGAGGGGCGGGGATGAACTGGCAGCAGCAGCGGCGACGCATCGGCTGGCGGCTGTGGTGGGCCGCCGCGCTGCCGGCCTTGCTGGTGCTGCTGGTGCTGACCGTCGGATTGGTGGAGCGCCACCGCCAGGACGTCACCGCCGCCTGGCAGCAGCGCGCCGTGGCCAGCGCGCAGCAACTCGCGGCGGCGTCGGAGTTTGCCCTGTTCGCCGACGACGGCGCGGCGCTCATGCAACTCGTCGAAGGGGCGCGGGCGCGCGACGCTCAACTGCTCGGCATCGCCCTGTACGGGCGGGACCAGCGTCTGCGGGCGTTGGCGGGGCAGGTCCGCATCACGCCCGCCATGTTGGGGGATGTCGACATCGTGACGGTCGGGCAGGCCGACATCCTCGTCATCACGCCCGTGCGGCAGCGGGTCGTGGCTGGGGACGACTGGTTCTACCCCGGGGCAGGGGCGCAGGCGTCGCCTGCCGCGTCGGGCCCGCCCTTGGGGCATGTCGTGTTACGCCTGGACATCAGTGGTCTGCAGCGCGACCGCCAGGCCTTCTGGGGCTGGGCGCTCGCGCTGGCGCTGCTGGCGTTGGTGCTGGCGGGTGTGCTCGCGCAGCGCATTGCCGCCAGCGTGACCCGGCCGCTTGCGCACATCAGCGAAGTCGTCGGGCACATCGGCCGGGGCGAGCTGGATGCGCGCACCGACCCGGCGCGGCGCGGCATTCTGGATGCGCTGGCGCAGGGCGTGGACGCGATGGCCGACGCCGTGGCGTCCGACCAGGCCCGTCTGGAGCAACGCGTGCGGGTGGCCACCGAAGAGCTGCGCCGCCAGAAAGAGGAGGCCGAGCGACAGGCCCGGGTCGATCTGCTGACGGGTCTGGGCACGCGCCGCGCGTTCACCGAGGCTGCCCAGGCCGAGGTGTTGCGCGCCCACCGCTATGGCGAGCCGCTGGCGCTGCTGATGTTCGACCTGGACCACTTCAAGGCCATCAACGACACCTTCGGCCATGCGGTCGGCGATGCCGTGCTGGCGGGCTTCGGCCGCGATCTGGCGGCCGGCCTGCGCGAGGTGGATGTGATGGCGCGGCTGGGGGGCGAGGAGTTCGTGGCGCTGCTGCCGCGCTGCGATCCGGCGTCCGCCGAGGCGGCGGCGGAGCGCGTGCGCCAACTGGCGGAGCAGCGCCAGCTGCAGCAGCACGGGCGCACCATCCGGGTGACGGTCAGCGTCGGCGTGGCGCTGCTGCACCCGCACGACGCCGATTGGGAGGCCTTGCTCGCGCGCGCCGACCGCGCGCTGTACGAGGCCAAACGCCACGGGCGCAACCGGGTGGTCGTCGCGCCGCCGCCCACGCTATCGGCCGATTGAGCGGCGGGCACCGGCCCGATGGGCGGGCCGGCGTGCCGGTGGGGGGGTCAGGCCAGAGGGGCCAGACGGGCGCGGTGGCGCTCGATCTGCGCCTGCACCTGGGCCGGCGCGGTGCCGCCCAGGGTGTTGCGGGCCTGCAGCGAGCCGCGCAGGCTCAGCACGTCGTACACGTCCTTCTCGATCAGGGGGTGGAAGCCCTGCAGCACCGCCAGCGGCAGCTCCGACAGGTCGCAGGCATGGCTGGTGGCAGCCTTGACGGCGTGCGCCACCGTCTCGTGCGCGTCGCGGAACGGCACGCCCTTCTTGACCAGGTAGTCGGCCAAGTCGGTGGCGGTGGCGTAGCCGCGCCGCGCCGCGGCCTCCATCGCCTCGCGGTTCACCGTCAGACCGCCTGAGCGCTGCCCGGTGGCCGGGTCGCGCTCGCCGCCGATCATGTCGGTGAAGATGCGCAGCGTGTCCTTGAGCGTGTCCACCGTGTCGAACAGCGGCTCCTTGTCTTCCTGGTTGTCCTTGTTGTAGGCCAGCGGCTGGCCCTTCATCAGCGTCAGCAGCCCCATCAGGTGGCCGACGACCCGGCCGGTCTTGCCGCGCGCCAGTTCCGGCACGTCGGGGTTCTTCTTTTGCGGCATGATGGAGCTGCCGGTGGTGAAGCGGTCGGCGATGCGGATGAAGCCGAAGTTCTGGCTCATCCACAGGATCAGCTCCTCGCTCAGGCGGCTGACGTGCACCATGATCAGCGCGGCGGCGGCGCTGAATTCGATGGCGAAGTCGCGGTCGCTGACCGCGTCCAGGCTGTTGAGGCACAGCTGCGGCTCGCCGTGTTCATCGACCATGCCGAGCGTGCGCGCCACGCGCGCGCGGTCCAGCGGGTAGGTGGTGCCGGCCAGCGCGGCGCTGCCCAGCGGCAGGCGGTTGGTGCGGCGGCGCACGTCGGCCAGCCGCTCCTCGTCGCGCGCGAACATTTCCACATACGCCAGCAGGTGGTGCGCGAAGCTGACCGGCTGCGCCACCTGCAGGTGCGTGAAGCCCGGCAGGATCACGTCCACGTGCCGCGCGGCCACCTCCACCAGCGCCGCCTGCAGCTCGCGCAGCAGCGTGGCGATGGCGTCGATCTCGTCGCGCAGCCACAGGCGCACGTCGGTGGCGACCTGGTCGTTGCGGCTGCGGCCGGTGTGCAGCCGCTTGCCGGCGTCGCCCACGAGCTGCGTCAGCCGCGCCTCGATGTTGAGGTGCACGTCCTCCAGGTCCAGTTTCCACTCGAACTGGCCGGACTCGATCTCGGCGCGGATCTGCGCCATGCCGCGCTGGATGTCGGCCCAGTCCTGCGCGCTGATGATGCCCTGCGCCGCGAGCATCTCGGCGTGCGCCAGGCTGCCCTGGATGTCGGCCTGCCACAGCCGCCGGTCGAAGAAGACGCTGGCGGTGTAGCGCTTGACCAGCTCGCTCATCGGTTCGGAAAACAGGGCCGACCAGGCCTGGGACTTGGCATCGAGCTGATTGGGCGACATGGCGGGACGGGTGGGGTGGGGCGCCGATGGACGACAGCCGGGCGCAAGGGTATAAATAGAGCAACGACGATTCTACCGGGGGCGCCGGCCCGGCCCGGCGGGAGTACGCACGATGGTCACTCGGGTGCTGGTGGTGGACGACGAGGCCTTGGCGCGCGAACGCCTGCGCGATCTGCTCGGGCGGTTGGACGGGGCGATCGAGGTCGGGGAGGCGGCGGATGCCCGCGCGGCCTATGCGCGTTTGATCAGCGAGCCGTGGGATGTGCTGCTGCTGGATGTGCAGATGCCCGGCATGGATGGGCTGGGCCTGGCGGAGCTGCTGCGCGGCCGAGCGCGGGCGCCTGCAGTGGTCTTCGTCACCGCCCACGCCGAGCATGCGCTTCGGGCGTTCGAGCTGGACGCCGTCGATTACCTGACCAAGCCCGTGCGGCTGGAGCGCTTGCGCCAGGCGCTGGACAAGGCGCTGCGCTGGCGTGCCGCCGGGCGGGATGCGGCGGCGGACGGTGCGGGATCGGGCCCCGCGGGTGGCATCGGCACTTGCCTCGTCATCCACGACCGCGGGCGCACCGAGCGCGTGCCCATCGACGAGGTCGTCTATCTGAAAGCGGAGCTCAAGTACGTCACCGTGCGCACGCGGGACCGCAGCTACATCTACGACGGCTCGCTGCACGAGTTCGAGCGGGCCCAGCCCGAGCGCTGGCTGCGCATCCACCGCAACGCCTTGGTCGCGCGCGAGCGCGTGCGCGCCCTGGAGCGGGTGCACGAGCGCACCGGCGACAACCCGGGCGAGCCGTTCGACGGCTGGGTGGTGCGGCTGGATGGTGTCAGCGAGCGTCTGCAGGTCTCGCGCCGCCAGCTTGCCACCGTGCGCGAGGCGCTGCTGGCCGAACGGGCGGCGTGCTAGCATCCCCGGCATGTCCCAAACCCTGCCCTGTGGGGCGGCCGCTGCGCCGTCCGGTGCCCCTTCGCTTGCCCTCGACCTGACCATCGCCACCCGCGAAAGCCGCCTGGCGCTGTGGCAGGCCGAACACGTCCGCGCTTGCCTGCAGGCGCTGGGCCACCGGGTGCGCCTGCTGGGCATGACCACGCGGGGCGACCAAATCCTGGACCGGGCGCTGTCCAAGGTGGGCGGCAAGGGCCTGTTCGTCAAAGAGCTGGAAGTGGCCATGGACGAAGGGCGGGCGGATCTGGCGGTCCACTCGCTCAAGGACGTACCGATGGAGCTGCCCGAGGGCTTTCGGCTGGCGTGTGTGATGGAACGGGAAGATCCCCGCGATGCCTGGGTCTCCCCGCACGGCGACGGCCCGCAGGACCTACCGGCCGGGGCGGTGATCGGTACCTCCAGCCTGCGCCGCGTCGTGCTGCTGCGCGAGGCGCTGGCCCGCCTGGGTCGCGACGACGTCCGTATCGAGCCCCTGCGCGGCAATCTGGATACGCGGCTGCGCAAGCTGGACGAGGGGCAGTACCACGCCATCGTCCTGGCGGCGGCCGGTTTGCGCCGCTTGGGGCTGCAGGCGCGCATCCGCCGCGTGTTCGAGCCGACCGAGATGCTGCCCGCGGCCGGGCAGGGGGCGCTCGGCATCGAAATCCGGGCCGAACGCGCCGACGTCGCGGCGGCCCTCGCGCCCCTGGGGCATTGGCCCACCTGGGCCGCCGTGGCCGCGGAGCGGGCCGTCTCCCGCGCCTTGGGCGGGAGTTGTTCCGTCCCGCTGGCGGCGCACGCCACCTGGGTGGGGCCGGCTCCGTCCGGGCCGGGCAGCCCGGCCCGCTTGCGCATCGAGGCCGCCTGGGCCGAGTCCGATGCCGTCTTGCCGCTGCTGCGCGCGGTGGTCGAGGCCGAGGTGGCGGACCTGGCCTCGGCGGAGGCGGCCGGGCAGCGCGTGGCGCACGGCCTGATCGCGCAGGGCGCGCGCATCGTTGCCGCAGGGTGACGCCGTGTTCGCCGAGCAGGCGTCGCGGCCGTTGGTCGTCGTCACACGGCCGGCCGATCAAGCCGGTGCGTGGGTGCAGGGCTTGCGTGCGGCGGGCTGGCCCGTGCTGGCGTTGCCACTGATCGACATCGTCCCCGCCGCCGATCCGCCCGCTTTGCGTGCCGCGGTGGCGGACTGGGCCGATCTGGACGCCGCGATGTTCGTCAGCCCCGCCGCGGTGGGGGCGCTGCGTCAGGCCGCCGTCCCGGTCCCCGCGCTCGGGCTGCGTTGCTGGGCGCCGGGCACCGGCACGGTGCGCGCCCTGCGGGACTGGGGTGTGGCCCCGGCGGCCATCGATCACCCCCCGGCCGATGCGGCGCAAATGGATTCCGAGGCGCTGTGGCCGGTGATCGCGCCGCAGGTGCACCCGGGCCACCGCCTGTTGATCGTGCGCGGGGTTTCGGCCAACGGGCATGCGGGGCGGAACTGGCTGCTGGAGCGTTGCCGTGGCGCGGGTGCCACGGTGCGCACCGTCGTGGCCTACCGGCGACAACCCCCCACCTGGGACGCGACCCGACGCGCCGAAGCCGGCCGGGCGGTGGCGGATGGGGCGGTGTGGCTGTTCAGCAGCAGCGAGGCGGTCGGGCATTTGCGCGACCTGCTGCCGCAGGCCCCATGGTCGCGGGCCCGCGCCATCGCCACCCACCCGCGCATTGCCGAGGCGGCCCGGGCACTGGGCTTCGGTGAGGTCCGCTCCTGCCGCCCCACACTGCCCGACGTCGTGCAGGCCCTAGAATCGTCGCCGTGAGCGACCCCATTTCCACCGACCCCGCCACCACCCCGCCGCCTGCCCCTCGGACGGGCACGGGGGGTGGGTCTTCGCGCCTGCTCGCCGCGGTGGCCGTGGGGCTCGCCGCGGTGGCCCTGGCGGGGACTGCGGTGCTGTGGCAACGCCTGGCGCGCACGCAGGAGGAGCTGGCGCGCCGCACCACCGACGCCCAGGCCGAACTGGCCGCGGCGCGGGTGCTGGCCGACCAGGCCCAGGCGGCCGTGGCCGATCTGCAGGCCCGGCTCGGGGTGGCGGAGGTGAAGCTGTCGGAGGTGTCACTGCAGCGGACCCAGCTCGAGGAGCTGATGCTGTCCGTGTCGCGCTCCCGCGACGATGCCCTGGTGCAGGATCTGGAAGCGGCGTTGCGTCTGGCCATTCAGCAAAGCCAGCTCACCGGCAGCGTCCAGCCCGTGGTGACGGCGCTGCAGGGTGCCCAGCAGCGCATCGAGCGCGCCGCGCAGCCACGCCTGAACCCCGTGCAGCGGGCCATCGCCCGCGATCTGGAGCGCATCCGGGCCGCGTCGTTGGTGGACGTGCCCGCCTTGGTCACCCGGTTGGACGAGCTGGCCCGCGCCGTGGACGAGTGGCCCCTGCGGTCCGGCCCGCCGCTGGACGAGCCGATCCGCCCCGCGGGGACGCCCGAATCGGCGGGGGAGCCATCGCCAGCGCCGACAGCCGGGGAGGGCGGCGCGGCGACCGACTCCGCGTGGGTGCGCGCCCGCGTCAGCGTCCAACGCTGGATTGAAGCCGGCTGGGCGCGGCTCCAGGTCGCCACCCGTGACCTGGTCCGGCTGCGCCGCATCGACCAGCCCGAGGCCGTGCTGCTCGCGCCGGAGCAGGCCTACTTTCTGCGCGAGAACGTGCGCCTGATGCTGCTCAACGCCCGGCTGGGCCTGCTCGCGCGGCAGTTCGACAGCGCGCGCGCCGATGTGCGCACCGTCGAGCGCCACCTGCGGCGCTACTTCGAGACCGACGCGCCGCGCATGCGCCAGGCGCTCGACACCCTGGCCGCGCTGCAGCGCGAGCTGCGGCAGGAGACCCTGCCCCGGCCCGACGAAACGCTGGCGGCGCTGTCCGCCGCGGCGGGAGGGCGCTGACATGGCCGTGCGCACCCGCCAGGGGGCATCGGACTGCGGAGGCGGGCGGTGAAGGGCGTCTTCGGTCTGCTGTTCGTGGCGGCGCTCGCGGTCGTCGCCGCGCTGCTGATGGGCGACAACCCCGCCACGGTGTCGTTGTTCTGGCCGCCCTGGCGGGTGGACGTGTCGCTCAACCTGGTGCTGATCGTCGCGCTCGCCGCCTTCGTGTTGGGCTATGCCGCCTTGCGGGGCATCGCCTTGTTGCGCGAGCTGCCGCGCCGGGCCAGCCGTTGGCGGGCCCTGCAGCAAGAGCGGGCCACCGTGGGCCTGCTGCTGCAGGCTTGGGGGCACCAGTTGGGTGGGCGCTTCGTCCGCGCGCAGGGGGCGGCGCGCGAGGCCATCGCGCGCCTGCAGGCGGCCGACCGGGACACCGTCCCGTATGCCGATGCGCTGTGGGTGCTGGCGCACCTGACCGCGGCCGAGAGCGCCCAGCAGCTGGGCCAGCGCGAACAGCGCGACGCCTGGCTGGCGGCGGCCACCGATGCGACGCGCGCCCGCGGCGCGCCCGAGGCCCGCGAGGGCGCGCTGCTGCGGGCCGCCGAGTGGGCCATCGAGGCCCGGGATCCTGCCGAGGCGGCGCGCTGGCTGGCTGAACTGCCCCAAGGGGCGGCCCGCCGCATCCAGGCGGTGCGCCTGCGGCTGCGGCTGGCCCAATTGCGGCACGACAGCCGTGCCGCGCTGGACATGGCGCGTCTGCTCGCCAAACACCGCGCCTTTTCGCCGGAGGCGGTGCGCACCGTACTGCGTGGGCTGTGGATCGAGGCCCTGCGCGATGCGCGCGACGAGGAGAGCCTGTCCGCTGTCTGGCGCAGCCTGCAGGGCGACGAGCGCCGTGATCCCACCCGGGCGTTGGCCTTGCTGTCGCATGTCGAGCGGCTGGCGGCCGAGGGCTTGTTCGATGCCACGGGGCCGGTGCCCCGCGCGGTGGACGAAGCCATCCGCACGGCCTGGGCGGGGTACGACACCCTCACGGACGCGGATCGGCTGCGGGCCGTCGCTCTGGTCGAGCCCTGGTTGACGCGGCTGGATGCCGCCTGGCTGCCCCGGCTGGAGGAAGCCCAGCAGCGCAACCCGTCGGATGCCGGTCTGCAATATTTGGCCGGACAGGCGTACCGCACCCGTGGCTTGTGGGGCAAGGCGCAGACGCTGCTGCAGCAGGCGGTGCGTGGCCTGGACGACCGCGATCTGCGCCGGCGCTGCTGGTGCGCGCTGGCCGAACTGGCCGAGCAGCGCGGTGACGAGGCCGGCGCCGGCCACGCCTGGAAGCAGGCCGCGCTGACCTGATCCGGCCTCTGCTCAGGACCGCCGTACCCGCTGCGCACGGGCGTGGCCCAAGCGCTGATGGCGCCGGCGGCGCTGCGCCAGCCGCACCTTCAAAATCCACGCCCAGTGGACGGCCAGATACACCAACACGCCGGTGAGGCTGGCGACGATGGCCAAGCCCACCACCAGCGGTGTGCCCACGTCGGTGATCCAGTGCCAGAAGTCGGCCAGCCACGACCCGCCAGCGCCGTCGGTCGCCGCGCCCCCGCGCGCCGCTGCGTTGGCGTCGGCACCACTGCGGGGGGACGCCGCGCTGGGTTCTGCCTGCAGCACCCATTCGCCCAGCTTGTACGCCCCAAAGTACACCGGCCCAAAAGTGACCGGATTGGTCACCAGCGTGCTCGCCACGGCGGCCGGCACATTCGCGCGCAGCAACACCGCCAGCGTGGCCGAGGCCGGGATCTGCGCCACGGGGATCAACAACCCGAAAAACACCCCCAGCGCCAACCCCAGCGCCAGCCCCTTGCGGTTGATGTGCCACAGCCGGGGGTGATGCAGGTAGGGGGCAAGCCAGCGCAGCCAGCGCATGTCGTGCAGGCGCTCGCGGCTGGGCAGCAGGGACTGGATGCGCGCTTTCATGGGCAGTGGAGTACGAAACGATTCAGATTGTGACGCATCCGCCGCGATCCCCGCTATCCTCGCCCCCCATGCGATGGGAAGATGTGTTGTATTCGCAAGGGTTTGGCACCCGCCGCGCCTGCCGGGCGCTGATCCTGAGCGGGGCGGTGGCGGCGGGGGGCGGCCGGCACCCCGTCGTCGATCCGGACGAGCCGGTGCCCCCGGACGAGCTCGCCCCCGGCCTGCCGTTTTGGGTGGAAGGGGTCTGCTGGACATATCAGCCGCGGGCCTACCTGATGCTGCACAAGCCCGCCGGCTACGAGTGTTCGCGCCGGCCCTCGGCCTGGCCGGGCGTGCACACCTTGCTGCCCGCGCCGCTGCGCCAGCGCCCCGGTGGAGCGGCCGACGGCGTGCAGGCGATTGGCCGACTCGATCAGGACACGACCGGCCTGCTGCTGCTGTCGGACGACGGGGCCTTCATCCACCGCCTGACCTCGCCGCGCCACCACGTCCCCAAGGTGTACGAGGTGACCTGCCGCCACCCGGTGGACGAGGGACAGATCCAGCGTCTGCGCGCTGGCGTCGTGCTGCACGACGATCCGCGACCGGTGACGCCCGCGGCGGTGGAGCGCATCGACGCCAGCCGGCTGCGCCTGACCCTGACCGAGGGGCGCTACCACCAGGTCAAGCGCATGGTGGCGGCGGTGGGTAACCGGGTGGACGCGCTGCACCGCACCGCCATCGGCCCCGTGGCCTTGCCCGCCGATTTGGCGCCCGGCCAATGGCGCTGGTTGAGTGCGGACGAGGTGGCCGCCCTCCAGGCGGCAGGCGGCAAGGCCGCGGGCGTCAAGGCACCGCGTCCAGAAACGCGCTGACGCCCTGCAGCAAAGCGTCGGGTCGGTCGCGGTGCGGGCTGTGGCCGCATGCCGGCAGCACCAGCCGCTGGGCCTGGGGCGCGACGGCCGCGATCGCGTCCAGTTGGTCCAAGGTGCCGTACTCGTCGTCGGTGCCCTGCACCAGCAGCAGCGGTGCGGCGATCCGGCCGCACGCCGCCCGGATGTCGAATGCGCGAAACGCCGGCGAGAGCCAAACATCGTTCCACTGCCAAAAGGCGTTGTCCACGTCGGCGTGGTAGCGCGCCAGCCGCTCGCGCAGGCCCAGGGGGTAGGCGTCGCGTGCGGCGGCAATCGCGCGCAGGGCCACGTCTTCGACGAAGACATGGGGCGCCATCGCCACACAGGCCGCCACCCGGTGCTGGCTGGCGTGCAGCAGCGCGATCGTCGCGCCGTCCGAATGGCCCACCAGCACGGGCTGCTGCAGCCCCAGCGCCTGCAGCAGGCGGGGCAGGGTGTCGAACGCCTCGCGGTGCATGTAATCCGGCCCGTGTCGGCCGCTTCCGCGCACGTCGGGGATGGGGTCGGAGGCCCCATAGCCGCGCCGGGAGTACATCCAGCCTGCGCGCCCGGTGCGCGCGCACAGGGCCGCGGGCCAGTGGCCGCCGCGCTGCCGCCACATCGCGACCGACCCCAGCCCTTCGTGCAGAAAGACGATGGGGGCGAGCGCCCGGGGGGCGGCCGGACGAATCGCCTGGACCTCCAGCCCCACGCCGTCGATGACGACGCGCATGGGCGGATCCAGCGACACCTCGGCGGTTGAGTCGGCAAGAGGCGGGTTGAGCGGGGCAGTCGGCTCCATGCCCACGATGGTAGAGCCCCCGGGCCGCATCGCCGGTTATGCTTGCGACATGCGTGTGCTGCTCGGTTCGTTCTGGCGCTCGGTCGCGTATTGCCTGCACCCGCGGGTCATCGCGCTGTCGCTGCTGCCCCTGGTGCTGATGGTGGCGGGGGCGTTTGCCCTGGGCTACTGGTTTTGGGACCGGGCGGTCGATGCCGTGCTCGCCTGGCTGGAGACGTGGTCGCTGATCGAATTCGTGCTCGGCTGGCTGGACAGCGTGGGGCTGGGCGCGCTGCGGACGGTGGTCGCACCGCTGCTGGTGCTCGTCATGGCCACGCCGCTGATCGTCGTGTTGGCGCTGCTGCTGGTGGCGTTTTTCATGACCCCCGCCATGGTGGATCTGGTCGCCCAGCGGCGTTTCCCGGACCTGCAGCGGCGCCGCGGCGGCGGGGTGCTGGGCAGCGTGGGCTGGTCCCTGTGGTCCACCGTGCTGGCCGTGCTGATGCTGGTGGTCTCGCTGCCCTTTTGGCTGATTCCGCCGCTGGTGCTCGTGCTGCCGCCGCTGATCTGGGGCTGGCTGACCTACCGCGTGTTCGCCTACGATGCGCTGGCCGAACATGCCTCGGTGGACGAGCGGCGCACCCTCATGGCCCGCCACCGCGTGCCCTTGCTGGTCATGGGGGTGATTGCGGGTCTGATCAGCGCGGCGCCCAGCGTGCTGTGGGCCTCCGGGGCGATGTTCATTGCGCTGGCCCCGCTGCTCGTGCCGCTGGCCATCTGGATTTACGCGCTGGTGTTTGCCTTTGCGTCGCTGTGGTATGCCCACTATCTGCTGCAGGCGCTGGATGAGCTGCGACGCGAGGCCGCCACCCCGCCGGTGCCGCCCGGGTCCTCGGCCCCCACGGTTTCTGCAGCCCATCCCGTCCCTGCGGACCGCATCGTCGACGTCGAGGCCCGCCCGCTTCCTTCTCCTCCTGCATCATGACGCCCGTATCCCCCGCTGCGGCCGCCGCCCCGCGCTTCGGCCTGATCGTCATCGGCGACGAAATCCTGTCCGGCAAGCGCCAGGACAAGCACCTGCCCAAGGTCATCGAACTGCTGGGCGCCCGCGGTTTGCGCCTGGACTGGGCGCGCTATGTGGGTGACGACCGCGCGGCCATCACCGAGGTGCTGCGGCAGGCTTTCGCCAGCGGCGATGTGGTGTTTTCCACCGGGGGGATCGGCGCTACCCCCGACGACCACACCCGCCAGGCCGCCGCGGCCGCGCTGGGGGTGGAGGCGGTGCTGCACCCCGAGGCCAAGGCCCTGATCGAGCAGCGCATGCGCGAAGTCGCGGCGGAGCAGGGCGTGCCCTTCGAGCCCGATCGCCCCGACAATGTGCACCGCCTCAACATGGGGGTGTTCCCCGTGGGCGCGCGCCTCATCCCCAACCCGTACAACCGCATTCCGGGGTTTGCCTGCGACGGCCCCGGGGGTGGGACGGTGCACTTCGTGCCGGGCTTTCCCGTCATGGCCTGGCCGATGATCGAGTGGGTGCTCGACACGGACTACCGCGCGCATTTCGGGCAGTCCCGGCAGCGCGAACGTTCGGTCATCGTCTTCGGCGGTATCGAGGCGACGCTGGCCCCGCTGATGGAGCGCATCGAAGCCGAGCACCCCGGGGTCAAGGTGTTCAGCCTGCCCAGCGTCGACCACCCGGAGTGGGGGCGGCACATCGAACTCGGGGTCAAGGGCGCCGACGCTGCCGCAGCAGCCGCATACGAGGCCATGCTGGACGCCTTGCGGACCATGCCCGTGCGGCTGGGCCCCGAATTGGTGCGTTGATATGGCGCACCGATAACGTGCAATATGCATTGAAATGGTGCATTGGCGTCCATCCGGGGCGGCATGCACCATGTGCGGATCTGGCATGGAACCTGCTTTCCATTGTCCGACTTCAGTCCTTTCCCTCGACCCGAACCTCTTAGGAGCACACTGATGGCCAAGACCGTCGCCGACGTGATGAACATGGTGAAGGAGAACGACGTCAAGTTCGTCGACTTCCGCTTCACCGACACCCGCGGCAAAGAGCAGCACGTGACGGTGCCGATTTCCGCCTTCGACGAAGACAAGTTCACGTCGGGCCACGCATTCGACGGCTCCTCGATCGCCGGCTGGAAGGGCATCGAGGCCTCGGACATGCTCCTGATGCCGGACCCCAACACCGCCAACATCGACCCGTTCTTCGAAGAAACGACCCTATACCTGCAGTGCGACGTCATCGAGCCCAGCGACGGCAAGGCCTACGACCGCGACCCGCGCTCGATCGCCAAGCGCGCCGAGGCTTACCTGAAGGCGTCGGGCCTGGGTGACACCGCCTACTTTGGCCCCGAGCCGGAGTTCTTCCTGTTCGACGGCGTGCGCTGGAGCACCAACCCGGGCAACTGCTTCTACGAAATCGAAGAGTACGAAGCGCCCTGGAACACCGGCACCAAGTTCGAAAACGGCAACCGCGGCCACCGTCCGCGCACCAAGGGCGGCTACTTCCCCGTGCCGCCGGTGGACAGCACGCACGACATGCGCGCCGAGATGGTGCTGATCCTGGAGTCGCTGGGCATCCCGGTGGAGGTGTTCCACCACGAGGTGGCCGGCGCCGGCCAGTGCGAGATCGGCACCAAGTTCAGCACGCTGGTCGAGCGTGCGGACTGGACGCAGGTGCTCAAGTACGTCATCTGGAACGTGGCCAACAGCTACGGCAAGACGGCCACCTTCATGCCCAAGCCCTACCACGGCGACAACGGCAGCGGCATGCACGTGCACCAGTCGGTCTGGAAAGACGGCAAGAACCTGTTCGCCGGTGACGGCTATGCCGGCCTGAGCGATTTCGCCCTGTACTACATCGGCGGCATCATCAAGCACGCCCGCGCGCTCAACGCCATCACCAACCCGACCACCAACAGCTACAAGCGCCTGGTGCCGCACTTCGAGGCCCCGGTCAAGCTGGCCTACTCGGCCAAGAACCGCTCGGCCTCCATCCGCATCCCGTACGTGGCCAATCCGAAGGCGCGCCGCGTCGAGGCCCGCTTCCCGGACCCGATGGCCAACCCGTACCTGTGCTTCGCGGCGCTGCTGATGGCCGGTCTGGACGGCGTGGAGAACAAGATCCACCCGGGCGAGGCCGCCACCAAGGACCTCTACCACCTGCCGCCGGAAGAGGACAAGCTGGTGCCCACCGTGTGCCACAGCCTGGATCAGGCGCTGGACTACCTGGACAAGGACCGTGCCTTCCTGACCAAGGGCGGTGTGTTCACCGACTCCATGCTCGATGCCTACATCGAGCTGAAGATGCAGGAAGTCACCCGCGCCCGCGTCGAGGTCACGCCGACCGAGTACGACATGTACTTCAGCCTGTGATGCGGACGGGCCGCCCGCGGCAGGCGGCTTGCTGAATCACCCTGGGGGCGGCCGTGTGCCGCCCCCAGCCGTTTTGAACGATACTGTGTCGCGTCGCATTCTGTGGATCAGGGTTGGCATGTCGTTGCAGCAAAACATTCGGCGATGGGGCAAGGCGGGCATGGCCACCGCATGGGCGGCCGCCGTGTGGTGCGCCGCCGGTGCGGCCTGGGCGCAAGGCGGCGCCATCTGGCGCTGTGGCAACGAGTACACCAACAACCCCGGCCCCAACCCCGCGGCGCGCGGCTGCCGTGAAATGCAGGGCGGCAACCTGACCATCGTCGAAGGCACCCGCCCCGCCGGCGGGGCGGCGGGGGCGCCGGGCAACGCGGGTGGGGCGGGCGGTGCGGCACCGGCCGCCGCACCCAATGGCGCGCGCTCGCCCGCCGAGCGGGTGGAGCCGGATCAGCAGCGCCAGCGCGATGCCGAGGCGCGCCGCATTCTGGAGCAGGAGCTGCGCCGGGCCGAGGAGCGCCTGGCCCAGGCCCGCGCCGATTACGCCGACGGCAAGCCGCCGCGGCTGGCCAACGAGCGCACCGACTCCCCGCGCTACACGGCGCGGGTGGAGGAGCTGCGCACCCGGGTCGAGCGGGCCGAGGCCGATGTGGCTGCGATCCGCCGCGAGATCGGTCGTCTGGACGGCGGGCGCTGACACCGCGATGGAAGCGCGTCGATCGCGGTCGGCCGGCGCCGACAAGCGCTTTGCGGCCTTGGACCTGCTGGCCACCCTGGTGGCGGTGGTGGACGATCGGGGCCATGTGCGCTATGCCAACCACGCCCTGGAGGATGCCATCGGCCTGTCGCGCCGCAATCTGGCCGACGTGCCGCTGACCGAGTGGGTGACCCAGCCCGAACTGCTGCAAAGCGCGCTGGACGGCGCGCGCGGGCACGAATACGCCGTCATCCGCTACGACACCCACCTCAAGCGGTTGCTGCGCGAGCCCTTGCCGGTGCACTTGGTGCTGGCGTCCACCGAATGGCCCGACCACCGCGTCGTCGAGATGCTGCCGCTGGAGCAGCAGACCCGCCAGGAGCGCGAGGAGCGCCTGCTGGAGCAGGCCCAGGCGAACAAGGAGCTGATCCGCAATCTGGCTCACGAGATCAAGAACCCCTTGGGGGGCATCCGCGGTGCCGCCCAGCTGCTGCAGATGGAGCTGGCCGAGCGCGACGATCTGGTCGAATACACCGAGGTCATCGTGCACGAGGCCGACCGCCTGCAATCGCTGGTGGATCGGCTGCTGGCGCCGCACCGGCGCGCGCCCGTGATGGCCGACGTCAACATCCACGAGGTTTGCGAGCGCGTGCGCGCCATCATCCTGGCCGAGTTTCCGCGCGGGCTGAGCGTGGTGCGGGACTACGACACGTCCATCCCCGAGTTCCGCGGCGACCGCGAGCTGCTCATCCAGGCCGTGCTGAACCTGGCGCACAACGCGGCGCATGCCCTCAAGGACCGCATCGCCGCGGGGGATGCCTGCATCAACTTCCGCACGCGCGTGCAGCGGCAGGTCACCTTCGGCAAGCGGCGCTTTCGCCTGGCACTGGAATTGCATGTCATCGACAACGGTCCCGGCGTGCCCGAGGAGATCAAGGACCGCATCTTCTACCCGCTGGTGTCGGGTCGGGATGGCGGCTCCGGCTTGGGGCTCACCCTGGCGCAGACGTTCGTGCAGCAGCACCAAGGGCTCATCGAGTGCGACAGCCGACCGGGATACACCGATTTCAAGATCCTCATCCCGTTGCCGTGATCCGGTGGCGCGGTGGGGCGAGCAGGAAGTGCCGCGCATGAAACCGATCTGGATTGCCGACGACGACCCCTCCATCCGCTTCGTGCTGGAAAAGGCGCTGGCGCGCGAGGAGCTGCCCACGCGCAGCTTCGACAGCCCCAAGGCCGTCCTCGACGCGCTGGCCGATGGCGCGGACGAGGGCCCCCAGGTGCTGGTCAGCGACATCCGCATGCCCGGCGGATCGGGGTTGGAACTGCTGGAGAAAGTCAAGTGCCAGCACCCGGCCCTGCCGGTCATCATCATGACCGCCTATTCGGACCTGGACAGCGCCGTGGCCGCCTTTCAGGGCGGGGCGTTCGAATACTTGCCCAAGCCGTTCGACCTGCCCAAGGCGGTGGAGCTGATTCGCCGCGCCGTCGAAGAAAGCCAGCGCGAGGAGGTGGCGCAGGAGACCCTGGCCGCCGCGCCCGAAATCCTGGGGCAGGCCCCGGCCATGCAGGACGTGTTTCGCGCCATCGGGCGGCTCAGCCAAAGCCATGTCACGGTGCTGATCACGGGCGAGTCCGGCTCCGGCAAAGAGCTGGTGGCGCGGGCGTTGCACAAGCATTCGCCGCGGGCCAAAGGGCCGTTCGTCGCCATCAACACCGCCGCCATCCCCAAGGACTTGCTGGAGTCCGAACTGTTTGGCCACGAACGCGGCGCCTTCACCGGCGCCCAGACCCTGCGCCGCGGCCGCTTCGAGCAGGCCGAGGGGGGCACCCTGTTCCTGGACGAAATCGGCGACATGCCGTTCGAGCTGCAGACCCGGCTGCTGCGCGTGCTCTCGGACGGCCACTACTACCGCGTCGGCGGCCACAGCGCCATCAAGGCCAATGTGCGTGTCATCGCCGCCACCCACCAGAACCTGGAGCAGCGGGTCAAGGAAGGGGCGTTTCGCGAGGACCTGTACCACCGCCTGAATGTGATCCGCCTGCGCCTGCCCCCGCTGCGCGAGCGGCGCGAGGACATTCCGCTGCTGGCCCGCTTCTTTCTGCAACACAGCGCGCGCCAGTTGGAGGTGGAGCCCAAGCGCCTGTCCGACGCGGCGCTGGAGGTCCTCAGCGCGTTTGATTTCCCCGGCAACGTCCGGCAACTGGAGAATCTGTGCCACTGGCTGACGGTGATGGCGCCGGCCCAGGTCATCGAGGTCAAGGATCTTCCCCCGGAAGTGCTGGCCGCGCTGAACGAGCGGCGCCAACCGTCCGCCGCGGAGCCAGCCGCCTCAGCACCGGCCCCGTCTGCCCTATCCGTCCCATCCGACGCCCCGGCAACGCCGCAGGCGCCCATGCCCCCCGCCTGGGCGCTGGGGGGCGCCGTGGTGCCGCCCGCCTCGGCCGCGGCCGGCACGCCTCAGGCGTGGGAGGCCGCGCTGCAGGCCGAGGCCATGGCCCTGCTGGCCGAGGGGCGCCACGATGTGTGGGACGCCCTGATCCGGCGGGTGGAAACTCGCCTGATCCAGACGGCGCTGCAGGCGACGCGGGGCCGGCGCATCGAGGCCGCGCAACGCCTGGGCATCGGCCGCAACACCATCACCCGCAAGATTCAGGAGCTGGGGTTGGAGTGACGGCCAGCGTCAGCACCACCGGCGCATGATCGCTGGGTTGCGGGCGCTTGCGGGGCGCGCGGTCGATGGTGCAGGCCACGGCGTGGGGCTTGAGCGCGTCGCTGATCAGGATGTGGTCGATGCGCAGCCCACGGTTTTTGGGGAAGGCGAGCTGCCGGTAATCCCACCACGAATAGCTTTTGGGTGGCTGCGGGAACAGCCGAAAGGCGTCGTGCAACCCCAGGTCTTTGAGGGCCTGCAGTTGCGCGCGCTCCTCGCGCGTGCAGTGGATGGTGTCGCGCAGGCCGTCCGGGTCCCACACGTCGTCGTCGTCCACGGTGATGTTGAAGTCGCCCATCAGCACCAGCCGCGGGTGGCGGGCCAGTTCCTGCGCGACCCAGGCGCGCAGCGCGTCCAGCCAGCGCATCTTGTAGGCAAACTTGTCGCTGCCCGGGGCCTGTCCGTTGGGAAAATAGGCCCCGATCACGCGCAGCGGTGGCATGCCCGATGCCGGTTGGACCGTGGCCGCGATCACGCGCGCCTGTTCGTCTTCGAACCCCGGGATGTTGCGCTGCACCTCCCCCAGGGAGCCGGGCGAGCGCACCAGCAAGGCCACACCGTTGTAGGTCTTTTGACCCAACCACGCGGCCGCGTAACCCGCCTGTTCCAGCGCCTGGGCCGGGAACTTGTCATCGGTGAGCTTGAGTTCCTGCAGCGCCAGCACATCCACCGGATGGTCGGCCAGCCAGTCGAGCAGGTGCGGCAGTCGGACGGAAAGGGAGTTGACGTTCCAGGTGGCGAGGTGCATGTGGCTTTCCAGCGATCAGACGGTCCGCATTCTGCCCGAGGCGCCTCATTCGCACTCGGACAGGCCCAGCAGACCCCCGCCGGGGGCGCATTGCCGGATGCGGCCGATGCCGCTGACGACCACGCGAAGCTGGTCGCCGGATGCACCCACCACGGTGATGTGGCCGGCGGTGACGGTGCTGCGGCGAGGGTTGAAAATCAAGGTGTTCCCCGCGATTCCGGGTGCGAGGTCGATGCCCGGCCAGTCGTCGCTGCGCACCGCCCGTTCTGTGCCGTCGATGACGCAGTGCTGCAACTGTTCGCAGTCGCAGGCGGTCTCCAGCCGCCAGCCATAGCACCAGCCCCCATCCGCCGTGCGGCGAAAACTCACCGCCACGTTGGACAGCCGCCGGTGCGCTTCCGACTGGGCCAGCCGAAGATCGTTGTGTAACCGATCGGCCGCGCCCCGCAAGCGGGTCGATTCACGCCAACCGGTGTAGGCAGGCAGCCCGGCCGACAACACAATGGCCAGCACCGCCAAGCCGACCAGACACTCCACGAGCGTGATCCCACGCCCAACCCTGCGGTCCTTGTGCCGCATCGCTCCACTCCCCAAGACCGTGCCATTCGTGTGACGCGATCATTCTGCGGCAGGGGAGCGCAGCAGACCATCCCCCAGTTGGGGGAGGCAGGGCCCGTGCGGGGGGCGATCGCGCCGTGGACGATGCGGTGTCAGCTGGGGGCCGTTGGCGTCAGGCTGCGACTGCCTCACGCACCACCACCTCCCCGCGCAGCGAGTGCGGCAGCGCCTGCGTGATGCGCACGTCGATCATCTGGCCGATGAGGCGCTGGCCGTGGGGCCCGCCGTCGAAATTGACGATGCGGTTGCAGGCGGTGCGGCCCATCAGTTCCTGTGGGTTCTTCTTCGACGGACCTTCGACCAGGATGCGCTGCACGGTGCCGACGCGGCTGGCGCTGATGCGCGCCACATTCGCTTCCAGCGCCTTCTGCAGGGTCTGCAGGCGGCGCAGCTTGACCTCGTGCGGCGTGTCGTCCGGCAGGTTGGCCGCCGGCGTGCCCGGCCGCGGGCTGAAGATGAAGCTGAAGCTCGCATCGAAACCGACGTCTTCCACCAGCTTCATCAGCCTGGCGAAGTCCTCTTCCGTTTCACCGGGAAAGCCGACGATGAAGTCGCTCGAGAGGCTCAGGTCCGGCCGCACCGCGCGCAGTTTGCGCACCGTGCTCTTGTATTCCATCGCGGTGTAGCCGCGCTTCATCGCCATCAGGATGCGGTCGCTGCCATGCTGCACCGGCAGGTGCAGGTGGCTGACCAGCTGCGGGATGCGCGCGTAGGCCTCGATCAGGCGCGGCGTGAATTCGTTGGGGTGGCTGGTCGTGTAGCGGATGTGCTCGATGCCGGGGATCTCGGCCACGCACTCCAGCAGCAGCGCAAAGTCCTCGCCCTCCTCGCCGCGCCAGGCGTTGACGTTCTGGCCCAGCAGCGTCACCTCCTTGACACCCTGATCGGCCAGACCCGCCACCTCCACCAGCACGTCCTGCAGCGGGCGCGAGACCTCCTCGCCGCGCGTGTACGGCACCACGCAATAGCTGCAGTACTTGCTGCAGCCCTCCATGATGCTGACGAAGGCCGACGCGCCCTCCACCCGCGCGGGGGGGAGGTGGTCGAACTTCTCGATTTCGGGGAAGCTGATATCCACCTGCGGCCGCGCCTGCTGTTGGCGCTGGCGCAGCAGCTCGGGCAGGCGGTGCAGCGTTTGCGGGCCAAACACCACGTCCACGTAGGGCGCACGCTTGATGATTTCCTCGCCCTCTTGGCTGGCCACGCAGCCGCCCACGCCGATGAGCACGCCTTTTTGCTTCAGGTGCTTGACGCGGCCCAGGTCGGAAAAGACCTTTTCCTGGGCTTTTTCCCGCACGGAGCAGGTGTTGAACAGGATCAGGTCGGCCTGATCGGGGTCATCGGTGGGCTCGTAGCCCTCGGCGGCGGCCAGCACGTCGGCCATCTTGGCCGAGTCGTACTCGTTCATCTGGCAGCCGAAGGTGCGGATGTAGACTTTCTTGCTCATGGGGCGTCAGCGGTGCGTGGTGTAGATCCAGGGGCTGGACGGGGAAAAGCCCACTAGTCTAGCGCGTCGCGCGCAGCAGCGCCTTTTCCAGCTCCAGCACCGCCAGCACGGCCACGCCGGCGCCGGCGCTCAGGGCCAGCAACGGCAGGGGCAGGGCCGCGCTGCCAAACCAGCCCTGCATGAAGGGCGCGTAGGTGAACAGCGCCTGCAGCCCGCAGGCGACGGCCACGGCCGCCAGCACCCGGGGGGTGCCGCGCACGCCTGTCCAGGTGAACGACGGCGCCTTGAGGTAGCGCACGCTGAACAGGTAGAAAATCTCCATCGCCACCAGCGTGTTGACCGCCAGCGTTTGCGCCACGTCGGCCGGGTGGCCCGCATCCAGCGCCCAGCGGTAGACGCCAAAGATGCCCACCGCGAACAGCGCGGACACCAGTCCGATGCGCCACAGCACGAAGCGGCTCAAAATGGGTTCGCCCGGTTGGCGGGGCGGGCGGCGCATCACGTCGGCTTCGGTCGGCTCGAAGGCCAGCACCATGGCCAGCGCCACCGAGCTGACCATATTCACCCACAGAATCTGCACGGGCGCGATCGGCAGCGCCAGGCCAAAGAGCACCGCCACCAGCAGCGAGATCGACTCGCCGCCGTTGATCGGCAGCAAGAACGTGATCACCTTGCGCAGGTTGTCGTACACCGTGCGGCCCTCTTCGACCGCGTGGGCGATGGTTGCGAAATGGTCATCGGCCAGCACCATGGCAGCGGCGCGTTTGGCGGCCTCGGTGCCCTTGTGCCCCATGGCGACGCCCACGTCGGCGGCCTTCAGCGCGGGGGCGTCGTTGACGCCGTCCCCGGTCATTGCCACGATGTCGCCGTTGGCCTGCAACGCGCGCACCAGGCGCAGCTTGTGCTCCGGCGCCGCGCGCGCGAACACGTCGGTGGTTTGCACGGCCTCGCGCAGCGCGGCGTCGTCCAGCGCCTCGATCGCCTGCCCGGACAGCGCCGGGGCGCCCGATCCCAGGCCGAGCTGATGCGCGATCGCTCTGGCGGTGACGACATGGTCGCCGGTGATCATCTTGACCCGGATGCCCGCGGCACGGCATTGCGCGACGGCGGCTTTGGCTTCCTCGCGCGGCGGATCGATGATGCCGACCAGCCCGACGAGCACCAGATCCCCGGCCACGGCGTCGTGGGTGAACGGGCGGTGGCTCGGCAGGGTACCGGTGGCGATGGCCAGCACGCGCCGGCCTTGCCGGGCTTGCCGTTCGACCTGATCGGCCCACTCGGCGCGGCGCAGCGGCTGGGGGCGGCCGTGAGCGTCCAGCTCGTGGCTGCACATCGCCAGCAGCCGCTCCGGCGCGCCTTTGACCCAGATGTCGATGCGCGTGGCGGCCCCATCGCCGCGGCGGTGGGCTGTGGCCATGTAGCGGCGCTCGGATTCGAAGGGCAGCACGCCCACGCGCGGGCGCTCCTCAGCCAGTCGGACGGGGTCCAGCCCCGCTTTCATCGCCAGCGTCAGCAGGGCGCCTTCGGTGGGGTCGCCGGACAGCCGCCAGTCGTTGGCGCCGCCTTCGCCCTGAAGGAGTTCGGCGTCGTTGCACAGGGCCGCGCCTTCGGCCAGCGCGAGCAGGGCGGGTGCCTCGCGCCACAGCTCGGCGGGCTGCAGCGGCACGTCGCCGCGCAGCAGCGCCCCCGTCGGCGCATAGCCCACGCCCTCCACATCCACCAGGCCGTCGGCCAGCACCACCTGCTGCACGGTCATTTCGTTGCGGGTGAGGGTGCCGGTCTTGTCGGAGCAGATCACCGTCACGCAGCCCAGCGTTTCCACCGCGGGCAAGCGCCGCACGATGGCCCGCCGCTGCGCCATGCGCTGCACGCCGATGGCCAGCGTGATGGTCATGATGGCCGGCAGCCCTTCCGGGATGGCCGCCACCGCCAGCCCCACGGCCGCCATGAAGGTGTCCAGTGCCGGCAGCCCGCGCACCCACCAGCCGAACACGAACAGCAGCGCGGCGGCGGCCAGCACGACCAGCGTGATCCAGCGGCCCAGTTGGGCCATCTGGCGCACCAGGGGGGTGGTCGTGTCGCCCACGTCCTGCAACAGTCGGCCGATGCGGCCCATTTCGGTGGCCATGGCGGTGGCCACGACGACCCCGCGGCCCTGGCCACGGGTCACCAGCGTGCCCGCGTAGCCCATGCTGCGCCGGTCGCCCAGCATGGCCTCCGTGGGGACGGGGTCGGCGCGCTTGTCCACGGGCACGGACTCACCGGTCAGCGCCGCTTCGTCCACCTGCAGTTCGTGCACCTGCAGCCAGCGCACGTCCGCCGCCAGGCTGTCGCCGGCCGCGGCCTGGACGATGTCGCCCGGGACCAGGTGGGCGGCGTCGATTTCCACCAAATGGCCGTCGCGCCAGACGTGCGCGCGGGGGGCGAGCAGGTTGCGGATGGCGGCCAGGGCGCGTTCGGCCTTGCCTTCCTGAATCAGGCCGATCGTCACATTGAGCACGACCACCGCCACGATGACGACGGCGTCGATGCCGTGCCCGATGGCGACGGTGATGGCGGCGGCGGCGAGCAGCACCCAGATCAACAGGTTGTCGAACTGGCGCGCGACGCGCCGCCACAGCGGCACCGGTGGCGTGTCCGCCAGCCGGTTTTCGCCGTGGCGCTCCAGCCGCGCGGTGGCATCGGCCGCGCTCAGGCCGTGCGCGGTGGTGTGCAGCTGCTGCAAGACCGCGTCGCCCTCGAGGGCGTGCCACGCGGGGGTGGGGCGGCTGTCGTCGGCGCGGGCCGGCTCGGGAGGCGGCATGGTTTTGTCCATGTTGGAGGCGGGGTTATCGTCGGACGCTGACAGGCCGCCGCGAGTTCCTGGCCCGACCGGTGCACAAGGGGCGTCGCCGGATCGGGGTGGCGGCATCAGTCGCCGGTGTGCGCTTCGGCCCGCCGGCCGGCGAGCGCCACCCCGCGCAAAAAGCCGGTCAGGGCCGCATCGGCGCGGTGTTCGGCCAGCAGCTCGGCGGCGCGCTGGGTATCGCGCCAGCGGCCGATGCGGCTTTGCCACGTGCGGGCGTCGCGCTGCCAGCGATGGACGCGCCGGGCGGCTTTGTCGGGCAGGGTGGGCGCGACGGCTTCGGCCCCGTAGCGCAGGCGCTTGGCCAGCAACCGGGCGGCGTGCAGGGCGTCGGTCGTGGTCTGGGCGTCGGCGGGATGGGCCGATTCCCGAAGACTGCGCGCCAGTCGCGCATGCCAGCGGCCCAAGCGCTCGACGGCCCAGCCGGCGGGGGCCTCGACGTGTCCGGGCAACTGCTGCAGCCATGTGGCGCAGGCCAGCAAGGCCTGCGCGGTCGCCGGATCGCTCAATTGCGCACGCAGCGCCCGCCGGGCGGCCCGCACGCTGGCGGTCAGCCGCCGGCTTGCCTGCTGCCAGGCGCGCAGGCGGTCGGGGTGCGCGGTGTCGTCTTCCACGAACAACGGGCCCCAGAGGGGCAGCGTCTCGGTGAGCGCCACGTCCAGGTCGCGCACCGTGCCCAGGCTGGCCAGCAAGGGGCGCAGCGCGTCGTGCGCCGGCGGGGCGGGCAGCCACGGGCGCAGCAGGCGCAGCAGGCTGCGCCAGCGTCGCCAACCCACCCGGGCCTGGTGCACGGCTTCCGGGTCGTCGTGGCGGGCCGCCAGCAGCAGGTTGTCGCACAGCTGCCCCAGGGCATCGCCCAGCGCGGCGCGGGCGACGGCCATCGGGTCGGCGTGGCGCGGCAGATCGAGCGGCCGCGCGACGACGGGTTGATCGAGCGTGCCATCGCCCAGGCGCTGGGCCTGCTCGGCCTTGCTGGTGCGGGCAGGCAGCAGCGGCAGGTCGCTGGCCAGCGCGTCGGCCAGGGCGTGCAGGGCGGCGGGGTCGCCGGCCAGCAGCTCCAGTTCCAGCTCCAGCAGCGGCGCCCGGCCGCCTGACGCGCGGATGTCCCCCGCGTCCAGCGCGACTTCGACGACGCTGCCGTCGCCTCCCCGCACCGTCCAGGTCGTGCGCAGGCAGCGGGTTTCGTGCACCGGCTGCAGGGCGTCGAGCCGTTGCGCCAGATCGGGGGCCGCCGCCAGTGCGGTGGCGAGCAGCGCCGCCCGATCCAGCACCGGCCGCGCCAGCGGCGTGGTCCATTCGCCGCGCACGCTCAAGGCCCCGCTGCCGTGGCCGGCGGTCTTGAGGGTTTGCTCCCAGGTGCGCCTCGCAGGCGTGCCTGGCGTCGGCTGCCCGGTCGGGGACGCCTTTCCCGGCAGTGCCTCGATCCCCCGCATGCGCAAGGCGCAGCGCTGGGTGCGCAGCCAGCCATCCGGGGTGTCGTAATAGCGGTTGACCAGCCGTTGCTGCCGCATGGGGCGTCGGCGCAACAGCGGGTGGCGGCGCAGGCGCTGCAGGGCGTCGTCGGCGCGCACGCCCGGCAGGGCGAACTTGAGTTCGATTTCTTGCGGCACAATGACCTCCGCCAGATACAGAACGCCTATCGTAGCCGCCCCATCCGTCATGAACCATACCCCTCGCGACCTGTCCCACGTGGCCCCGCCGGACCGGGCCGAAATCCTGTCCCAGGCGCTGCCCTACATCCGCCGCTACCACGGCAAGACGATGGTCATCAAGTACGGCGGCAACGCCATGACCGACCCCGAGTTGCAGGCGGCGTTCGCCGAGGACGTGGTGCTGCTCAAGCTGGTCGGCATCAACCCGGTGGTGGTGCACGGCGGCGGCCCGCAGATCGAGACGCTGCTCAAACGCCTGGGCAAGGAGGGCCGCTTCGTGCAGGGCATGCGCGTGACCGATGCCGAGACGATGGAAGTGGTCGAGTGGGTGCTGGCCGGCGAGGTGCAGCAGGACATCGTCGGCCTCATCAACCGCGCCGGCGGCAAGGCGGTCGGCCTGACCGGGCGCGACGGCGCGATGATTCGCGCGCGCAAGCTGCGCATGGTGGACGTCAACGACCCCAACGTCGAGCACGACGTCGGCCAGGTCGGCGATATCGTCTCCATCGACCCCAGCGTCGTGCGCGCGCTGCAGGAGGACCAGTTCATCCCGGTCGTCAGCCCGATCGGCTTTGGCGAGCACAACGAGAGCTACAACATCAACGCCGACGTCGTGGCGGCCAAGCTCGCCACCGTGCTGCAGGCCGAAAAGCTGCTGATGCTGACCAACATCCGCGGCGTGCTGGACAAGGACGGCCAGTTGTTGGCCGAGCTGACGCCGCGGCGCATCGACGAGCTGGTGGCCGACGGCACCATCAGCGGCGGCATGATCCCCAAGATCGCCGGCGCGCTGGATGCGGCCAAGAGCGGCGTCAAGGCGGTGCACATCATCGACGGGCGCGTGCCGCACGCCATCCTGCTGGAGGTGCTGGGCGATCAGCCCTTCGGCACGATGATCCGCTCGCACTGACACGGTCCGCGCTTTGGCGCTCATGCTGGGCGCCAGCGCGATCTACTGGGTTGGCGCCCGGGCAGGTCAAACCCAGGGTTTTCCCTAGGATTTGGGGATTGACAGCACCTCGTCTACCTCTAGAATAGAACGACCGTTCGTTTTATTTTGGAGGCTTGCATGGCCGACATCGACGCCGCCCACCCGGCGGCCCGCGCCCGCGGCCGCAGCGCCGAGCGCGCCCCGCACAAGGGGCAGCAGACCAAAGCCGCCATCATCGATGCGGCGCTCGGGCTGGCCTCGCACGTCGGGCTGGAGGGTCTGAGCATCGGCGCCATCGCCGAGCTGATGGGCATGAGCAAGTCCGGCGTCTTCGCGCACTTCGGCTCGCGCGAGGAGCTGCAGATCGCCGTCGTGCGCGAGTACCACGCGCGCTTCGAGCGCGATGTGTTCCACCCGGCACTGGCTGCGCCCCGCGGGCTGCCGCGGCTGCGCGCGTTGTTCGACCATTGGATGCGCCAGACGTCGCTGGAGATCGACTCCGGCTGCATCTACATCAGCGGCGCGGTGGAGTTCGACGACCGCCCCGGCCCCGTGCGCGATGCGCTCGTGGACACGGTCAACACCTGGCAGTCGGCCGTGCGGCGCGCCATCCGCATCGCCATCGACGAAGGCCACCTGCGCGCCGACGCCGACCCCGCGCAGATCGCCTTCGAAATCCACGGCCTGATCCTTGCGCTGCATTACGAGGCGCGCTTTCTGCGCAGCCCGGCCGGGCTGCACCATGCCCGCACCGGTTTCGACAACATTCTGGCGCGCTACCAGCCCTGAGCGCCAGCCCCTTCAACCCCCCACCGTTCACCCGCGTCCAAGGAGACCACCATGCCCCAGTACACCCCGCCCCTGCGCGACATGCAGTTCATGCTGCACGAAGTCTTTCACGTCGTCGACGAGCTCAAAGTCTGCCCGCCGCATGCCGAGGTGGATGCCGACACCATCAACGCCGTGCTGGAGGAGGGGGGCAAGTTTGCCGCCGAGGTGACTTTCCCGCTCAACATCAGCGGTGACGCCGAGGGCTGCCGTCTCGACAAGACCACCCACACCGTCACCACGCCGCAGGGCTTCAAGGCCGCGTACGAGCAGTATGTGGCCGGCGGCTGGCCCGCGCTGTCGTGCGACCCGGCCTATGGCGGCCAGGGGCTGCCCTTCGTGGTCAACCAGTGCTTCTACGAGATGCTCAACAGCGCCAACCAGGCGTGGACCATGTACCCCGGGTTGAGCCACGGTGCGTACGAATGCCTGCACGCCCACGGCACCGAGGCGCAGAAGGCGCTGTTCCTGCCCAAGCTGACCAGCGGCGAGTGGACCGGCACCATGTGCCTGACCGAGCCGCACTGCGGCACCGACCTGGGCCTGCTGCGCACCAAGGCCGAGCCGCAGCCCGACGGCACCTACAAACTCACCGGGCAGAAGATCTTCATCTCCGCCGGCGAGCACGACCTGGCCGCCAACATCGTGCACCTGGTGCTGGCCCGCCTGCCCGACGCCCCGGCCGGCAGCAAGGGGATCAGCCTGTTCCTGGTGCCCAAGTTCCTGGTCAACCCCGACGGCAGCCTGGGCGAGCGCAACGCCATCTACTGCGGCGGCCTGGAGCACAAGATGGGCATCCACGGCAACGCCACCTGTCAGATGATCCTGGACGGCGCGGTCGGTACGCTGGTGGGCCAGCCCAACAAGGGCCTGCAGGCCATGTTCGTGATGATGAACGCGGCCCGCCTGGGCGTGGGTAACCAGTCGGTGGGCCTGACCGAAGTGGCGTTCCAGAATGCGCTGGCTTACGCCAAAGACCGCATCCAGATGCGCAGCCTGTCGGGCCCGAAGGCCAAGGACAAGCCCGCCGACCCCATCATCGTGCACCCGGACGTGCGCAAGATGCTGCTGACGGCCAAGGCCTACGCCGAGGGCGGGCGGGCCCTGTTGATCTACTGCGCGCTGCTGCTGGACAAGGAACTGCACCACCCCGACGAGAAGGTGCGCAAGGACAGCGCCGATCTGCTGGCCCTGCTGACGCCGATCGCCAAAGCGTTCCTCACCGACAACGGCTTCGAGGCGACCAACCACTGCCTGCAGGTCTTCGGCGGCCACGGCTACATCAAGGAATGGGGCATGGAGCAGTATGTGCGCGATGCCCGCATCAACATGATCTACGAGGGCACCAACACCGTGCAGAGCCTGGACCTGCTGGGCCGCAAGGTGCTGGCCAACAACGGCGCCACGCTCAAGAAGTTCGGCAAGCTGGTCGCCGCGCTGGTGGAGGAAGAAGGCGTCAACGAAAAGATGGCCGAGTTCATCAACCCGCTGGCGTACCTGGGTGAGCAGATGACCAAGTTCACCACCGAGATCGGCTTCAAGGCGCTGCAAAACCCCGACGAGGCCGGTGCTGCCGCCGTGCCCTACCTGCGCGTGGCGGGCCACCTGGTGTTTGGCTACTTCTTTGCGCGCATGGCCTCGGTGGCGCTCAAGGCGATTGCCGCCGGCAGCACCGACCCCTTCTACACCGCCAAGCTGCAGACGGCGCGCTTTTACTTCGCGCGCCTGTTCCCGGAGACCGCGACGCTGATGCGTCTGGCCCGCTCCGGCAGCGCGGCGCTCATGGACACCGACGCGGCACTGGCCTGATCGCCCACGCGCAGAGGAGACGACCCATGCGGTACCGCATCGCTGCCCTGTTGCTGGCCCTGGCCGCCCCGGCCTGGGCCAACCCCACCCCCGTCGGCCGTTGGCACACCATCGACGATGACACGAAGGAAGTCAAAAGCGAGGTCGTCATCACCGAGCAGGACGGCGTGCTGACCGGGCGCGTCGAGAAGCTGTTGCGCAAGGGCGCCGACCCCAACCGCCGCTGCACCGCCTGCACCGACGACCGCAAGGACCAGCCCATCGTCGGGCTGGAGATCATCCGCGGCGTGCGGCAGGTGCCGGGCAAGGCGGTCTGGGAGGGCGGCACCATCCTCGACCCCGAAAACGGCAAGACCTACAACGTGCGCCTGACCCCCGTGGAGGGCGGCGCCAAGCTGGAGGTGCGCGGCTCCATCCTGTTCATCGGCCGCACGCAGACCTGGGTGCGCGCGAACTGACGCGCCCCGCCCATTGCAAGGATTCATCATGTCCCGATTCACCGTCAAACGCGTCGCCGTGCTCGGCGCCGGCGTCATGGGGGCGCAGATCGCCGCGCACCTGGTCAACGTCAAGGTGCCGGTGGTGCTGTTCGACTTGGCCAAAGACGGCGCCGACAAGAGCGCCATCGCCCGCCAGGCGATCGCCAACCTCAAAAAAATGAAGCCCAGCCCGCTCGGCGTGGCCGACGACGCCGACCTGATCCGGCCGGCCAACTACGACGAGCACTTGGCCTTGTTGGGCGAGTGCGACCTCGTCATCGAGGCCATTGCCGAGCGCATGGACTGGAAGCACCAGCTCTACGCTCGCATCGCGCCGCACCTCGCCGCGCATGCCATCCTGGCCACCAACACCTCGGGCTTGCCGATCTGCCAGTTGGCCGAGCCGCTGACGACCGAACTGCGGCCGCGCTTTTGCGGCATCCACTTCTTCAACCCGCCGCGCTACATGCCGCTGGTGGAGCTGATCGCCGCGCCCGAGACGCGCGCCGACGTGCTCGATGCGCTGGAGGGGTTCGTCACCACGACGCTGGGCAAGAACGTCGTGCGCGCCAAGGACACGCCCAACTTCGTCGCCAACCGCATCGGCATCGCCGGCATGCTCTCGACGATGATCGAGGCCGAGCGGCACGGCCTGACGTTCGACGTCGTCGATGACCTGACCGGCAAGCGGCTCGGGCGCGCCTCCAGCGGCACCTTCCGCACCGCCGACGTGGTGGGGCTGGACACGCTGGCGCACGTCATCCGCACGATGCAGACCCAGCTCAGCCCCGAGACCGACCCGTTCTACCCGACGTTCGAGACGCCCAAGGTGCTGCAGGCGCTGCTCGACAAGGGCCACCTGGGGCAGAAGACCAAGGCGGGCTTTTACAAGAAGGTCGGGCGCGACGTGCTGCGCTTCGACCTGGCCAGCGGCGACTACGTGCCCGCCGGCGCCAAGGCCGACGAGGTCTATGGCCGCATGCTCAAAAAACCCGCGCCCGAGCGCCTGAAGCTGCTGCGTCACGCCGAGGGGCCGCAGGGGCGCTTTTTGTGGGCGATCCTGCGCAACGGCTTTCACTACGCGGCGCTGCACCTGCAGGCGATCGCCGAGACGGCGCGCGACGTCGATCAGGCCATGCGCTGGGGCTTTGGCATGCAGCAGGGCCCGTTCGAGCTGTGGCAGCAGGCCGGCTGGCTGGAGGTGGCGCGCATGGTGCAGGAAGACATCGACGCCGGACGCGCGCTGTGCTCGGCGCCGCTGCCGGCCTGGGTGTTCGAGGGCCCGGTGGCCGAGCGCGGCGGCGTGCACCAGCCGGAAGGCTCGTGGAACCCGGCCACCGGCCGCTTCGAGCCGCCGCGCACGTTGCCGGTGCACGCGCGCCAGCTCTACCGCGAGCGCGTCTTCGGCGAAGGCGGGCCGGACTGGCGCACCGATGGCGCCACGGTCTATGAGGATGACGCGATCCGCCTGTGGACGCTGCCGCGCGCCGGGCTGGACGACGTGCTGATCGCCAGCCTCAAGACCAAGATGCACGCCATCAGCCCGGCGGTGGTGGAAGGGCTGGACCGCGCGGTGGAGGAGGCCGAGGCGCGCTTCGCGGGCCTGGTGGTGTGGTCGGGCGACGAGCCGTTTTCGGTCGGGGCCGACCTGCAGGCCACGCTGCCGGCGTTTGCCGCGATGGGCGTGCAGGCCATCGAATCCGTGGAGGCGGAAATGCAGCGCGTCATGCTGCGCCTGCGCTACGCCCAGGTGCCCACGGTGGCGGCGGTACGCGGCATGGCGCTGGGCGGCGGCTGCGAGTTGGCCGTGCACTGCGCGCGGCGCGTGGCGCACATGGAAAGCTACATGGGTTTGGTGGAAGTGGGCGTGGGCCTGATCCCCGGCGCCGGGGGACTGACCTACCTCGCCCGCCGCGCCGCGGAAAACGCCCGTGCCAGCACCGGCACCGACCTGCTGCCGTTCCTGACCGAGGGCTTCAAGGCCGCGGCGATGGCCACGGTGGGCACCAGTGCGCTGGAAAGCCGCAAGCTCGGCTACCTGCTGGACAGCGACGTCATCGTGCCGCACCGTGACGAGCTGCTGTTCGTCGCCGTGCGCGAGGCACAGGCCCTGGCCACGGGCGGCTACCGGCCGCCGCTGCAGCGCCGCTTCCCCGTGGCGGGTCGCAGCGGCAAGGCCACCATCCTGGGCTCGCTGGTCAATATGCGCGACGGCGGTTTCATCACCGCGTACGACTTCCACATCGCCAGCCGCATCGCCCATGTGGTCACGGGCGGCGATGTCGAGGCCGGCACGCTGGTGTCCGAGGACTATCTGATGAAGCTGGAGCGCGAGGCATTCTGCGCCCTCATCGTCCAACCCAAGACGCAGGCCCGCATCATGGCCTTGCTCGACAGCGGCAAGCCCCTGCGCAACTGAACCCGCGGAGACACCCGACATGAAAACCCGACAAGACGCCTACATCGTCGCGGCCACCCGCACACCGATCGGCAAGTCCCACAAGGGCTATTTCCGCCACACCCGACCGGACGACCTGCTGGCGCACGTGTTGCGCGCCGCCGTGGCGCAGGTGCCCTCGCTCGACCCGGCCGCCATCGAAGACGTGATCTGCGGCTGCGCCATCCCCGAGGCGCAGCAGGGCTTGAACGTCGCGCGCATCGGCGCGGTGCTGGCCGGTCTGCCCAAGAGCGTGGGCGGCATCACCGTCAACCGTTTCTGCGCCTCCGGTCTGTCGGCGGTGCAGATGGCCGCCGACCGCATCCGCGTCGGCGAGGCCGACGTGATGATTGCCGCCGGCGTGGAGAGCATGAGCATGGTGCCGATGATGGGCAACACGCCCAGCCTCTCCCCGGCGATCTTTGCCAACACCGACGATGTGGACGACTACGGCATCGCCTACGGCATGGGGCTGACCGCCGAGAAGGTGGCGCAGCAGTGGAAGGTGTCGCGCCAGGCGCAGGACGAATTTGCGCTGCAGTCGCACCAGCGCGCCATCCGCGCGCAGCAGGCCGGCGAGTTCCGCGACGAGATCACGCCGGTGGAGGTGGAAGAGCGCACGCTGGACCTGGACCGGGGCGAAGTCGGCATCCAGCGCCGCACCGTCGATCTGGACGAGGGCCCGCGTGCCGACACCACCCTGGAAGCCCTGGCCAAGCTGCGCCCGGTGTTCGCCACGCCACGCCGCGCCGACCTCACGCCCACCGGGCTGGGCAGCGTCACGGCGGGCAACAGCTCGCAGACCTCGGATGGCGCCGGCGCCCTGATCCTGGCCAGCGAGGACGCCATCAAGCGCTTTGGCCTGCAGCCGCTGGCGCGCTTTGTCAGTTACGCCAGCCGTGGGGTGCCGCCGCACATCATGGGCATCGGCCCGATCGAAGCCATCCCCGCCGCGCTCAAGGCCGCCGGCCTCAAGCAAGACGACCTGGACTGGATTGAGCTCAACGAAGCGTTCGCCGCGCAGTCGCTGGCGGTGATGAACCAGCTTGGCCTGGATCCCGCCAAGGTCAACCCGATGGGCGGCGCCATCGCGCTGGGCCACCCGCTGGGGGCCACCGGTGCCATCCGCTCGGCCACCGTTGTGCACGCGCTGCGCCGCCACCAGCTGCGCTACGGCATGGTGACCATGTGCGTCGGCATGGGGCAAGGTGCGGCCGGCATCTTCGAGCGGGTATGATGCCCGTGACGACTGGAGGCGACACCGTGACCACAACCCAGGATATCCTGCAGCACACCGAGGGCGGCGTGCTGACGCTGACCCTCAACCGCCCGCAACGCAAAAACGCGCTGACCAGTGCGATGTACGCCACCCTGGCCGAGGCGCTCGAGCGAGGTGCCGACGACACCTCGGTGCGGGTGGTCGTCATCCAGGGCCAGGAGGCCATGTTCAGCGCCGGCAACGATATCGAGGAGTTCCTCCACCAGCCGCCGGCGGGCACCGACAGCCCCGTGTTTCGGTTTCTGCGCTCGATTGCAACCTTCCCCAAGCCCCTCCTGGCGGCGGTGTGTGGCCCCGCCGTGGGCATCGGCACGACGATGCTGTTCCACTGCGACCTGGTCTACGCCGGGGACAACGCGGCGTTTTCCATGCCGTTCGTCAACCTGGGCCTGTGCGCCGAAGGCGCCTCCAGCCTGATCGCGCCGCAGATGTTCGGCTACCACCGCGCCGCCGAGGCGCTGCTGCTGGGCGAGCCGATCTACGCCGAAGCGGCGCTGGAGGTGGGCCTGGTCAACAAAGTATTGCCACCCCATGAGACCAACGGCTACACCCAGCAGATGGCGCGCAAGCTGGCCGCCAAACCGCTGACGTCGCTGGTCGAGACCAAGCGCCTGATGAAAGGCGCGCAGCAAGACGCGGTCCTGCAGCGTATGGCCGAGGAAGGGACGATCTTTGGCCGCATGCTGCGCGAGCCGGCTGCGAAAGAGGCGTTTGCCGCCTTTTTGGAAAAGCGCACCCCCGACTTCAGCCGCCTTTGAGCGGCGGCGCGCAGGCCGACATTTCGTTGGCCGGGATAACTCTGGGGCCACTGTCCACGACCGTCGTGGACGGCGGCCTTTACCCAGGTGCCCGATAATCGTTTCCCGAAAGGTGGCCCCACGATGACACGTGACGCTTCCCCTGACCCTGCGATCGCCTTCGAGCCCGAGTTCATCGCCGGCGTGCGGGAAATTTTTGAAGACAAAATCGTCTTCAACCGGGTGCTCGGCCTGCGGATCACCGACATCGCGCCGCACCAAGTGCGCGCACGCATCGACATGCGTCCCGAGCTGGTTGGGCATTATGCTTACCACCGCGTCCACGGCGGCGTTATCAGCGCCGGCCTGGACGCGATGGGGGGGCTGGCGGTGATGGCCGCCATCGGCGCACGCCACATGGACGAGCCGCCGGCGCAACGGCTGCATCGTTTCGCCAAGCTGGGTACCATCGACCTGCGCATCGACTACCTGCGCCCCGGCATCGGCGCCACGTTCGAGCTGCAAGCGGAAACGCTGCGCTTGGGCTCGCGTGTCGCTTCCACACGCATGTCTTTTTCTGGGGCCGATGGAAAGTTGCTGGCGACGGGGGCGGGGGTTTATATTGTGTCTTGATTGAGCAATGATTCCTATCGTCTATATTAACCTTGACCGCGATGTCGATCGCCGTCGACATTTGGAGCACCAGCTGGAGCGGTTCGGTCTGTCCGCGCACCGCATCCGGGGTGTGCTGTGGAGTGAGCTGACACCTCAGGAGCAATCTAAATTCTATTCGAGCGAGGTCAATCAAAGAAAGTTCTACCGGCCACTCTCGGATGGCGAGAAAGGTTGCTACGTCAGTCATTTGTATGCAGCCCGGCATGCCATCGAGGCATCCTACGACCGCATGTTGATACTCGAAGACGATGTTATTCTGAAGGACGGCTTACCAGCGGTTTTGAAAGCAATCGAAAGATTGCCAGTCGAAGGCTGGGATATTATCAAGTTGTACAATCGGCAAAAGGAGCGTCCCCGTCTGCGTCGGCCGTTAAGTGACCTCGAAGGATACGAGCTTTGCACGTACAAGCGTGTTCCGAGCTGGTCGAATGCTTATGTTGTAAGCCAAGCCGGCGCGCGTAAAGTATACAAAAACTTCGTTCCATTTGGACGTCCCATTGATGTGGATAAGCGCTATTGGTGGGAGTTTGATCTGCGAATTTTTGGTATCTTCCCCTCGGTGGTCGAAAAGGCGCCGCTGTCCAAGAACAGCTCGATTTGGGCAAACGGTCGTTCCCGGCGCACGTGGAAACAACAACGGAAGCGTTGGTACCTGCAGCTGGTGCATGCCATCCAAAATGCGTGGATGGTACGAGGTCAGGAATTACCGTGAGTTGACCGGAGGATACTCTCGAGTGCTTGTGGTAGGGATGCGGCAAACTTACGAAACAGGTGTGATTTGATAAGCTGACGATCAGTGGCGGTAAAAAGATCCAGACTCTGGATGCATCCGAATTTGATATCTTCGCAATCGAGCAGTTGCAGCTGTCGCTGGAGATCGCTGCTTGGTTTTAGATAGAATTGAGGTGGGTCCGGTAAAAGAATGGCGCGGTTGTAAAGGCGATCAAGCAAATGGGCTAGCGCGATCGCATGAAATTGCTCTGGATGACGGAAGCGATGCACGAGCTGTTGTTCCAGTAGCATCGGGTGTTGTGAAAAAAACTGTTCGAAAGTCGACTTGCGAAGGGCGCGTGGCGTATGGCCAACACGAATGAATATTGGGCTGCCAATAAGTTGCGCGGATTTTGCTTGTTTATAAAGGTAGCTCACCTGGCTGGGTTGGTGTAATAATCGCTGTGTTGTGCGTTTCAGCTTGTGTTTAACCAGCGTTGGGATGGTTGACTGCTGTTTTCCATAGATCACCGGCTGTCCAGCGCGAAAAAAATCGTTTACGGTGACGGGGGCATTTAAAAAAAAGTCGTCGTTAAAGTATATGAAATGCTCGCTGAGGTCGTTTATGCGATACAACAATGTTTCGATTGTTGTCGAGTTGAATGAGGGTAGATAGTTCTCGTAACCGCGAAAGATTTCTTGGTGATCGATCACACGGATTTGTGTGTTTGGTGCGGCGGCAGCAATGGCATTCAGGTGTTTGGGGTGCTGGTTGTCAGTTACGATAAAGATATTTTGAATAAATGGTGCGTAGTGCAATATTGAAATCAAACAATAATAAATTTCGCCGTCATCGGCAAAGCGTGTTGGAATGATCGCGTTGGGAGCGTCGGCTCCGCTACGTGGTTGCCAAAGGGCGCGTTTTTTTTGGTGGTCCGGGTCGTTGCCATTCACCCACGTGATGACAGCGTCAATGGGGTTGCTAGGCATGCTTGACGAGCCTTGTTTGGTTGTTTTGTGGTCGAACGCCAAAAACCAAGCATAACCATAAAATGGTCATATACAGGTACATCATGTTGCCGTTGTTGTGAGCGAAAAAGGTCTGGGTCAGGCCGAAGCCAACATAACATAAGACGGTAACGGTACCACAAAGAGCCGCGTAGCGTATGACGAGGGCGTCTGGATCGGTACAGTGTGTGCGCTGTGCACGCCACAGGCGCAGGCTGTACCACAGTGGTGTCCCAAGCAGTAGACAGTACGAGACGACGCCCACCAAGCCTGCTTTAGCCCAAAGGTCAAGGACGTCGCTGTGCGCGTGACGAAACCTCAACACAGTTGAGGGTGCTTCATTGGTGCTTACCAGCTCGGCTTTTCGTTTTTCATAACCCTGTTGTCCCCAGCCCAATAGGGGCTGTTCGTAGCCTAGGCGCCAGGCCAATTTCCAATGAGCCAGCCGATGACCCAGGGACGTGTCGGTATTGTTGTCGTGGTAAAGTTGGAGGTCTCGTAAGCCCTCGCTGATTCGGTTGGTGATCGGCTGCCACATAAGCACTGTAATGGCGCCGCTAACGAGGACGATGAAAATGGGGCCAAGCGCGCGGTAAGTCCCGGTACCACGAGGTCCGGCATCGGCGTGGCGAGGGCGCAACGTGGCCCAAAGGTACACGAGCACGGCGAGCGCCGTGATCCACCATGCGCTGCGGGTGCCTGACAAGAATATCGCCGCACTTCCGCCGATCATCCCTAAGAAGCCCCACAGAGTTCTGAAGGTGCGGCCTCGAAAGTAGTGCAGACCGACCGCAGACCAGAGCGAAAGCAGCAGAGCTAAATTGCCAAACTGAATGGCATTGGTATGGCCATTGGCGCGCTCGTAACCCAGTATATGAACCTGGGTTATCGCTGTAGCCCCAGCCAGTATCGCGCCGACCGTGCATCCGTACCATGCCAGCTGTGGCGGCGGTCGAAATGTTAGCAACGCAACAGCGGCCAAGGGCGACAGTGCGTATTTGAGTAAGCGTTCGTAGCCCTCGACATGGTTCCAGCCGACGTTATCGATACGAAAAAACCAAACGCAAACCATCCACCACGCCGCCAACAGAAAGTGGAGTACGGCTGCGGGGATCGTGGTGCGGGATCGTGAGATGTAGTCAGGTAAGCCGAGGAGGCCGGCCAACAGAAGGCACAATATACCCAAAGAATAGCCTGAAGGAAGCGCCAAACTCAATGCCGGCGTTGCAAACACCCCGGTGCTGACCAGTGCCTGCGCGATGCGCTCGCGGCCCACCACGTCCGAGGCGCGCCTATCCTTGAGGAGCATTGGGAGGGGGCGGCAGGTTCGATGTCACCTCTTGGGCGAGGCGCACGATGAGGCGCGCTCTGCCGAGGCCGCCGCGTGGAGCCGGTACACCGTCCCACAATACGGACACTGCGCCTGCCCGGTGTGGCTCAGGTCCAGAAAGACGCGTGGGTGGCTGTTCCACAGTTCCATGCCGGCTTTAGGATGCGGGCAGTGGATGCGGCCGTGGGCGTTGAGGTCGGCTGCAGCGAGCTCGACCACGGCGGGGGCTTGGGTGGTGGCGGTCATGGCGTTGCTCGTGTTGGGCAGACAAATGGCTCAGACCAACGTCAGCCAGTGCGCGTACTTCGGGTTGCGGCCGTTGACGATGTCGAAGAACGCGTTCTGGATGCGTTCGGTGATCGGGCCGCGCTGGCCCGCGCCGATGGTCACCCGGTCCAGTTCGCGGATCGGGGTGACTTCGGCGGCGGTGCCGGTGAAGAACGCCTCGTCGGCGATGTAGACCTCGTCGCGGGTGATGCGCTTCTGCACCACTTCCAGGCCCAGGTCCTTGGCGATGTGCAGCACGGTGTTGCGCGTGATCCCGTTGAGCGCGCCGGCCGACAGGTCCGGGGTGTAGACGACGCCGTTCTTGACGATGAAGAGGTTTTCGCCAGCACCTTCGGAGACGAAGCCGGCCGGGTCCAGCAGCAGCGCCTCGTCGTAGCCGTCGTCGGTGGCTTCCATGTTGGCCAGGATGGAGTTGGTGTAGTTGGACACCGTCTTGGCCTGCGTCATCGTGATGTTGACGTGGTGGCGCGTGTAGCTGGAGGTCTTGACGCGGATGCCGCGCTTCATCCCTTCCTCGCCGAGGTAGGCGCCCCACGCCCAGGCCGCCACCATCAGGTGCACGCGGTTGCCCTTCGGGCTGACGCCGAGCTTTTCCGACCCGATCCAGGTCAGCGGGCGGATGTAGCCGCTTTCCAGCCCGTTGGCGCGGATGACGGCGCGCTGCGCCTCGTTGACCTCCTCCACGCTGAAGGGGATCTTCATGCGCAGGATCTTGGCGCTGTTGAACAGGCGCTCGGTGTGCTCCTGCAACCGGAAGATCGCCGTGCCCCGCTCGGTCCTGTAGGCGCGCACGCCCTCGAAGGCGCCGCAGCCGTAGTGCAGCGTGTGCGTCAGCACGTGCACCTTGGCGTCGCGCCAGTCGACGAGTTCGCCGTCCATCCAGATCTTGCCGTCGCGGTCGTGCAGCGGGAGGGGTGTCGCCATCGGGGGTCCTTTGGGTTGGGGGCGCCTGTCTGGGGCTGGGCCGGAGCGGGCGCGCCGGGGTCAGAGTCATTGTCATTTTACGTGGCTTGCGCCCCGCGGCGTCCTGCCGCGCGGGCCGAACCGCCGGGTTCGGGGGCCATACGCGCGCCCCGTCATGGCGGGGCGTGGGGCGATCGTTTGAAAAACGGTCCATTTGCCCCTAAAGTCGAGCTCAAGTTGGTCGATAACACGGATGAACGCAGGGATTGTGACCCTTGCGTGCAGACGAGTTGGGGGTTGCGCCATGTTGACCATTTCATCGATTGCCGTGGCACCGGCGCCGCAATCGACGCCGACCGTGCGGGCTCAGCCGGTGACCCCGGCGCGGCCCAGCAATGCCGTGGCCCGTGACAATGCGGCCGGCGCCGTCGTGGCGCCGCAAGGCGAGGCCGCGCGTGCGCAGGCGCTGGCCGCCCCTCCCGTGTTGGCGCCCGTCTCCCCGGCGCAGGAGGGGCAGCGGGCCGATGGGTTTGCGAATGGCGCGGCGCCGGAGCGCTCCGGACTGCCGCTGCCGGCGGCGGGCCGCGACGATCCCCGCGCCGCCGATGCGCAGGCCATGGCCGACCAGGAGGCGGCCCAGGCCCGGGCGGCCGAGCGGGACAAACGGGCGCGGGAGGCCCATAATGCCGACGCCCAACGCCGTGCCGAGGCGCAGTCACGCCCAGGGCGACCCGGCGATGCCGCCGGGCGTTCGGGGCAGAAGGACTTCCCCGAGGTCAAAAACCCCGCTCAAGAGGCGATGGACGTCCAGATCAAGGATCTGTTGCCCAACATGTGGAAGGCCAGCCGCGCGGCGGTGGACCTGATGATTGGCGAGGAGGCTGTCCAGGCCGCGCAAGAGCGCGCGCAACGGTTGGAGGAGTTACAAAACCGACTGAACACCCGGCCGCTGGCCAACCTGCCGCCCAACGATGCGGCGCAGAACTATGGCGTGGCCGCGGACACCGGCAACCGACCGGCGCCGGGCGGGCAAATCGACCAGCTGGCCTGAGCGGCCAACTGGCCTGAGCGCGGCCGGTCGGGCGTCGTCTTCAGATGCGGTGCCGCACGCCCGAGGCGGCCACGCGCTCCATGATGGCCCGTGCGATCTGCTTCAAGGGCAGGACGTCGTGTACTGCCCCTACCTGGATGGCCATTTTCGGCATACCGAATACGATGCAGCTTGCTTCGTCTTGGGCGATGTTATAAGCCCCGGCGTCGCGCATTTCCTTCATCGCCTGGGCGCCGTCGCCGCCCATGCCGGTCAGCATCACCCCAATAGCATTGGGCCCCAGGACCCGCGCGCAGGAGCGAAACAGCACCTCCACCGACGGTTTGTGGCGGTTGACCGGCGGTGAGTCATCCACCACCGCGATGTAGTTGGCGCCACTGCGCGCGATCGAGAACTGACGCCCGCCCGGGGCGATGTAGGCATGACCGGGCAGGATGCGCTCGCCATCGCGCGCCTCGGCCACCCGGATGCGGCACAGCGAATCCAGCCGCGCGGCGAAACTGGCGGTAAAGCCCGGCGGCATGTGCTGGGTGATGACCACCGCCGGGGCGTCGGACGGCAGCTCGACCAGAATCTCTTTGATCGCCTCGGTGCCGCCGGTGGAGGCGCCGATGCAGATGACCTTCTCGGTCGACAGCCGCAGCAGCCCGGTGCCCGAGGCGACTCCGGTTGGGGTGCTGGAGGCCGCGGCCGCTGGGTTCGATGGCGCGGCGGCCGGGGCGGCGACGGGGGCAGCGGTCAGGCGCCGCACATGCGCCTTGGCGGCGATGCGGATTTTGTCGACGATGTCGTCGGCCAGCTCCTGCAGCCCGGCGCTCACACCGATGCGCGGCTTGGCGACGAAGTCGACCGCGCCCAGCTCCAGGGCCTTGAGCGTCGTCTCCGCGCCCTGCTCGGTCAGCGTCGAGACCATCACCACCGGGGTGGGGCGCAGCCGCATCAGGCGCGAGAGGAACTCCAGCCCATCCATCTTGGGCATTTCGACGTCCAGCGTGATGACGTCCGGGTTGCGCTCGCGGATGATTTCGCGCGCTTGCAGCGGGTCGGCGGCCGCGCCGACGCAGGTCATGTCCGGTTGTTGATTGATGATCTGGGTCAACAGACTGCGCACCAGCGCCGAGTCGTCGACCACCACCACCTTGATCTTGGGGGTCATGCCAAATACGGAATATCAGAACAGGTCCACGGTTCCACCGGCATTCGATTGCGCCAGCCGGGTCGCCGTGCCCTGGCGTTCCTGGGTCTCCAGGGTCTCGGGGTGCGCATGGGCGAGTCGTTTTACCATGGCCTTGCCCGTGACGGGAAAAAACACCACTTTGCGCGGGTAGATGTCCATCACGTCCTTGGACACCACCGGAATGCGTTCGGTGGCCAGATAGTCCAGCACGAACTGGGTGTTGCGCTCGCCCACATTCATGCTCGTCATGCCCGAGATGACCGCCCCCCCGCCAAACACCTTGGCCTGCATGTACTCGCGTGTGGAGCCGCGCTTGATCAGTTCGTTGATCAGCAGTTCCATGGCGTAGGAGCCATACCGGCCCGAGGTATCGGCCCCACCCTCGGGCAGCATGAAGTGGTTCATGCCGCCGATGCGCAGCCGCGAATCCCAAATGCAGGCCGCGATGCATGAGCCCAGCACCGTCATGATGAGCAAATCCTCGTCGCTGACGAAAAACTCGCCGGGCAGCACCTTGACCGCCGCGTACTTGAAGTGCTGATCGAAAAAGAAGAACGACGCCTCCCCCGGTTTGCGCGGGTGCGCCTTGAGCTGCTGCACATGCGTGGGGGTGCGCACCAAGGACGTCATAATTTTTCGTAGATGGTCTTGCCGCGCAGCCGGAACAGGTCGCGCGCGTCGCTGAAGTTCTCGGCATGCCCGACGAACAGGGTGCCGTGGGGGCGCAGCAGCCGGTGCAGGCGCGCGAGCACCTGCCGCTGTGTCGTGTGGTCGAAATAGATCATGACGTTGCGGCAGAAGATCACGTCGAACTCCTCTCGCAGGGGCCACGCCTCATCGACCAGGTTGAGCGTGAAGAACTGCAGGTGCTTTTGCAGCTCCGGCTTGACGCGGGCCAGGCCCTCGTTGGCGCCTTTGCCGCGCAAGAAATACTTGCGCAACTGCTCGGGGGTGACGGCGCGCAACTGCTCCAGCTTGTACACGCCGCGCTGGGCAGTCTGCAGCACCCGGGTGTCGATGTCGCTGGCCCAGATTCGGAAGGCCCCCTGCAGGCCCAGCACGTCCGCCATCGTGATGGCGATGGAGTAGGGCTCCTCCCCCGTAGAGGCGGCGCTGCACCAGATTTTCCATTCGCGCTGGGCCGCCGATTCCCGGACCAGGCGGGCCAGTTCCACGAAATGGTGGTTCTCCCGAAAAAACGAAGTCAGGTTGGTGGTCAGCGCGTTGACGAATTCCTGCCACTCGGCGGCATCGCGGCTGGACTCCAGCCAGTCCAGGTAGGCCCGGAAGCTGTCGTGTCCCGTCTCCCGCAAGCGGCGCGAGATGCGGCTGTACACCATGGCCTGCTTGCCCTCGTGCAGGCTGATGCCGGCATGCCGGTAGATGAGCTGCCGGATGCGGTCGAAATCCGCCACCGTCCACGCGAATTCGCGGGATTGCAGGGTGGCGGTGTCGTCGCGCATCATCGCAAGGGGCGTGGGTTACTGGCGCACGCGCCGCACCAGGGCGGAAATGTCCAGAATCAGCGACACGCTGCCATCGCCCAGGATGGTGGCGCCCGAGACGTTGGGGACCTTCTTGTAGTTGGCCTCGAGGTTTTTGATCACCACCTGCTGCTGTCCCAGGAGCTCATCGACCATCAGCGCCACGCGCGAGCCGTCCGACTCCACCACGACCATGATGCTGTTGGCCGACGCGTCGGCCGCAGACCGCGGCACCTGGAACAGACGGTCCAGCTCGATGACCGGCATGTACTCCTCGCGCACCTTGACGAGCTGGGCGCTCTGGGCCACGGTGTTGATGTCGGTGGCCTGGACCTGGAAGGATTCGACCACGGAGGACAGCGGCAGGATGTAGACCTCTTCGCCGACGCGCACCGTCATGCCGTCCATGATCGCCAGCGTCAGCGGCAGGCGCACCTTGACGCTCATGCCATAGCCTTCGGCCGAGTCGATCTCCACCGATCCGCCCAGCGAGGCGATGTTTTTCTTGACCACGTCCATGCCGACCCCGCGCCCGGAGACGTCGGTGACGACCTCGGCCGTGGAGAAACCCGGCGCGAAGATCAGTTGCCACACCTCGGCATCGCTCATGTCGTCGGAGCAGGGGATGCCCTTGTCGCGCGCCTTTGCCAGCAGCTTGGCACGCGACAGGCCGCGGCCGTCGTCGCGCACCTCGATCAGGATCGAGCCGCCCTGGTGTGCCGCCGACAGGGTGATCGTGCCGACCTCCGGCTTGCCTTTGGCGACGCGCTCGTGCGGCAGCTCGATGCCGTGGTCACAGCTGTTGCGGATCAGGTGCGTCAGCGGATCGGTGATCTTTTCGATCAGGCCCTTGTCCAGCTCGGTCGCCTCGCCGTGCGTGACCAGCTCGACCTTCTTGCCGAGCTTGCCGGCCAGGTCGCGCAGCATGCGCGGGAAGCGGCTGAACACGACCGACATCGGGATCATGCGGATCGACATGACCGATTCCTGCAGGTCGCGCGTGTTGCGCTCCAGGTCGGCCAAGCCGGTCAGCAGTTGCTGGTGCAGCGTTGCGTCCAGGTCCCGGCTGTACTGTGCCAGCATGGCCTGGGTGATGACCAGCTCGCCCACCTGGTTGATCAGCTGGTCGATCTTGCTGACGGACACCCGCAGCGTCGTCGTCTCCAACTGGGCGCTGGCCGCATTGCGCGCGGCCTTGGCGGTTTCGCGCGCCCGCGCATCGGCGCTGAGCGCCGGGGCCGCGCTGGCCGCTCCCGTGGACTGGGCGGCGGTGTGCAGGGCGGCCTCGGCCTGCAGCGCGGCGGCGTGTTCCGAGGGCGTCACCGGATTGCCGGGCGCGCCGGGGAACAAGCCGTAGCCGTGCACCTCGTCCGGCGCTGGGACCGGGGTGCCGCTGGCGTCCGTTCGCGTGCCCGCTACAGGGCTGCCTGGGGCCCCGGCGAACAGGCCGTAGCCCTCCTCGATGACGTCGCGGCTGTGCTCGGGCAGGGTGCTTTCTGCGGCGGGGGCGGCTGCAGACTCGGCTGCGGGCGCCGTTGCTGCCGTGCCCGCCGGTATCAGCGCAACATGCTCGCGGGCGACGTGGAAGGCAAACAGATCGAGCAGCTCGTCGTCGGTGCTGGTGGTGTCGATCTCGTAGATGCGGACGTTGCCCTCGTCGCGCTCGGCGGTGATGGTGCCCAGGCCCGCGATGTCGCGGAACAATTCCTTGATGGGGTCGGCCTGGTCCAGCCGGGTCAGCGGGCCGATGCGGGCCTGCAGATGCCGCGGCGCGCCGGCGGGCGAGGGGGCCGGCATCCCACCCGCCGTGGCGCGTGGGGTGGGCTCTGCCGCAGGCGGTGGTGGCGGAGGGGGCGGCGGCGCGGCCGTGGCGGCCTGGCCGCTGGCCAGCGCGCGGATGCGCGACACCAGCCCCGCCGTCTCCGGAGGCTCGCCACCCAGCCCCTGGTGCCGCGCCAGCAGGCCCTTGAGGGCGTCGCTCGACTCCAGCAGCACATCCACCATCGGCGGGGTGGGCACCAGCTCGTGGCGGCGCAGCTTGTCCAGCAGGGACTCCATCTGGTGGGTCAGCTCGGCCACGTCCTCGAAACCGAAGGTGGCCGCCCCCCCCTTGATCGAGTGGGCGCACCGGAAGATCGCGTTCAGGGTCTCGTCATCGACCGTGTCCAGGTCCAGGTTGAGCAGGAGCTGCTCCATCTGCTCCAGGTTCTCGCCCGCTTCTTCGAAGAAAATTTGGTAGAACTGGGTCAGGTCGAAGCCGTCGTTCGCGGTATCTGCCATGGCGGTGCTCTCGGTCGTCTCGCAAGCGTCGGGGCGCCCGGGGGGTCAGCGGATGACTTTCCGGATGACCTCGATCAGCCGGTTCGGGTCGAACGGCTTGACCAGCCAACCCGTGGCGCCGGCGGCGCGGCCCGCCTGCTTCATCTGGTCGCTGGATTCGGTGGTCAAGATCAAGATCGGCGTGGCGGTGTAGCTGGGGTGCTCCCGCAGCTTGCGGGTCAGGCCGATGCCGTCCAGCCGCGGCATGTTCTGGTCGGTGAGCACCAAGTCGAAGCGCTGCTTTTGCGCCTTTTCGTAGGCATCGACGCCATCGACGGCCTCCACCACCTGGAAGCCAGCTCCCACCAGCGTGAACGAGACCATCTTGCGCATGGAGGCGGAGTCATCAACGGCCAGGATCGAGTGCATGGGCGGACCTTGTGGGTATGACGGGTTCAGAACAGTTCGATGGAGCCGGCGTCCATCTCGCTTTGGGTGACCGGGTTGGGATTCTGGGGCAGGTGCGTCACGACCATGCCGACCTCGTCCTCTTCGGGCTCCATCACCTGTTCAGCCAGCATATAGGCGCAGCCGCGCAGGACTTTGCCGGTGTGGACCAGCAACTGGGTGGCCATGTCGTGGAACTGCAGTTCGAGCACGGCTTGATGGAGGGTTTGCCGCAGGTCTTGCATTTCCGGCGTGCTGGGCTCCGGTGCGAGGGCGTCTACGGCGGCGATCGCCCGGTTGAAGCGGTCCAGCAGGTTGCCCGTGGCATGGTCGAGCAGGCCTTCCAGGCGTTTGAGGTCGTTCATCGCCACCAGCAGCGAGTCCTGCAGGTCTGCCACCGCGCTCAGGCGGACGGGGACGGTGGGCTCGTCGCTGTCCTCGGGCGGCGCGGGTCGGGGTTCGATCACGGTGACCTCTTCCCGCGGCCAGCGTCGGCGCTGCAGGGAAGGTTGGGGGGTGTCCGGATCTGACATGCTGAGGCCCTGCTGCAGTCCCATCGGGATGTGGTCGTGTAAATATACCCCGGCTCCAGGGGGGCTGGACCTGGGATTTGATCGGATTTCGGCGAATCGTTGGACTTTCGTCACGATGCCGGTGCCTGGCCAGCGCCGTGTGGATGCTGGATGGGGCGCCTTTCGCCCACAATCACGGGGTGGCTGCGATACCCATTCCCGCCTGGCCCGCCGCCCAACCCATGGATACCCCGCTGCGTGAACGCTCTGCGCCTGCTTCATCTGGAGGACAACCCCGTCGATCACGGCCTGCTCGTGCGCGCCTTGCGCCGCGGCGAGATTGAGTCCGAGGTCGTGCTCGTGGACACGCTGGAGGCCTTTCGCGCGGCCCTGGCGCCCGGTCAGCCGCCGTTCGATGCGGTGCTGGCCGACTTTCACCTGGGTGGCTTTTCCGGGTTGGAGGCCTGGGACTGGCTGCGCGAGGCCGGGATCGATCTGCCGTTCATCCTCGTGTCCGGGGCGATTGGCGAGGCGGCCGTGGCCGATGCCATGGTCCGCGGCGTGAGCGACTATGTGGACAAAGCGCAGCTGTCCCGCTTGCCCCGGGTGCTGCAGCGCGCGCTGGAGCTGTCGGCCACGCGCCGCGCGCAGGCCGAGGCGGCGCGCGAGCTGGCCGCGTCCCGCCAGCGCCTGCTGGAGCTGACCGAGCATCTGCAAACCAGCATCGACCGTGAGCGCGCCGACATCGCGCGCGAGATCCACGACGACATCGGCGGGGCGTTGGCGGCGGTCAAGCTCGACCTGGCGTGGCTGGCGCGCCGATTGACGGACGAGGAGGCCCTGGGCCATGTGCGCTCGGCGCTGGGCATGGCTGAACACGCCCTGGGCGCCAGCCAGCGCATCATGCGCAACCTGCGCCCGGCGGTGCTGGATCAGGGGTTGATGCCCGCGCTGCAGTGGCTGACCCGCACCTTTGCCGAGCGCACCGGGCTGGACGTGGTGCTGCGGGGGCGCGTGCAAGGCACGCTGACCCCCCGGCAGGAGATGGTGGCCTACCGCACGGTGCAGGAGGCCCTGACCAACGTGCTCAAGCATGCGCAGGCGCGGCGCGTGACCATCGACGTGAGCGACCTGGAGGACCATCTGACCATCGAGATTGCCGACGACGGCCGGGGCGCTTCGCCGCAGGAGCTGGGCAAGGACCGTTCGTTCGGACTGCTGGGCCTGCGCGAGCGGGCGCAGTCCGTCGGCGGTTGGCTGGATGTGGTGACGGCCCCCGGCCAGGGCATGACGCTGATCTTGTCGGTGCCGCTGGCGGGTGCGGCCGCACCGAACGAAGCCGAGGAGGACGATCAATGATCCGAGTGGTGCTGTGTGACGACCATGCGGTGGTGCGGCGCGGCGTGCGCGACACCCTGATGGAGGCGACCGACATCCAGGTGGTGGCCGAGGCCGACAGCTACCCCGTGCTGCGCGAGGCACTGCGGCGCGAAAAGCCCGATGTCTTGCTGCTGGACGTGGACCTGCCCGGGCGCAGCGGGCTGGAAATTCTCTCCGTGCTGCAGGAGGAGGGCAACCCCGTGCGCACCATCATGGTCAGCATGTATCCCGAGGACCAGTATGCGATCCGCTGCCTGCGTGCCGGGGCGATGGGCTATCTGAACAAGGGAGGCGATCCCCAGGCCCTGATTGCTGCGGTGCGCACCGTCGCCCAGGGGCGCAAATACATCACCCCCGAGATTGCCGAGCTGCTGGCCAACCACCTGCAAGCCCCGGAAGGCGGCGAGTTGCACGACAGCCTGTCGGAGCGCGAGTTGCAGACCCTGCGCCTGATCGCCTCGGGCAAAAAGCTCTCGCAGATCGCCGAGGCCCTGATGATCAGTCCCAAGACCGTCAGCGTCTATCGCGCGCGCGTGCTCGAAAAACTGGGTCTGAGCAATAACGCCGAGCTGACCGTCTACGCCATCCGCAACAAACTCGTGTGAGGCCCGGCCTCATATCCCGTACAGGTCCGCCAGCAGTTGCATGAGCCGGCGCACCGGTTCGGCCAGCAGCGGCATCGACGCGGCCACGCCGATCAGCCCCACCGACAGCGTCAGCGGAAAGCCAATCGCAAACACGTTCATCTGCGGGGCGATGCGCGAGATGATGCCCAGCACCACGTTGACGAACTGCAAAATCGCGATCAGCGGCAGCGCGATCCACAGGCCGTGAGAGAAGATGGCCGCCCCCAGCTCGTACAGGCGCATCTGGCGCAGCGCGGTCCAGGTGTCGTCCCCGACAGGGAAGGTGACGAAGCTGGCCGCCACCGCCTGGATGAGCAGCAGATGGCCGTTGAGCACGATGAACAGCAGCATCGTCGTGTTGCCGTAGAAGCGCCCCACGGTGCTGGCCTGCGACCCCGTGCTGGGGTCGAAAAAGCCCGCGTAGTTCAGGCCCATCTGCAGGCCGACGATTTCGCCGGCCATCTCGATCGCGGCAAACAGGATGCGCGCCGCCAGTCCGATGGACAGCCCGATGGCCAGTTGCTGCACCAGCGTGCCCAGCGCCTGCGGGCTGTTGAGCGATACGGTGGGTTGCACCGGCAACGCGGGCTGCACGCACACCGCGATGACGAAAGCCAGCCCGATGCGCGTGCGCATGGGCACCGAACGCGCCGAAAACAGCGGTGCCGCGGAAAACAGACCCAGGATGCGCAGAAACGGCCAAAAAATCGGCGTCACCCAGCCCATCAACTGGGCTTCGGTGAAGGTCAGAAACACCCCATCCATCGTATCGAGGCCGCCGACCAACCCGCGCTCAAACGGCGTAATCGGGGATGGCGAGCAGCACGCGGCGGATGTACTCGACCAGCGTGGTCAGCATCCAGGGGCCCGTGAGGGCGATGACGGCCACCGCCGCGATCAGCTTGGGCACGAAGGACAGCGTGGCCTCGTTGATCTGGGTGAGCGCCTGGAACAGGCTGATGACCAAGCCGACCACCAGCACCGTACCCAGGATGGGAGCGGCCACCGTCAGCAGGATGAACATCGCCTGCTGCGCGATCGTGAGGACGGCTTGCGGTTCCATGCGGTCGGTCCCTAGGGAGTGGCGAAGCTGGCGGCCAGCGAGCCGACGAGCAGGTTCCAGCCGTCGGCCAGCACGAACAGCATCAGCTTGAAGGGCAGCGCCACCAGCACGGGCGAGAGCATCATCATGCCCAGCGACATCAGCACGCTGGCCACGATCATGTCGATGACCAGGAACGGGATGAAGACCATGAAGCCGATCTGGAACGCGGTCTTGAGCTCGCTGATGACGAAAGCCGGCACCAGCACGCGCAGCGGCGCGTCGTCGATGCGGGTCTCGGGCGGCAGCTTGGCCAGGTTGACGAACAACTGAAAATCCGCTTGCCGGGTCTGGCCCTTCATGAACTCGCGCATCGGCACCTCGGCCGCCGCCACGGCTTGCTCGAAGGTGGCCTGCCCGGTGCTGTAGGGGCGGTAGGCGGTTTCGTAGACCCGATCGAACGTCGGTCCCATGACGAAGAAGGTGAGGAACAGCGACAGCCCGATGATGACCTGGTTGGGGGGCGAGGCCTGCGTGCCCAGCGCCTGGCGCAACAGCGACAGCACGATGACGATGCGGGTGAACGCCGTCATCATCAGCAGGATGGCGGGCAGGAAGGACAGTGCCGTGAAGAACAGCAGCGTCTGGATCGGCACCGAATAGCTGGTGCCGCCGGGGCCTTGCCCAATCACCAGGGGCAGCTGTCCGGGCGGGGTTGGCTGCGCCCACAGCGCGCTGGCGCCGGCCGCCAGCGCCAGCGCCAGCGCGGCGCGCAGCCAACGGCGGTGCGCGCCGGTCATACCGTGGGCTCCCGCCGCTGCGGCTCGGCCGACAGGGCACGTGCCACATCCGCATACCGTGGGGGCGTCGCGGGGGCGTTTGCCGCGGGGGCAGCGTCGCCCGCGCTGCGGCGGCCGACCCCCAGCGGCTGGACGTGCAGCGTGCGCACATGCTGCGGCGTGACGCCCAGGGTCAGCTGCACCGCGCCGGCCGGGCCGTCCAGCTCCACGACGACGACGCGCTGTTGGGGGCCCACCATCAGCTGCGCGGTCACGCGCAGCGCCGCACCGCCGCCCACGGCACTGGCCTGCCGCCGGCGCAGCCACTGCACGCCCCAGGCCAAGGCCGCCAATGCGGCCAGCAGCCCCAGGGCGGGCAGCCACGCGGTCCAGTCCGGTGTCATGCCTGGCGTCCGTCGGCGTTCAATGCTTGCTCAGGCGGCGCAGCCGCTCCGATGGCGTCACGATGTCGGTCAGGCGGATGCCGAACTTCTCGTTGACCACCACCACCTCGCCTTGCGCGATCAGGTAGCCGTTGACCAGCACGTCCATCGGCTCGCCGGCCAGCGCGTCCAGCTCGACGATGGAGCCCTGTGCCAGTTGCAGGATGTATTTGATCGGCACCTTGGTGCGGCCCAGTTCCACCGACAGGGTGACCGGAATGTCCAGCACCATGCTGATGTCGTTGTTGCCGGTCGGCGCCGGCGCCGCGCCATCGAAGTGCGGGGCGCTCGCGAAGACGTCGTCGCTGCCGCCTCCGCTCCCGCCGGTCTGCTCTTGCAGCGCCTGGGCCCATTCGTCGGCCAGCGCCTGTTCGTCCACCGGGCCGGCCGGCGTGTCGTTTTCATTTGTCATAGTTCGTCGCTCCGTGTCCGTGCCAGCTCTTGTCGCTGCTGCGGATGGTGCGCACCACCTTCAGCGCGTATTTGCCGTTGTGCGTGCCGTATTCGCACTCCAGCACCGGCACGCCGTCCACTTTGGCCTGGATGATGCGCTGGCGCTCCAGCTCGATGAAGTCGCCCGGTTTCATCGCCAGCAGTTGCTCCACCGTGGCCTCGGCGGTGGCGAGTTCGGCCACCAGCTCGACCTCGGCGGCTTGGATCTCGTGGCTCAACAGCTTGACCCAGCGCCGGTCGACTTCCATCGAGTCGCCCTGGGTGTTGGAGTACAGCAGGTCGCGGATCGGCTCCAGCGTCGAGTAGGGGATGCACACGTGCAGCGAACCGGTGATGTCGCCAATCTCCAGCGTGAAGCTGGTGGAGACGACGATTTCGCTGGGGGTGGCGATGTTGGCGAACTGCGGCTGCATCTCGGAGCGCTGGTAGACAAGCTCCAACGGGTACACGCCTTTCCAGGCCTTTTTGTACTCCTCCGCCACCACGTCCACCATGCGGTTGATGACGCGCTGCTCGGTGGGGGAAAAGTCGCGCCCCTCGATGCGGGTGTGGAACTTGCCGGTGCCGCCAAACAGGCTGTCGATGACGCCGAACAGCAGCGTCGGCTCGCACACCACCAAGCCGCTGCCGCGCAGCGGGCGCACCGCCATGATGTTGAAGTTGGTCGGCACCACCAGCTCGCGCAGGAACATGCTGTACTTTTGCACCTGCACCGGGCCGACGGAGATCTCGGGGCTGCGGCGGATGAAGTTGAACAGGCCCACGCGCAGGTTGCGGGCGAAGCGCTCGTTGATCACCTCCATCGTGGGCATACGCCCACGAACGATGCGCTCCTGGCTGGAGAGGTCGTAGGTGCGGATGCCGCCGGTCTGCACCTCCTCCTTGGCCAGCTTCTGGCTCTCGCCGGTGACGCCCTCGAGCAGGGCGTCGATCTCGTCCTGGGACAAAAACGCGTCGCTCATGGTGTCGTGGGGCGCAAGGGCGGGCGGGGATCAGCGGGGCGGTGGCCTCACTGGACGATCAAGCTGGAAAACAGCACGGCCTCGACCGGGCTGTAGCCGCGGTACTCCTCCATGCCGGTGGTGGTGCGCACCAGGTCGAGGATGTCCTGGGAGAGCTGTTCCTTGCCTTCGGCACTCAGGAGCTGGTCTGCCGTGCGGCGGGAAATCTGCATCAGCACGCCGTTGCGGATGGCGGGCATGAACTTCTTGACCTCTTCGGCAACTTTGGCATCCTCCACCTGCAGGGTGATGCCCACTTGGGCGTAGCGCGTGGAGCCCTGGTCGGCCAGGTTGACCACGACGGCCTCCAGCGGCATGAAGGTCGGCGGGCCGGCGGGGGCCTTTTTCTTGGGTTTGGCCTTGGCTTCCTTGGCGGGCTCGTCGCCGGCTTCTTCGTCGTGGCCGCCCTTGAGCAGGAAGAAGGCCGCCGCGCCACCGCCCGCGAGCACCACCAGCAGGACGATGATGATCAGCAGGAGCTTTTTGCTCTTGGGTTTTTCACCGCCGGCGGCGGCTGCAGCGGGTTCGGCCATGGTGTCGGTGGCGTGTAAAAAAGAATGGACGAAAGCCGACGGTGGACCGCCGGCACGGTGACCGCACCTATTGTGTCACGGGTCATGCGTGCCGACGCCGATGCCTGCATTGTGGCGCCACCCGTCGCCCCGACCAAAGCCCGAAAAGCCCGCCCGCACCCGGGTTGTTCGGGGGATGTGCGGTGTTCAGGCGTAGACGTCCAGGCCCGCGCGCCCGCTGGGCCTCCGCAGCAGGACGCCCTGGCCCACACGGGCGGGTTCGGCCGTGGCGACGGGGGCGAGGCCCATGCGGATCGAGCGGGGGTTCGCATCCGCGGGCGGCTGCCCTTGACCTTGGGCAAACTGCCCGCCGACGTCCACGCCGCCCAGCGTCAGGCCGACACGGGCCAGGGCCTCGGCCAGCGCGGCCGGCGCCTGCGCCTGAATGAGCTGGCGCATGGCACCGTCGTCCGTGCGGAACAGCACCTGCGCCACCCCATCGGTCACGGTCAGATCCACCCCCAGCGGGTCGTCGGTGCCCTCCTGGAGCGAGAAGCTGGCGCGCTGCGACTTGCCGGCGGTCCACAGGCTGACCTGAGCCCCCAGGGACTCGAACGCGTCACCCAGGGCCTGGCCGAGTTGCAGGCCGAAGTCGGACGCCTCCGGGCCCGGGCCGCCGGCTCCGGTGGGCGACGGGGCGTCTGGCGTGGCCGGGCCGCCGGTTCGCAGTGCGTCGGGGGTGCGTTCCGCCTCGCGCCGCTCGCCGGGGTGGGTGGATGTCTCCGCCCGCTCCATCAGCGCCGCGGGGGACGGTGCGGTGGGCGCCGTCAACGCGGTGGCATCGCTGGGGTGGCGGTCGGTCCGTGTGGTCGGTGCCAGCGGGCCTGCGGCCCCATCGGGTGCGGACGCCTCGCGCTGCGCCAGCCGGCCATTGGCCAGGGCCGCGCCGGGCGACCGTTGCTTGGAGCGCGCCACGGTGGAGACCCAGTTGCCCCACGGCGTGTCGGATGCCGTGGCCTGCATGAGCTGGCCCAGCCCGCCGCCTTTGGCCAAATCCGCGACCGGGTGGGCGGAGGCGGAGACCAACGGGGCGGCCGGGTCGCCGTCGGTGGGGGCTTCCGTCCCCGTGCGCGGGGATGCCGCTGTCAGCGCCGTCAGGTCGGCGGTGCTGGCTGGCGTGTCACTGGGAATAGGATTCGCGGCATCCGATGCGGGCGGCTGCAGCGCGGCGGCGGGGGTGGCCGCTGCCATCAGGGCCGCGGCGGTGTCGGGCAGGGCGTCCGCGCGGGGAGGGCGTTTGGTGATCTCCTCCGCGCGCGGATCGTCTTTGGCGGCCGCGTCGGTACTGGCCTCGGCGCTGGCCTCGGCATCGCACAGCCCGGTGGCGTCGTCGGCGCACAAATCGGCCAAGAGCTGCGCGAACGGGTCGCCGCCCTGTGGGTCAGCCGCGTGGCTGCGCTGGCCCTGCGGACCCTGGGGCCGGTGGGTGCCGTGTGCAGACGTGGCCGGGGGGAGCGATTCGGCTTTCATGGGCGTTCTCCGTCAGGGATGGAGCGTGTGGCGGCGCCGGTGGAGCGTGGCGGCCATCTCGTCGTTGGCTTTTTGCTCCAGGCGCTGCAGGTGCTGGTGCCAGTCCTGCTGCCAGCGTTGTTGCACCCGCTTCAGCGTGGCCAGCTCGCGTTCGGCATCGCGCAGCCGCCCTTCGTGGTGGACGATGCGCTCGTCGAGCTGCTGCAGCGTCTGGGTCTGGAACGTGATGGCGTCCTCCAGCTTGGCCATGAACTGTCGGTGGGTGGCCAGCAGCGTGGGCGACACGCCGACGGTGGCGCGCTGGTGCCAGCGGGCTTCGGCGTCCTGGGTGTAGGCCTGCAACTGCGCCATCTGGGCATCGGCGCCCTGGCGCTCCTGGCGCACGCGGGCCAGCGCTTGCGCGGCTTCGTCGCGGCGGCGCTCGGCCAGTTCCAGCAAAATCCCCAGATCGCGCGGCTTGTTCATGCACGGCCTCCTGTCGCGTCGCGGCCGCTGCGGGCGGTGGCGGGCTGCAGCACCTCGGCCAGCCGTTGCACACTCTCCTGGAAGGGGGCGCATTCGCGCATGTCCTGCATCAGCAGGCCTTGCATGGCCGGTTGCAACTGGATGGCCAAGTCGGTTTCCGGGTCGCTGCCCGGCACATAGGCGCCCAGTTGGATGAGGTCGCGGCTCTTCTGGTAGCGCGAATACAGCTGCCGGAATCGCCGCGCCAGCGCCCAATGCGTTTCGTCCACCACGTTGTGCATGACGCGCGAGGCGGACGCTTCGATGTCGATCGCGGGGTAGATGCCCGACTCGGCGAGCGCGCGCGACAGCACGATGTGCCCGTCCAGAATGGCGCGCGCGGCGTCGGCGACCGGGTCCTGCTGGTCGTCGCCTTCCGACAGCACGGTGTAGAACGCGGTGATGGAGCCGCCGCCCTCCGGGCCGTTGCCGGACCGCTCCACCAACTGCGGCAAGCGCGCGAAGGCACTGGGGGGGTAGCCTTTGGTGGCCGGCGGCTCCCCGATGGCGAGTGCGATTTCGCGTTGCGCCATGGCGTAGCGGGTGAGCGAGTCCATCAGCAGCAGGACGTGGCGGCCATCGTCGCGAAAGCGCTCGGCGATCGCGGTGGCGTAGTGCGCGCCCTGCAGCCGCACCAGCGGGGGGGCGTCCGCTGGTGCGGCCACGACCACCGCGCGGCCGCGGTCCTGCGCGCCCAGGATGTCTTCGATGAACTCCTTGACCTCGCGCCCGCGCTCGCCGATCAGGCCCACGACGATGACGTCGGCCTGGGTGTAGCGCGCCATCATGCCCAGCAGCACGCTCTTGCCCACGCCAGAGCCGGCGAACAGCCCCAGGCGCTGCCCGCGCCCCACCGTGAGCAGCGCGTTGATCGCGCGCACCCCGGTGTCCAGCGGCTGGCGCACGGGCGCGCGGTTCATGGCGTTGATGGGTGGGCGCTCCAGTGGCTGCACCTGCACCCCGTGCAGCGGGCCACCGTGGTCCAGTGGGCGGCCATAGGCGTCGACCACCCGGCCGAGCAGGCCATCGCCCAGTGGCAGGCGCAGCACACCGCGATCGTTCGGCACGATGGGGTGGGGCTCGTCCCCCAGGCGGGGGCGCGGGCGGTAGG
>NZ_VJOO01000015.1 GCF_007556755.1 Tepidimonas fonticaldi | reverse complement strand
CACTCCGCAAACCACACGGCGCACAGGATCTACCTCAATGTGCTTCGTTTCCAACGATGGCCTCCTTGCGAACGAGGGGGTCAGTTCCTCGTGTCGCTAGGGGGTCAATTTACGGTGTCGCCTGACATCCAGGCGGCATCAATCGCACTGGGGCGATGCGGCCGCGGCCGGATTGGAATTGGAGGGGGCATCGCCCCATTACTGGGAAGGCTGCTGTCCGACGTTGACCCGAGAGCCAGGAGACCTGCCGCCCAGCGAACGAGGATGTGCCGGGGCGGGGTGTCCCCAGCAAGCCCGGCGCGACGCCGTCTTGCGGTCGCGCCCGCCGTCCGCGACCGCGTGGGCGAGGGGGTGCGTTTGCCGGCGTCCGGTTGGCTTGCCCCGGCATCGGGACGACAACCGTAGCACGCAAGATGTCCAATGGATCTGAGATGGCACACGCCAATGCCCACCACGCCCTGACGGTGGTGGACATGGCCTGGCCCGATCAATGCAATCACCACGGCACGCTGTTTGGCGGCGCGGCCCTGTCATGGCTGGACCGCACGGCTTTCATCCTCGCTTCTCGCGAATTGGGTGGCGCGGTCGTGACCGCGGCGCTGGAGCGGGTGCAATTCAGCGCCCCCTTGCCCAGCGGTCATCTGGGGGAGTGTCAGGCCCGCATCGTCCGCCGGGGCCGGCGCTCGGGCGCCGTGCGGGCGTTGATGGACGCGAGCGACGCCCGAGGCGCCTGCCCGCGCCGCTGCTGCGATGTGCTGCTGACCTATGTGGCCCTGCCCGATTGATGTGCGCATGCTGCCGGGCACATGTCCCCGCGTCAGGGCCGCAGGTCGTAGCGGTCGGCGTTCATGACCTTGACCCACGCGGCCACGAAGTCGCGCACGAACTTCTCGCGCCCGTCGTCCTGGGCGTAGACCTCGGCGTAGGCGCGCAACACGGCGTTGGAGCCAAACACCAGGTCCACCCGCGTGGCGGTCCAGCGGGTCGCCCCCGTGGCACGGTCCACGATGGCGTAGCTGTTGCGTCCCGTAGGCTTCCAGCTATAGGCCATGTCGGTCAGGTGCACGAAGAAGTCGTTGCTCAGCACGCCGACACGGTCGGTGAACACCCCGTGCGCCGATCCCCCGTGGTTGGCACCGAGCACGCGCAGGCCGCCGACGAGCACCGTCATCTCGGCCGCGGTCAGGCCCATGAGCTGCGCGCGGTCGAGCAGCAGCTCCTCCGGCTGTACCGCATAGTGCTGTTTGAGCCAGTTGCGGAACCCATCGGCCACCGGCTCCAACACGGCAAACGACTGGACGTCGGTCTGCGCCTGCGTGGCGTCACCGCGCCCCGGCGCGAACGGGACCTCGACCGGGTAACCGGCGGCGCGGGCGGCCTCTTCCACCGCCATGCTGCCGGCCAGGACGATCACGTCGGCGATGCTGGCGCCGGTTTCCGCGGCGATGCGCTCATAGACGGGCAGCACGCGCGCCAGCCGCTCCGGCTCGTTGCCGGCCCAGTCCTTTTGCGGAGCCAGCCGGATGCGCGCCCCGTTGGCACCGCCGCGGAAGTCCGATCCGCGGAAGGTGCGGGCGCTGTCCCAGGCCGTGGCCACCCGCTCGGCGATCCCCAATCCCGCGGCGGCGATCCGGACGCGCACGTCGGCCACGTCGTAATCGGTGCGGCCCGCGGGAATGGGGTCTTGCCAAATCAGGTCTTCGGTGGGTGCCTCGGGGCCAATGTAGCGCGTGCGCGGCCCCATGTCGCGGTGCGTGAGCTTGAACCAGGCGCGGGCAAACACCTCGGAGAAATACGCCTGGTCGGCCGCAAACCGCTCCGAAATCCGGCGGTACACGGGGTCCACCTTCATCGCCATGTCGGCATCGGTCATGATGATGCGGTGGTTGCGCAGGGTGGGGTCTTCCACGTCGGGCGGCACGTCCTCGGGCCGCAGGCCGATCGGCTCCCACTGCCAGGCGCCGGCGGGGCTCTTTTTGAGCTCCCATTCGTAGCCGAGCAGCAGCTTGAAGTAGCCGTTGTCCCACTGGGTGGGGTTCGTGGTCCACGCCCCTTCCAGACCGCTGGTCACGGTGTCGCGACCGATGCCGCGGGTGGTGTGGTTGTTCCAGCCCAGGCCCTGCTCTTCGATCGGCGCGCCTTCGGGCGCAGGGCCCAGGTTGGCCGCGCTGCCGTTGCCGTGCGCCTTGCCGACCGTGTGCCCGCCGGCGGTGAGGGCCACGGTTTCCTCGTCGTTCATGCCCATGCGGGCGAAGGTTTCGCGCACCTGGGCGGCGGTGCGCAGGGGGTCCGGCTGGCCGTTGACGCCCTCGGGGTTCACATAGATCAGGCCCATCTGCACGGCGGCCAGCGGGTTGGCCAAGGTGCTGGCGTCGTCCAGGCTGCCGTAGCGGGCGTCGCTGGGCGCCAGCCACTCCTTCTCATCGCCCCAGTAGACGTCCTTTTCCGGGTGCCAAATGTCCTCGCGCCCGAAGGCAAAGCCATAGGTCTTCAGGCCCATGGACTCGTAGGCGACGTTGCCGGCCAGGATCATCAGATCGGCCCAGCTGATCTGGTTGCCATACTTTTTCTTGATCGGCCACAGCAGCCGGCGCGCCTTGTCCAGATTGGCGTTGTCCGGCCAGGAGTTGAGCGGCGCGAAGCGCTGGTTGCCGGTGTTGGCGCCGCCGCGACCGTCCGCGATGCGGTACGACCCCGCTGCGTGCCAGGCCATGCGGATCATCAACCCGCCGTAGTGGCCCCAATCGGCGGGCCACCAGGGCTGGCTGTCGGTCATCAAGGCGGTCAGATCGCGCTTGATCGCATCCACGTCGAGTTGACGCACCGCCTGCCGGTAGTTGAAGCCGGGCAGCGGATTGGTCTTGGTGTCGTGCTGGTGCAGGATGTCCAGGTTCAGGGCATTCGGCCACCAGGCCGTGTTGGAGGTTGCGGCGGTGGTGTGGGCGCCGTGCATCACGGGGCATTGGCCGACGGCTTCGCGGGTGGGGGCATTCATGGTCATCTCCTTGCAGGCGGGTTGGCCGACATCGGGGCCGCGCGCCATGCAGGCACTGCCGAGCGAGGCACGGTTGGGCGGCGTCCGATATACATCAGCAATCAGTTGTTGATCGCTGATTGGATGTCAGTGTATCGGGTCTGCCACCGTGCGGCCGTCATTTTTCCCAATCGCGGCGATAGGGCCAGACCAGGCCGCGCAGCCGCCTGCCCAGGCTTGGGGCTATGATGGACGCCACCCCTTGAACCACAACCGACCGGAGGCGCGCGATGCAGTGGCTGGTGCTGGGCTTGATCCTGTTTTTGGGCGTGCACTCGGTGCGCATCGTGGCCGACGACTGGCGCAACCAGACCATCGACCGCATCGGGCTGGGCGCATGGAAGGCGGTCTACTCCCTGGTGTCGGCCGTCGGGCTGGGGTTGATCATCTGGGGCTACGGCTTGGCCCGCCAGTCCCCGGACGTGCTGTGGACCCCACCGGTGGGGATGCGCCACGCCGCCTCGCTGCTGACGCTGGTGGCTTTCGTGCTGTTGGTGGCGGCCTATGTCCCGGGCAATGCGATCAAGGCGCGGCTGGGCCACCCGATGGTGCTGTCCGTCAAGCTGTGGGCGTTTGCCCACCTGCTGTCCAACGGCACGCTGGCCGACGTGTTGCTGTTTGGCGGCTTTTTGGCATGGGCGGTGCTCAATTACCGCGCGGCGCGGCGCCGCACGCCCACCGGCCGCGACGATGGCGACGACGAGGATGACGCCACGGTCACCGCCACCCGCGGGCCATCGCTGGCGGCCACGGTGGCCACCGCGGTCGTCGGGCTGGGGGCGTGGGCCGTGTTCGCGTTCTGGGCGCACGGCGTGCTGATCGGCGTGCGCCCCTTCGGCTGATCGGGCATCCACGGCTGGGGGGCGACGGCCACACCGTCTGTCCTGCCGTCAGCCCCCCAGTCGGCGCACGACGATGGCCGCTCCCGTGGCGGCCGCGGCGGCGACCATGCCGGCCACGAAGACGGCGCTCAGCCCATGGTGGGTGCTGATCCAACCGCCCAGTGCTCCGGCGGTCACCCCGGAGCAGCCATAACCGATCAACGAATACAAGGCCTGCCCCCGCGCGCGCAGCCGCCCCGGAAAGTGGCGGTTGATGAGGGCGATGCAGACCGTGTGGTGAGCGGCAAAACCGATGGCATGCACCGCTTGCGCCAGCAGCAGCACGCCCAGCCAGTGCGCGCCCCAGGCCGTCGCCACCATGCGTGCAACCGTCAGGGCCGATGCCAGCATCAGCCACTGCCCCAGCGCCAGCCGCGGCAGCCAGCGCCCCTGGGTAAAGAACCAGGCGATCTCCACCACCACGGCGGTGGCCCACAGCGCGCCGATCACGCCCTTGCCATACCCCAGGCGGTCCAGATAGAGCGAGAAGAAGATGTAGATGAAGACGTGCGCCAGCACATGCAAAAACATGGAGGCAAAAAACCACGCCACGACGGGCTGGCGCAACACCGGCCAGATGCGCCCGCCCACGGCATCGTGCGCATGCGGGGGGTCGCGCCAGCGCGGCATGGCCCACACCGCGCCCACCACCAGCACCAGCGTCGCATTCGCCCAGAACGGAAAACTCGACAGCCCGTGGCGTTGGAACCAGGCGCCTGCCGCCAACACCGTCACCAGAAAGCCCAGCGATCCCCACAGGCGCACACGGCCGTAGCGGCGCGCATCGAAGCCGCCGGAGGCGCTGACGGCATGCGCCAGTGCCGTCTCGGACAGCGGCATCATGGCGCTGGTGTGCGTGAACAGCAGCAGCAACACCAGCGGCAGCCAGACGGGCACGGGCTGCCACCACAACCCCAGGGACAGCACCAGTGACACCCCAGCGCACACCCGTAGCCAGCGCACCGGCTCGCCGCTGCGGTCACTCAGCCACCCCCACAGGTAGGGGGCGAACAGCCGCGTCGCCGACTGCAGCGCCGTCAGCAGCCCGATGGCCCACAGGCCGTAGCCCAGCTCCTGCAACCACAGCGGCAGGTACGGATTGAAAAAACCGATGTGCGCAAAGTAGCCCGCCGAGAGGGCCGCAAAGGGCCACAGCCCCCGCACGCGCCGGGCATCGGCGGGCGGGCCGCCGCTCATGAGCGGGAGACGCCGCCCGGGGCCTCGGCCGCGACCGGCCCGGGGGTGACGCGCACATCCCCGCACTGCGCGCGGTGGCGCAGCGCATGGTCCATCAGGACGATCGCGAGCAGCGCCTCCACGATGGGCACGGCCCGAATGCCGACGCAGGGGTCGTGCCGGCCCTTGGTGATGACTTCCGTCGGCTCGCCCGCGGTATCGATGGACGGCCGCGGCACGAGGATGGAGCTGGTGGGCTTGATGGCCAGCGTGACGACGATGTCCTGCCCCGTGCTGATGCCCCCCAGCACGCCACCCGCGTGGTTGGACAGAAAGCCCTGCGGGGTGATGCCGTCGCCGTGCTCGCTGCCCCGCTGCGCGACGCTGGCAAAGCCGTCGCCGATTTCCACGCCCTTGACCGCGTTGAGACCCATCATGGCGTGCGCGATGTCGGCGTCCAGGCGGTCGTAGATCGGCTCGCCCAGCCCGGCGGGCACCCCCTGCGCGACGACGCGCAGCCGCGCCCCCACCGAGTCACCGGCCTTGCGGATCTCGGTCAGATACGCCTCCAGCGCCGACACATCGGCCACTGGCGCAAAAAACGGGTTGCCATCGACATGGTCCCACGATTCGAACGGCACGCTCACCGTGCCCATCTGGAGCAGGGCGCCCCGAACCACCGTGCCAAACTGCTCGCGCAGCCATTTGCGCGCGACCGCCCCCGCCGCCACGGTGGGCGCGGTCAGGCGCGCGGACGAGCGCCCTCCCCCGCGCGGATCGCGGATGCCATATTTGTGCCAGTAGGTGTAATCCGCATGCCCGGGGCGGAAGGTCTGGGCGATATCGCCGTAATCCTTGCTGCGCTGGTCGGTGTTGGCAATCAGCAAGGCGATGGGCGTGCCTGTGGTGCGCCCCTGGTACACCCCGCTGAGGATCTGCACCTGGTCCGCCTCCTGCCGCTGGGTGACGAACTTGCTGCTGCCCGGCCGGCGCCGATCGAGCTCCGGCTGAATGTCGGCCTCGGCAAGCGGCAACCCGGGCGGACAGCCGTCGATGACGCAGCCGATGGCCGGTCCGTGCGATTCGCCGAAGTTGGTGACGCGAAACAGGGTGCCCAGGGTGTTGCCGCTCATGCCCGGGATTATCCCGCAGCCGCCTGCGCCCGGCCGTCGTCACCGGTGGGGGCGTCGGCGGCACGCTGCAACACCACGGCGGCCTTGACCAGTTGCTGCAGGCTGCGGCGCAGCTCGCTGCTGGCGCGCAACCAGGCCTCCATCGCCTCGATGGGCAGCCGCCCCTCGGCCCCGGCGCGCAGCAAGGCGGCCTTGAGCACGGCATAGGCATCCTCGGCCTCGCGCAGCGCGGCCTAGCTCGCGGCGGGCGACGGGGCGGGCGCGGCGTCGTCCAGCAGCGCCAGCAATGCGACCGACCGGCGCCGAAAGGCCGCCAGCTCCAGCGCCGGCACGCCGGCGGGCGGCGTGGGCCAGGGGGCCAGCGCCTCGGCCGCCTCGTCGGCCAGCTCCACCGCGACTTCGGCACAACGGGCCACGCGCAGCATGTCCGGCAGCCGCGCCGCGCTGTCGGCGGACATCTCGGCGCGCTGCAGGCGCACGACGAAGTCCGCCACCGCGCGCTGCAGGGCCAGGGCCACCGCCCGCGCCCGCGCCAGCCGGGCCCGCACGGCGGCATCGTCGCCGCCGGCGCGCTCCGCCACCGCGTCGCCAGCCAGCGTGGGCAGGTCGAACACCGTCCCCAACGAGCGCGCCGCCAGTCCGCGGAAGCGCCCCAACTCCCGGTGCAGCGCGTCCAACGCCAGCACGGGCACGGCCAGCACGGTCGCGTCCAGGAAGCGGGGGCGCGACTCGTCCTCCTCGGCGGTGCGAAAGCGCGCCTGCAGCCAGCGCGTCAGCCGTCCTGCCAGCGGCCACATCAGCACCACGCCCAGCACATTGAAAACCGTGTGGAAGAGCGCCACCGTCAAGGCCGGCGAATCGTCCAGCCCCAAGGCGTGCATGGCCTGCAGCAACCATTGCACCAACCAGGGCAACAGGGCCAGCGCCACCAGCCCCGTCAACAGGTTGAACAACACATGCGCGCTGGCGGCGCGGCGGGCGTTGGGGGCGACCCCCAGGGCGGCCAGCACCGCCTTGACCGACGTACCGATGTTGGCCCCGATGACCACGGCCGCCGCCCCGTGGGCCGAGAGCAGCCCGGCCCCCGCGGCGCGTGCCATGGCCGGTGACGCGCAGCCCCACCCCCAACCCGATCAGGGGCAGTGCCAGCAGGTCGATCTTCAGCCCAAAGCCCAGCACCGCGACGATCCAGCCCGTCATGGTGGTGCCGACGTTGGCGCCAAACAGCACCCAAAGCGCCTGGCCCAGATTGAGCAGCCCCGCGTTGACGAAGCCGATCGTGGCCACCGTGACGGCGCTGGAGGACTGCACCACCGCCGTGACCAGGGCACCGGCCGCCAGCCCGCGCCAGCGGGTGCGGGTGGAGGCGGTCAGAATGCGCTCCAGCGCGGGCCCGGCGGCCAGCCGCAGGCCGTCCGTCATGAGCTCCATGCCCATGATGAACAGGCCCACGCCGCCGAGCAGGCCGGCGAGCAAACCGCCCAGACCGTCGATCACGGATCAGCGCGCGGCCGGCTGCTGTTCCGGCCCGCCGGGGGCGGTGTCTTCCTCCTCCGGCCAGTTGCGGATGTAGGCCTTGAGCATCTTGTTCTCGAAGCTCTGCGTCTCGACCACGGCCTTGGCCACGTCGTAAAAGCTGATCACACCCATCAGCATGCGGTTGTCCATCACCGGCATATAGCGGGTGTGGCGCTCCAGCATCATGGGGCGCACCTGGTCCAGCTCGGTCTCGGGGGTGCAGGTCATGGGGTGGTCGTCCATGATGCTGCGCACCGTCACCGTGCCCACCGAGCCGCCATTGCGCGCGATGGTGTCGATCACCTCGCGAAAGGTGAGCATGCCCACCAGTTCGCCGTGCTCCATGACGGCCAGCGAGCCGATGTCGTACTGCGCCATCGTCTCGACCGCGCGGGCCAGCGACTCGTCCGGCGATACCGTGTAGAGCGTGCCGCCTTTGACGCGCAAAATGTCACGGACTTTCATGGTGGGGCTCCTGTTGTCTCGAAAGCGCGGCTAGGGGGCCGCTGTGCGAGCTAATATAGTCCACAACACGAGGAGACACCATGCCCGGTTACGCCGATCCCGGCTTCGACACGCTGGCGCTGCACGCCGGCGCCGCCCCCGACCCCGCCACCGGCGCGCGCGCGGTGCCGATCCACCTGACGACCTCGTTCGTCTTCGAGTCGGCCGACCACGCCGCGGCGCTGTTCAACCTGGAGCGCGCCGGCCACGTCTACAGCCGCATCAGCAACCCGACTACCGCGGTGCTGGAGCAGCGTGTGGCCGCACTGGAGGGCGGCATCGCCGGCCTGGCCACCGCCAGCGGGCAAGCGGCGCTGCACCTGGCCATCGTCACGCTGATGGGCGCGGGCGGCCACATCGTCGCCTCCGGCGCGCTGTACGGCGGCAGCCACAACCTGCTGCACGACACGCTGCCGCGCTTCGGCATCCAGACCACCTTCGTGGCGCCGGACGACCTGGATGCCTGGCGCGCCGCGGTGCGGCCCAACACCCGCCTGTTCTTCGGCGAGACGGTCGGCAACCCGGGGCTGGACGTGCTGGACATCCCCGCGGTGGCCGAGATCGCGCACGCCGCCGGCGTGCCGCTGCTGGTGGACTCGACGCTCACGACGCCGTGGCTGATCCAGCCGCTGTCGCTCGGCGCGGATCTGGTCTACCACTCGGCGACCAAGTTCCTCAGCGGCCACGGCACCGTGATCGGCGGCGTGCTGGTCGACGGCGGCTCGTTCGACTGGGACGCCGTGCACGCGCGCGACGGGCGCTTTGCGGAGCTGACCGAGCCGTACGCGGGCTTTCACGGCATGGTGTTCAGCGAGGAATCGACGGTGGGGGCGTTCGCGCTGCGCGCGCGCCGCGAGGGCCTGCGCGACTTCGGCGCCTGCATGAGCCCGCACACCGCATGGCTGATCCTGCAGGGCATCGAGACGCTGCCGTTGCGCATGGCGCGCCACATGGCCAACACCGAGCGGGTGGTGGACTTTCTGGCGGCGCACCCGCTGGTGGCGCGCGTGCGCCACCCGCTGCGGCCGGATCACCCAAGCCACGCGCTGGCACAGCGGCTGCTGCCGCGCGGCGCCGGCAGCGTGTTCAGCTTCGAACTGAAGGGCGGCCGCGCGCAGGGCCGCGCCTTCATCGAAGCGCTCAAACTCTTTAGCCACTTGGCCAACGTCGGCGACTGCCGCAGCCTGGTCATCCACCCGGCCAGCACGACGCACTTCCGCATGAGCGACGAGGCGCTGGCCGCCGCCGGCATCGGGCCGGGCACCATCCGCCTGTCGATCGGCCTGGAAGACCCCGACGACCTGATCGACGACCTCAAGCGCGCCTTCAAGGCCGCCGAAAAAGCCGCCTGACCCGGGAGAGCGCACCATGATGATCGACGTGCACGGCGCCCCGCTGTACGCCTACACCGGCGGCAAAGCGTTTGACCCCGCGCAGCCCACCGTGGTGATGATCCACGGCGTGCTCAACGACCACAGCGTGTGGATTTTGCAAAGCCGCTACCTCGCGCACCACGGCTTCAACGTGCTGGCCATCGACCTGCCCGGCCATGGCCGCAGCGGCGGCGAGCCGCCGGCCCGCGTCGCCGACGGCGCGCGCGCGGTGCTGGGCCTGCTGGATGCGCTCGCCGTCGAGCGCGCGGCGCTGGCGGGCCACAGCTTCGGCTCGCTGATCGCGCTGCAGGCCGCGGCCGACGCGCCGCAGCGGGTCGCGCAGCTGGCGCTGGTCGGCACCGCCTGGCCGATGCGGGTATCGCCCGCGCTGCTGGACGCGTCGCTGAATACGCCCGAGAAGGCCATCGCGATGGTCAACGTGTTCAGCCACTCGACGCTGGCGCCGCCGCCGTCGGCGCTCGGCCCCGGCACGTGGCTCTACGGCGGCTCGCGCGCGCTGATGCGCCGCGTGCTGGCCAGCAATCCGCGCGTCAACGTGTTCCACCGCGGCTTCGTCGCCTGTGACACCTACCAGGACGGCGAGGCCGCCGCACGGCGGCTGGCCTGCCCGGTGCAGTTCATCCTTGGCACGCGCGACCAGATGACGCCGCCCAAGGCTGCGCAGCCGCTGATCGACGGCGCGCGCGCCGCCGGCGTGCCGGTGGAAGTGGTGCGGCTGCCCGCGGGCCACGCCCTGATGACCGAGGCACCCGACGGCGTGCTGGATGCGCTGCGCGCCTTCCTGGGACGGATGCAGGCGCAGTCGGCCTGACGCTCCGCTCATGGCTACCCCAGCGTTCCCGCACACCACGGCCGCACGGCAGTCCGTACCGCCGCAGGCGATCACGCCGCCGATGACGCGCGAGCGCGCCGAGGCCATCGCCGCCGGCTTCGACCTGCGCCGGCTGCCGCCGGACTTCCTGGCCAACCCGTACCCGGTCTACGCCGCCCTGCGCGCGCGCGAGCCGGTGCGCGCCATGCCGGATGGCAGCTGGTTCCTGACCCGGCACGCGGACCTGGTCGCGGTCTACCGCGACGCGGCCACCTTCAGCTCCGACAAGCACGTCGAGTTCGGGCCCAAGTACGGCGCCGGCTCCCCGCTGTACGAGCACCACACCACCAGCCTCGTCTTCAACGACCCGCCGCTGCACACGCGCGTGCGCAAGCTGATCATGGGGGCGCTGACGCGCCGCGCCATCGCCGACCTGGAGCTGCGCATGGCGCGTGGCGGCGCGCGCACGTTCTACGAGCTGTCGATCGACGACTTCCACCAGGGCGAGCGCACGCTCTACTCGGCGGTACTGCGCGACATCTCCGACCGCAAGCACGTCGAGCTGCAGCTGCAGCGCGAGCGCGACCTGGCGCAGGTGACGCTGGCCTCGATCGGCGACGGCGTCATCACCACCGACGAGGCCGGGCTGATCCAGTACCTGAACCCGGTGGCCGCGCGCCTGACCGGCTGGCCGGCGCACCAGGCGCGCGGGCAGCCGGTCACCACCGTCTACCGCCTGCTGGACGAGACCGGCGGCGAGCCGCTGCCGAATCCGGTGCGCGAGGTGCTGCAGGGCAAGACGCCGGCGCCGCGGCGCGAGCACGCGCTGCTGCAGCGCCGCGACGGCGAGCGCATCCCGGTGCTGGACACCGCCGCGCCGATCCGCAGCCGCGACGGCTTCCTGATCGGCGCGGTGCTGGTGTTCCACGACGTCACGGTGACGCTGAACCTGGCGCGCGAGCTGAGCCACCAGGCCACGCACGACGCGCTGACCGGCGTGCCGAACCGGCGCGAGTTCGAGCGCCGGCTGACCGAGCTGCTGTCGCGCCCGGACCAGGCGCGGCACGTGCTGTGCTACCTGGACCTGGACCAGTTCAAGGTCGTCAACGACACCTGCGGGCACGTGGCCGGCGGCGGAGCGCTACGGCCTGATGCCGCGCATCGACCAGTGGGTGGTGCGCAACACGCTGGCATGGCTGGGCGACCGGCTGCGCCAGCAGGGGCGGCTGGAGGGCCTCTATGCCATCAACCTGTCGGGCGCGTCGCTGTCGGACGAGCGCTTCCGCCAGGACCTGCAGGCGCTGCTGCAGACCATGCAGCTGCCGCCCGGCACGGTGTGCTTCGAGATCACCGAGACCGCGGCGATGGCGAGCCTCTCCACCGTCGCGCACTTCATCGGCGAGGTCAAGCGCCTGGGCTGCCTGTTCGCGCTGGACGACTTCGGCAGCGGGCTGTCGTCGTTCGCCTACCTGAAGAACCTGCCGGTGGACTTCCTCAAGATCGACGGCAGCTTCGTCAAGGACATCGAGAGCGACCCGATCGACCTGGCGATGGTGCAGGCGATCAACGCCATCGGCCACGTGATGGGGCTGCGCACGGTGGCGGAGTACGTGTCGTCGGAGGCGATCCTGCAGCGCGTGCGCGAGCTGGGCGTGGACTTCGCGCAGGGCTACCACGTCGGCCTGCCGCAGCTGCTGGACGCGCTGGCGCCGGTGCGGCGCATGCCGCGCTAGGGCGCCCCCGGCGCGCGCCGCGGCGGCGGCAGCACCGCGGCGACGGTGGTCGCCTCCAGCGGCAACGCGCGCCAGACGCCGGCGGTGGCCTCGTCCTGCGCCAGCCACAGCACGCGCGCCAGCTCCGCCAGCCGGCGCTGGTGCAGATCGACCAGCAGCACCCAGCGGCCCTCCTCGTCGCTCAGGCGCCCCACCCAGCCCAGCGCCTGCAGCGCGCGCAGCGGCTGCTGCAGGTGCAGCGGATCGACGCGCAGCCGCCGCGCCAGCGCCTCCAGCGCCAGCCCGGGGCGCTCGCCGGTGCGGCTGGCCTGCAGCTCCGCCAGCAGCTCCAGCGCCAGCTGGAACGGCCAGCCCGGCGTGCCGCCGCGGCGCGCCACCCCCGCCAGCAGGAACGGCAGGTAGGCCACGATCACCGCCCCCAGCAGCACGATCAGCCACACCAGGTACAGCCACACCAGCAGGATCGGCACGGTGGCAAAGGTGCCGTAGACCGCCGAATAGGTCGGCACCGTGCGCAGGTACCAGGCCAGCGCCTGCTGCGCCAGCTCGAACGCCAGCGCGACGAACACCCCGCCGGCCAGCGCATGGCGCAGCCGCACTTGGGCATTCGGCACGTAACGATAGAGCGCCGCCATGCCCAGCGCCAGCGCCACAAAGCCCGCCGCATCCAGCGCCCAGCGCACGCCTTGGTGCGCCGCCGGCAGCCAGCCGCGCGACACCGACAGCGCGTAGGAGCTGGCGCTCAGCATCAGCGCCAGCACCAGCGGCGCCAGCGTCAGCACCGCCCAGTACACCAGCACCCGCTGCGCCAGCGGCCGCAGCCGCGGCACGCGCCAGATGTCGTTGAGCTGGCGGTCGATCGTCAGCACCAGCGCCAGCGCCGTGACCAGCAGCACCACCGCCCCGCCCAGGCCGATCTGGCCGGCCTGGCTGGCGAACTGCCACAGGTAGCGCCCGACCTGGCGCGCGATGTGGTCCGGCACCAGCGCCTCCACCATCCAGCGCTGCACGCGCTGCTCCATCGCGCCGAAGGCCGGAAACAGCGCGAACACGGCCAGCGCCACCGTCACCAGCGGCACCAGCGAGATGGTGGTCGTGAACGTCAGGCTGCCGGCGGCCACCGCCAGCCGGTCCTGCGCGAAGCGCTCGCGCAGCGTCAGCCACGTGGTGCGCCACGGGAAGTCGCGGGCCTTCTGCCAGCCACGCTGCCAGAGGGGCTGCGGAGCGGCCTCGGCAAGCGGAGCAGGCGCCGCCCGCGCGGAAGGATCGAATGCGGTCATGCCGCTATCATGCCAGCCGATGTCCGCGCCGTCCCCCTCCCCGTCCGCCCCCCTTGCCGGGCCCGCTGCGCCCACTGCATCCGCCGTGCCCGTTGCCCTGGCGCAGGCGCGCTGGACGCGGGCGCTGGCCGTGGCCTGTGTGCTGGGCCTGATCGTCCTGGGGCTGGCGTGGGAGCTGTGGCTGGCGCCGCTGCGCCCGGGCGGGTCGTGGTGGGCGCTCAAGGTCTTGCCGCTGGCCTTGCCCTTGCCCGGCCTGCTGCGCCACCGCATGTACACCTACCGCTGGCTCAGCCTGCTGGTGTGGCTGTACTTCACCGAAGGCATCGTGCGCGCCACCAGCGAAGGCGGGCTGTCGGCCGCACTGGCCTGGGGACAGGTCGTGTTGTGCATGGGGCTGTTTGCGGCCTGTGCCCTGCATGTGCGGCTGCGGTTGCGCGCCGCCCGCATCCCGCAACCTGCGGACAGCGACGGTTCCGAATGATGGACCTGCCAACCGCTCCTCTCGATCCACCCGCGCGGGCCGCCCTGCTGCGGGATCTGCACGCTGCCGTCGGCCCGGCGCACGTGCTCACCGCCGCCGACGCCGACCTGGAGCCGTGGGAGCGCGACTGGCGCCGCCGCCACCGGGGCCGGGCCCTCGCGGTGGTGCGCCCCGGCAGCACGGCGGAGGTGGCCGCCGTGGTGCGCGCCTGCGCCGCGCACGGCGCGCCGATCGTGCCGCAGGGCGGCAACACCGGGCTGGTGCTGGGCGGCGTGCCGGACGGCAGCGGCACGCAGGTGGTGCTGAGCACCGCGCGGCTCAACCGCATCCGCGCGCTGGACGAGAAAAACCTCACGCTGACGGTGGAGGCCGGCTGCGTGCTGCAGGCCGCGCAGCAGGCTGCCGAGGCCGCCGGGCTGTGGCTGCCGCTGAGCCTGGCGGCCGAGGGCAGCTGCACCGTCGGCGGCAACCTGGCCACCAACGCCGGCGGCACGCAGGTGCTGCGCTTCGGCAACGCGCGCGACCTGTGCCTGGGGCTGGAGGTCGTCACCGCCGACGGCCGCGTCTGGAACGGTCTGCGCGGCCTGCGCAAGGACAACACCGGCTACGACCTGCGCCACCTGTTCATCGGCAGCGAGGGGACGCTCGGCATCATCACCGCGGCGGTGCTCAAGCTCGTGCCGCGCCCGGCCGCGCAGCTGACCGCCTGGGCCGCGGTGCCGGACTTGGCCGCCGCAGTGGCGCTGCTGGGGGTGGCGCAGCGCGGGCTCGGGCCGGCGCTGACCGGCTTCGAGGTCATGAACCGCTTTGCGCTGGAGCTGGTGCGGCGCCACTTTCCGCAGCTGTCGGTGCCGCTGGCGGACGTGGCCCCCTACGCGGTGCTGCTGGAGACCAGCGACGCCGAGGGCGAGGCGCACGCGCGCGCGCGGCTGGAGGCCGTGCTGGGGCAAGCACTGGAGGACGGCTGCGCGGTGGACGCGGTGGTGGCCGAAAGCCTGGCGCAGGCGCGCACGCTGTGGCACATCCGCGAGAGCATCCCGCTGGCGCAGGCCGAGGAGGGGCTCAACGTCAAGCACGACATCAGCCTGCCGGTCTCGCGCATCCAGGCCTTCTGCGCCGAGGCGGAAAAGGCACTGGCGAACGCCGTGCCCGGCGTGCGGCTGGTCAACTTCGGCCACCTGGGCGACGGCAACCTGCACTTCAACGTGCAGTGCCCTGAGGGCGCGGATGCCGCCGCCTTCCTGCACGAACAGGAGGCGCGCATCCACACGGTGGTCTACGACGCGGTGCAGCGCCACGGCGGCTCGATCAGCGCCGAGCACGGCATCGGGGCGCTGAAGGCCGCCATCCTGCCGCGCTACCAGGACCCGGTGGCGCTGGACCTGATGCGCGCCGTCAAGCGCGCGCTGGACCCCGCCAACCGGCTCAACCCGGGCAAGCTGCTGGTCTGACGGCGGCGATAATCCGCCCATGACGCCGCGCCCCATCCGCCACCAGTACGAAGACTTCATGCGCCATGTGTATGAGCATGGCGTGGTCAAGGCCGACCGCACCGGCACCGGCACGCGCAGCGTGTTCGGCTACCAGATGCGCTTCGACCTATCGGAGGGCTTTCCGCTGGTCACCACCAAAAAGGTGCATCTCAAAAGCATCATTCTGGAGCTGCTGTGGTTTTTGCGCGGCGAGCGCAACGTGCGTTGGCTGCAAGAGCGCGGCGTGACCATCTGGGACGAGTGGGCGCGCGCCGACGGCGACCTGGGCCCCATCTACGGCGTGCAATGGCGCTCGTGGCCAAAACCCGACGGCGGCCACATCGACCAGATCAGCGAGGTGTTGCATACCCTGCGTACCAACCCCGACTCGCGACGCATCATCGTCAGCGCCTGGAACGTCGCCGACCTGCCCCAGATGGCGCTGGCGCCGTGCCATGCGTTGTTTCAGTTCTACGTGGCCGACGGCCGACTGTCGTGCCAGCTCTACCAGCGCAGCGCCGACGTCTTTCTGGGCGTGCCGTTCAACATCGCCAGCTATGCGCTGCTGACGCACATGGTGGCGCAGCAGTGCGATTTGGGCGTCGGCGACTTCATCTGGACCGGCGGCGATTGCCACATCTACCACAACCACGTGGAGCAGGTGCAGTTGCAACTGTCGCGCTCGCCCTACCCCTACCCAACGCTGCGCATCCGCCGCCGCCCGCCGACCCTGTTCGACTACGAATTCGACGACTTCGAATTCCTGGACTACCAGCACCACCCGGCCATCAAGGCGCCCGTGGCGGTGTGAGCCGCCCCTACCCGTGATGCTGTCGCGCGCCCAAGCCCTGGGACTGGTGCCCTTGACGCTGATGTGGGGCGTCAACTGGCCGGTCATGAAACTGTCGCTGCAGGAGCTCTCGCCCCTGTTCTTCCGCGCCGTGACGATGACCGGCGGCGCGCTGTGGCTGTTCGCGTTCTATCACTGGCGCGGTGTGCGCCTGCCGCCCCGGCGCAGCGAGTGGCGCAGCATCGTCACGCTGGCACTGCCCAACATGCTGGGCTGGCACACGCTGGCCATCTTTGGCGTGGCCGCCCTGGCGTCCGGGCGGGCGGCCATCCTGGGCTTTACCATGCCGGTGTGGACGGTGCTGCTGGGGGCACTGTTCTTCGGCCAGCCGCTGACGCGGCGCACCTCCGTGGCGGCGCTGGCGGTGGTGCGGTAGGCCAGCAGCACGCCGTCTTCCCAGCGCGCGATCTCCCGGCCGCTCATGAAGATGGGCAGGCAGGCCAGCAGCGTGGCCACCCACCATCACCCACAGATCGAAGTTCAGGACAGCTTCGGAAATGGGCAGGCCACGGGGCGCCACCACGCCGGCCAGGCCCAGGCAGACAAGGATGTTGAAGATGTTGCTGCCCACCAGGTTGTCCACGACCAGATCGATGGTGCCGTTGGCGGCTGCGCCCACCGACACCGCCATCTCCGGCGCACTGGTGCCGAGGGCCACGATGGTCAAGCCTACCACCAGGGGCGAGATCCCCCAGGACAGTGACGACCGCGCGGCGCCGCGCGTGAGGCCCTCAGCCCCTGCCACCAGGACGACCACGCCAACGATGAGCAAAACGATGGACATAGCGTGGACCTCCTTCCCCGGATGCAATGTGGCGCCATCGTGCCATAGAGGCACACCTGGCCGCAGACCGACAGAACGAACCGTTTGTTTGTTATAATGAACTCACATCGATATCTATCAGGAAAACCTCGTGAGCACCGTCTCAGCCATCGGCAGGAATCTGCTGCGATTTAGGGAACAGCGAGGGCTCACGCTGGCGGGCTTGTCCGAGCGCAGCGGGGTGGCGAAATCGACCTTGTCGCAGCTGGAAAACGGCGAGGGCAACCCCACGATCGAGACCCTGTGGGCTGTGGCTAACGCCCTGGGAGTGCCCTTCGGCCAGCTGGTCAACGAGGAACTGAGCGACGGCGGCGAGCTGTCGGACAAGGGGGTGATTGTTCGATTAATCGAAAAATCGACCGACGACCCCGAGATCGAGGTCTATCTGATCGAACTGCGGCCAGGCTGCCGCAAGGACTCCGCCCCGCATCCGGAAGGGGTGAAGGAACGCATCACGGTGCTGTCCGGGGCCATGCTGGTGGGGCAGGCCGACCGGCCGCGCATGGTGAGGGCTGGCGACACTCACACCTTCGACGCCGATGTGCCGCATGTGTACGCAGCCACCGAGCAAGGCGGGCGGGCCATGGTGGTGATCGTGTATCCGCCCAAGACGTATTCGGCCAGTGCCTCCACGCTCTACCTAGAGTGGCCCCAGGCCCCGAGCGCCTGGGAGGGAGTGCGCAGCGTGATGGAGCGCGCCCTGCTGGAGGTGTCCAACGGCCTGGGCGCGCGCATCCTGCGACTGCGCGGTGAGCCGCTCAATGGGCGTGACGGCCTGCTCAAGCTGCGCCAGATGCAGCACGAGGCCACCGCCGGTCCCTGGCGCTGGCCGGTGCTGTCGCTGGTGGAAGACGACGCCCAGGGGCCGTATGTCGCCGTGGTGCCCATGCCCCTGACCGGAGCCTTTGCCCAACCCGACCAGGCACCGCCCGCCTGGGCCAACGCCGACCTGCCGGCTGCCGCCATCCGCCTAGCCCGGCTGGCGGAATCGCCCTTCATCGAGCTGGGCGCGCCCGAAACGGCTGCGATCCAGGCTCATTTGGAGGGCCACAGCTGGGTGCTCAACAGCCTGGCCGCTGAGGTGCTGCTGCAGCGGGGGCGCATGTGCATGCCGCGGCAGCTGCATCACGTGCGCCCGGCGCCCGCAGCGGCGCAGCGCGGCGGCCGGGACGGGCCGTTCTCCAGCCGCATCGACGTGGAGCAGTACGATACCTTCGAGCTGCTGCACCCCGCCTACGCCCGCCAAGTAGTGGCCGCCGCCCAGGATATCGCAAGCTTCGCCGGACCGCAGCCCGCCTTGCAGGCCATCGACGTGGGCGCAGGGCCGGGTCTGCCGTTGCTGATGCTGCACGAGCTGCATCCGGGTTGCCGTTTCCTGGCCGTCGAACCCGACGAGGCGGCGTTTGTGTGCCTGCAGCGCAATGCCCACGGGGTTGAGGGCATCGAGCTGCATCACGGCGGCTTCCTGGAGCTCGACCTGCCGAGCGGCGAGACACCGCTCATCACCTCTTTCGGCGCCTCGCACCACTTCAACACAGCCTTCATGCTGCAAAAGGCCATGCAGCTGCTGCAGCCCGGCGGGCTGCTGGTGGTGGCCGACGAGTTCCTGCCCGAATTCGCCAGCGTGGATGAACGCAACCTCGCCCTGGTGCGCCACCACAGCGCCTACCTGCTGGCCAGCATGGCCTGGGTGGGTGAGCCGCCGGCCTCCGAAGGGGGGCTGGACCTCAGGCTCTACCGCGACTTGCGCCGCTCCATCATCATGGCCATGGTCGCGGCCACCGAGGGCAAATCGACCCAGGCGGTGAGCCTGTGCCGTAACCTGTATGCGCGCCTGTGCGAGTCCGGTTTGCGCGAGCGCCCTGCACATGAGATCGGGGCCTTCGTGCGCTTCTACTGGCTGGAGCTGCAGGCCATGGTAGCCGGCTTCGACTACGAGGTCGAGCGCAAGACCTTCCCGCGCCGCTTTGCCGGGCTGGCCGCGCTGGCCGGGCTGGAGTTGCGCCGCCATCGCCGGGTGTTTGCCACCACCGGCAGCGACGACTGGGGTGGGGGCACCCATGTCTTCACCTTTAGCAAGCCGGAGGGCGCATGACGCGGCAGGTGCTGCGCGGCCTGGGCGACAGCCTGGCCATTGCAGCGGGCTACGTGCCCGTGGCTTTTTCTTTCGGGCTGGCCGCCGTTCAGATGGGTTTGGGGGCTCCATGGGCCGTGGCCATCTCAGCCATCGTTTTTGCAGGGGCCAGCCAGTTCGTGCTGGTGTCCCTGCTCGCCGCCGGCGGCGGGCCGCTGACGGTGGTGCCCACCATCTGGCTGCTCAATGCCCGCCATCTGCTCTACGGTCGGGTGGTGGCCGAACAGCTCGCGCAGGCGCGCCCGGCCCGCGTGCGCCCGGCCCTGGCCTTTGGCCTGACCGACGAAGTCTTCGCCTGCGCGGCCGCGCGTTTGCCCACCCTGGCCCCGGCCCAGCGCGCGGGCTGGCTGGCTGGCCTGCAGGCCGGGGCTTATGGCGCGTGGATCGCTGGCACCTGGCTGGGGGCCGAGACCGGCGCCCAGCTGGTGGACCGGATCCCCCTGCTGCAGGAGGCTTTGCAGTTCGTGCTGCCGGCGCTCTTCCTGTCGCTGCTGCTGCAGATGGGGGTGCACGGACGTGGCCGGGCGCTGTGGGGGGCGGCGGGTGTCACGCTGCTGGGCCTGGCCCTGGGCCCGGCCCATGTGGCCATCCCGGCCGGCATGCTGGCCGGTGCGGCCCTCCAGTTGCTGCAGGCACACGTGGACGAGGACGGCGACGATGAGTGAAGCCGGCTGGATACAGCTGCTGACCGTGCTGGCCTGTGGGCTGGGCACCTTCCTGCTGCGCGCCTTGCCCTTCTGGTGGGGGCTGCGTCAAAGTACCGAGCGTTCGAACCTTATCCGCCGCTGGTCCTCGGCCATCGGCCCGGCCGCCATCGCCGCCCTGCTGGTGGCCTCGCTCTTCCCCCTGCTGTGGCCAGCCGCCGGCCCCACCCGCGCCCTGCCCACGGCCGTTGCCATCGCCGCCGTGATCCTCCTCCAGCGCCTGCGCGGGGGGCTGGCGGCCTCCACGCTGCTGGGCACGGGGGTGTATGCGTTGATGTTGTGGGTGAGCGGGTGACGCGTTGTACCCAGCCACCCCCTGATTTACTCTTGACTATTTGATTTATCTGTGGTTTTCGCGCTTTCTCGGCTCAAATATCTCCCCATTTCACATCCTCATATGCGCGAGCTCTGGGAGTTTTTGTCAAGTTTGCCTGCCCCGTCACCGACGATTTCTTCCGCTCTCGCATCGACCACATGATCGATCTGCGCCACCCGCTGGCGGTGCTGGCCTCTCGCATGCCCTGGCAGCAAATCGAAGGATCGGTGGCGCATCTGTTGTCGCGCAAGGCGCGCTCGGGCATCGCCATGCCCGATCTCGATCTGTTTAGTGAACAAGTCCAGCGCAGCGAACGCTTGAGCCACGCGGGGCGTCCTCGCGTGCCGCTGCGCATCATGATCAGCCTCCTGTATCTCAAGCACGCCCTCAACGAGTTGGACGAAGGGGTGGTCCAGCGCTGGCGCAATGCTGGCGCGACTGTATCAGCAAGGGCAAGGCCCGAACACCCGACGAATTCGGTGTCAAGGTGGGCATTGCCAGCACGCACAAGGGCAACCTGATCGTGGGCGCGCGGGCCTTCCATGGCCATCCGTATGACGGACACACCCTGCGCGAACAGCTCGAGCAGGCCACGATCCTGATGCAAGACTGTGCGGTCGAGCCCGCGACGGTGTTCGTCGATCGGGGCTACCGGGGGGTGGATGCGCTGCAACTCGGATGTGCGCATCGTGCACCGAGGCAAGACCCCACAGATCAGCAAGCAGGAGAGTAAGCTGCTCCGGCCACGAAAACATCGAGCCCATCCCCTCTTTTGCGCCTGTTGCGGCAGGCCGAGGCGGGGGTGGGGGCGATATCGCTCAGGCCAGGCTCGATGCACGCAAAACTGGGGCTCGGGTGAAAATTTCAGGGGCGACTGAGTGTACCTGGCTTATAACCTAGGCTCACAGCATCGGCGTAACTCTGCACCCGTGTACCGAGTCAACGAAAGCAGAGTTTTCAGACCCCTTCCTGTTTGCGGCTGATAACCGCCGTCTCGCGAGGGATTCGACCGAGAAATTCGTATCCGCGACCTGCCCGCCCCTGAACCGCGCGTTCCTCACGCCCGCGGCAGCGTCACGCCCCGCTGCCCCTGGTACTTGCCGCCGCGGTCGCGGTACGAGACGTCACAGACCTCGTCGCTCTCGAAAAACAGCACCTGCGCGCAGCCTTCGCCGGCGTAGATTTTCGCCGGCAGCGGAGTGGTGTTGGAAAACTCCAGCGTCACATAGCCTTCCCACTCGGGCTCGAAAGGCGTGACGTTGACGATGATGCCGCAGCGGGCGTAGGTGCTCTTGCCCAGACAGATGGTCAAGACGTTGCGCGGGATGCGGAAGTACTCCACCGTGCGCGCCAGCGCGAAGCTGTTGGGCGGGATGATGCAGTGGTCGCCGTGGAAATCGACGAAGCTCTTTTCGTCGAAGTTCTTCGGGTCCACCACCGTGCTGTGGATGTTGGTGAAGACCTTGAATTCGGGCGCGCAGCGGATGTCATAGCCGTAGCTGCTGGTGCCGTAGCTGATGACCTTGCGGCCCTCGACCTCGCGGATCTGGCCTGGCTCGAACGGCTCGATCATGCCGTATTCCTCCGCCATGCGGCGGATCCATTTGTCGCTCTTGAGGGTCATGGTGCGCAGGGGTGCCTGTGGGTGATCGGCGCATTGTACGAAGGCCGCTTCGCCCCCAGGCCTTGGCGCTCGGTCACGACAAGGCCGCTGGGGTCCAGGCCCTGGCTGACCACGAAGGGCCCGCCAGCGCGCCGTCAGGTCTGCGCCGCCGCGTCGGCGAACGCGCGCTCCAGGGCCGCCAGGTGCCGCGCGCGCGTGGCGTCGTCGAGGAACGCCGCCTCGAAGCCGTTGGCCAGCAACCGCCACGCCGCGCGCGCGTCCAGCCCCAGCGCCTGCACCGTCTGCACCAGGTTGTCGGCGACGTAGCCGCCGAAGTAGGCCGGATCGTCGGAGTTGACGGTGACGCACAGGCCAGCCTCCAGCAACGTGCGCAGGTTGTGCGACGCCAGGTCCGGAAACACGCACAGCCGCACGTTGGACAGCGGGCACACCGTCAGCGGCACGCGCTCGCGCGCCAGCCGCTGCAGCAGCGCCGCGTCGTGCACCGCCTGCACGCCGTGGTCGATGCGCTGCACCTGCAGCAGGTCCAGCGCCTGGCGGATGTAGTCGGGCGGCCCCTCCTCGCCGGCGTGCGCCACCCCGTGCAGCCCCAGCGCCCGGGCGCGCGCGAACACCCGCTGGAACTTGGCCGGCGGGTGGCCCAGTTCGCTCGAGTCCAGCCCCAGGCCGATGAAGTGCTCCCGCCACGGCAGCGCCGCCTCGAGCGTCGCCAGCGCCTCGTCCTCGCTCAGGTGGCGCAGCACGCACAGGATCCAGCGCACCGTCAGGCCCAGCTCCGTCTCGGCGCGCCGCTGCGCCGCCACCAGCCCCTCGAACACCGCCGCCAGCGGCACACCGCGCGCGGTGTGCGTCTGCGGGTCGAAGAAGCACTCCGCGTGCACGACGCCGTCCGCAGCCGCGCGCTGGAAGTACGCCCACGCGAGGTCGTGGAAGTCCTGCGCGTCGCGCAGCACGCCGGCGCCGGCGTAGTACAGATCCAGAAAGCTCTGCAGGCTGGTGAAGGCGTAAGCCGCGCGCACCGCCTCGACGTCGGCGTACGGCAGCGCTACGCCATGGCGGCGCGCCAGGGCCAGCATCATCTCCGGCTCCAGCGTGCCCTCGATGTGCAGGTGCAGCTCGGCCTTTGGCGCGCGCTTCAGCAGCTCGACGAGCCGCCCGGGGCCGATGCGCTCGAAAGCCAGGTCGGGTTCAGGGATCATCGCGCGCCCCTGTTCAGCAGACGCCGAAGGTGATGCCGGCCGCGCGCAGGTAGCGCCGGTAGGCGGCGCTCAGGCGGTCGGCGGCGCACATCGCCTCGCCGCCGAAGAGCGGCAGGCGCTTCGGAGTCTGGGACTCGAGGATCGGGCGGTCCTGCGCGAAGATGGCGCTCTGGAACTCGCGCAGCGCCGCGTCCGGGGTGGTGGTGTCGGTGGTGTGCTGCACGAACCAGACGCGGCAGGTTTCCGGCGTCGTCGGGCAGGCCCACATGACGTAGGCGTCGGCCGGGGCGTCGCCCTCGGGCTGCTTCTGCAGCAGCGCGGCGTAGGGACTGAGCACCTCGTAGCGGTAGCGCACCCAGGCGCCGCCCTGCGCGCGGGCAGTGGCGCGCGGCTGCCAGGCCGGGTAGTCCGGCACGACCGGGCGGCCGTCGGCGGTCAGCGTCACCTCGTACGGCGGCACCTCGGCGTGCGTCGGCGCGCCGAGCCAGCCTTCGTGCACGTAGGCAAAGTGCGCGGTGTCGAGGAAATTCTCGATCGCGCGCGGGGCGCTGGTGGCCACGTCGAACGGCCCGTGCACGACGCGCCGCGGCGGCAGAGGGGGCAGCGACGGCGGCGCGGGCGCGACGGGGGTGCCCAAGCACACCCACAGCAGCCCGTGCGCCTGCGCCACCGCATGGCGGCAGGCGGCGTGACCGTCCGGTGGCGCAAAGCCCGGCAGCGCCGGGATCGCGCGGCAGCGGCCGTCGCCGTCGAAGCGCCAGCCGTGGTACGGGCACCGCAGCTGCCCCTCCACCACCGCGCCGAGGGACAGGCGCGCGCCGCGGTGCGGGCAGCGGTCGGCGAACGCCTGCACCGCACCCGCGCCGTCGCGCCACAGCACGAGCGGCTCGTCCAGCAGCGTAACCGGCACCGGCGCCGCGCCGACGTCATCGGCCAGCGCCACCGGCCACCAGTGGTCGCGCTCGACCATCACTTGCCAGCCGGGATCTTGCCTTCCACGCCCTTGACGAAGAAGTTGACCTTGTCCTTCCAGTCCTGGTCGGCCTTGACGCCCTTGGCCAGCACTTCCTTGCCGGTGTTGTCGACGATCGGGCCGGTGAAGACCTCGAACTCGCCGCTCTTGAGGCCCGCTTTGACCTCTTCGACCTTCTTCTTGGCCGCCTCCGGCACCACGTCGGCGATCTTGATCAGGTCGTTGAGGCCTTCCTTGACACCCCAGACGGTGCGCTTGGTCTGCCACGTGCCGTCCAGCACCTCCTGCACGGCCTGGACGTAGTACGGACCCCAGTTGACGACCGCCGAGGCCAGGTGCGCCTTCGGACCGAAGCTGCTCATGTCGCTGTCCCAGCCGAAGGCGTACTTGCCGTTCTTCTCGGCGGTCTGCAGCACGGCGGTGGAGTCGGTGTTTTGCAGCAGCACGTCAGCGCCCTGGTTGATCAGGCTCTGCGCGGCCTCGGTCTCCTTCGGCGGGTCGAACCAGGAGTTGACCCACACGACCTTGAGCTTGATGTTGGGCTTGACGGTCTGCGCACCCAGCACGAAGGCGTTGATGTTGCGCAGCACCTCGGGGATGGGGAACGAGCCGACGAAGCCCAGCGTGCCGGTCTTGCTCATGTGCGCGGCGATGATGCCGGCCATGTAGGTGTCCTGGTAGAAGCTGGCGTCGTAGATGCGCATGTTCGGCGCGGTCTTGTAGCCGGTGGCGTGCTCGAATTTCACATCCGGAAACTCTTGCGCCACCTTCAGCATCGGCTCCATGTAGCCGAACGACGTCGCGAAGATGATCTTGTTGCCCTGCGCGGCCAGGTCGCGGATCACGCGCTCGGCGTCGGCGCCTTCCGGCACGCTCTCGACGAAGGTGGTCTGCACCTTGTCACCAAAGTGCGCCTCCACCGCCTTGCGGCCGAGGTCGTGCGCAAACGACCAGCCGGCATCGCCCACCGGACCGACGTAGACCCAGGCGGCCTTCAACGGCTCGGGCTTGGGCGCCTGCGTGGCCGGGGCGGGGGCCGGGGCGGGGGCGGCCTCCTCTTTCTTGCCGCAGCCCACGAGGGCGCTGCCCGCCACCAGCCCCAGCGCCGCGGCCTTGGCCGCGGTCTTGAGCCATTCGCGCTTGTTCGCATCGATCATGGAAGTACTCCTGTGTGAAAAAGGGGGATGTTACGACCCGGGATAAAACGGCTTGCCCAGGGACTGGGGCATGTGGGTGCGGATCCACAGCGGGCTGCGGGAAATCAGCACCAGCACCACGATGGTGGCCAGGTAGGGCATCATGGTCAGGAACTGGCTGGGCACCTGAACCCCCATGCCTTGCAGGTGAAACTGCAGCATCGTCACGCCGCCAAACAGATACGCACCAAGCAAAACCCGTGCCGGCCGCCAGGTGGCAAAAGTGGTCAGCGCCAGCGCGATCCAGCCCTTGCCGGCGATCATGCCTTCGACCCACAGCGGCGTGTAGACGGTGGACACATAGGCCCCGGCCAACCCGCACAGCGCGCCCCCGACCACCACCGCCAGCAGCCGAATGCGGCGCACCGGGTAGCCCAGGGCGTGGGCGGACTCCGGGTTCTCGCCCACGCTGCGCAGCACCAGTCCGGTGCGTGTGCGGTCAAAAAACCACACCAACCCTATCGCCAGCGCAACCGCCGCATACACCAGCGCATGCTGGCGAAACAGCGCGGCGCCCAGAAAGGGCAGATCCCCCAGCAGGGGTACATGGGGCGCGACCAGCTCCGGCAGCTTGTACTGGGTGTAGGGCTGCCCCCCGAAAGCGGACAGCCCGGCGCCAAACAGGCTGAGCGCCAGCCCGGTGGCGTACTGGTTGGTGTTGAGGTAGATGACCAGCCAACCGAAGACCAGCGACAGCAGCGCCGCCACCCCCATGCCGGCCAGAAAGCCCAGCGGATGCGCCCCAAAGTGCACCACCGCCGCAAAACCGGCCAGCGCGCCGCACAGCATCAGCCCCTCGGCGCCCAGGTTGACGACGCCCACCTTCTCGTTGATCAGCAGCCCCAGCGCCGCGATGGCCAGCACCGTGCCGGCGTTGAGCGAGGCCGCAATCAGCAGGGCAACGGACTCCATCAGCCCTTCCTCCAGCGCAGACGATAGTGGATGAGCGTGTCACAGGCCAGCAGCGCAAACAGCAACAGGCCCTGGAACACCCCAGTGATGGACTTGGGCAGCCCCAGGCGGGACTGGGCCAGTTCGCCACCGATGTAGAACATGCTCATGAGGAGGGCCGAGCCGACGATGCCCACGGGGTGCAAGCGCCCGACGAAGGCCACGATGATGGCCGCAAACCCGTAGCCCACCGGCACGTGGGGCGTGAGCTGGCCCACCGGACCGGCCACCTCCAACGCCCCGGCCAGACCCGCCAGCGCCCCGGTGACGCCCATGGCCACCCACAGCGCCGTGCGCGACGAAAACCCCGCATAGCGGGCGGCCGCCGGCGCCAGCCCGCCGACCTGCTGCGCAAAACCCGCGCGCGTGCGGAACAAAAAGAGCCAGACCGCCACCACCGCCCCCAGGCCCAGCAGCAATCCCAGGTGGACGCGCAGCCCCTCGAACAGCCGCGGCACCTGTGCCGTGGCGTCGAAGCGCTGTGTCTGCGGGAAGTTGAAGCCCATCGGATCCTTCCACGGGCCATAAACCAGGTAGTTGAGCACCTGCACGGCCACATAGACCAGCATCAGGCTGACCAGGATCTCGTTGGCGTTGAAGCGGTCGCGCAGCAGCGCCGTGAGGCTGGCCCACGTCAGCCCGCCCGCCACGCCCGCCAGCAGCACCAGGGGCCAGACCGCAAAACCCGCCCCCTGCAAGGCCAGGGCCGTGCCGCTGGCGCACACCGCGCCGATGACGAACTGCCCCTCGGCCCCGATGTTCCACACATTGGAGCGAAAACCGATCGCCAGGCCCAGGCCGATCAGCAGCAGGGGCGTGGCCTTGAGCAGCAGCTCGCTCCAGGCGCGGGCGTTGCGCACCGGCTCCCAGAAAAAGACGCGCAGACCGGCCACCGGGTCCTTGCCCAGCGCGGCAAACAGGGCCATGCCAATCAGCACGGTCAACGCAATGGCCAGCAGCGGCGAGGCGTAGCTCCACGCCGCCGAGGGCTGGGGGCGCATCTCAAGCCGCAGCATGGCGCGCCTCCTCGGCCTGGGGCCACAAGCCGGACATCCACTCGCCGATGCGCTCCACGCTGGCCTCGGCCACCGGCACCGAGGGCGAGAGCCGGCCGCGGGCGATCACATACAGCCGGTCGCACAGCTCGAACAGCTCGTCCAGCTCCTCGCTGACGACCAGGACCGCGCAGCCCGCCTCGCGCAGGGCGACGATTTCGCCGCGAATCTGCGCGGCCGCCCCCACGTCCACCCCCCAGGTGGGCTGCGAGACGATGAGCACCGAGGGGCGGGCCTCGATCTCGCGCCCGACGATGAACTTTTGCAGATTGCCCCCCGACAGCGACTTGGCCGCGGCATCCGGCCCCGCGGCCTTGACCCCGTAACGCGCGATGATGTCGTTGGCCTGGGCCCGCAGCGCCCCCAGGCGCAGCCAGCCGCCGCGCCCCACGGCGTCGCGGCGCGTCAGCAGCAGGTTGTGCGCCAGCCCCAGCGTGGGGACGGCCCCGCGGCCCAGGCGCTCCTCCGGCACGAAGTGCAGGCCCTGCCGGCGCCGCCGCCCCGGACCGGCGCGGGCGATGTCGCGCCCCGCCAGCCGGACCGAGCCCGCGGGGGCCGACGTCGTTTCGCCCGACAGCGCATAGAGCAGCTCGCGCTGGCCGTTGCCCGACACCCCCGCGATACCGACGATCTCGCCCGCGCGCACCTGCAGGGCGATGTCGTGCAAATCGGTGCCGAACGGCTCGCCGCTGGGCAGCGTCAGGCCGCGCACGTCCAGCACCACATCCCCGCTGGGCGCGCGGTGGGGCGGCAGGGTGGGCGGCTCGCTGCCGATCATCAGGCGCGACAGGTCCGCGTTGCTGGCCTGCCGCGGATCGCACACGCCGGTCACGCGCCCGCCGCGCATCACCGTGCAGGTGTCGCACAGGGCGCGAATCTCGTGCAGCTTGTGGCTGATGTAGAGGATGCTGCAGCCCTCGGCGGCCAGTTGGCGCAGCACGACGAACAGGCGCTCGACCGCCTGCGGCGTGAGCACCGAGGTCGGCTCGTCCAGGATCAACAGTTGCGGCTGGGTCAGCAGCGCGCGCACGATCTCCACCCGCTGGCGCTCGCCCACGGACAGTGTGTGCACGGGCCGGCGCGGATCGATCTCCAGACCGTACTCGTGGGCCTTCATCTCGATCGATTCGGTCACCTCGCGCAGCGACAGCGTGGCGTCCAGGCCGAGCCAGACGTTCTCGGCCACGGTCAGCGTCTCGAACAGGCTGAAGTGCTGGAACACCATGCTGATGCCCAGCGCACGCGCCTCCTGCGGATTGCGCACATGCACCGGACGGCCGTTGAAGAGCATCGCGCCGTCGTCGGGTTTGACGGCCCCGTAGATGATCTTCATCAGGGTGGATTTGCCGGCGCCGTTTTCGCCCAGCACGGCGTGGATGCTGCCCGGCAGCACCTCCAGCGAGACGCCGTCGTTGGCCACCACGCCGGGGTAGCGCTTGGTGATGTGGTGCAGTTGCAATCGGGGCGGAGGGCTCATGGCGCGGGGTCGGTGCCGATCATGGGCGCGCGGGCCGGATCGCGGCGGCGCGAAGGTGCGGATGGTAACGGGGTTTGGCCGTCGGGCGGCGGATCGGCCAAGCCCGCGGCCACTTCGCGGATGGTCTGGCGCAGCCACTGGGCGGCGGGCGAACCGTGCGTGCGGTCGTGCCAGAGCTGGTAGTACAGCAGGCGCGGAAAGGCCAGCGGGGGCTCGACGATGGCCACCGGCAGCGCCTGCAAAAACCGCTGGCAGTACTGCCGCCCGGTGGTCAGCACCAGCAGACTCTGGCTGACCATGGCCGGAATCAGTCCGAAGTGCGGGCAGCGCACGACGATGTTGCGCGTCAGCCCCTGCCGGGCCAGGTGCTCGTCGATGGCGCCGCGCGCGCCAGGGGCCAGCGGCGTGGGGGCCACGTGGTCGGCCTGGAGCCAGTCTTCCAAGGTCCAGCCCCGGCGCAGGGCCGGATGGCGGGTGGACACCAGGCAAACCACCTCGTCCCCAAACAAACGCCCCTGGTGCAGATCGTCCGGCACCGCGGGCCAGTTGCCGATCACCACGTCAACCTCGCCCAGCGCGAGGCGCTGCCGGTAGTCGGTGCTGCCGGCCAGGGGCTGGATGTCCAGCCGGGCCAGCGGCGCCGCGGCCTTGACGCGCGCGACCAGCCGCGGCAAAAACCAGGGGTCCAGATAGTCGCTCGCCGCCACCGCGAAGGTGTGCGGGCTGCTGGCCGGATCGAAGGCGCGCGCGCCGCCGAGCATGGTCTCGGCCTGGCGCAGGATTTCGGCAGCGGGGGCGATCATGCGCTGGGCGACCGCCGTGGGCACCATGGCCGCACCGGTGCGCACGAGCAGCGGATCGCCGGTGAGCCGCCGCAGGCGGCGCAGCGCGGCACTGACCGCCGGCTGGTGCATCCCCAGCCGGACGGCGGCCCGCGTGACACTGCGTTCGGTCAACACCGTGTGCAACACCCGTATCAAATGGATGTCGATGCTGTCCCAGGGAACCGGTCGTGACATACTGCATCGATTATGCCTTGCATAATCCCGACGGCATGACGGGGCTCGCCCGTGCGCGTACTCTGTCGGCCATGAGCACCGACACCGCCGCCCCCGCGGGCGCCCACGGGGCGCCGCCCAGTCCCCCGCCGCCCCTGCGCCTGGTGCACCGGGGGCGGGTCCGCCAGCTCGACGCCGTGCCGGCCGACCGCACGCTGCTGACCCTGCTGCGCGAGGACCTGGGGCTGACCAGCGTCAAAGAAGGCTGCGCCAGCGGCGACTGCGGAGCCTGCACCGTGGCCGTGGCCGACCACGGACCGGACGGCGCACTGCGCTGGCGCGCGCTCAACAGTTGCATTCGGCTGGCCCATGCGGCCAACGGCTGTGCCGTCTGGACCGCCGAGGATCTGACGCAGGATCCGCTGATCGCGCGCACCGGCCCCCTGCACCCCGTGCAGCAGGCACTGGTGGACGCCCACGGCTCGCAGTGCGGTTTTTGCACGCCCGGCTTCGTGATGAGCCTGTTCGTGCTGTACCAAGGACGCCCCGCGGGCACCCCGGTGACCCGCGACGAGGCGGTGGAGGCCCTGTCGGGCAACCTGTGCCGTTGCACCGGCTACCGGCCCATCCTGGACGCCGCCCAAGCCATGACCGCGCTGCCCCCCGCCACCGTGGACACGGCCGCGCTGCACACCCTGCTGGCGGCCGCGCAGCCGGCGGCGCAGCCCCCCGCCCCCCTGCCCGACACGGCGGCCCCGGCCTACCTGGCGCCGCGCGATCTGGACAGCTTGCTGGCCGCGCGGGCACGCTGGCCCCACGTCCCCGTGGTGGCCGGCGGCACCGATGCCGGCCTGTGGATCACCAAGCAGCACCGCCGTCTGACCCAGGTGCTGGATGTGTCGCGCTGCGCCGCGCTGCAGCGCATCGATACGCAGGACGGCCCGCATGGGCGCACGCTGCGCATCGGCGCGGCGGCGACGCTGCACGACGCCTTTGCCGCCCTGCAGGCCCACTGGCCGAGCCTGCGCGACTTTTTCGGCCGCTTTGCGGGCCAACCCATCCGCCACGGGGGCACCCTGGGGGGCAATGTCGCCAACGGCTCGCCCATTGGGGATTCGATGCCGCTGCTGATCGCCCTGGGCGCCTCCGTGGTGCTGCTGCGCCACGGAGCGCGCGGCCCGGAAGAACGCCGGCTGCCGCTGGAGGATTTCTACCGCGGTTACCGGCAAACCGCGCTGGCCGCGGACGAGCTGGTGGGCTACCTGGACATCCCGCTCGGCAACGGCACCGCGTGGCCCGAGGTGCATGCGCACAAGGTGTCCAAGCGTTTCGAGGACGACATCTCCGCCGTCTGTTTGGCGCTGGCGCTCTGGCGCGATACGGAGGGCCGGGTGGTGCAGGCCCGCATCGGCGCCGGCGGCGTGGCCCCCGTGCCGACGCGCGCACGCGCTGCCGAAGCCGCGCTGCGCGGCCAGCTCTGGCAGGCCGACACCGTGCGCGCCGCGATGGACGCGCTGCAATCGGAGTTTGCACCGCTGAGCGACGGGCGGGCCAGCGCGGCGTACCGTCGCGCCGTGCTCGGCAACCTGCTGTGGCGCACCTGGCTGGCCACGGCGGCGGCGCCGGATGCGCCCCCGGTGCGGCTGGATGAACACGCCCCGTGGCAGGCACTGCTGCAGACCACGGCGGAGGAGCGCGCATGAACGCCGCCCTGCCCCTCGATACCGGGACCGGGCCCGCCTGCGGGTCCCCCATCGCCCACGAGAGCGCCCACGCCCAAGTGGCCGGCCGCGCGCCCTATGTGGACGACCTGCCCGAGCCGCGCGGCACCCTCCACGCGGCCCCCATCCTGTCGCCGGTGGCGCATGGGCGGCTGCGCGGCCTGGACGTGTCGGCCGCCCTCGCCCTGCCCGGGGTGCGCGCCGTGGTGACGGCCCAGGACATTCCGGGCGATCCGGTGCTCGCGGCCTTCGCGCACGACGAGCCGGTCTTGGCCCGCGACACGGTGCAGCACGTGGGCCAGGTGATCGGGCTGGTGGTGGCGGACGATGTGCGCACGGCCCGCGCGGCAGCCCGCGCGGTGCGAGCGGACATCGAGCCGCTGCCCGCGGTGCTGGACCCGCGCACCGCCCATGCGCAAGGGGCGTATGTGCTGCCGCCGGTGCATGTGCGGCGCGGGGACGCGGCTGCCGCCATCGCACAGGCGCCGCACCGACTGCAGGGGGCCTTTGCGGTCGGTGGGCAGGAACACTACTACCTGGAGGGCCAGATCGCGCTGGCCATCCCGCAGGAGCAGGACCAGTGGACCGTGCTGTCAAGCACCCAGCACCCGGGCGAAGTGCAGCACTGGGTGGCGCATGCGCTGGGCCTGGCCACCCACCGTGTGCGGGTGGAGTGCCGGCGCATGGGCGGGGGCTTTGGCGGCAAGGAAACGCAGGCGGGCCATGTCGCGGTCTGGGCGGCGCTCGCGGCGCACAAGGTCGGCGCCCCCGTCAAACTGCGGCTGGACCGCGACGACGACATGCTGATCACCGGCAAACGCCACCCCTTTGCCTACGACTACGCAGTGGGCTTCGACGACGGTGGCCGCATCCTGGGGTTGGAGCTGTCGATGTACGTGGACTGCGGCTTCTCGGCCGACCTGTCCGGACCGGTGGCCGACCGGGCCGTCTTTCACAGCGACAACGCCTACTTCGTCCCTCATGTGGCGCTGCACAGCTACCGCTGCCGCACCCACAAGCAAAGCGCCACGGCCTTTCGCGGATTTGGCGGCCCGCAGGGCATGATCGCCATCGAGACGCTGATCGGTGACATCGCGCGCCACCTGGGCCTGGACCCCCTAGAGGTGCGCCACCGCAACCTGTACGACGACGCCCCCGCGCCGACGTGGACCGTGCCGCTTCCGGCCGGCAGCACCCCCCTGCCCCCGCGGCGCGACACCACGCCCTACCAGATGCGGGTGGAGGACAACATCCTGCGGCCGCTGATCGACACGCTGGCCGAGCGCTGCCGCTACGCCCAGCGGCGCGCCGCCATCGCCGAGTGGAACGCGCGCAGCCCCGTGCTGCAGCGGGGCCTGGCGCTCACGCCGGTCAAGTTTGGGATCAGCTTCACGGCGACGCTGTTCAATCAGGCCGGCGCGCTGGTGCATGTGTACACGGACGGCAGCGTGCTGGTCAACCACGGCGGCACCGAGATGGGCCAAGGCCTGCACACCAAGGTGGCCCAGATCGTGGCGGACGAACTGGGGGTGCCGGTGGCACGCGTGCAGGTCAGCGCCAGCGACACCGCGCGCGTGCCCAACGCCAGCGCCACCGCGGCCTCCAGCGGCACCGACCTCAACGGCCGCGCGGCGCAATACGCCGCCGCCAGCGTGCGCCAGAATTTGGCCGCTTTCGTCTGCGGGCTGGACGGCTGCGGCGCGGGGGAAATCCGCTTCGAAGGCGGCTGGGTCCTCTCGCCCAAGGCGCGCCGGCGCTTCGACGATGTGGTGCGCGAGGCCTACGCCAACCGCATCCAGCTCTGGAGCGACGGCTTTTACCGCACGCCCAAGATCCACTACGACAAGACCACGCTGACGGGGCGGCCCTTTTATTACTTCGCCTACGGGGCGGCGTGCACCGAGGTGGCCATCGACCCCCTGACCGGCGAGCTGCGGGTGCTGGCCGTGGATGTGTTGCACGACGTGGGCCGCAGCATCAACCCGGCGATCGACGTCGGGCAGATCGAAGGGGGCTTTGTGCAGGGCATGGGTTGGCTGACCACCGAAGAGCTGGTCTGGCGCGACGACGGGCGCCTGTGGACCACCGGGGCCAGCACCTACAAAATCCCCGCCGCCGGCGACCTGCCGCCGCACTGGCGCATCGACCTCTGGCCCGAGCCGAACCGCGAAGACAACGTGTTTGGCAGCAAGGCGGTGGGCGAGCCGCCGTTCATGCTGGCCATCAGCGTGTGGGAGGCGGTGCGCGACGCGGTGGCCAGCGCGCGGCGCCGCGCCGGCCTGCCGGCCGATGGCCCGCTGCCGCTGGACGCCCCCGCCACGCCGGAGCGGATCTGGCGCGCCTGCCAGGCAGGGTAGCGAGCGGCCAGTCGGGCGGGCGTTCGGCGGCGTCACGGCGGGCGCCCCATCAGCGCAGCCACAGCGCGCGAAAGTCGTTGACGTTGGTGTGCGTGGGCCCGGTGACGAGCAGGTCACCCAGCGCGGCAAAAAAACCGTAGCTGTCGTGCCGGTCCAGGTGATCGCGCGCCGACAGACCCAGCGCCCGGGCGCGCGCCAGCGTGTCCGGGGTGACGAAGGCGCCAGCGTTGTCTTCGGTGCCATCGATGCCGTCCGTGTCTGCCGCCAGCGCCCATACCCCCGGGGCGCCGTCCAGCGCCAACGCCAGGCCAAGGGCGAATTCGGCCGCCCGCCCGCCGCGCGGGCGCTGGCCCGGTGCTTGTGCCGGGGCGCGCACCGTCACCGTGGTTTCGCCGCCCGACAGGATCACACACGGCGGACGCAAGGGCCCGTGCCCCTGCAGGGCATAGCGGGCCAGCGCGGCGTGCACCCGAGCGACCTCGCGCGATTCGCCCTCCAGCGCATCGCCCAGCACATAGGCACGCAGCCCCAGGCGCTCGACCTCGGCGGCGGCGGCCTGCAAGGCCGCGTGCGGCGTGGCGATCAGGCGCACCGTGCACATGGCCCAGCGCGGATGGTCGGGCTTGGGTGTCTCGTGCCGCCCCGCGGCCAGATCCGCCCGCACGGCGGGCGGCAGCGCGATGCCGTAGCGGTCCAGCACCGCCAGCGCGTCGGCGTCGGTGCTGGCATCGGCCACCGTCGGGCCGCTTGCGATCACGGCGGGGTCGTCCCCCGGCACATCGCTGATGGCCAGCGTCCAGACGGGGGCCGGCGCCGCGGCCAGCGCCAGCCGCCCGCCCTGGATGCGGGAGAGGTGCTTGCGCACGACGTTCATCTCGTGGATCGACGCGCCACTGGCCAGCAGCGCCCGGGTGATGGCCTGTAACCCGGGCAGATCCAGGCCCGGCACCGGCAGGCCCAGCAGGGCCGAGCCCCCGCCGGAGATGAGCGCGATCACGAGGTCGTCGGGCCCCAGCCCCTGGACGGAAGCCAGCAGCCGTTGCGCCGCGTGCACCCCGGCCGCGTCGGGCACGGGGTGCGCAGCCTCCAGCACGTCGATGCGCGGCGGCACGCCCGGGGGCCGCGGAGGCGTGTGGCCGTAGCGCGTGACCACGCAGCCGCTCAACGGGGCCTGCGCGGGCCAGGCCGCCTCCAGGGCGTGGGCCATGGCGCCCGCGGCCTTGCCGGCCCCGACGACGACCGTGCGCCCGCGCGGCGGAGGTGGCAGGTGGGCGGCCAGTTGGCGGGCAGGCTGGGCGCGCTCGACGGCCGTGCGGTACAGGTGGGTCAGCCACTCACGGGGGGTGTCGGGGGTGGGGGTCATGGCGCCTCCAGTCGGCGGGTGAAGGGTGGCAGCCCCTGGAGGATGAGGCGGCCATACCCGGTGGACAGCAGCCGGGGGTCGTAGCACACGATGCGGGCCCGATCGTCCTCGGTGCGGATGGCGCGCCCCACCCACTGCAGCAGCCGTGTGGCGGTGGCGGGCACGACCAGATCCAGAAACGGGTCGCGCCCCCGGCCGCGCAGCCACTCGGCGCGGGCCTCGCCCACCGGATCATCCGGCGGCGCAAAGGGCAGCTTGGTGATGAACAGGTCCTCGCACAGGCGGCCCGGCAGGTCCAACCCCTCGCCAAAGGACTGCAGGCCGAACAGGATGGACGGCTCGCCCGCGGCCACCCGCTCGCGGTGGCGCGCCAGCAGACGGGACCGCGGCAGCGTGCCCTGCACCAGCACGCGATCGCGCCACTCGGCGGGCAGCGCCGCAGCCAACCGTTGCATGTGTGCGCGGGCGGTGAACAGCACCAGCGCCCCATGCCGCACGGACGGCAGATCGCGCAGCAGCGCGGCCTGCACGGCCTCCTGGTAGGCGGCCGCATCGCGGGGGTCCACCGACACGCCGCCCAGCACCAGCGCCCCCTGCTCGGCATAGTCGAAGGGGCTGGCCACGGCCAGGGTCTCGACGTCGGGATCGTCCGCCAGCCCGGCCTCGCGCAGAAAAAAGTCGAACTGCCCGCACGGGGTCAGCGTGGCCGAGGTCAGCACCGCGCCGCGCACCCCGCTCCACAGCCGGGTCCGCAGCAGCCCGCCCGGCTGGATGGGGCTGGCATGGGCCTGCACCCGCACCGTGTCGCCGGCCGCCCCGGCGCCGGGGGCCGACAGCGTGAACCACTTGGCCAGGGGCGCTTCACCCTCGGGGGGCTCGTGCAGCAACCAGCGCACGGTGTCGTGGGCGGCCTCGAGCCTCGGGGCCAAGGTGCCGAGCTGCGCGTACAACTGGGAGAGCCGCCGCGCCTCGTCCGGCCGCTCGCGCAGCGCCGCACGCAGCGCGGCACTGACGGCGCGCAACGCATCCAAAAAGGCCGCGCTGGCCTGGGCCGCCTCCTGCAGCGGGACATCGAAGCCGTCGGGCAGGCGGCCACGCGGCAAGCGCACGCACAGGGGCTGTCCGTCGCCGACCACCTCGCGCAACCGCGCGCCCCAGGTCTGCACCGCCAGCCGGGCCACCTCCTGCAGCGCCTGGCGCAGCCGCGCGGCGGCGGGCGGCACATCCGCCAGGGCATTCAGCTCCACCTCCTGCCCCGCCTTGAGCGCCCGGCTGGCGAGCTGATCGATCCATGCCAGCCGCGTCAAACCCGCCCGGCAACCAAACTGCTCCAGCGCGATGGCCGGCAGGTGGTGCGCCTCGTCCAGCACCAGCAGGCACTGATCCAGCTCCGGCAACTGGCGCGAGCCCAGCGTGGACAACAGCAGATCGTGGTTGACGACGATGACCTGCGCGCCCACCAGCGCCTTGCGCTGCTCGAAATAGACGCACCCCCCGTACAGCGGACAATGGCGCGCCGTGCACGACGCCGCCTCGGCAGCGATGGCCGACCACCAGGCGGGCTCCGGCGGCTCCGGCAGGCTGTCCCGATCGCCATCCCAGCGGCCGTGGGCCAGATCGTGCGCCCGGGCACGCAGCCACGCCAGCCGCTCACCGCTGGGGGCGCCCGCCGCGGGGACTTCGTCAACGTCCGCCAGGTCGGGCTCGGCGTGCGGATCGGCCAGCCAGCGCTCGAGCTTGAGCCGGCACACATAGCGGCCGCGCCCCTTGGCCAGCGCGTAGCGAAAACCCACCGGCAGCCGCTGCGCCAAGGCCGGCAGGTCCTGGTGCACGAGCTGCTCCTGCAAGGCCACAGTGGCCGTGGACACCACGAGCCGCGTTTGCTTGGCCACGGCCGCCACGATGGCCGGTGCCAGATACGCCAGCGATTTGCCGACCCCGGTGCCGGCCTGGATCACCGCCACGCGGCGCGTGACGGGGGCCGCCTCATCGTCCGGCTTGCCCAGGGTCACGGGGGCCAATGTGCAGGCCACATGCCGCGCCATCTCCCGCTGCCCCGGACGCGGCCGCAAACCGTCTTGGCCCGCGATCAGGTCGTCGAACGCTTCCAGCGCCTGGGCGGCCAGGTCCTCCGTTGCCTCCGTCGTGTTCATGGAGGCCGAGTGTGACACACGCACCGGGTTTCACCCCCATAATCCGCGTCATCGGAGAGGGCGACGCCCCACGGATCAGGGAGAACACTTCACACACTGCCGCTCCCCCGCCTGTCCATGACCTCCGGCCCGTCGTCGCCCGCTGCCCCGTCCGGCGCCACCGCGCGGATCGAGCACGGCCTGCAGTTTCTGGCCGCCTACCTGGTCCCCGTGCTGGCCGCGCTGCTGTCGGTGTGGGCATTGTGGTCCTGGCCCGACGAATACCCCGTGGGCGACGGTCGCCCGCTGGCGTTTACGGCCATGGCGGTGGACACGCCCCGATCCCCCGCCGAGGTTCTGGACGGCCTGGCCCGCCACACCCCACGCACCGAGTGGGACACCCACCTGTCCGAACACCCGTTGTGGGTGAGCCTGCGGCTGGCGCCACCGGACCGCGCGCCGGGGCGTGTGATCGACTTTCCGTCCCGCCACGCGACTGCCATGCGGTGCTGGGACGGCGATGGGCTGCAACCGCTGGGCCAGATCGACCGCAGCGCGGGCCCGGGCGGCGACGGGGCCCTGCGCCCCTCGCGCACCGGCTTCGTCCTGACCATGCCGCAACTGCCGGCCCATGTGCTGTGCGAGGCCCGCTTCACCGGCCCCGCCCGCTTCAGCGCGATCGGCCGCAGCACGGCGGATCTGGCCGTCCTGGAGCGACAGTTCCACCGGGATGCAGGCTGGCTCGACGGGGGGCTGCTGCTGCTGGCGCTGTTCACGCTCGTCGCCGGCATCATCAACCGGGAACGCAACTACCTGATCTTTGCCGCATGGCTGGTCATCAACCAGCGCATGGCAGCCCTGTCGGGCGGATGGGACTACCAGTGGCTCGGGTATCTGGTACCGGCGGATTGGCTGACGCCGCTGCGACAGATGACCGTCGCCCTGTATTCCACCGTGACGGTCGTGTTGTTCCGCTTCTTGTTCGGCACCGATCTCGAGCGGACCGGCACGCTGGCGTGGGTGCGCGGAGTATTGTGGGCGTGCCTGCCCGTGCTGGTCGGCGGACTCGTTCTGCCATTCGCCCTGTTTTTGCCGTTCATTTGGGTGGCAACCGCGCTCGGGGTGTGTGTGCTGGGCTACGCGCTGGCCGTCATCCTCGTGCGGACTCGATCGCCGGTGGCCATGTGGTATGCGGCCTCCATGGCCATCGCGCTGGGAGCCAGCCTCTACGAGGTGATCGCCGCGGCGCTCGGCCTCAAGGGCCTGATCGGCGCCGTCAACAGCATGACGGCGGCGTTGGCGTCCAGCCTGCTGGCGTCCCTGGCGATCGCCGAGCAGTTTCGGCAGGAGCATCTGCAACGGCTGGCCCTGCAGGCCGAGTTGCAGCACACCTTCGACTTTTTGCCCATCGGACTGTTCACCCTGGACACGCAGGGCCAGTTCATCAGCGCCAACCCGGCGGCACACGCCCTTGTCGGCCCGGGCCTGGACGTGGGCCGCACCCGCTGGGACAATCTGTTCCCCGCCCACGACTGGGCGCAGCTCCAGCACGGCGATGGCGCGGAGCCCTGCGTGGAGTTCGAAACCAGTCTGGCGCGCGAAGACGGCATGACGCGCCGCTTTCTGGTCCGTGCCGCGCGCGCCGGCGACAAGATCGAAGGCACGCTGCAAGACATCACCGACAAAGTGCGGGCGCACGAGCATCTGCAGTTCCTGGCCGATCACGACCCGCTGACCAAGGTGATGAACCGGCGGGGGGTGGAAGCCTGCCTCAGCCGGGGCCTGCAGCGGCTGCGGCGCGGCAAGCCCCTGGCCGTCGCCTATCTGGACCTCGATCGCTTCAAACTGATCAACGACCTGTACGGCCACGTAGCGGGCGACGCCGTGCTGCAACAGGTGTGCGAGCGCGCGCAGGAGCCGCTGTCGCCCCATATGTACCTGGGCCGCATCGGCGGCGACGAGTTTTTGCTGGTGATGCTGGACACCCCCTTGCACCGCGCCGAAACCGTCTGCCGCGACGTTCTCCTGCGCCTGATGCACGAGCCGTTCACCGTCGGTGACCGCGCCTTTCAGGTGCGCGGATCGATCGGCCTGATCGAGGTCTCACCCGGCGCCTCCCCCAAGGACGTGGTGGCCACGGCCGACCGCGCCTGCCGCGAGGCCAAGCGCGCCCACGCCAGCGGGCTGGTGGTGTACGAGCACGGCTCGCGCGCCTTTCGCGACCACGAGGCCGAAATGCAACTGGTCGAGCGCCTGGCGGCCGGGCAGAACATCGAGGGTCTGTTCCTCGAGATGCAGCCCATCGTCTCGCTGCGGCACCCGCACCAGTCGCTCAACTTCGAGGTGCTGCTGCGCATGCACGACGAACACGGCAGCCGCGTGCCCACCGAGCGGCTGATCCGCGCCGGCGAGAACGCCGGCCGCATGAGCGTCATCGACCGCTGGGTCGTGGAATCCACGCTGCGCTGGCTGACGGAGCACGAGGCCCGGCTGCCGCAGAACCAGTTCGTCTGCCTCAACCTCAGTGGCGCGTCGCTCAACGACGAGCGCTTCATCGAGGACATGTACGACACGCTGGAGCGCCACCGCGGCGTCGCGCACCGGCTGTGCTTCGAGGTGACCGAGAGCGTCGCGCTCAACGACATCGCCAACACGCGCCGCTTCATCGACCGCGTGCGCAGCCACGGCGCCAAGGTGGCGCTGGACGACTTTGGCGCGGGCTACACCTCGTTCTCGTACCTGAAGGATCTGCCGGCCGACATCCTCAAAATCGACGGCAGCTTCATCGTCAACATGAACCGCCACCCCGCCAACGTCGCGATCGTCGAGGCGATCGTGAGTCTGGCGCAAAACCTGGGCATGAAGACCATCGCCGAATGGGCCGAGGACTTCGAGACGGTCGAAACCCTGGCCGAAATCGGGGTGGACTTCGTGCAGGGCTACGCGCTGTCGCGCCCCGTGGCGGCGCAGCAGATTCTGGCGGCCCAGTCGGGGGCGGACTTCATCGCCGACGCCCGCCTGGGCGACTACCTCAACAGCCTGCCGCCGGACGACGACCTGGCCAACGTCGATTGGGTGCTGGGGCACCCCGAACCGGACACGACGCGCCAGCCCGGTCAATCGAGGTCGATGTCCGGGTGATCGGTGTTGAACCAGAAGTCGTACAGCGGATGCTCGGCGCCGTCGTCGCGCGCCGTCGCGATCTGGCAGTACATGACGCGATGGGGCAGGTTGAACGCGTACGCCAAAGGAACGAAACCCTGGCCAGGATAAATATCTCGGAACATCAGGCGAGCATATTGTCTGTCCAGCGGCGTGCGCGCCGCCACAAGCACGAAGCGCACCCCTTCGCGCAGGCACCAGAAGTAGGCGGCCTTGAGCATCACCGTCTTGACCACCCGGCTGTGCACGGCCTGGGCGACCGCCAAGCGGGTGACCTCGGCACAGGGGGCGCCGGCCATCCAGTCGGGCAAGTCGAACGACTGCTCCAGCGCCAGCGGCTGGTAGCGATTGGTCTGGATGCGCGGGGTCCCCAGCGCCGAGCCGTCCACCTTGGACTCGGCGAGCAGCACCGCCACACCCGGGGCATGGTCCATGGGCTCGGGGCTGCGCAGCCCCTGCGTGATTGCGGCGGGCAAGTGGCGCGCGTAGGCCGCGTGCCGCACATCGACGGCCTTTTGCAAGTCCTGCGCGGCGTGCGCCACGCGGACGGTAAACGGCAGCCGTTCGACCTGACGCGCCGCGGACGCCGCGCCGGGCACCTCCCATGACAGGGACGATGGCACGGCATACCAGCCGTCGACGGCGGCGCGGGCGCGGGGGCCAGACGCAAGGGTGGGCGTGAGCATCGTGCGATCCTCCGGGGCGAGCGCCCCACGTGTCGAGACGCTTTTCACTGTAGGCACCGCCCAACGCCCCTGTAGTCGGCAACGCGCCGTTTTGCGTGTCAGCGGTTTTCCGACACGGCCGTCGGCGGCACGCCCCGCTTACAATCCCGACCGCGCCGGAAGCGTGGCAGAGTGGTCGATTGCACCGGTCTTGAAAACCGGCAACGGGCAACCGTTCGTGAGTTCGAATCTCACCGCTTCCGCCAGGAGCCTCTCCAGAACCGGGGCGGAATGTCCCGCAATTTGCGCCTTCACCCCGGTGCAGACGCGCTACAGTCCCGGCAGAGAACATCCCGCGGACCGACGTTTCTGGAGAACCCACCCGTGAACCGACGCGATTGCCTGCTGCATCTGACCGCTGCCCTGGGCGCCCCCGTGGCGGCGGGGCTGACCGCCTGCGGTGGCGGCAGCGACACCCCGACGACCACCACGCCCACGCTGATCGACATCACGGTCACCCCTGCGGCGCCGACCATCGCCGTGGGCACGACCCAAACCTTCAGCGCCACGGGTCGATATTCCGACGGCTCGTCCGCCCCGCTGGACAAGGGCGTGACCTGGACCAGCAGCAGCACGACCGTGGCCACCATCGTGGCGAGCACCGGGGTGGCCACCGGCGTGGCGGTCGGTGATACCGACATCACCGCGACCGTGGGCACCGTCAGCGGCAAGACGCGCCTGTCGGTGAAGGCCGGCTACCAACAGATCGCTGCCGGTGGCGCCCACGCGGTCGCGCTCAAAGCCGACGGCACGCTGTGGGCATGGGGAGAAAACCGCTTTGGGCAGTTGGGGGATGGCTCTCTGGTCGACCGCCTGACCCCCGTGCTGATCGGGACTGCCAAGAACTGGACCCAGGTCGCCGCTGGCGAGGCCCACACGCTGGCCATCCGCAGCGACGGCACGCTGTGGGCCTGGGGCTCCAACCTCAACGGGCAGCTGGGCGATGGCACGCAAACCGACCGCGCCACGCCGGTCAAGATAGGCACCGCCACCAACTGGGTGGCGGTGGCCGCCGGCGCCCGCCACTCACTCGGCATCCAGAAGGACGGCACGCTGTGGGCCTGGGGCCGCAACTTCGAGGGGCAGCTCGGTGACGGCAAGGACGCCGATCTGCTGGTCCCCACCAAAATCGGCACCGACAAGGACTGGATACTGGCGGTGGCGGGGGCCTACCACACCGTCGCCCGCAAAACCTCCGGGCGGATCTTCGTGTGGGGGTCCAACGAATTCGGGCAACTGGGGCTGGACAACAAAGGCGCCAACGTCCGCACGCCCACGCCCATGGATACCACCACCTGGCTGGCCATGGCCGCCGGGGAGCGCCACACCCTGGCCATCCGGTCCGATGGCACGCTGTTTTCCTGGGGTGACAACGGCTCCGGGCAATTGGGCACGCCAGGTGGCAGCCGGATTTTTGCCGCGCCGGTGGACGACTCCATGGATTGGGTGGCCATCGCGGCGGGCAGTCGGCATTCGCTGGCGGTCAAGAAAGATGGCTCGCTGTGGGCCTGGGGGGACAACGTGCTCGGCCAACTGGGTGACGGCACCACGGCGTCGCAGCGCGCGACCCCGACACGCATTGGCGACGCCACCGACTGGCTGCGCATTCGCGCCGGGGCCGAGGCGTCGTACAGCATCCGCACCGACGGTACGCTGTGGTCGTGGGGGCGCAACCACAAGGGGCAGCTGGGCCTGGGCGATCTGATCACCCGACGGGCCCCCGAGCGCGTGGCCTGACCGCCCACCCACGGGGGGCGCTCACTCGTGGCGCAGCGCCTCGATGGGGTCGAGGCGCGCCGCCCGCCGCGCGGGCACGTAGCCAAACACCACCCCGATCGCCGCCGAGAAGGCAAACGCCACCAGGTTGATCGCCGGGTCGAACACGAAGGGCACGGACATCGCCCGGCTGATGACCACGCTGGCCCCCAGGGCAAGCGCCAACCCCGCCACCCCGCCCAGGGCGGCCAGCACGACCGCCTCGATCAAAAACTGCCCCATCACCTCGCGCTCCAGCGCCCCGATGGCCAGCCGCAGACCGATCTCGCGCGTGCGCTCGGTCACGCTGACCAGCATGATGTTCATGATGCCGATGCCGCCCACGAGCAGGCTGACCGCCGCGACGGCCCCCAGCAGCATCGTCATCACGCGCGTGGTGCCGGACATGGTCTCGGCCAATTGCTGGGTGTCCAGGATGTTGAAGTTGTCCTCTTCGCCTTCGGGGATGCCGCGCCGCTCGCGTAGGATCTCGCGGATGCCGGCCTTGACGGCCTGGGCATCGGCACCGTCCAGCATGGAGACGTGCAGCGTAAAAACCCGCGTGTGCCCGACCACGCGTCGGTGCAGGGTGTTGATGGGCATGAGCACGACATCGTCCTGATCCTGCCCGAACGCGCCCTGCCCCTTCGGCGCGAGCACGCCCACCACCTCGCAGGGGATTTGGCGCACGCGCAACGTATCCCCGACGGCCGGATTGGGGCCGTAGAGCTCGCGGCGCACCGTCTCGCCGATGATGCAGACCGCCGCCCCGATGCGGTACTCGTCGTCGCTGAACGGCCGGCCATCGGCCAGGGTCCAGTTGTTGGTCAACATCCAGTCGGGCGAGCCGCCAATCAGGCTGCTCGTCCAGTTGCGGCCATTGGCCACCACGGTGCCGCTGCTGCGCGCCTCGGCGGCCACCGCCAGCACCCCGGGCGTCTGCGCGGCGATCACCTGGGCGTCGGTCAGCTTGAACGAGGGCGCCCCAAAGCCAAAGCCCCCCGGCCCCAGGCGCTGCCCGGGGCGCACCTGCAACAGGTTGGTGCCCAGGCTGGCGATCTGCTGCTGGATGGCCAGGGTGGCCCCGTTGCCCACCGTCACCATGGTCACCACCGCCGCCACGCCGATCACCACCCCCAGCACGGTCAAAAACGAGCGCATCAGGTTGCGGCGGATGGAGCGCAGCGCCAGCACCAGCGTGTTGAGCCACATGTCAGCCCCCTTCCCGCTCGGTCACGGTGCCCTCCGCCGGGGCCAGCGCCGGCGGAGGCGCCTCCTCGCGTTCGATCACACCATCGCGAAAATGCAGCACCCGGCGGGCGTAGGCGGCGATCTCGGCCTCGTGCGTGACCATCAGCACGGTGATGCCGCGCTGCTCGTTGAGCTGGCGGATCAGGGCCATGATCTCGTGGCTGCGGCGCGAGTCCAGGTTGCCCGTGGGCTCGTCGGCCAGCAGCACCCGCGGCTGGGTGACGATGGCGCGCGCGATCGCCACGCGCTGCTGCTGCCCGCCCGACAACTCGGCGGGGGTGTGGTGCTCCCAGCCCGTCAAGCCGACGTCTGCCAGCGCCGCGCGGGCCGCGCGGTGGCGCTCGGCCGCGCGCTCGCCCCGGTAGACCAGGGGCAGTTCCACGTTCTCCTGCGCGGTGGTGCGCGGCAACAAATGAAAACCTTGGAACACGAAGCCAAAGTAGCGCCGCCGCAGCCGGGCCCGCTCGTCCCGGGCCAGGGTCTGCACCGGCACGTCCAGAAACCGGTACTCCCCGCTGCTGGGGGTGTCGAGCAGGCCCAGCACATTCATCGCCGTGGATTTGCCCGATCCGCTCGGCCCCATGATGGCGACGAAGTCACCGGCGCACACCTCCAGATCCACGCCGCGCAGGGCCTGGAAGGCGGCCGCGCCCTGACCGTAGGTCTTGGTCACGCCGCGCAGCCGGATGAGCGGGACGGCGGCATTCATGGCGCGCGACCGTTGCTACGCTGCTCGACGATCACCGGCAGCCCCTCGCTCAGACCTTCGCCGCTCACCTCGGACTGGCGGCCGTCGCTGATGCCGACGGTGACGGGGATGGCCTGGGGCTGTCCATCGCGCAACACCCAGATCTGGCGCGGGCCAGCGCGCATGTCCACGCGGGCGGTCTTGCGGCCGGCGGTGGGGGGCTTGGGCATCAACAGTCCCGCCAGTCCGCCGCCAGACGCCTGCGGCGCCGAATCGCTGGGGGTGAAGCGCAGCGCGGTGTTGGGCACCAGCAGCACGCCCTTGCGCTCCACCGCGCGGATGTTGGCGGTGGCCGTCATCCCGGGCCGCAGCGACAGATCCTGGTTGTCCACGTCCAGCGTGGCCGTGTAGGTGATGACGTTGTCGGTCTTGGTCGCGCCAAAGGCCACGCGCCCGACCGTCGCCGGGTAACGCCGGCGCGGGTAGGCGCTGACCGTGAAGCTGGCGGCCTGCCCCTCGTGCACCACGCCGACGTCGGCCTCGTCCACGGCGACATCGAGCTTGAGTTGCCGCAGATCGCGCGCGATGGTCAACAGCGTCACCGCCTGCAGCGACGCGGCCACCGCATTGCCCGGATCGACGTTGCGCGACAGCACCACCCCGTCGATGGGCGAGCGAATCGAGGCCTTGGCCAAGTTGGTCTCGTTGGTGGACAGCGTGGCGCGCGCCTGCTCCACCGCCGCGCGGGCCGTCGCCTGCCCGGCCTGCGCCCGCTCCAGCGCCGCACGGGCCGCGTCCAGCTCGGCCGCCGACGGCACCTTGCCGCCCGACAGGCGCGCGACTTCCTCCAGCCGCCCCAACTGGATCTGCGCCTCGCGCGCCGACGCATCGGCCTGCGCCACCTGGGCCAGCGCCGCGGCCACCGCCGCCCGGGCGCTGTTGACCTGGTCCTGCAGCTTGGCCGTGTCGAGCACGACCAGCACCTGCCCGCGGGTCACGCGGTCGTTGACGTCGACCAGCACCTCGCGCACGGTGCCGGACAGCTCGCTGCCGATGTTGACCGACCGCACCGGCTGCAGCGTGCCGTTGGCCGAGACGGTCAGGGTCAGATCGCCCCGTTTGATCGGCTCGGTCACGTACACGGGCTGGGCCTGACGCGCGCTGCGCGCCTGCCAGGCCTGCCAGCCAAAGGCGGCCGCCACCACGAGCACCAACAACACCCACCACAGCGGGCGCCGCCACCAGCGGGGGGGACGATCATCGCCCAGCAGCGCATCGACGGCGGCGGGCGAGGCAGACTTGCGTCGGAACGGGTTCATCGCAGAAACGTCAGGGTTGAACGGTGGCAGCAAGCGGACCGGGGCCGGCATCGGTCGGGGACCAGCCGCCCCCAAGCGCCTTCACCAAGCGGACATGATCCACGGCCCAGGCGGCGCGGGCCGCGGCCAAATCGCCCTGCAACGCCAGCAAGGTCCGCTGGGCGTCGAGCAAGGCACGGTAGTCGATCAAGCCGGCGGCGTAGCGCTGAGTGGCCAGTTGTTCGGCCTGCCGGGCGGCCGCGACGGCGTCCTGCAGGCGCAGCAGCCGCTCCCGGTCCCCCGCCAGCGCGACCAAGGCATTTTCGACGTCGCGCAAGGCCTCCAGCAAGGTGGCGGCCAGGGCCGCGCGGGCCTGCTCCGCCGCGGCTGCCTGGGCACGCGCCTGGGCCTGTGCGGCGCCGCCGTCGAACACGGTCGCGGCCAGATTGAGTGCCAGCGCGCGCGTCAGCGCGGTCACATCGAACAGGTCCGACACCCGGGGGGCGGCCAAGCTCAAACTGCCGCCCAGGCGCAGGGTGGGCCAGCGCGCCGCCTCGGCCTGGTCGGCGCGCGCAAAAGCGGCCTGCAACCGGGCCTGTGCCGCCGCCACGTCCGGGCGCTGGCGCAGCACGTCGGCCGGCAGCGGCAGCGTCCAGGCGGTCGGGGGCGCCGGGGCGGCTGCGGGTGGATCGGGCAGCTCGGCCCCCGGCGCACGCCCGGTGAGCACCGCCAGCGCATGCATCGACTGGCGAACCGAAACCTCCAGCACCGGCAGGCTGGCGCGGGTCTGCTCGACCGCCGCGCGCGCCGTCTCCAGGTCCAGCGCCGAGGCCAGCCCCGCCTGCACGCGCCACTGGGTCAGCTCCAGGCTGTCGAGCTGTGCGGCCAGGCTCTGCTGAGCCACCCGCAGCCGCTCGCGCGCGCCCCAGCCCTCGAAATAGGTGGCGGCCACCTCCGCCGCCAGGGTCAGGCGCACCAGCCCCAGATTGGCCTCGCTGGCAGCCACGTCGGCATCACCCGCCCGCAGGGCCGCCGCGCGCCGGCCAAACCAGTCCACCTCCCAGCCGGCGTCCAGCCCGGCCCGCACGGTGGTCCCGGCAGGGGCGGAGCCAACCCGGCCGCGTTGGACGGCCGCGCTGGCATCGACCGCCGGCCCGGTCGCCGCACGCGCCACGTCACGCAGCGCGCGCGCCTGCGCGACGGCCGCCGCCGCACCGGCCAGGTCGGGGTTGGCCGCCAGCGCGGCTTCCACCAGCTCGGTCAGCCCGGGGTCGCCAAACGCGGTCCACCACCGCTGCAGGGGCACGGCCCCGTCCACCTCGGGCGTGCGGTCAGCCGCGCTCCAGCGCTGCAGGGTCAGCGGCAGTTCCGCGGCCGGGCGGGGTGGCGACACGCTGCCGCAGCCGGCCAGCACCAGAACCAACGCCCCGACCGCAGCCCGGGCCGTCACCGGGACAGACATCCAGTTTCGATCCATGATTCAGCGCAATGGTGGGGGCCCGGCATGAACGGCGGATGCACCGCCGGTAAAGATCTGTGTACCGGCCCCCTGGGCCACGACCACCTCGGTCACCGCGCGGTCGTCGGCCAGCATGATGAGCGCGAACAGCCATTCGGCCAGTGACTCGGCCTGCGCCGTGCGGCGCGCCAGCAGCGGGGTCGCCGCGGGGTCGAGGACGACGAAATCCGCCTCACTGCCGGGCGCGAGCGACCCCACCACGCCCCCCAGCCCCAGCGCCCGCGCCGCGCCCGCCGTGTGCTGCCACCACAGATCGAACGGGCTCAGGCTCACCCCCGTTTTGGGCCGACCATCGCCCCGCACCGCCGCCCGGCCGACCGTGTAGGCCGCCCGCATGGTGGCGAAGGGGCTGAAGCTCATGCCCCCGCCCACATCGCTGGCCAAGCCCAGGCGCACCCCGCCCGCGCGCGCAGTGGCGTAGTCGAAAAAACCGCTGCCCAAAAACAGATTGCTCGTCGGCGACACCGCGATGGCCGCACCGCTTTGGGCCAGCGCCCGCTGGTCGTCCGCGTCCAAATAAATGCCATGGGCGTACACCGCGCGCTCGCGCAGCAGGCCAAAGCGCTCATAGACGGCCAGGTAGCTGCGGTCGTGGGGATACAGCTCGCGCACCCAGCGCACCTCGTCCACGTTCTCGGCCACATGGGACTGGATCCAGACGTCCGGGTAGCGGGTCGCAAGTTCACCGGCGCCGCGCATCTGGGCATCGCTGCAGCTCGGCGCAAAGCGCGGGGTGATGGCATAACCCAGCCGGGCGCGGCCGTGCCAGCGGATGATCAAGGCTTCGGTGTCGCGCAAGGACTGCTCGGTGCGGTCGCGCACACCGTCTGGGCTGTGCCGGTCCTGCAGCACTTTGCCGGCGATGCAGCGCAGCCCGCGCGCTTCGGCCTCGGCCATCAGCGCGTCGACCGAACCGGGGTGAGAGGTGGCGAAGGTCAGCGCCGTCGTGACCCCTTGGCGCAGCAACTCATCGCAAAAAAAACGGGCCACGGCGCGGGCATGGGCCGGGTCGGCAAAGCGCGACTCGTGCGGAAAGGTGTACTGCGCCAGCCAGGGCAACAACCCCTCGGCGGGCGAGCCGATCACATCGGTCTGCGGGTAGTGGATGTGCAGATCGATGAAGCCGGGCGCGATCAGCCGGCCGCGGCGCTCGGTGAGCGGAACGTCCGGATACGCCGCCCGCAGCGTGTCGAAGGCGCCCACGGCAACGACCCGGCGTACGCCGTCGGCGCCAGCGGCCGTGACCAGCAGGCCGTCGGCTTCGTACCGGGGATGGGGCTCGTCCGCGTGCGGATCGAACCAGAGCAGGGAGGCACGCCACGCTTGCATGGGATGCTAGCTTAGCGGCTTCGCGCGACGCGGCGGTGACACGCCGCGCTTGACCCCAGGTTTACCCCTTGAGATGCCGGTGCGGCACCCGCCGCTGGCGCCACCAGCCGTAGCGGCCGACCAGCATCGACACCGCATACCACCCCCCCAGCAGCAACACGATGGCCGGGCTGGTGGGCCAGTCCGTCACATACGACCACCACAATCCCAAAAGGGACCCCACCGCCGCGGTCGCCACGGCCGCCACCAGCATCGGCTGCAGGCGCCGAAACCAGAACCGCGCGCTGGCCGCCGGCAGCACCATCATGCCCACCGCCATCAGCGTGCCCAGAGCGTGGAACGCCGCCACCAGATTGATCACCACCAGCGCCAAAAACCCGTGGTGCGCCACGGCCCCCCACGGGCTGATCCCACGCAGAAATGCCGGATCCACGCACTCCATCACCAAGGGCCGCCACAGCAGCGCCAAGCCCATGACGGTGAGGAGCGCCACGGCGCCGAGCAGCGTCAGCACCGACCCTTCCAGCGCCAGCACCGAGCCGAACAGCACATGCAGCAAATCCACCTGGCTGCCGCGCACCGAAAGAATCAGCACCCCCAGCGCAAGTGAGACGAGGTAGAACCCCGCCAGGGCGGCGTCCTCGCGCATCACCGTGTGCCGCGCGACCACCCCGGCCGCCGCCGCCACGACGAGGCCGCCCAGCACCCCACCCAGCGTCATGGCGGGCAGCGACAAGCCAGCCAACCAATACCCGATGGCCGCGCCGGGCAGGATGGCGTGCGCCATCGAGTCCCCCATCAGGCTCATACGGCGCAACATCAGAAACACGCCCACCGGGGCCGACCCGAGCGCCAGCAGCAGGCAGCCCAGCGCGGCACGGCGCATGAAGTCGAACTCCAGCCCCGAGGCCGTGCCCAGCCACGTCAGCAACGCGTCAATGCCGGTGCCCATGCGGTGCCTCCCCGGCTGTGGCCGCCTCGTCGATGTCGCACAGCTCGGCCCGTTCGTCGAAGGCCTCCTGCAGCCGGCGGGCGCGCAACAGATGGGCGTCGGTCAGCACCTGCGCGGTCGGGCCATGGGCGACCAGCTCGCGTGCCAGCAGCGTCGCCGTCGGGAAAACCGCCCGCACCAGCTCCAGATCGTGCAGCACGGCCACCACGGTGCGCCCCTCCTCGTGCCAGCGCCGCAGCACGCACACCAAGTCCTCGAGCGTACGGGCATCGACGCCAGTGAAGGGCTCGTCCAGCAGCACGACCGGGGCGTCCTGCAGCATCAGGCGGGCAAACAGCGCCCGCTGAAACTGCCCGCCCGACAGGGTGTCGAGCGTGCGCGACTCGAAGCCCTGCAAGCCCACCGCCGCGATGGCCGTCTGTACCCGCTCGCGCTGCGCACGCGAGGGCCGACCCAACGGGCCCAGCTCGTGCCACAGGCCCATCGCGACCAATTCCGCCACGGTGACGGGGAAAGACCGATCCACCTCGCTGATCTGCGGCAGGTACGCCACCCCGCTCGGGCACAGCCCCCGCACCTCGCCGTGCATGGGGCGCAGCCGCCCGGCCACGCACTTGAGCAGGGTGGATTTGCCGGCCCCGTTGGGACCGACGACCGCGGCCAGCTCGCCACGCCGCCAGCGCAGGCTGACATGGTGCACGGCCGGATGGCGCTCGTAGCCGGCGGTCAGGTCCAGCAGTTCGATGTCGGCCGGATCGGGCATGCGATGTCCAGGGCTCAGACAGAAAAAAGGCCAGTCGCTGGGACTGGCCTTTGGTGTATGGCGCGGCTGGCAGGATTCGAACCCACGACCCCTTGGTTCGTAGCCAAGTACTCTATCCAACTGAGCTACAGCCGCTTGCTGAAGCCGAAAGTATACACAAATTTTTGGCCCTTTCGGCTGCCGTCGCGAATTTTCGGCGGCTTGGTAGGGCGTGCAGGGCTCGAACCTGCGACCAAGGGATTATGAGTCCCCTGCTCTAACCGACTGAGCTAACGCCCCAGCCAGCGCGGGATTGTAGCGGTCCCCTTCACTCCGGCCGGGTCTGGCTCAGGGCGTTGCCCACCAGCTTGGCCGTGATGTCGACGATCTGGATCATGCGGTCGTAGGGCATGCGCTGCGGGCCGATGACGCCCAGCGTACCCACCACCTGGCCGTCCACCTCGTACGGCGCGCTGACCACGGACAACTCCTCGTACGGCACCACCTGGCTGTCGCCGCCGATGAAAATCCGCACGCCGTCGGCCTGACTGGAGATGTCGAGCAGGCGCATCACCTGGGTTTTTTGCTCGAACAGATCGAACAGCTTGCGCAGGTTGCCCATGTCGCGGGCAAAGTCGTCTACCGCCAGCAGGTTGCGCTCGCCGGCGATGACCACTTCGTCGGCCTCGGCCGCCTCGCTGCCGGCTTCGACGGCCTTGACCATCAGGCCCGCGATCTCGCCGCGCAGGGCATCCACCTCGTGGCGCAAGCGCTCGCGCACCGCGTCCAAGGTCAGTCCCGCGTAGTGGGCATTCAGAAAGTTGGCCGCTGACTGCAACTGGTCCTGCGTGAACTCGTTGTGCGGATGCAGGATGCGGTTTTGCACATCCCCGTCTGGCGACACCAGAATGACCAGGACCCGCCGCTCCGACAGCCGCAGGAACTCGATGTGCCGAAACACCACCGGCCGGCGCGGCACCTGCACCACCCCCACGAAGTGCGAGAGCTGCGACAACAATTGCGCGGCCTGGCTGAGCACCTGCCGGGGCTGATCGGCCGCCAGCGCCGGTGTCGGCAGGGCGTCGATGGCGGACAGCTCGCCGCGCCGTACGGTCAGCATCGTGTCCACGAAGTAGCGATACCCGCGCGGCGTGGGGATGCGCCCGGCCGAGGTGTGCGGACTGGCCACCAGACCCAGGTCCTCCAGGTCGCTCATCACGTTGCGGATGGTGGCCGGCGACAGATCCAGCCCGGCCGCCTTGGACAGCGTGCGCGAGCCCACCGGCTGGCCGTCGGCTATGTAGCGCTCGACCAACGCCTTGAGCAGCAATCTGGAACGTTCGTCTAACATCATCCCACCGTCAGAAAGCCATGTTGTAATTTGAGCATGAATCGGCCCCCCGTGCTGCCCCCGTCGCCCGCGCCGCATGCCGAGCGCGACCTTCCGCTGCGGTTTCGGCGGGTGGCGCTGGTGGGCAAATACCACGCGAGCGGCAGCCGCGACGCGCTCGAGCGGGTCGTGCACTTTCTGCACGAGCAGGGCTGCGAAGTGACGCTGGAACGCGAGACGGCGCACCACATGGGGCCGCTGGGCGACGGGACGCTGGACGTCGCCGGCATCGGCGCCCACTGCGACCTGGCCCTGGTGGTCGGCGGCGACGGCACGATGCTGGGCATCGGTCGCCAGCTCGGGCCGTGCGGCGTGCCGCTCATCGGCATCAACCAGGGGCGCCTGGGCTTCATCACCGACATCCCGTTCGACCGCTTTGCCGACATTTTGCGCCCGATGCTGCGCGGCGCCTACGAGGAAGAGCACCGCGCCCTGATGCAGGCCGGCGTCTGGCGCGATGGCGATTGCGTGTTTCAGACCATCGCCATGAACGACGTGGTGGTCAACCGGGGCGGCGCCCCCAGCATGGTGGAGCTGCGCGTGGAGGTGGATGGGCACTTCGTCGCCAACCAGCGCGCCGACGGGCTGATCATCGCCTCGCCCACGGGCTCCACCGCCTATGCCCTGTCGGCGGGCGGGCCGCTCATCCACCCGGCCATCGCCGGATGGGTCATGGTGCCGATCGCCCCCCACACGCTATCCAACCGCCCCATCGTGCTGCCCAGCGACGGCGAGATCGCCATCGAGGTCGTGGCCGGACGCGAGCCGAGCGCCCACTTCGACATGCAGACCTTCACCAGCCTGCTGCCGGGCGACCGGATCGCGGTGCGCCGCTCGGCCCACACGCTGCGGCTGCTGCACCCGGTGGGCTGGAGCTATTTCGACACCCTGCGGCGCAAGCTGCACTGGAACGAAGGGGTGGTGGCATGAGCTGGCTGCGGCTGGCGGTTCGCGACTTCGTCATCGTCCGCGCCCTGGAGGTGGAGCTGGGGCCCGGCTTCACCGCCCTCACCGGCGAGACCGGGGCGGGCAAGTCCATCCTGATCGACGCCCTGCAACTGCTGCTGGGGGGCCGGGCCGAGGCCCAGGTGGTGCGCGAGGGGGCCAGCCGCGCCGAGGTGGCCGGCGAATTCGACGCCCCGCCCGCCGCCGCAGACTGGTTGGCGGAACAGGGGTTCGACGCCGTGCCGGGCGAGCCCGTGCTGCTGCGCCGCACGGTCGATGCGCAGGGCCGCAGCCGGGGCTGGATCAACGGCAGCCCGGCCACCGCGGCGCAGTTGCGGGCCTTGGGCGAGCACCTGGTGGACATCCACGGCCAGCATGCCTGGCAAAGCCTGACCCGCCCCGACGCCGTGCGCGATCTGCTCGACCGCTACGCCCGGCTGGACACATCGGCGCTGCGCGCCGCATGGGCGGCGTGGCGCGCGGCCGTCGCCGCGCTGGAGTCGGCCGAGACCACCCAGGCTACCCGCGAGGTGGAACGCGAGCGCCTGCAATGGCAGGTGGACGAGGTCGGCCGCCTGGCCCCCGGCGCGGACGAATGGGACGACCTCAACCGCCAGCACACGCGGCTGGCGCACGCGCAAACGCTGATCGACGCCGCGCAGGCCGCCCTCGATGCGCTGGACGGCGATGACGTCAACGCCTCGCGGCTGATCGGGCAGGCCATCCACGCGCTGCGGGACCAACAGCACATCGAGCCGCGCTATGGCGCCATCGCCGATGTGCTGCAGCAGGCTCTGGCGCAGATCGACGACGCCTGCCACGACCTGCAACACCACGCCCACCGCACCGAGCTGGACCCGGCCGCGCTGGCGGCCCTGGACGAGCGCCTGTCGCGCTGGATGGCACTGGCGCGCCGCCACCGCTGCCCGCCGCAGGAATTGCCGCAACGCTGGCAGGACTGGCAGGCGCGGCTGCGGGCACTGGACGAAGCCGCCGATCTGGACGCCCTGCGCGCCCGGGCGGAGCGCGCGCGGCAGGCCTTTCTGGCCGAGGCGCAGGCCGTCTCGCGCCAGCGCCAGCCCGCGGCCGAACGGCTGAGCGCCGCCATCACCGAGGCCATGCAAGGCCTGGGCATGGCCGGCGGCCGGTTCGAAGTCCGCCTGGAGCCGCTGCCCGAGCCGCAAGCCTCGGGGCTGGAGCGTGTCGACTTTCTGGTCGCAGGCCACCCCGGGGTCACGCCGCGCCCGGTGGGCAAGGTGGCCTCCGGCGGTGAGCTGTCGCGCATCGCGCTGGCCATCGCCGTCGTGACCAGCCAATTGGGCGAAGCCCCGACGCTGATCTTCGACGAGGTGGACAGCGGGATCGGTGGCACGGTCGCCCACACGGTGGGGCGGCTCATGCGCCGGCTGGGCGCCGACCGGCAGGTGCTGGCCGTGACCCACCTGCCCCAGGTGGCCGCGTGCGCACACCACCACCTGCAAGTCAGCAAGGCACGGCAGGGCGATGCCACCGTCAGTCAGGTCACGCCCCTGGAGGGCGAGGCGCGCGTCGAGGAGCTGGCGCGCATGCTCGGCGGCCACGGTTCCGACACGTCGCGGGCCCACGCCCGGGAGCTGTTGCAGGCATGACGACCGCCGCCCCGCACGTGGTGTTGATCACCGGCATGTCCGGTTCGGGCAAGTCGGTCGCCTTGCATGCCCTGGAGGACTCCGGCTTTTACTGCGTGGACAACCTGCCGCCCGAGTTGCTGGAGGCGTTCATCGATGTCGAGCGGGAGCACCAGGTCGACCGGGTGGCGGTGGCGATCGACGTGCGCAGCGCGGCGTCGCTGCCCGGCCTGCCGCAGCGGCTGGCGGCCCTGCGGCAGAGCGATGTCGCATTGACCGTGCTGTTCCTCGACGCGACGGACGACGTGCTGGTGCGCCGCTACTCCGAAACCCGGCGCATGCACCCGCTGTCCGTGCGCGGCAGCACCGACCAGCGCCGCGCCCTGGTCGATGCCCTGGCGCTGGAGCGAGAGCTGCTCGCCGCGCTGCGCGAGGAGGCGCTGGTGATCGACACGAGCCAGCTCAAGGCCGCCCAGTTGCGCACCGAGGTCAAGGCCCTGCTGCTGCGCGCGCCTGCCCCCTTGTCCCTGGTGTTCGAGTCGTTCGCGTTCAAGCGTGGCATCCCCATGGACGCGGACTATGTGTTCGATGTGCGCATGCTGCCCAACCCGCATTACGAACCGGCACTGCGCCCGCTGACGGGGCTGGACGCCCCGGTGGCCGCCTATCTGGACGCCGAGCCCGACGTCGCCGCCATGCAGGCGCAGATCACCGCCTTTCTGGAACACTGGCTGCCCGGGATGGTGCGCGACCACCGCAGCTATGTCACGGTCGCCATCGGCTGCACCGGTGGCCAGCACCGCTCGGTCTATCTGGTGGAGCGGCTGGCCGCCCACTTCGCCGCGACCTGGTCGGTGCAGCGCCGTCACCGGGAGCTGGATATTCGGCTGTCCGACGCCAAGTTTTGGAGCCAGACGCGCACCGGCGCCGGCAGCCCGAGCGCCAACGCCTCGGACGGCGGGCACCAGGCGCCCTGATCGGGCTCCACCCCCGGGGCCGAGGGCGCGGTGCTGGCGTCGGACCCGCCCGGCAGGCGGCACACCACCGGCTGCAACCGCAGATCCCGGTGCGTCAGGGCGTGCGTAAACGCCGCGGGCCAGTCCGCCCGCACGCCGGGATGGTCCTGCAGCCAGCTGGCAAGCCCCTCCGCCGCGGCCAGCACGGGCGGCGCCCACAGCCCTGCCCAGATGCCGCGTGGAGGGCGGCGCTGCAGCCACCAGGCCCCGTCCGCCCGCTGGTACAGCGGCAGGCACCAGGCCTCGGTGCGCCGGGCCGCCCGCGGCGCGCGGCGCGGCCAGGCGGTGGGGTCGCCGCTGGCCCGGCCCGCGCACAGCGCGGCCACGGGGCAGGCGTCACACCGCGGCCGGCTGCGGGTGCAGACGGTCGCGCCCAGGTCCATCAGCCCCTGGGTGTAGGCGGCCATGTCGTCCGGCGCGGCCTCCGGCGGCACCAGCGCCTGGGCCGCGGCCCACAGGCCCCGTTGCGCGGCCGCGCGGGCCGGGTCGCCGGCATCGGCCAGCACCCGGGACAACACCCGCCGCACATTGCCATCCAGGATGGAGCGGCGTTCACCAAAGCAAAACGCCGCAATCGCCGCGGCGGTCGAAGCACCTATGCCGGGCAAGGTCGCCAAGGCCTCGGCGCCGGCGGGGAAGCGCCCACCATACTGCGCGACCACCACCCGCGCGCAGGCATGCAGATGGCGCGCCCGGCTGTAGTAGCCCAGCCCGCTCCACAGGGCCAGCACCTCGTCCAACGAGGCATCGGCCAACGCCTGCACGGTGGGAAAACGCTGCAAAAACCGCGCGTAGTAACCGAGCACGGTGCGCACTTGCGTCTGCTGCAGCATGATCTCGGACAGCCAGACCCGGTACGGGTCGCGCGTGCCCTGCCAGGGCAGGTCGTGCCGGCCATGCGCCCGTTGCCATGCGACCACCCGCGCAAAAAACTCCGCCCGCACCGCCGCGGGGATGTCGGCCACCCCCGTGTTCATGGCTGATCGGAATGTCCGGGGGCAGCGGGCTCAGGGGCCGACTGGGGGGAGCTATCGGGGCTATCGGGACTATCGGGGCGGTTCGGACGGTCGGGGCGGTCCAGCAACCGCCGCAACGCCTCCACATCCCGCGCCGCGCCCTCGCGCTGGGCCTGCAGCTCGGCCAGGCGCTCGTCCAGCCCGCCCGCCGCCGCTTCGATGCGGTGCACGGCCTCCAGCCGGCGGGCAAAATGGCGCCGCCGTTCGCGCAACTGCGCGTCGAGCTGCGCCGCGGCCGCCTTGTTCCACGATTCCACCTCGGCGCTCGCGGCATCGAACACCGCCTTCAGCCGCCCCACGACGGCCTTGGCCAGCCGGTCCGCATACTCCGCCTGGGCCAGCCGCAGCACATTCGTCAGCCCCAGGTACTGCAGGTGGCTGCGTTCGATGTCGCGCAGCTCGGCCGCAAAGGGCGACAGATCCAGCCCGCCGGGCAGTTGCAGGGCAAAGCCATACTCGGCGTTCAGGCTGCGGAACGACGCCTGCAGCATGGCCTGCACCTCGTCCGCCTTGCGCCGCGCCTCGTCCAGCGTGGCGTGCAGGCGGGCAAAAGCGTCCGTGTAGGTGCGCCGGATGCCCAGCTTGACCCCCGGCTGGCGCAACGCCGCGGCCAGCGACGCCACCCCGGCTTGCAGCGACTGGCTGCCCAGCAAACCAAACAGCTCGCGCAGCAGCTTCAGGTGCACGCTGCGCAGCGCCTGGATGCGCATGCCACCGGCGTCGAAGTCGCGCTGCTCCTGCTCGATGCGGCGGCGCATCTGGGCGATCACCGCCGTGTTCTTGCCGCGCAGCCCGTCCAGCTCGTCGATCTGGTCCTGCCATTCGCGCTCGCGCAGCCGCCAGCGTTGCTCGATCTCCGCCACCACGGCGGCCAAGGCCGCGTCCACCCGGCCGCCCAGGTCGTCGCGCCGGCGTTGCAGCACGGCATCGGTCAGCGCCTGCTCCAGATCGGGCAGGCGGCTGTCGGCCAGCAGCGCTGCGTCCCCGCGCACCTTGGCCACCAGGCCTTTCTGCGCCGATACCGCGATCACCTGCGCCGGCTCCACGCCCAACACCTGTGCCGTCGTGGCGCGCTGGCGTTCGATCTGGGCGTCGATCTCGGCTGGCGTGCTCAGACCGTCCCACAACACGTCGATCTTGTTGAGCACCACCAGCCGGGCGTCCACGCCCTCGGCCGCAGGCGCCAGATGCTCGCGCCACATCGCCAGATCCGACTTGCTCACCCCCGCATCGGCCGCCAGCACGAACACCACCGCCTGCGCCAGCGGCAACAGGCCCACCGTCAGCTCGGGCTCCGCGCCGATGGCGTTGAGCCCGGGCGTGTCCAGCACCACCAGCCCCTGCTTGAGCAGCGGATGCGCCATGTTGATGAGCGCATGGCGCCAGCGCGGCACCTCCACCAGCCCATCGGCCCCGGGCAGCGGGTTGTCCTCGGGGCTGTCGTCGTGCCAGAAGCCCAGCGCCCGGGCCTGCTCGACCGGCACGCGCTGCACCTCGGCCACCTTCTCGATGGCGCGCGCGAGCTGCTCCGGGTCCTGCACATCCAGGTCGATGCGCTCCCAGCGCTCGGGGGCGCTGCGCCACTCCAGCAGCGACTGCGGCTGCAGCCGGGTCTCGATGGGCAGCAGGCGCAGGCAAGGCGGCAGTTCGGGGTCGTAGCCCAGCTCGGTGGGGCACATCGTCGTGCGCCCCGCGCTCGCGGGCATGATGCGGCGCCCGTAGCCGGCAAAAAACACGGCGTTGATGAGCTCCGACTTGCCGCGCGAAAACTCCGCGACGAAGGCCACCATCACCTTGTCCGTCTGCAACTGGCGCTGCAGGCGCTCCAGCCGCTCGTGCAGCCCGGCGTCGAGCAGATCGCGCGCCGCCAGCGCATCGGCCAGGGTGCGCAAGCGCTGCGCCTGCTCGCGGCGCCAGGCGCTGTGGGCGTCGAAATCGTGGGCAAACGACATGAGCGGTGGCGGCGGATCCGTCGGTCGGGCCACTATACACCCCGCCAGCCGCGCCGAGCGCCCCCGGCGCAGGCCCGCCGCTCAGCGGCGGCCGCTCAGCGAGCCTGGCAGCGCGGGCAGTAATAGGTGGAGCGCTGGCCCTGGCGAATCAGGCGGATCGGCGTGCCGCAAACCCGGCACGGCTGGCCGGCGCGGTCGTACACCCACATCTCGAGCTGAAAGTAGCCGCCCTGCCCATCGACGCGAAAGTCCCGCAGGGTGCTGCCCCCGACGGCCAGCGCGCGCTGCAACACCTGGCGTATGGCGGCATGCAACCGCGCCACGCGCGGCCGGCTCAGGCGCATGGCCGGCGTCGTGGGCCGAATGCCCGCCAGAAAGAGCGCCTCGCTCGCATAAATGTTGCCGACCCCGACCACGACGTCGCCCGCCAGCAGCACGGTTTTGATCGGGGCGCGCCGGCCGCGCAGCGCGGCGTGGAAGCGGATCGGGTCGAAGGCGACCTCCAACGGCTCCACCCCCAGGTCGCCCAGCAGTCGCTGCGCCACCGCATCGTCCTCGCCGCGCGCGTGGACCACGGCGCCAAAGCGGCGCGGATCGTGCAGCCGCAGTGTGCCGCGATCGGTGTGCAGATCCACATGGTCGTGGCGCCCCGGTGGCGGCAGCGCCTCGCCCATCGTCAGGCTGCCCGACATGCCCAGGTGCAGCAGCAGCAAGCCCTCGTCCAGATCCAGCAGCAGATATTTGCCCCGCCGCCGCACCGCCCGCACCTGGCGCCCCACCAGCGCCTGCGGCGCCACCCCCAGCGGCCAGCGCAACGGCTGCCCCAACCGCACGGCTTCGATGCGCGCGCCGACCAGCCGGTCGGCGATGCGCAGCCGGGTGACTTCGACTTCGGGCAACTCGGGCATGGGAATCGACGCGCCAGGGCATGAACGGACGCGCTGGATTATGATCAATCGGGCATTCCCCGTAACGGAACCTCCATGCCGCGCCTGCGCCCCCTGCTCGTCACCCCCTGGCTGCTCGGCTGCCTGTGGCACGCCCCGGCAGCGCTGGGGCAGACGGCCCCCACCCAGCCGAACCCGCCCGCGGCCCAGACCCCGCAACCCTCGGCGCTCGACGCCGAGCTGTTCTATCAGCTTCTGCTGGGCGAGCTGCAGCGCCGCACCGACCCGGGCGCGGCGTATTCCCTCATCCTCGATGCGGCCAAGCGCACGCGCCAACCGGAGCTGTTCCAGCGCGCCATCGAAATCGCCCTGCAAGGCCGCGCCCCGCAGGCCGCGCTGACCGCCGCGCGGGACTGGTCGGCCGCGCTGCCCAGCGACGACGAAGCGCGCCGCACCGAACTGCAACTGCTGATCGGCCTGCAGCGCGTGCGCGACATGGGTCCGCTGCTGCGCGACTGGATCCGCGCCGCCCCCGCCGCGCGCCGGCCCGGGCTGATTGCGCTGGTGCCCACGGCGCTGGCCCGCGCCACGGACAAAACCGAAGCCGTGGCCGCCGCCCGCGTGGCGCTCGAGCCCTCCCTGCGGGCCCCAGACACCGCTGCCGCGGCCTGGGCGGCACTCGGGCGCGTGCAGCGCCAGGCCGGACAGGACGCCGACGCCCTGCAGTCCGCACGCCAGGCGGTGCGCGCCGATCCCCGCTCCGCGCCCGCGGCGCTGCTGGCGCTGGAGCTGCTGGACGCCTGGCCGGCCGATGCCGAATCCCTCCTTCAGCGCCATCTGCTGGCCACGCGGGACGCGCCGGACGCCGACCCCGCCGTGCGCATCGCCTACGCCCGGGCGCTGGCGGAGCGTGGCCGGCTGCCCGAAGGCCGCGCCCTGCTGCAGCCGGCACCGCCTCTGGATGCCGAGGGCCAGCGCCGCCTGCGCGTGGCCGAAGCCCGCCTGCTGCGCGACCACGACCATGCGCAGGAGGCCTACGACCTCCTGAACCAGGCGCTGCAGACGGCCCCGGCCGACACCGATCTGATGTACGAGCAGGCCATGGCCGCCGAGCGGCTGGGGCGGCTGGCCGAGATGGAGCGCCTGCTGCGCGAGCTGATCCAGCGCCAGCCGGACGACCCCCACGCCTACAACGCCCTGGGCTACGCGCTGGCCGACCGGGGCGAGCGCCTGCCCGAGGCCAAGGCGCTGATCCAGGAAGCCTTGCGCCGCGCCCCGGACGATGCCTACATCATCGACAGCCTGGGCTGGGTGGAGTTTCGCCTGGGCAACCTGAGCGAAGCGCGCCGGCTACTCGCCGACGCGCTGCAACGCCGCCCCGATGCCGAAATCGCCGCCCATCTGGGCGAAGTGCTCTGGGTGCTGGGCGAGTCCGATTTGGCCCGCGCGGTCTGGCGCCAGGGGCTCGAACTCGACCGCCGCAACCGAACGCTCACCGAGACGCTGCGGCGCCTCGGTGTCGAGCCGTGAGGCCGCGCAGCGGGACCCGGCGGCGGGCGGTGGCGCTCGCGCTCGTCGCCGGGGTGCTGCTCGCCGGATGCGCCACGCCGCCCGCGCCGACGCCCGCGGCATGGAGCGGGCGGCTCGCCCTCACCCTGGCGACGGAGCCCCCCCAGCGCTGGAGCGCCAGCTTCGAGCTGGACGGCACGCCCGCCCAAGGCGTGCTGCGCCTGTACACCCCCCTGGGGCAAACCGTGGCCACGATCCGCTGGGACGGCGCAGGCGCCTGGCTGGACCGCGGCGCTGCCCCCCCTCGCCGTTACGACAGCCTGGAGACCCTGACCGCCGACTTGACCGGCGCGCCGCTGCCCGTCGCGGCCCTGTTTGCCTGGCTTGGCGGCACGGCCCAGGACGTCCCCGGCTGGGAGGTGGACCTGACGGAGCAGCCGCAAGGCCGCCTGCGCGCGCGCCGCGCCACCCCACCGCCCGCCGCCGATCTGCGCCTGCTCTGGCAACCCTGATCCATGCAACGACTGCTCGACGTTCCCGCCCCCGCCAAGATCAATCTGTTTCTGCACGTCACGGGCCGCCGCGCCGACGGCTACCACGAGCTGCAATCGGTCTTTCGGCTGGTGGATTGGGCCGATACGCTGCACCTGGAGACGCGGCGCGATGGCCGCCTGTCGCGCGAAGACCTGCGCCCCGCCGGCGACGCCTCGCCCCCCCTGCCCGAGGACGACCTGTGCCTGCGCGCCGCGCGCGCCCTGCAGGCGGCCAGCGGCTGCTCCCTGGGCGCGCACATCGTGCTGGACAAGCGCATCCCGCAGCAGGCCGGCTTGGGCGGCGGATCCAGCGACGCGGCCAGCACCCTGATGGCCCTCAACCGCCTGTGGGGGCTGGACTGGCCGCGCGACGCGCTGATCCGCCTGGGCACCCGACTGGGGGCCGACGTGCCGTTTTTTCTGGGGGGGCGCAACGCCTGGGTCGAAGGCATCGGGGACCGGCTCACGCCCGTGGACCTGCCCACAGCCCGCTATGCGATCGTCAAGCCGGCCGCGGGCACCGCGACCGCCGCGATTTATACCGCCAGCGACCTGGAGCGGGCCACGCCATTGGCTATAATGCGCGACTTCGTTGCCGGCATCGCTGCCGATCCCATTCGACCGTGGGGCCGCAACGACCTGCAACCCGTGGCCATGCGCCTGTGCCCCGACGTCGCCGCAGCCCTCGAGCGGCTGACCCGTCTGGGACTGCAGCCCCGCATGACCGGCTCGGGCAGTGCCGTGTTCGCGGTGCTGCCCGGCGACGCCGAAGCGGCCGCCGTGCAAACGGCGGACTGGCCGAACGGCTGGCAGATGCGGATCTGCCACGGTTTGCCGGAACACCCGCTGGTTGGGTGGCAAAAAGACGCTATAATATGAGTCTTGTTGCTGCAGACGCCAGCAACGCTGCATACGGTGCATCGCGTCAGCGGTGAACCTGTGTAGGGGAGTCGCCAAGTTGGTTAAGGCATCGGATTTTGATTCCGACATGCGAGGGTTCGAATCCTTCCTCCCCTGCCAAATTCCTTCCCAGTGCCGGTAACACCATGGAACGCTCGACGCCAGCGCACGCCCCGGATTTCATGCTCTTCACCGGCAATGCCAACCCGGCACTGGCCGCTGAAATCGCCCGCCATCTGGGCACCAGCCTGGGGGCGGCCCACGTCGGCCGCTTCTCCGATGGCGAGGTGACGGTCGAAATCGGGCAAAACGTCCGCGCCCGCGACATCTTCGTCATCCAGCCCACCTGCGCGCCGACCAACGAGAACCTGATGGAACTCGTCATCATGGTCGATGCGCTCAAACGCGCGTCGGCCGCGCGCATCTCGGCGGTGATCCCGTACTTTGGCTATGCGCGCCAGGACCGCCGCCCGCGCTCCAGCCGCGTGCCCATCAGCGCCAAGGTCGTGGCCAACATGCTGCAGGTGGTCGGCGTCGAGCGCGTGCTGACCATGGACCTGCACGCCGACCAGATCCAGGGCTTTTTCGACATCCCGGTCGACAACATCTACGCCTCGCCGGTCCTGCTGGGCGATCTGCGGCAGAAGAACTACCCCAACCTGCTCGTCGTCTCGCCGGACGTCGGCGGTGTGGTGCGCGCGCGCGCGCTGGCCAAGCAGCTCGACTGCGACATGGCCATCATCGACAAGCGCCGCCCCAAGCCCAATGTGTCCGAGGTCATGCACGTCATCGGCGACATCGAGGGCCGCCACTGCGTGATCATGGACGACATGGTGGACACCGCGGGCACGCTGGTCAAGGCGGCCGAGGTGCTCAAGGAGCGCGGGGCCGAAAAGGTGTTTGCCTACGTGACGCACCCCATCCTGTCCGGCCCGGCCGTGGAGCGCGTCGCCAAGGGCGATGCGCTGGACGAACTGGTGGTCACCAACACCATCCCGCTGAGCGAGGCGGCCCGCGCCTGCGGCAAGATCCGCCAGCTCACCGTGGCCCCGCTGTTCGCCGAAACCATCGCCCGCATCGCCAATGGCGAGTCGGTGATGAGCCTGTTCGCCGAATCGGAAAACCAGGGCTGAGCGGGGCTTTCCCGCGCCAGCCCACAGGGCATGCCGGCGCCCCGCCCGATGGGTGATCGGGGCACCGGATTTCGCGCCACCCGCCCGGGTGGCATTGTCGTGAGAACGGGGCGCGCTGGTCGCGGCCGCCCCCAGATTGGAGTCAGAGCATGAAATTCACCGCTTTCGAGCGCCAGACGCAGGGCACGGGTGCGAGCCGCCGCCTGCGCAACACCGGCAAGACGCCCGGCATCGTCTATGGCGGCAACGCCGCCCCGCAAGCCATCGAGCTGGACCACAACGCCCTGTGGCAGGCCATCCAGAAAGAGGCCTTCCACTCCTCCGTGCTGGAGATGGAACTCGGCGGCCAGGTCACCAAGGTCGTTCTGCGCGACGTGCAATACCACCCCTACAAGCCGCAAGTGCTGCATGTGGACTTCCAGCGCGTGGACGAGAACACCCGCCTGCGCAAGAAGGTGCCGCTGCACTTCGTCAACGCCGACAACAGCCCGGCGGTCAAGGCCGACAAGTGCCTGATCAACCACGTCGTCACCGAGCTGGAGATCGAGTGCCTGGCCACCCAGCTGCCCGACTTCATCGAGGTCGACCTGGGCAACCTGCACAAGGGCCAGAGCCTGCACGCCAACGACCTGAAGCTGGCCGCGGGCATCAAGATCGTCACCCATGGCAAGCCCAACCCGACCATCGCCACCGTCGTCGAGCCGGTGGAAGAAGTCGTGACGGCGCCCACCGCCGCCGCGGCCGACGACAAGAAGGGCAAGAAGGGCAAGAAGTGAGGCCCCGGGGCCGCACCCCGGCCCCACTCGCCGCCCCCCAGCGGCTGCCGACGGCGGCCGCCCCACCGAGGCCCGCACCGCGCGGGCCTTCGGTTTTGGTGCCATGATCGCCACCCCGCACACGAGGGCACGCAACGATGTTCAAGCTGCTGGTGGGTCTGGGCAACCCCGGACCGGAGTACGAGGACACGCGTCACAACGCCGGCTGGTGGTGGATCGACCGTGTCGCGCAGGACCTGCGGGTGACCCTGCACCCGGAGCGCGCCTATTTCGGCCTGGCCGGCCGCACCACCGTGGACGGCCACCCGCTGTGGCTGCTCAAGCCCACCACCTACATGAACCGCTCGGGCCAGTCCGTCGCCGCGCTGGCGCGGTTTTTCAAGATCGCCCCGGGCGAGATCCTGGTCGCGCACGACGAACTGGACCTGCCACCGGGGGACGCCCGGCTCAAACACGGCGGCGGCCACGCCGGCCACAACGGCCTGCGCGACATCCATGCGCAATTGGGCAGCGCCGACTACTGGCGGCTGCGCCTGGGCATCGGCCACCCGGGCGTGAAGGCCGAAGTCGCCCACTGGGTGCTGCGCAAGCCGCCGGCGGACCAGCGCCTGGCCATCGATCAGGCGGTGGAGCGTGCCGCGCGGGCCCTGCCGCTGCTGCTGGCCGGCGAGACTGCAAAGGCGACCGCCGCCATCCACACCAGCCAGCCGCCGCGGCCCAAGCCGCCGCGCCCTGACACGGTTTAGGCCGCGGACACCCGCTGGGCGCCCGGCGCTGCCTTGGCGGCCTGCAGCCGCCGGTATTTTTGCCACAACGTCTCGCGGTCCTCGGCATGATCCGGGTTGACCGGAATGCAACTGACCGGACAGACCTGCACACATTGGGGCTCGTCGAAGTGGCCGACGCATTCCGTGCAGCGCCCCGGATCGATGACGTAGTGGTCCTCCCCCATCGAGATGGCCTGGTTGGGGCATTCGGGCTCGCAGACGTCGCAGTTGATGCACTCGTCGGTGATCATCAAGGCCATGGTCGGGTCCCTTGGGCAGCCTGTCGGAGCGGGCGGGGTCAGCGCTGGGGCGCCGGCAGTGCGGCAGCCAGCCGCTGCGCCACGCCCGGGTTGACCATCTGCGCCACATCCCCGCCCAGCTTGGCGATTTCGCGCACGAGGGTACTGGAAATGCACTGCACCGGCGGCTGCGGCAGCAAAAACACCGTCTGCACCGTGGGCAAGAGCTTGGCGTTCATGGCGGCCATCTGCGCCTCGTAATCGAAGTCGGTGACGTTGCGGATGCCGCGCACCACGGCCACCGCCCCGTGCTCCCGGCAAAAATCCATGATCAGCCCCTCGAACGGCAGCACCTGCACGCCGGGGCAATCGGCCAGGGCATCGGCCACCATCGCCAGCCGGTCCGCCAGCGGAAACAGGGTTTTTTTGTGGTGGGCGACCGCCACCGCGACAATCAGCCGGTCGAACAGGCCGGCCGCGCGGCGGATCACATCCTCGTGACCCAGGGTGATGGGGTCGAAGGTGCCGCTGTAGACGGCGGTGCGCAGCACAGGGGTTGGGGCGTTCATGGGGCCGGATTATCCGCCGCCTGCAGCAGGTGGGCGTGCACGGCCCCGGCCCGCAGGTGGCGGTGCAAGTGCCAGCCCAGCGCCGCCACCTCATCCGGCGCCCAGGCGCGCGGGGCTTCCAGATACACCAGCCCCCCTGGGCGCAACAGCCGCGCGGCCGCCTGCAGCGCCGCGGCATACACGCGCTCGCCGCCATGGCGGGCATCGTCGAAGGGGGGGTCCAGAAACACCACGTCCCAGACCCCGGCGGGCAAAGCCGCCAGCGCGGCCAGCGCGTCGCCGCCCACGATGCGCACCCCCTGCGCCCCAAGCCGCGCCGCGTTCGCCCGCAGCGCGGCCAGCAAGGCGGGGACGCGCTCGATCAGCACCACCTCGGCCGCGCCGCGCGAGGCGGCCTCGAACCCCAGCGCGCCGCTGCCGGCAAACGCATCGACGCAGCGGCAGCCCGTCAGGTCTTGCCCCAGCCAGTTGAACAGCGTCTCGCGCACGCGGTCGGGGGTGGGGCGCAACCCCGGCGCCTGTCCGACCGGCAGGCGCGAGCGCCGCCAGCGTCCCCCAATGATGCGCACCTCGCCGCTGGGCGCCGGCCCCCGGGGGCGCGCCGTCACGGCTGGCCCCCGACCACGACGGTCACCAGCCGTTCGGGGTCGATCACGCGGCGCCATGCGCGCATCAGGGTGTCCCGGTCGATCGCCGCCAGCCGCGCGGTCCAGGTGTCCAGCTCGTCCAGCGGAAGATCCGACCAGGCCAGCGCCGCCACCTGATCGAGCACCTTGCGGTTGCTGTCCAAGCGCAGGGCAAAGCCCTGGATCAGCGATGTTTTGGCCGCCGCGATTTCGTCGTCCGTCGGCCCCTCGGCGGTGAAGCGGCGCAGCGATTCCCGCACCAGGGAGACGGCCAGATCGGCCTGGTCCGGGCGCGTCTGCAGCATCACGGTAAAGGCCCCGGCATGCCGGCCGGCCAGAAAGTGGCTGTAGACACCGTAGGTCAGGCCGCGCTGCTCGCGGATCTCGCGCATCAGCCGGGAGGTGAACCCGCCCCCGCCGAAGATGTGGTTGGCCAGCAGCAGCGGCAGGTAGTCGGGATCCCGGCGGGCGATCCCCGGCCGCCCGATCAGGATCTGTGCCTGCGCCGCCCCCGGGAACGGCAGGCGCAGGTCTTGCGCACGCTCCAGCGGCGCGACCTCGGGCACGGCGGGCAGTGGCGCACAGCCGTGCGCGGCCCACCCGGCCAACAGGCGGTTGGCGATCGACTCGGCCTGCTCACGGCCGATCGGCCCGACCAGCGTGACGCGCGCGTCGCAGGCACGGGTGTGGCGGCGATAAAAGTCCTGCAGCGCCGCCCGGTCGATGGCGGCCCAGGTGTCGGGGGTGGCGTCCACCCCGTACGGGTGCCCCCGGTAGACCGCCTCGGCATAGCGCAGGCGCGCCAGGGTATCGGGTTGGGCCTGCGCCTCGCGCCAGGCGGCGACCAGGCGATCGCGCTCCCGCGCCCAGACCGCGGCATCGAAGGCCGGGGCGGCCAGTTGGCGGGCCGCCAACGCCACGGCCCGCTCCAGCAGATCCGGCCGGGTGAGCGTGCGCAGCGACACGCTGAAGCGATCCAGCGTGGCCACGGCGCTCCACTGCGCCCCCAGGTCGGCCCAAGCCTCGGTCAGGGCGTTCTCGTCCAACGCCGGCTGACCGTCGCGGGCTTCGATGCCCCGCCCCAGCATCAGGGCCGTCGCCGCGGCCAAGCCGGCTTGGCCGGCCGGATCGCGGCGGCTGCCCCCATCGGCCTCGAGGCGCACATCCAGCATGGGCAGGGCGTCGCTGCGCACCCAATAGACCCGCGCGCCATTGGGCAGGGTCCAGTGCTCGATGGGCAGCGCCGCCAGCACCGGCAGCGACAGGCACACCGCCAGCCCCACGATCAGCCCCCGCAGGGCGGCCAGCGCGCGCCTCATGATCCGCCCTCCGGCCGCAGCACGCCGACGGTGAGCTGGTCGTCCTGAAAGTAGCGCCGGGCGACGCGCTGCACATCTTCGGCGCTGACGGCCTGCAGCCGCTCCAGCAGCCGGGCGCCCGCGTCCAGCGGCCAGCCCAGCACCCAGTGCATACCCAGCTCGCGCGCCTGGGCAAACGTGGAGTCCAGCTTGTACACCTCGCTGGCCATCCACTGGTTTTTGATGCGCTGCAGCTCCGCGGGCGTGACGCCCTCGCGGGCGATGCGCCCGATCTCGGCTTTGAGGGTGGCCTCCACCGCTTCCACGGCCACCCCTGCCCGGGGCGTCGCGCTGAGCAAAAACAGCTCCGGCCCGCGCCCGGCCAGCCCGTAGGACGCACCGACCGAATCGGCCAGCCGCTCACCCCCCTGCCCTTGCACCAGGGCACGCTCCAAGCGCGCGGCGCTGTGCCCGTCCAGCGCCCCGGCAAGCAGCACCAAGGCCAGCGCATCGCGCGCGTCGGCATCGTCGGCGTCCGGGTGGGACAGGCGCGGCACGCGCCAGCCCATCAGCACGGTGGGCTGCTGGGTGCGACCACGCCACTCCAGCCGGCGCGGACCGCGCTGGGCGGGCTCGGCGTCGGTCTGCCGGGGCGGCACGGCGCGCGCCGGCAGCCGCCCAAAGGTGTCCTGCGCCCACTGCCGCACCTGCTCGGGGTCCACATCGCCCACGACCACGAGGGCGGCGTTGGCCGGCACATACCAGCGGCGGTAAAAGTCGCGCACCGTCTCGGGCTCCAGGGTCTGCAAGCGGCCCATCCAGCCGATGACGGGGCGGCGGTAGGGGTGAACGGTCCACGCCATGGCCATGAACTGTTCGTACAGCTGGGACTGCGGCTCGTCCTCGATGCGCTGGCGGCGCTCTTCCTGGATCACCGCCCGCTCGCGCAAAAAGGCGTCATCGCTCCAGGTGTTGTGGGCAAAGCGGTCGGCTTCCAGACGCATCGCCTCGGGCAGCCGCTCGGCGGGCAACTGCACATGGTAGGCCGTCATGTCGCGCGAGGTGAAGGCATTCTCCTGCCCGCCCAGCGCCGCGATGCGGCGCGAGAACTCGCCCTCCGGCACGGTGGGGGTGCCCTTGAACATCATGTGCTCGAGCACATGGGCCACGCCCGATTCGCGGTCCGTCTCGTCCACGGCCCCGACCCGCAGCCACAGCATCTGCACCGCCGTGGGCGAGCGCCGGTCGGGCTGCACGATGACGGTCATGCCATTGGCCAGTTGAAAGGTCTGCGCGCGCGACGCCGCCGTCGCCGCCGGGGTGGCGGCCTGCACCGCCGACGCCAGCGCGCCCGCCACCCACAGCGCGGCGCAGACAGCCCCCAGCCGCCGCCAGACGGCGCGCACGCAGCGCACGGTGCACCCAAGGCGGGCGCGATCGATCGAAAGATACGCTTTCATAGAATGTCGTCGATTCTAGGCAGCATCCCTATGTTCAGCTTTCTCAAGAAAAAGTTCTTCGGCAGCCGCGAGGAGGAGCCCGCGCCCTCTGCCGCGCCGGAGCCCGCCCCCCCGCCGGCCGCCGTGGCTGCCGAAGCATCGGCCGAACCATCGGCCGAGCCAGCAGGCGAACCCGCGGCCATGACGCCGCCGCCAGCAGGACGGTCGCACCGTGGTGGGCCAGGTGCCAGGTCAGCTTGCCGATGGTGGTGGTCTTGCCCGCGCCGTTGACGCCGGCCACCATCCACACGGTCGGGCCGTCGGGCTGGGC
>NZ_VJOO01000014.1 GCF_007556755.1 Tepidimonas fonticaldi | reverse complement strand
ACAAGCGCCGCAACGAAATCGAGCGCCTGTTGCGCCGTCTGAAAGGGTTCCGCCGCATCTTCAGCCGCTTCGACAAGCTCGACGTCATGTTCGCGGCCTTCATCCACTTCGCACTGATCGTCGAATCATTGCGATAGTGTTAACAGGCCCTAGCCGGGGCCGGGGGTGGCCGTTCAGGCCGGCACGGGCGCCGCGACGATGCGCTGTCGCTGTTCGCCCAGCACGGGGCTGCCCAGCGTGACGACATCACCCGCCTGCAGGTACACCGGCGGACGCTGGCCCATGCCCACACCGGGGGGCGTGCCGGTGAGGATCACATCGCCCGGCAGCAGCCGCATGAAGCGGCTGAGGTAGCTGACGATCTGCGCCACGCCAAAGATCATGGTGCGGGTGTTGCCCCGCTGGCGCGCCACCCCGTTGACGTCCAACCACAGGTCCACCGCCTGCGGATCGGGGATCTCGTCGGCCGTCACCAGCCAGGGCCCCAGGGGACAATGCGTGGGGTAGCTCTTGCCCTTGATCCACTGCCCTTCCATCTCGATCTGATGGGCGCGCTCGGACACGTCGTTGGCCAGACAGTAGCCCGCCACGTGTTGCAGCGCCGCTTCGGGCGGCACATGCCACGCCGGCTGGCCGATGACGACCGCCAGCTCGACCTCCCAATCCAGCTTGTGCGCCCCCGGCGGCAACCACACGTCGTCGTGTGGCCCGCTCACCGCGGCCGTGTGTTTGCTGAAGACGATGGGCTGCTTCGGGATGGGCAGACCGGCTTCGGCCGCGTGGTCGGCATAATTGAGGCCGATGGCGATCACATTGCCGATCTGCCCGACGCAGGGCCCCAGCCGCTCGGCCGGGTCCACCTCGGGCAGCCGGGCGGGGTCGAGGCGCGCCAGCCGGGCCTGGGCATCGGGCCCCAGCGTGTGCGGGGCCAGATCGCCGATCACCCCGGACAGGTCACGGCGCACCCCTTGCGCATCCAGCAAACCCGGGCGCTCGTTGCCGGGGGCCCCATGACGGAACAGTTTCATCTGCGTGGCTCCTTCGCCGTCGATTCTGACACGATCCCCGCCAGCCCCCCTTGAACCGCCGTCGCGCGCCCCCATCTGGCCCAACTGGTGTCGAACGCCTCTCGCACAACGACCATGACGACGACCATGACGAATCCCGAAAACTCTCCGACCCCCACCCCCGGCGCCGATGCGCCCGCCTCGTCGTCCGCTGCGCAGGACACGGCCGCGGCCGATTTGCAGGCCGAGCTGGACGCGCTGCGCCAGCGCAATGCCGAGCTCAACGACCAGCTGCTGCGCGCGCTGGCCGATGCCGACAACACCCGTCGCCGCGCCGAGGAGGAAATCGCCAAGGTGCGCAAGTTTGCCGTCGAGGCGTTTGCCGAGAGCCTGCTGCCGGTGGTGGACAGCCTGGAGGCCGGGCTTGCCGTGCAGGAAGCCACGCCGCAACAAATCCGCGAAGGCGCCGAGGCGACGCTGCAGCAGCTGCTCTCGGCCCTGGCGCGCCACAAGGTCACGCCCATCGCGCCCGCCGCGGGGGCGCGCTTCGATCCGCACCAGCACCACGCCATCAGCATGGTGCCGGCCGATCAGCCCGCCAACACCGTGGTCAGCACGCTGCAAAAAGGCTACCTGATGGCCGAGCGGGTGCTGCGCCCCGCCCTGGTGACGGTCGCGGCGCCCCAGTGACCGCGCGACACCGCTCTTGAATGGCGCGCAGGCGTCCCCACATTCGAAACAGTTTCAACATTCCCTCGATTCAGAACCGATCAGGAGCACCAACATGGGCAAGATCATCGGCATCGACCTGGGCACCACCAACTCGTGCGTGGCCATCATGGAAGGCGGCACCCCCAAAGTCATCGAAAACTCCGAAGGCGCGCGCACCACGCCTTCCATCGTCGCGTACATGGAGGATGGCGAAATCCTCGTCGGCGCGCCGGCCAAGCGCCAGGCCGTCACCAACCCCCGCAACACGCTGTTTGCGGTCAAGCGCCTGATCGGCCGCAAGTTCGATGAGAAGGAAGTCCAGAAGGACATCGACCTGATGCCCTACTCCATCGTCAAGGCCGACAACGGCGACGCCTGGGTGGAAGTGCGCGGCCAGAAGCTCGCCCCGCCGCAGGTCAGCGCCGAGGTGCTGCGCAAGATGAAGAAGACCGCCGAGGACTACCTCGGCGAGCCGGTGACCGAAGCCGTCATCACCGTGCCGGCCTACTTCAACGACGCGCAGCGCCAGGCCACCAAGGACGCCGGCCGCATTGCCGGGCTGGAGGTCAAACGCATCATCAACGAGCCGACCGCCGCGGCGCTGGCCTTCGGTCTGGACAAGGCCGGCAAGGGCGACCGCAAGATCGCCGTCTATGACCTGGGCGGTGGCACGTTCGACATCTCGATCATCGAGATTGCCGACGTCGATGGCGAAAAGCAGTTCGAAGTGCTGTCCACCAATGGCGACACCTTCCTGGGTGGCGAGGACTTCGACCAGCGCATCATCGACTACATCATCACCGAGTTCAAGAAGGAACAGGGCGTCGACCTGACCAAGGACGTGCTCGCCCTGCAGCGCCTGAAAGAAGCCGCCGAGAAGGCCAAGATCGAGCTGTCGTCCAGCCAGCAGACCGAGATCAACCTGCCCTACATCACCGCCGATGCCTCGGGGCCCAAGCACCTGAACATCAAGCTCACCCGTGCCAAGCTCGAGGCCCTGGTTGAGGACCTGATCGAGCGCACCATCGAGCCGTGCCGCATCGCGATCAAGGACGCGGGCGTCAAGGTCAGCGACATCGACGACGTGATCCTGGTCGGCGGCATGACGCGCATGCCCAAGGTGCAGGAGAAGGTCAAGGAGTTCTTCGGCAAGGAGCCGCGCAAGGACGTCAACCCCGACGAGGCGGTGGCGGTCGGTGCGGCCATCCAGGGCTCGGTGCTGTCGGGCGAGCGCAAGGACGTGCTGCTGCTGGACGTGACCCCGCTGTCGCTCGGTATCGAGACGATGGGTGGCGTCATGACCAAGATGATCAAGAAGAACACCACGATTCCGACCAAGTTCAGCCAGGTGTTCTCCACCGCCGAGGACAACCAGCCGGCGGTGACCATCAAGGTCTACCAGGGCGAGCGCGAGATGGCCGCGGGCAACAAGCTGCTGGGCGAGTTCAACCTGGAGGGCATCCCGCCGGCGCCGCGCGGTGTGCCGCAGATCGAGGTCACCTTCGACATCGACGCCAACGGCATCCTGCACGTCTCGGCCAAGGACAAGGGCACCGGCAAGGAGAACAAGATCACCATCAAGGCCAATTCGGGTCTGACGGAGGACGAAATCGAGCGCATGGTGAAGGACGCCGAGCTCAACGCCGCCGAGGACAAGAAGAAGGTCGAGCTGGTGCAGGCCCGCAACCAGGCCGACGCGCTGGTCAGCTCGGTGCGCAAGAGCCTGAAGGACTACGGTGACAAGCTCGACGCGGGCGAGCGCGACCGCATCGAGGCCGCGATCAAGGAGGTCGAAGACGCCGTCAAGGGCGACGACAAGGCCGCGATCGAAGCCAAGACCGAGGCCCTGATGAGCGCCAGCCAGAAGCTGGGCGAGAAGATGTACGCCGACATGCAGGCGGCCCAGGCCACGGCCGACGCGCAGGCGGGCGGTGCCGGCAGCGCGGGCGGCAGCGGTGCCAAGGGCGGCGCGGACGACATCGTCGACGCCGAGGTCAAGGAGGTCAAGCGCGACTGATCGCCGTCGCTGCTTGGACGACCCCACGCCGCGCACGGGCCTCCCCCCGGCGCGGCTTTCGTGCTCATGACATCCGTGGATCGACATGGCCAAACGTGACTATTACGAGATCCTGGGCGTGGCCCGCAACGCCAGCGATGACGACATCAAAAAGGCGTACCGCAAGCTGGCCATGAAGTACCACCCCGACCGCAACCAGGGCGATTCGGCCAAGGCGGCGGAGGAGAAGTTCAAGGAGGTCAAGGAAGCCTACGAGATGCTCTCCGACCCCCAGAAGCGCGCCGCGTACGACCAGTACGGGCACGCCGGGGTGGACCCCAACATGCGCGCCGGCGGCGCGGGCGGGGACGGCTTTGCGGGCTTCTCCGAGGCGTTCGGCGACATCTTCGGTGACATCTTCGGCGCCCCGCGCGGCGGTCGCGGCCGGCAGGTGTACCGTGGCAACGACCTGTCGTACGCCATGGAAATCACGCTGGAGGAAGCCGCCCGCGGCAAGGATGCGCAAATCCGCATCCCGAGCTGGGAGGACTGCGACACCTGCCACGGCACGGGCGCCAAGCCCGGCACCAGTGCCAAGACCTGCCCGACCTGCCACGGCAATGGCGTGGTGCAGATGCGCCAAGGCTTTTTCAGCGTGCAGCAGACCTGCCCGCACTGCCATGGCAGCGGCAAGATCATCCCCGAGCCCTGCCCCACCTGCCGCGGCGAAGGTAAGATCAAGCGCCACAAGACGCTGGAGATCAAAATCCCGGCCGGCATCGACGACGGCATGCGCATCCGCTCCAGCGGCAACGGCGAGCCTGGGCGCAACGGCGGCCCGCCGGGCGACCTGTACATCGAAATCCGCATCCGCAAGCATGACCTGTTCGAGCGCGACGGCGACGACCTGCATGTGCAGGTGCCCATCAGCATCACGACCGCGGCGCTGGGCGGCGAGGTGGATGTGCCGACCTTGGACGGCAAGGCCACGATCGACATCCCCGAAGGCACGCAGCACGGCAAGACCTTCCGCCTGCGCGGCCGCGGCATCAAGGGCGTGCGTTCCAGCTACCCCGGGGATTTGTATGCCCACATCGCGGTGGAAACCCCCGTCAAGCTGACCGAGCACCAGCGCCGGCTGCTGCGCGAGCTGGACGAATCGCTCAAAAAGAACGGCAACAAACACAGCCCCAACGAAAAGGGCTGGTTCGAGAAGGCGCGGGATTTTTTCTCGTGACCGGACGGGCGGCCCGCGCCCAGGCCGCCTCCGCCCTGCGCGGCCTGCGTCGCCCCCGGGACCGTTGAACAGGCAACCCCCCCGGCCAGCACGCCGTCCGGTACGATGCGCGCATGGACGTGCGCATTCAATTCCTCGGTGGCGCGGGCACCGTCACCGGCTCCAAGTATCTGGTGCAGCACAACGGCGACGCGCTGCTGGTGGACTGCGGCCTGTTCCAGGGCTACAAGGCGCTGCGGCTGCGCAACCGCAACCCGCTGCCCATCGTGCCGGGGCAGATCCGCGCCGTGGTGCTGACCCACGCCCACATCGACCACAGCGGCCACCTGCCCCTGCTGGTGCGCGAAGGGTTCCACGGCAAGATCTGGTGCACCGCCGGCACGCGCGACTTGTGTGAGATTCTGCTGCCCGACAGCGCCCACTTGCAGGAGGAGGACGCCGCCTTTGCCAACCGGCACGGCTTCTCCCGCCATTCGCCCGCATTGCCACTGTACACGGTGGACGACGCCATGCGCGCGCTGCGCCATCTGCGCGCGCAGCCGCTGTACCAGCCGTTCGAGCCGATCCCTGGCTGGCGGGTGCAGTTCTTTGGCGCAGGGCACATTCTGGGCGCCGCGTCAGTGCTGATCACGGTCGGCGGGCGGCGCCTGCTGTTCTCGGGCGATCTGGGCCGCGTGGACGACACGCTGATGTTCCCGCCCGATCCCCCGCCGGCGGCCGACGTGGTGGTGGTGGAATCCACCTACGGCAACCGCCTGCACCCGGCGGGCAACCTGGTCGACGAGCTGGCACCGCTGCTGGCGCGCGTCGCCGCCCGCGGCGGTACCGCCGTCATCCCGGTCTTCGCAGTGGGGCGGGCGCAGGCGGTGATGCATGCGATCGACCAGCTCAAGCGCCAGCAGCGGCTGCCGCGGTCGCTGCCGGTCTACCTGGACAGCCCGATGGCCATGCAGGCGACGGCGCTGCTCGCCGACCATCCGGGGGAGCACCGCCTCAGCGCAGCCCAGGTGCACCACATGACCCATGGGGTGCAGGCGGCGCGCACGCCGGACGAATCCAAGGCCATCGCGCGCCACCACGGCCCCAAGGTGATCCTCGCCGGCAGCGGCATGGCCACGGGCGGTCGGGTGCTGCACCACCTCAAGCTCTACCTGGGGGACCACCGGCACATGGTCATCCTCACCGGCTACCAGGCGCCGGGCACACGGGGCGATGCGCTGCAGCGCGGCGCCCCGACGGTCCGAATCCACGGCCAGGACTGGGCCGTGCAGGCTGAAGTGGCGCTGCTGCAAACCGCGTCGGCTCATGCCGATGCCGACGGCCTGATGACCTGGTTGCGCGCCATCCCGGGCGAGCCCCGCCGCGTCTTCGTCACCCACGGCGAGGCGGATGCGGCTGACGCCCTGCGCGGCCGCATCGAGCGGGAGCTGCACCGCCCGGCGCTCGTCCCCGAACACGGCTCCACTTGGGCAGTGTGAGCCCGGCCACGCCCTCGCCTCACCTCCGCCTGCCCCGGCGGGGCCGCGCCGTCAACGCCCGCCCGTGGCCTCGGACAAAAAGCGCCACAGCGCCTCGTCTTCGCAGAAGGCGACATTGAAACGCAGCCATGGGCTGGGTGACAAATCCAGCCCAAACAAGTGACCCGGCCCGAGCAGGATGTCCTGCTCCGCCGCCTGATAGGCCAGCGTCGAGGCGTTATCGATCGCCGGGTGCCGCGCCCACAGGAACATGCCCGCCGCGGGCTGCGCAAACAGCCCGAAGCCCTTGCGCTCCAGCCGCTCGGCGGTACGCTGGTGCGCATCGGCCAGACGCTGGCGCAGCACGCGCAGGTGCTTGCGCCAGCGCCCGTCGATCAGCGCCCCGTAGGCCAGGCGCTCCGAAAACTCGGATGACGTCAGCCCCGAGATCATCTTGAGCTGCGCCAAGTCCTCCAGCACATCGGGGTGCGCGGCGACGTAGCCGACGCGCAGGTTGGGCGAGATCGTTTTGGAAAAACTGCCGATGTGCACCACGCGCTGCAACTGGTCCAGGCTGGCGAGCGACGGACGCGGCTCCGGGTCCAGATCGGCGTAGATGTCGTTTTCCACGACGCGCAGTTGGTGGCGTTCGGCCAGTTGCACCACCCGGTGCAGATGGGACAGATGCGCCACGGACCCGGTGGGGCTTTGCAACCGCGGCTGGGTGAAAAAAACCTTGGGCCGGTGCTCCAGAATGCGCGCTTCCAGCGCGGCTAGGTCCCAGCCCTGCGGGGTGCGGGGCACGCCGATCAGCCGCGCTCCCAAAAAACGCAGCGAGAACAGCAGGTTTGGGTAGCCGGGCTCGTCCACCAACACCGCATCGCCCGGCTGCACCAAGCGCCGCGCCACCAGATCCATCGCCTGGCTGGAGCCGTGCGTCAGCAGCACCTGGTCGCTGGTCAGCACGATTTCCTGCTCAGCCAGCAGGTCGCGCACCAGTTGCCGCAGCGGGGTAAAGCCCTTGGGCTCGCCGTATCCGCCCAAATCCACCGAATCGCCCGCCAGCGCACGCAGGCTGCGCTTGAGTCCGTCGCCAAACAGCCAGTCGTTGGGCAGCCAGCCGCAGCCGGGCTTGAGGCGCAGGTTGCGGTTCTCGAACACCCGCCGTAAATACCACATGGAGTCGAAGTGGTACTGGGGCCCTGGCCCGGCCGCCGCCTCGGCCTGGCTCTCGCGGCTGCGCACGAAAAACCCCGAGTGCGGCCGCGAGACGAAGTACCCCAGCGCCACCAGCCGATCGTAGGCATCGACCACGGTGTACACGCTCACGCCATGTGCATGCGCAAACTGCCGGATCGATGGCGCCTTGGCCCCGGGGCGCAGCACGCCGGCGCGGATCAGCTCGCGAAAACCATCGACGATCTGCAGCACCAGGGGCGTGGGGTGTTGGGGGTCCAGGGTAAACATCGGGGCCAATCTGTATCGGGCTGTATCGGGCGTCGGGGCAATACAGTGCATCGGCACAAAAGACGCCTCTGTATATGTTATCGGGCCAGTGGGCCGATACAGTGCCATCCATCGTGGCGGCCGTTCCCTCGCGCCGCCGTCCCTCGACCGGAGACCCCCATGCACAGCGACCCCCAACTGCAATCCGCCGCCAAGACCAACGCCGCGCTGATGGCCCGCCGCCGCGCCGCCCTGCCCGCCGGCCTGGGCCAGACCTACGAGGTCTTTGCCGACCATGCCGAAGGCGCCGAGATCTGGGACGTCGAGGGCCGCCGCTACATCGACTTTGCCGGCGGCATCGCCGTGCTCAACACCGGCCACCGCCACCCCAAGATCGTCGAGGCCGTCAAGGCCCAGCTCGACAAGGTGCACCACACCTGCTTCCAGGTACTGGCCTACGAGCCGTATGTCGAGCTGGCCGAGCGCCTGATCGCCAAGGCGCCGGGCAACTTCGCCAAGAAAGCCTTCTTCCTGTCCACCGGGGCCGAGGCGGTGGAAAACGCCATCAAAATTGCGCGCGCAGCCACCCAGCGCCAGGCCGTGATCGCCTTCGGCGGCGGCTTCCACGGCCGCACCCTGCTGGGCATGGCGCTGACCGGCAAGGTGGCGCCGTACAAAGCGGGCTTTGGCCCCTTCCCGGCCGAGATCTACCACGCCGAATACCCCAACCCGCTGCACGGCATCAGCGTGGCCGACGCCCTGCGCTCGGTGGAGCACATCTTCAAATACGACGTGGAGCCGCAGCGCGTGGCCGCCATCATCCTGGAGCCGGTGCAAGGCGAAGGCGGCTTCTACGTGGCCCCGCGCGAGTTCGCCCAGGCCCTGCGCGCGCTGTGCGACCAGCACGGCATCGTGCTGATCGCCGACGAGGTGCAAACCGGCGCCGGCCGCACCGGCACCTGGCTGGCCTGCGAACAGTGGGGCGTGGCGCCCGACCTCATCACCATGGCCAAGAGCATGGCGGGGGGCTTTCCCCTGTCCGCAGTCATCGGCAAGGCCGAGATCATGGACAAGCCCCTGCCGGGCGGCCTGGGCGGCACTTACGCCGGCAACCCGCTCGCCTGCGCCGCCGCGCTAGCCGTGCTGGACGTGTTCGAGGAAGAGCGGCTGCTGGAGCGCTCCCGCGCCGTGGGCGAGCGCCTGCAAGCCGGACTGCGCGCCCTGGCGCAACAGCACCCCGAGATTCAGGACGTGCGCGGCCTGGGTGCCATGGTGGCCATCGAACTGTTCGACGGCGGCGACCACAGCAAGCCCGCCGTTGAACTCACCAAGCGCATGTGCGCCGAAGCGCTCAAGCGCGGGCTGGTGCTGCTGTCGTGCGGCGTGTACGCCAACGTCATCCGCATTCTGGTGCCCCTGACCGCCAGCGATGCGCTGCTGGACGAAGGGCTGGCCATCATGGGTGAGGCGCTGAAGGCGGCGAAGGGGTAACAGGTCAGGCCGGCATGTGGTCACTCGTAATGTGACCACATGCGCAACACCTTCACGGTGTGCTCATCGGTCAACACCTGATAGACCAAACGGTGTTGGATGTTGATGCGCCTGGAGTAAGTGCCGGCCAAGTCACCGACCAGCTTCTCGTAGGGCGGCGGGTTCTGGAACGGATTGGCCCGGAGCACCGCCAGCAACTCCTGGGCCTTCGGCTTCAAGCCGGCAGCGGCCAGTTTGAGGGCATCTTTTTGCGCATGCTTGGCAAAAACCACCGCCCACGTCACCAGTCAAGCTCCTGGGCGCAGTTCTCCACGAGCTCGGCCATGCCTTCTTTGATGGACTCGCGCATACCGGGCACGGACAGCAGGTACAGCGTTTCCTGAATCGCCTGCCAGTCTTCCGCAGACACCAACACCGCATCGTGCCGCTTGCCGGTGATGGTGATGGGCTGGTGCGACTCGGCCGCTTGGTCCATCAGGCGATAGAGTTTGGATCGTGCGTCGCTGGCAGAGAGGATTTGCATCGGTAGGGGCTCCTGGCACGAAAGCGTACGTTTTTTGGTACGGAAAGTCAATGCAACGCGGGGGCTGACCCGTCCCAGCACCACAGGCATGGCATTTGATTTTTCAGACCTGTCTACACAGCAACACCCGGTGCGACTTGGCACTGCTGCAGCACCCATGCCCGAAACACCGCCAGCGCCGGCCGTTCGGCCACCTGCGGCTGAACCAGGTAATACGCCCGTTGTGCCTTCAAGGGCCGCGGGCACGCCACCACCAGCGCGCCGCTGGCCAGCTCCGCCTGCACCAGCAGGGTGGGCATGAGGGCCACGCCCAGGCCGGCCATGGCGGCGGCGGCCTGCATGGAAAAGAGTTCGTATCGGGGGCCCGCCATGGCGCGGGGGGCGTCAACACCTTGGGCGTCGAACCACTGGCGCCAGGCCTCGGGCCGGGTGGACTGCTGCAGCAGAGGCCATTCGGCCAGCGCGGCCGGCTCGACGGGCTGGCCCTGGGGCAGCAGGCGCGGGCTGCACACCGGCAGCACGTCTTCGTCCATCAGGTGGGTAGCCTGGGTGCCGGCCCATTGCTGCAACTGCTGCGGGGTACCCGCCCACAAGGCGGCGTCGATGCCGGTGTCGGTGAACAGAAAGGGCCGGGTGCGGGTTTCCAGATGCACCAGCAAGTCGGGGTGTTGCGCGGCCAGCCGGGGCAGGCGGGGAATGAGCCAGCGGGTGGCGAAGGTGGGCACGGTGGCCAGCGTCAGGCTGTCGCCCTGCCCGCGGCGGCCCATCAGATCCACGGCGTCGCGCTCCAGGGCGTCGAGCCGCTGACGCACCTGGCGGGCATAGTCGGCCCCGGCGGGGGTGAGCGCCATGCCGTGCTGGGTGCGCTTGAACAGCGGCACACCCAGAAATGCCTCCAACGCCGCCACCTGACGCGAGACGGCGCCTTGCGTCAGGTTTAGCTCTTGCGCGGCGCGGGTGAAGCTCTGGTGGCGGGCTGCGGCTTCGAAGCAGTTCAACGCTTGGGTGGAGGGGAGCTTGCGCCTCATGGTCACGCCTCGGGTCATCGTGCAGACCAGCACGCCTTTTATTCGATTCGATCATATCTGACCGAAAATTTTTCGTTTGCCAAGCCCGATTCCCCGCCTTAGGATGGGCCCGTTCGCAACCCCTCCAGATGTGAGACATCCCCATGGCTTCCCACGCCCGCTTTTCCTGGTCCGACCCCTTCCTGCTGGACGAGCAGCTCACCGACGACGAGCGCCAGGTGCGCGACGCCGCCCATGCCTACTGCCAGGAGCGCCTGCTGCCCCGCGTGCAGGAGGCCTTCCGCCACGAAAAGACCGACCGCACCATCTTCAACGAGATGGGTGAACTGGGCCTGCTGGGCCCGACCATCCCCGAGCAATACGGCGGCGCGGGCCTGAACTACGTCTGTTACGGCCTGGTGGCGCGCGAGGTGGAGCGCGTCGACAGCGGCTACCGCAGCATGATGAGCGTGCAAAGCTCGCTGGTGATGGTGCCGATCTACGAATTCGGCACCGAGGCGCAAAAGCAGAAATACCTGCCCAAGCTGGCCACCGGCGAATGGGTGGGCTGCTTTGGCCTGACGGAGCCCAACCACGGCTCCGACCCCGGCAGCATGATCACCCGGGCCAAGAAGGTGCCGGGCGGCTACTCCTTGAGTGGCGCCAAGATGTGGATCACCAACTCCCCCATCGCCGACGTGTTCGTCGTCTGGGCCAAGGACGATGAGGGGCAGATTCGCGGCTTCATTCTGGAAAAGGGCTGGAAGGGCCTGAGCGCCCCCGCCGTGCACGGCAAGGTGGGCCTGCGCGCGTCCATCACCGGCGAAATCGTGATGGACGAGGTGTTCTGCCCCGAAGAAAACGCCTTCCCCGAGGTTCGCGGCCTCAAAGGCCCCTTCACCTGCCTCAACAGCGCACGCTACGGCATCGCGTGGGGGGCGCTTGGCGCGGCCGAGGATTGCTACTTCCGTGCCCGCCAGTATGTGCTGGACCGCCAGCAGTTTGGCCGCCCGTTGGCCGCCAACCAGCTCATCCAGAAAAAGCTGGCCGACATGCTGACCGAAATCAGCCTGGGCCTGCAAGGCTGCCTGCGCCTGGGGCGGCTGAAGGATGAGGGCAAGGCCGCGGTGGAAATCACCTCCATCCTCAAGCGCAACAGCTGCGGCAAGGCGTTGGACATTGCCCGCATGGCCCGCGACATGATGGGCGGCAACGGCATCAGCGACGAATACGGCGTGGCCCGCCACCTGGTGAACCTGGAGGTGGTCAACACCTACGAAGGCACGCACGACATCCACGCGCTGATCCTGGGCCGCGCGATCACGGGCATTGCGGCCTTCTCGGCCTGACGCGCCATGGTGCCGAATGCCACTGCAGGCGCCCCGGGCGCCGGTGCCGAGCCTCCCCGCCCGCTGGCGGGTGTGCGGGTGTTGGACCTGTCGCGCGTGCTGGCCGGCCCGTGGGCCAGCCAAATCCTGGCCGACTACGGGGCCGACGTGATCAAGGTGGAGCGCCCCGGCAGCGGCGACGACACGCGCGCCTGGGGACCGCCCTGGTGGCAGCCCGACCCGGCGCGGGGGGATGCGCGCGTGGCGGCCTACTTCGTCTGCGCCAACCGGGGCAAACGCTCGGTCGCCATCGACATCGCCAGCCCCGAGGGCATCAAGCAGGTGCGCGAGCTGGCGCGCGAAGCCGATGTGCTGATCGAAAACTACAAGGTCGGCCAACTGGCCAAATACGGCCTGGATGCGCGCAACCTGCAGGCCATCAACCCGCGGCTGATCTACTGCTCCATCACCGGTTACGGCCAGAATGGCCCGCTGGCGCACAAGGCCGGCTACGACTTTGCCGTCCAGGCCGAAGGCGGGCTGATGAGCATCACCGGCGAGCCCGACGGCGAGCCGCAGAAGGTGGGCGTGGCCGTGACGGACCTGATGACGGGCGTGTACGCGGCCACTGCCATCCTGGCCGCGCTGCACGAGCGCCAGCACACCGGCCGCGGGCGGGTGCTGGATGCATCGCTGTTCGATGTGCAGGTGGCCATGCTGGCCAACCAGGCCAGCAACCAGCTCATCGGTCAACGCACCCCCCGGCGCATGGGCAATGCCCACCCCAACATCGTGCCCTATCAGGCGTTCCCCACCCGCGACGGGCACCTGGTGCTGGCCGTGGGCAACGATGGGCAGTTTCAGCGCTTTTGCGAGGTGGCCGGCCACCCCGAGGTGGCCCGCGATGCGCGCTTTGCCACCAACCCCGCACGGGTGGAGCACCGCAGCGTCCTGGTGCCGCAGATCGCCGAATGGACCCGCACACGCGACACGGCCGATTGGGTGCGGCAACTGGACACGGCCGGCGTGCCCTGCGCGCCGATTCATGACATTGGGCAGGTGATGGCCCACCCGCATGTGCAGGCGCGCGGCATGGTGCTGCCCGCCGCACCGGGCCGCCCCCCGATGGTGGCGCATCCAGTGCTCTTCGACGGCCAGCGGCCCACGGCGCAGCGCCCGCCCCCGGCGCTGAACGCCGACCGGGCGGCATGGGCAGACGGTTCCAGCGGGCGTTGAGCGTGGCATGCCCCGGGGCTGTATCGGCCGCGCGGCCCGTACAGCGCCGCGGCGGCTGTCACCCGCTGTACCGGTCGCACGGGCGCCTTCGCGCTACAGTGTCGCCATCTTTTGGACGTGACGGAGACGACGATGGACATGAAGGCCTCCCCGCTGGCCCAGCTCAAGGACCCGACGCTGCTCAAGACCGACGCTCTGATCGACGGACAGTGGGTGTCGGGCGCCGAGCGATTCGACGTGCATGACCCCGCCACAGGGCAAAAGCTGGCCGACGTGGCCAAGCTGGGCCCCGCCGACGCCGAAGCGGCCATCGCCGCCGCCAACGCCGCCTGGCCGGCGTGGCGCAACAAAACGGCCAAGGAGCGCGCCAACATCCTGCGCAAGTGGTACGACCTGCTCATGGCCAACCAGGACGACCTGGGCCGCCTGATGACCGCCGAGCAGGGCAAGCCCCTGCCCGAGGCCAAGGGCGAGGTCGCCTACGGCGCCAGCTTCGTCGAATGGTTTGCCGAGGAGGCCAAGCGCGTCAACGGCGAGACCCTGCCCCAGTTCGACAACAACCGCCGCCTGCTGGTGCTGCGCCAGCCGATCGGCGTGTGCGCGGCAATCACGCCGTGGAACTTCCCGCTGGCGATGATCACCCGCAAGGTAGCGCCCGCACTGGCCGCCGGCTGCCCGGTCGTCATCAAACCGGCGGAGCTGACGCCGCTGACCGCGCTGGCCGCGGCCGAACTGGCCATCCGCGCCGGCATCCCGGCCGGGGTGCTCAACGTGCTGACCAGCGACGGGCCGGGCAGCGTGGAAATCGGCAAGGTGCTGTGCGCGAGCGACGTGGTGCGGCACCTGAGCTTCACCGGCTCCACCGAGGTCGGCCGCATCCTGATGGCGCAGTGCGCTCCCACGGTCAAGAAGCTGTCGCTGGAGCTGGGCGGCAATGCGCCGTTCATCGTCTTCGACGATGCCGACATCGACAGCGCGGTCGAAGGGGCGTTTGCCAGCAAATACCGCAACGCCGGCCAGACCTGCGTCTGCTCCAACCGCATCTATGTGCAGGAGGGCGTCTACGAGGCCTTCGTGCAAAAGTTTGCGGCCAAGGTGGCCACGGCCAAGGTGGGCAACGGCTTCGAGGACGGCGTCAACCAAGGCCCGCTCATCGAGGAGGCGGCGGTCCAGAAGGTGCAGCGCCACGTCGAAGACGCCATCGCCAAGGGCGGCCGCGTGCTGACCGGCGGCCGGCGCCTGGGCGGGCTGTTCTACGAGCCGACCGTGATCGCCGACGCCCGCCCCGACATGCTGTGCGCAAAGGAAGAGACCTTCGGCCCGTTTGCGCCGGTGTTCAAGTTCCGCACCGAGCAAGAAGCCATCGACGCCGCCAACGCCACCGAGTTCGGGCTGGCCAGCTACTTCTACAGCCGCGACGTGGGCCGCATCTTCCGCGTCGCGGAGGCGCTGGAATACGGCATGGTGGGCATCAACGTCGGCATTCTGGCCACGGAGCATGTGCCGTTCGGCGGCGTCAAGCAATCCGGCCTGGGCCGCGAGGGCTCGCACCACGGCATGGACGAGTATGTGGAGCTGAAGTACGTCTGCATCGGCGACGTGCTGAAGTGACGTGACGGAGCGGCCGGGGGTGGCCGTACACTGGCGACGCCCCCTGCCGATGGTCTCCGCACGCATCCCATGATCCGTTGTCTCTGGCGGCTGCTGGCCGCCTTCGCCTGGCTGGTGGCGGCGCACGGCCAGGCCGCCGGCGCCGCCAGCCCCCTCCTCGACCGCACCGCCGCGCCAGCACCGGACACCGCGGCCGCGCCCTCCGGCCACCGGCCGCGCATCGGGCTGGTCCTGTCGGGCGGAGGGGCGCGCGGCTTCGCGCACGTCGGCATCCTGAAGGCGCTGGAGGCGGCGCGTGTGCCGGTGGACGTCATCGCCGGCACCTCCATGGGCGCCATCATCGGCGGCCTGTACGCCAGCGGCATGGACCCGGCCGCGCTGGAGCGGGAGATTCTGGCGGTGGACTGGGGTCGGCTATTCGACGACCGCCCGCCCCGGCAGGACCTGACCCAGCGCCGCAAGGAGGAGGACTTCACCTACTCGCCTGCGGTGCGGCTGGGCTTCAAGGACGGCCAGTTCCAGTTCCCCAAGGGGGCGGTGTCGAGCCGGTCGCTCGAGCTGCTGCTGCGCCGCTACACCCTGCACACCCGGCACCTGCCGGACTTCGACGCGCTGCCTACGCCCTTTCGCGCCGTGGCGACCGATATGGAGACGGGCGAACCGGTGCTGCTCTCGTCGGGGGATCTGGCCGCCGCCTTGCGCGCCAGCATGTCGGTGCCGGGCGTGTTTTCGCCGCTGGAGTGGGACGGCCGCATCCTCGGCGATGGCGGCCTGGTCAACAACTTGCCGGTGGACGTCGCGCGGGCGATGGGGGCGGAGATCGTCATCGCCGTCAACATCGGCACCCCGCTGGCCCGCCGCGAAACGCTGGGCACCGCGCTGGGCGTCACGGTGCAGATGATCAACATCCTGACGGAGCAAAACGTCCGCCGCAGCATCGAGGGCCTGAACCGCCGCGACCTGTTGCTGACCCCCGATCTGGGCTCGCTGACGGCGGCCAGCTTCGACCAGGGCCCGGCGCTGATGGCGATCGGGGAGCGCTACGGGGCCTCCGTGATCGAGGCCCTGCGGCGCTTCGCGCTCGACGAAGTGGCCTACGCGGCGTGGCAGTCCGCGCGGCAGACGCGGCACGAGGCCCTGCTGGCAACGCTGCCCGACTCGCTGGCCTTCGTGCGCATCGAGGGCGTCTCGTCGGCACAGGCGGCGCGGCTGATGCGGCAAATCGACGTGGCCCCAGGCGATGCCCTGGAGCCGCACCGCATCGAGGAGGACCTGGGCCGGCTGGTGGCGCTGGACGACTACGTCCAGCTCGACTACCGGCTGGCGCCCGCCACCGACGGCACGGGCGAGGGCCTGATCTACCGGCTGCGCGACGACGACGGGGCGCGGCACCAACTTCGGCTCGGACTGAACCTGCAGACCGACTTCCAGGGCCAGGGTGACTTCCGCCTGCGCCTGAGCCATACCCTGCGCGACGCCGGCCACCGGGGCGCCCAGTGGCGCACCCGGGTGGAGTTGGGCGCGACGGTGGCGCTGGGCACCGAGTGGTACCAGCCGCTGGGCGACGACCGCAGCCGCTTCACGAGCGCGTACGCGGACCATGAACTGCGCAAGATCGAGTGGTTCGACGCCGGCGGCGATCCCCTGGCGCTGTTCCACCGCCGCACCACGCGCATCGGCGCCGACCTGGGCTGGCACCTGGGGCGGGCCGGCAACTGGGGCGACGTGCGCGTCGGTGCGATCGCCGCACGCCGCCGCTCGCTGATCGACTACGACAACCAGCGGGTCGGCCGCGGCACGCTGCGCGACGTGGGCTGGCGCGAGTATGCGTGGCGCCTGGCGTGGGTCTCGGATCAGCTGGACCACGCCAACTTCCCCGGGCAGGGGCACCGCTACCAGATCGAGTGGCAACGTGGCCACTACCGCGCCCGGGGGACCGCGACGGACTTCATCCGCTGGGAGGCGAGCCTCAACGAGGTCTTTCGCGACGGGCCGCACGTCTGGAACCTCTACGGACGCCTCAGCCGCTCCACCGCGCTGCCGCCGGGCGCCGCAGACGAGTACTCGCTGGGCGGCTTCCAGCAGCTCTCCGGCTACCGGGTCGGCCAGGTGGCCGGCAATGCCCTGATGCTGCTGCGGCTCGGCTACTACCGGCGACTGTCGCTGAATCCGGGCGTGGCGCGGGCGCTGTTCGTCGGAGGCACGCTGGAGGCCGGCGGGGCCTGGGATGCGACGGAGCGGCTGCGCCTGTCGGGCTACCGCGACAACCTGCGCTGGGGCAGCAGCGCATACCTGGGCGCGGACACGGCCATCGGCCCCGTCTACCTCGGCCTGGTGCACGCCCCCCGCGGCTACACGGGCCTGTACTTCCTGCTCGGCAAACCGTGAACGGCCCGGCCCCGCCCGGGCTTTGCTCTACAATACTGGGGCGACGCGGGCGTCGTTCAATGGTAGGACCTGAGCTTCCCAAGCTCAAGACGTGGGTTCGATTCCCATCGCCCGCTCCAGCATCCCCGCAGCCGGCATGCCGCCGGTTCCTGCAACCGATGGCACGTCCGGCCGTCGACGAGCTCCCCACACCGTGTTCAAGAACCTGACGGTCTTTCGCATCGGCGACGGCTTTGCCGCGACCCTGGAACAGATGGAGCAGGCCCTGGCGGCCCTGCCCTTCCACCCCTGCGGCCCCACCCAGATGCAGAGCGAGGGCTGGGTGCCACCGCGCGGCCAGCCCCATGCCCCCCTGGTCGAGTCGGTGGCGGGCCACCGGTTGATGCGCTACCGCATTGAGACCAAGCGCGTGCCCGGGGCCGTCGTCAAGCGCGCGCTGCAGGCGCGCTGCGCCCAGATCGAAGCCTCCGAGGGCCGCCAGCCGGGCCGGCGCGAGCAACGCGACCTGAAGGAAGCGATCCTGCAGGAGCTGCTGCCGATGGCCTTCGCGCAGGCGGTGGACGTGCAGATCTGGCTCGACGTGGGCGCGGGGCGCATCGCCTTCGACAGCACGTCGCCCAAGCGCGTGGACGCGGTGGTGACCGCCCTGGTCCGGGCGCTGGACGGGCTGCGTGTCGAGCCGCTGGAGACGGCACTGTCCCCGGCGACGGCGATGGCCGGCTGGCTCGGCTCCGCGCCGCAGGACTGGCCCACGCACTTCGCCCCTGGCCGCGACGCCGAACTCAAGAGCGACGGCGACAGCCCCGCGGTGGTGCGCTTCACCCGCCACGTGCTCGACACCGAGGATATGCAGCGGCACCTGGCGCAGGGCAAGCGGCCGACCAAGCTGGCCCTGGACTGGGACGGCCGCGTGAGCTTCGTGCTGACCGACGGCGCGCAACTGCGCCGCATCGCCTTCCAGGACGGCGTCTTCGAGGACAACGACGCTGGCGAGGGCGACGGTTTCGACACCGACGCCGCCATCGCCACGGGCGAGCTGTCGGCGCTGATCGGCGACCTGCTCGCCGCGCTCGGCGGTGAGCAGCGGCGCTGACTCAGCCCTTGAGCACCTGACCGTCGCCCCCGGTGACGCGCACGTCGATCGGGATGCCCTGCTGCACGCTCATCGAGATGGTGCAGAACTCCTCGAACTGCCCGAGGATGCGGTCGAGATGCTCGTACGCGTCCCCGGGGCGCTCCAGTCGAATCTCGACTTCGATGCGCTGCACCCGCAGGCGATTGGCGGCGTTGCGGCCGACGGTGGCGCGCGCCACCGCGGTCAGGGTGCCGGGGTCCTGCTTGAATTTGGTGAGCGCAAACGTCAGGCTCGCGCTCAGGCAGTTGGCCACCGCCGCCAGCAGCAGGTGTTTCGGCGTGGGGCCGTTGGATTCGCCCAGCGGGGGCGGTTCGTCGCTGAACAGCGTGGGCGTGTCCAGCCCGAAATCGATCGCGAACTGGTAGCCGCTGCGGCGGACGAGCGTGACGGTGGTCGGTGTGTCCATGTTCGGGTTTCTCCGGGGTCGATCGGGCGGGACGCTTGCGATGGATCAAGGAATCCCGCGCGTTCCGCTCCCATCATACAAACTCCCAAGGGTATCAACCATCCATGAGGAGACGGTCATGGTCCGATTCGATCCCGATCGCCGCGAGGCGCTCGCACGTCTGGCCGCACTCGGTGCCCTGGGGCTCATGGCCGCCCCCGGGGAGTCCCGGTCGGACCCCACACCGGTGGACGGCAAGGCCCGCATCGTCATCGTCGGGGCCGGGGCGGCCGGACTGGCCAGCGCCTCGCACCTGCGCCGCCGCCTGCCGCAGGCGAGCATCACCCTGATCGACGCGCGGCGCGACCACTATTACCAGCCCGGCTTTACCCTGGTGGGCGCCGGCATCAAGCCCGTCAGCTACGTCGTGTCGACGACGCAGGAGTACGTCGCGGCCGGCGTCGAATGGGTGCAGGAGGCCGCCGCCGAGATCGATCCCGAGGCGCGCCGGGTGACCACGGCGGGTGGGCGCAAGGTGGGTTACGACTTCCTGATCGTCGCCTGCGGCCTGGAGCTCGACTACGCGGCCATCGACGGCATGGACACCGCCTGGATCGGTCGCGACGGGGTGGGCAGCGTGTACAACGGCCCGGAGGCGGCCGCGGCCACCTGGAAAGTCATGTCCGCCTTCGCCGCGCAAGGTGGGGTCGGGCTGTTCGGCCGCCCGCACACCGACATGAAGTGCGCCGGGGCGCCCCTGAAGTACACCTTCATCACCGACGACCGTCTGCGCCGTGCGGGCATGCGGGGCAAGGCCGAGCTGCACTACCTCGCGCCGCAAAAAACGCTGTTCTCCGTCCCCATCGTCTCGGAGAAGGTGCGCATGCTGTTTCAGGACCGCGGCATCCGTCCGCACTACGAGCACCAACTCGTGTCCATCGACCTGGGGCGCCGGCTCGCCACGTACCGCTCGATCGCCGGGACGACGGAGCTGAAGTACGACTTCATCCACGTCGTGCCCCCGATGCGCGCGCCCGCCGTGGTGCGCGACAGTCCCCTGCCCTGGCAGGACGGCCCCTTCGCCCGCGAGCGGTGGCTGGAAGTCGACCGCGAGACGCTGCGCCACAAGCGCTACGACAACGTGTTCGGCGTCGGGGACATCGCCGGCGTGCCCAAGGGCAAGACGGCCGCCAGCGTCAAGTGGCAGGTGCCGGTGGCGGTGGATCACCTGGTCGGCGACATCAGCGGCAAGCCCTCGCAGGACAAGTACAACGGCTACACGTCGTGTCCGCTGATCACCCGGCTGGGCCGGGCCATGCTGATCGAGTTCGACTACCAGGACAACCTCTATCAGTCGTTCCCCGGTTTCATCGCGCCGCTGGAGGAGTTGTGGGTGAGTTGGGTCATGAAGACGGTGGCCCTCAAACCCACCTACATCAGCATGCTGCGCGGCCGCACCTGACCCCCGCACCCCCTCGGAGACCCCGATCATGAAGACCTACGACCCTCTGGTGTTCCTCGCGGTGTTCCAAGAGATGCTGGGCCCGCTGCTGTGGATCCTGCCGCTGCTCGCGCTGGGCACGGCGGTGGGATTCGGCTGGGTATGGCGGCGGGACGGCCACCTCGTGTCGCGCCGGCTGGTGCAGTCGGAGCTGCTGGGCCTGCTCGGCGGCGGCGTCGCCCTGGTGGTGATGGCCGCGGTGTCGTCGTCGGGCTTCACCGACGCGGCCGGCCCGGCGGACTGGTTCCTGATCCTAATCGTCTACGGTACTGGCTTCGTCGCCACGATGCTGCTGGCCTACACCGTGATGGGGCTGCTGGGCCGCCCGAGCGGCCGCGCCACGTGACCAGCGGGGCGGGACTCAACCGCCACCGCGCTGCAGATAGAGATCGAAGCGGCGCATGAATCGGTGGCGCTCGTCGGCGGTCAGCCCCTCGAAGCGAAAGCCCACCCACAGCCGGGGCAGCCGGATCAGGGCGATGGTCCGGGGGGGCAAGGGTCGCCAGGTGAGCGCCAGGGTCCCCGTGCCGATGCGCACCTGCACGCCATCGCCCGTGCGCGACCAGGGGTGGTCCCCGATCGCCGCGGGCAGCCAGCCCAGCCACTCCTGGACCGTGCACCCCATGTCGCGCTCGAAGGCCTGCGGGTAATACGACTGCATGGGAGGGGGCGGTCCGGACGGGGGGCCACCGGGGTCGCTCATCCCCCGGCGATTGGCGGCCAGACCGCCAGCACGTCCCCCGGGGCCAGCGCGCGCCCGGCGCGCTCGGACGGGGGCACGAACACGCCATTGACCAGCACCAGGTGCACCAGCTTCGGGGGGAGCTGATGGTGGTCAATGACGGTCTGCACCGTGGTGCCCTCGGGGACCTCCAGCTCGATCTGATTGAAGCGCGCGCCAGGGGGCAGGTAGTCCCCCAGCGTCGCGAACAGCTTGAATGTGACCTGCATGCGAACGCGGCTCCTCAGCGCCGACGGGTGTCGGCCGCCCCTGCCCACCGGGACTGCGCCTGGGCGGTGGCCAGGTACGCGGCCATGAAGCGTGTCGGATCTTGCATCAGCTCGCGCTTCCACACGCCCAGTCGGACCTTGCCCTCGACCAGCCCGCGCAGGGCACCGACGTGGTCGGTCCAACCCACGCTGTTGCAGCCCACCATCACATCGCCGTCGAAGCACAGGCTCAGCACCTTGTGGTGCTCGGCATCCACCCGTTCCACCCGGTCGCCACCGGGCACCCCCTGCCAGTTGCCAAAGCTGGTGGAAATGAGCCCCAGCGTGTCGAGCACGTTGATTTGCGTGACCCCGCGCAGCTCCGCCCGCTGGCCCACCATGTTGAGCGCAGCCACGCGCGCCTGATCGGCGGCATTGGGCTGGATCGCACTGACGATGGTGGTCCCCGACACCTTGTCGAAGGCCTCGGCGCAGTCCCCCGCCGCATAGACGCCGGGCACGTTGGTTTGCATGTGCTCGTCGGTCAGCACGCCTTGCAGGCAGCGGATGCCGGAGTTCTCCAAAAAACCGATGGCGGGCTTGACCCCCGCGGCGATGATGACCAGATCGGCCGCGACCGCGTGGCCGTTGGACAGGCGCACGTTCAGCGGCGCGCCGGGTTCGATCGCTTCCAGGCGCGTGCCGGTGTGCACCGCCACGCCTTTGGCTTCGCACCAGTCGCGGATCATGCCGCCGGCGGCCGGCCCCATCATGCGCGGCACCATGCGATCGCCCATCTCGACGATGGTCAGGGTGACGCCGCGCTGTTGCAACGCCTCCATGATGATGCAACCGATGAAGCCGGCCCCCAGTTGCAGCACGCGGGCTCCGGGTTTGGCCCGCTCCATGATGGCGCGGGCATCCGCCAGGGTCCAGCAGTGGTGCACTCCCGGCAGGTCGATGCCGGGGATGGGCGGGCGGGCGGGCCGCGACCCGGTGGCGATCAGCAGCCGGTCGTAGGTCAGGGTGTGCCCATCGTCCAGCCGCACGGTGCGCGCCGACGTATCCACCGCAGTCGCCTGCCCTTGCACCCGCTCGATGCGCAGGCGCTCGTAGTGATCGGCCGTTTTGCGCAGGTGGGTGCCGGCCTCGTCGATGTGCCCGATCAACAGGTACGGAATCGCCATGCGCGAATATGGCGGCTCCGGCTCGTCGCCGACGAGCGTGATGCGATCCGCCGGAGCATGCTTGCGGATGGTTTCGGCCGCGATCACCCCGGCCGGCCCGGCCCCCAGAATGACGTGGTGGGTCATGTCGTGCGTTGGATCAAAGGCCCAGTCGCGCCTTGGTTTCGGCGGTCGGGCGGCCTTCCGCGTCCCAACCCCGCACCGCGTAGTACTTGGGCAGCATCTCGGGCAGCTTGTTGACCAACCCCTTGGCGGGGCCGCTCTTGGCGGGCTCGGTCAGCAGGCGCGGCGGCAGGCTGTCGTCCTTGGCCGTGAAGCCGGCGGCGTTGTTGAACTCGCGCTCCATGTTCCAGATGCGCTCGCCGATGCGCTCCAGCTCCTCGGTGGTGTACTCGTCGCCGCAGGCGGCCGCAACCTGCGGCGCCACGTCGGCCAGCCCCCAGGCAAAGCTGGTAAAGATGCAGATGCCCGCCGAGTCGAACGCCGCCGTGGCGTCCTGGAAGGCTTTGACCAGCTCGGGCTTGCCCTCGGCCGTCAGCGGGTCGGTCTTGACGGGGATGCCCAGCACCTCGGACGCCACGGTGTAGCCGCGCAGGTGGCAGGCACCGCGGTTGCTGGTCGCATAGGCCAAGCCCATGCCCTGGATGCCGCGCGAGTCGTAGGCGGGGAACTCCTGGCCCTTGACGCTCATGGACAGCTCGGGGTGGCCGTACTTCTCGCACAGGCGTTTGGAGCCCAGCCCGATCTCTTTGCCAAACCCGACGCCGTTGGCCGTCATGTCCGCCAGCTCGCACAGCGCGCGGGCGGAGCCAAACGGCGCTTCGATGCCGATCTGTTCCTTGGTCAGCACGCCCAGTTCGTACAGCTCCATGACGGCACCGACGGTGGCCCCAAAGCTGATCGGGTCCATCCCGTGCTCGTTGCAGATCAGGTTGGCGTACTGCAGCGCCTCCAGATCGTTCACGCCGTTGGCGGCCCCAAGCGCCCACGCGGCCTCGTACTCCAGCCCGCCGCTGGCCCCCCAGTACTGGGGCTTGTTCTGCACGCTGAAGTGCGTCTCGTCGATCTTGCTGATGCGCCCGCACGCGATGGTGCAGCCAAAGCACGCCTGGTTGGTCACGAGGTGCGTCTTGCCGTCGGTGGGGCGCGGCGTCAGCATGGCCTCGGCCGAAATGTCTTTGGCCCCCTCGAACTGCACGTCGCGGTGGTTGCGCGTGGGCAACGCGCCGATTTCGTTGATGACGTTCATCAGCACCTGCGTGCCGTATTTGGGCAGCCCCTGCCCCGTCACTGCGTTGTCGGCCAGGATCTTTTTCTTTTCTTTCGTGACCTGCATGAAGGCCTTGGGATCGCGGACATTGCCCACGCCCTTGGTGCCACGCACGGCAATCGCCTTGAGGTTTTTGCTGCCCGCCACCGCCCCGACGCCGGAGCGGCCGGCGGCGCGGTGCAGGTCGTTGACCACTGCCGCGTACAGGACCTGGTTTTCGCCCGCGCGCCCGATGCTGGAAATGCGCAGCAGCGGGTCCTGCAGCGAGCTCTTGAGGATTTCCTCCGTCTGCCAGACCGATTTGCCCCACAGGTGCGAGGCGTCGCGCAGCTCGGCCACGTCGTCGTTGACGTACAGGTACACCGGCTTGGGCGATTTGCCCTCGAAAATGATCATGTCCCAGCCGGCCATCTTGAGCTCCGCCCCCCAGTAACCGCCGGAGTTGGAGCAGGCAATGGCCCCAGTCAGCGGGCCCTTGGTGATGACGGTGTAGCGTCCGCCGGTGGAGGCCATGGTGCCCGTCAGCGGCCCGGTGGCCCAGATGATCTTGTTGTCGGGCGACAGCGGATCGACCTTGGGGTCCACCTCCTCGACCAGGTATTTGCTGCCCAGCCCGCGCGAGCCCAGGTATTGGCGCGCCCAGGTCATGTTCAGCGGCTCGGCCGTGCAGGTGCCGGCCGTCAGATTGACGCGCAGGATTTTTCCAGCCCAAGACATGTTCGTGCTCCTTTGACGATCAGGCCGCGGCCGTCTGGTTGCCCAGTTTGTCGGCCCACTGCTTCATGCGGTCGATGCCGGTCCAATTGGCATCGATGAAGGTGATGGCGCCCGTGGGGCAGGCATCGGCGCAGGCCGGCTCGCCGCCGCACAGATCGCACTTTTGGACCTTGCCGGTTTCCTGCACGTAGTTGACGGTGCCGAAGGGGCAGGCAATGGTGCACACCTTGCAGCCGACGCAGGTAGTCTCGTTGACGACCTTGGCTCCCGTGACCTTGTCGACCGTGATGGCCTCCACCGGGCAGGCATGCAGGCACCACGCCTCGTCGCATTGGGTGCAGGTGTAAGGCACTTTGCGCCCGGTGTGGTGGAAGTCGAACACCTTGATGCGCGATTTGGACGTGGCGTATGTGCCGTAGTTTTCGAACGAGCAGGCCATTTCGCACTGAAGGCAGCCCGTGCACTTGGCCGGATCGATGTGCAGCACCTTTTGCATGCTTGGTCTCCTGGGTAGCGGGGCCGCAAGGACGCCCTTGTGAAGTTCACCGCTTTGGTATTGTTGTAGGAGAATCCCCTGCCATCCTTGGGGATAACCCTAGTCGACCGGGGAGGCGTGCGGAATTTCTCAAAATGCGACAGTGAACGTGTACGACGGGCGTCGCGCCGAATCGGCATTTGCCGTCCAATTGCCCCGGCGAATCGGTCAGCCCGCGGCCGATCCCCCCGCACGCCCGCACCGTCGCCATCGACCAAGCCCGGCGCCGGATGCTCGACGACCCGCAGCTCGACGGGGATGTGCCGGGCCTCGAGCCGTGGATCGCGTCCTCGTGGCGCCGCTGCCTGGCACGCGGGCAACGCCCAGGCGAGCGGGTGGTGTTCGACAGTGTCAGCGCCGCCGTGATGCGGCGGACCTTGGAAGCCAGCCAGACCCTGAGGCAGGCGGCCACCCCCATCATCGACCGCACGCTGGGTCGGGCAATGTCCGACACCGGCTACTTTGCGCTGCTGACCGATCCGAACGGAATCGTCATCGACGTGCACGGCCCGGTCGATCCCGGCAACCGGCATATCCATGCAATCGCCCGCATCGGCGTGGATCTGTCGGAGAGCGCGATCGGCACCTCGGCCATCGGCGCCGCGCTGACCGAGCGGATGCCGGTTTGGCTGCACCGGGGGGAACATTTCTTCGACAACACTGCGGTCTACAGCTGCGCCGGGGCACCGCTGTTCGACCCCGACGGCGCATGCATCGGCATGCTCGATCTGACCGGTGTCATGGCGCCGGAGCGCCGCGCCCTCAAGCACTTGGTCAGCGTGACGGCGCGCCGCATCGAAAACGCCCTGGTGCTGTTGCGCCCCCATGCCCTGAGCCTGCGATTGACGTGGCCCGGGCATCTGCCGGGCGATGACGACGATGGCCTCCTGATCCTCGACGCCGACGGGCGCATCGTGGGCGCCAACCGCACGGCCACCGAGATGCTGGACCTGCGGGCGAACATCGGGGCGAGCGCGGGCGGCTGGCCCCACGCCGACGAGGTGTTTGCCGTGCCGTATGGCGACCTGTTCAGCGCCGCGCGACGGGGGCGCGGGCCGCTCGAAGTACCCAGTTGGCTGGGGCTGCGGCTGCTGGTGTTGGCGCAGTCGGGGGGCGACGACACCCAACACGGCCCCAGCTTACCTCTCAAAAGCCGGGAGGCGGCCCTCATCCGCCACGCCGTGGCGCAAGCTGGCGGCAATGTGGCCGAAGCGGCGCGGCAACTCGGAATCAGCCGGGCCACGGTCTATCGCAAGCTGGCCCAGCGCTGAGGCCGGCAACACCTGCCGCGCCGATCAGCGCCGCGCGCTCGGGAAGAAGGCCGCCTCCCCCCCGATCCGATAACTGGCAATCGCTGCTTGCCCCATAGGCCCGGTGATCCAATCCACAAACGCTTGTGCCGCTGCCGTCTTGACGTGTGGGTGTCGTTCGGGGTTCACTCGAATCACCCCGTAGGGATTGAACAGGCGCGGGTCCCCCTCGACCAGCACGGCCAAATCGGCGCGGTTTTTGAAGTTCAGCCAAGTGCCGCGATCCGTCAACACATAGGCAGCGGTGGCGGCGGCCATGTTGAGCGCGGCCCCCATGCCGCAGCCGCATGGCCGATAGCCGCTCCATCCAGGCTCGGGTCGCCCCGCCTGCGCCCAAAACCGCAATTCGGCGGCGTGGGTTCCGCTCCTGTCGCCGCGTGAGACGAACGGCGCGCCGGCTGCCGCCACCTTACGCAGCGCCTCCACGATGTCGCGCCCCCGAACACCGGCGGGATCCGTCTTGGGCCCCACCAGCACGAAATCGTTGTACATGACCTCCAGCCGCTGCACCCCCCAGCCTTCCGCAACGAAGCGCTCCTCGGCCGCCTGATCGTGCACGAACAACACATCGGCATCGCCGCGGCGCGCCATGTCGATCGCTTGCCCGGTCCCCAGCGCCACCACCTTGACCTCGATCCCTGTCGCCTGTCGAAACAGTGGCAATAGGTGGCCGAAAAGACCCGACTGCTCCGTCGAGGTGGTGGAAGCCACGACGAGGGGCTGCGCGTGAACCGTCCACGCCACGAGACAGCCGACAACCGTCAGTAACCAGGATAGCAACTTCATGGGGTTTCTCCAAGGACAAAAGCACGAGCCTGAGGCGAATGCCGCGCCAGGACATCGGGGTCGAAAAAATCATCCACAGGAAGATCGGCCAGAATGCGCCCTGCTTCCAGATAGACGACGCGGCTGGCCAGGCGCCGCACCTGCCCCAGTTGGTGACTGCTGAAAATCAGAGTCCCTCCCCCCTCCTGCGCTGGTGAGGCGCCAGGAGCGGCGAAAGTGCGGATCAAGGCCTCGACCTCGAGCCGGGCCTGCGGATCGAGGCTGGCGGTCGGCTCATCGAGCAGCCAGACATTGGGGTGCTGCGCCCAGGCCCGGGCCAGGGCCAACCGCTGCTGCTGCCCCCCCGACAAGGTCCGCCCGTTGCGCCCCGCGTAGGCCGCCAGGCCCACCCGCTCCAGCGCTTGCAGGGCCAGCACCCGCGCCTGTGCCCAGCGCTGCCCCTGCAACCACAGCGCAATCGCCACGTTGTGCAACGCGCTCGAGCGCATCAGGTACGGCCGCTGGAACACCAGGGCCGCACGCACCCCCGGGGCGCGGTGCAATACGCCCCCCACCGGCAACAGACCCATGAGCGTACGCAACAGCGTACTCTTGCCACTGCCGTTGCTGCCCACCAGCGCCACGCGCTCGCCAGGCTGCACGCGCAGGTCGATCCCGCGCAAGGCGTGTACCTGCCCCGCAGGGCCCAGACGGACGTGCACCCCGCGAAAGTCATATAGCGGCGTCATGCGCGCGCCTCCAGCAGTGTAGGCCCATCCGCCCGTTCGCGCCAGCGTCGCAGCAGCGCCACCAGGGCATTCAGGATCAGCACCACCCCCAGCAGGACGATGCCCAGCCCCAGCGCCAGCGGCAGATCGCCCTTGCTGGTCTCCAGCGCAATCGCCGTCGTCATGACGCGGGTAAAGCCATCGATATTGCCGCCCACGACCATCACCGCCCCCACCTCCGAGACCGCGCGCGCAAACGCCGTGATCACGACCGTCAGCAGCGCGTACCGCTCATCCCAAGCGAGCAGCCAGCCGCGCCACACCGTCCCGGCGCCCAGCGCGCGCAACTGCTCGCCGTACTGCGATTCCGCATCCTCCACCACCTGGCGCGTGAGCCCGATGACCAACGGCAACACCAGCACCGTCTGCGCCAGCACCATGGCCTGAAACGTAAACAACCACCCCAGAAAGCCCAGCGGCCCCGAGCGGGACAGCAGCAGGTACACCACCAGCCCGACCACCACCGATGGAACCGCCAGCAGCGTATTGACCAGCGTCACGACGGCAGCGCGCCCCGGAAAACGCGCCACGGCCAGCCATGTTCCGATCGACAACCCCAGCACGCACGCCAACCCGCAAGCGGTCGCACTGACCGCCAACGACCGCGCGACGATCTGCCACAACGTCGCGTCCCCCGACAGGACCAACCCCCAGGCAACCGCCAACCCCTGCGCAAAAGACTCCATGACCGTGCATCGTAGCGGCCGAGCAAACGGCAAGCGCCCGTGGCTTTCCCGGTATGCAGCGGCGTGCATAGGCCTGGGGACACCGGCAGCGCAGGCGGTGCCCCCGTCACATCGGGCACACTGTGGGCATGCGCAGGATTGGGCTTCACTACCTTCTGGACGACACGGGCAGCGACCATGCCGCCCCGCTGCGCAACCCCTTGATGGATCTGCTGTACGCCGTGCGCACTGGCGGCTCGATCGCAGCGGCGGCGCGTGCGCTGGGGTGGTCGTACCGACATGCGTGGGGACAGCTCAAATCGTGGGAAGACCGGCTCGGTCAACCGCTCGTGCACTGGGAGCGGGGCCAGGCCGCCACCCTCACCCCGTTTGCCGAAAAACTCATCTGGACCGAGCGGCTGGCGCAGGCCCGCCTGATGCCACAGATCGAGGCCCTGCGGGCCGAGTTGGAGCGCACCTTCGCGCTGGCCTTCGACCCGGACAGCCATGTGCTGCCGCTGTACGCCAGCCACGACGACGCCCTGCCGCTGCTGCAGACACACGCGGCCGAACACGCGCGCCTGCACCTGGACATCCGCTTTTGCGGCAGCGTGGAAGCGCTGCGCGCACTCGACGACGGGCGCTGCGTGGTCGCTGGCTTTCACACGCGTGAGCAGCCAGGCATCGACAGCCCCGCTGCGCGCGCCTACCGGCCGCTGCTCGCCCCGGGGCGGCACAAGCTGCTGGGCTTTGCGCAGCGCTGGCAGGGCCTGATCGTCCCCCCAGGCAATCCCCGCCGGCTGCGCGGTCTGGCGGACGTCGTGCGCTGGCGGCTGCGTTACGTCAATCGGCCCGAAGGCACCGGGACCCGGCTGCTGTTGGATGAGCTGCTGCGCGAAGCGGGCCTGCAACCGCAGGAGCTGCCGGGCTACGACCGCTGCGAGCCCTCGCACGCCGCCGTTGCGCAGACGGTGGCCAGCGGCAGCGCCGATGCGGGCTTGGGTACACAGGCGGCCGCGCAGCGGCTGGGGCTGGGCTTCGTCCCCTTGGTGCGCGAACGCTATGCCCTCGCCTGCCTCGAAACTGCCCTGGAGCAACCCGGGCTGCGCGCCCTGCGCGACGTGTTGACCACGCCCGCCTGGCAGGCGCGACTGGCCGGCATTCCAGGCTATGCGCCGCAGGACTGCGGCGCCGTGCTCTCTCTGACCGCGACGCTGCCGTGGTGGCGGCTGCCGCCAAAGCGCCGGCCCAGGAAGGCCGTGGGGTCAGAATAGCTCCCGCTCGGCTTCCAAGTACGCCAAACTGGTGTACTTGCCAATATTGGAGTCGAACCCCGCCATCCCCCGCGCCCGTGCGGCCACGCGGGGGTCCTTGAGCACGAGTTCCTTGGCCTTTTCCAGCGGCACGCCGTCCTTGACGGCCTGCACGCACGGCTCCCAAATGCCCTTGAGGAAAGTGCCGTAGTCGCGCAGCAGCGTCTTGCTGCCGCGCCCATGCCCCGGCCACCACACTTGGTCGCCGGCGGCCTGTTGCAGCGCTTCGTAGTACTTGAACGTCCCCGGGTAGGAGCCATCGTCGATGTTGGCGATGCGGTTTTCCATCGCAATGTCGCCGACATAGGTGAAGCGATCCTGCACCACCTCCACGCACAGATCGGACGGCGTGTGCGCCTTGCCGTAGTGGTGCATGCGCAGGGTGACATCGCCAAAAGTGAACGTCTGCCCGTGCTGCACCGGCCGGTTGGGCGCCACCACCTGTGTGCCCATCGTGGCTTGGTTGGTCCAGCGCTCCATCAAGCTGCGCCACAGGCTGCCTTCGGCCCCTTTGATCTGCTCGATGGTGTGCGGCAAGGCGTAGATTGGCAGCGCCTCGCCGTACGTCTTGACGAAGGCGTGATTGCCCAGCCAGTGGTCGCCGTGGTAGTGGCTGTTGAAGATCGCCACCACGGGCTTGTCGGTCACGGTGCGGATCATGCGGACGACCATCTCGCCGTGCTGCAGCGAGCACCCGGCGTCGAGCATCACCACCCCCACCGAAGTCACGACGAACACCACATTGGCCATCACCCCGCGGTTTTCCGGCGTGGGAAAGCCGTCCTGAGCGTAAATCATCCAAACGTGGGGGGCGATGCGCTCGGGCTTCACATCGGGCACCGGCGGCCCCTCGATAAAGTCCTGCAACTGCTGGGCAAACAGCCGCACCTCCGGCATGGTGGCGAGGCCGGCCCCCACCAGGCCGGAGCCGGCGGCGATTTGCAACCAGCGGCGGCGGGACAGGGCGACAGAAGACATGGGGGCAACTCCTTCGGGGGCAGGCTCGGGGCCGAGCGGCTTTCAGCCCTCTCTTTTTGATCGCTCAATAAGCATACAACGATTGCACCAGCACGGCGACGCCCGCCGACAGTCCATCGACGCCGGGCGGACGGCGCAGCGATGCGCCCGTGCGACGGCCGCCAAGACGCCGCCGACCGGCCCGCCCCGGCCTGAGCGTCACACTCCCAGCGAGGCACCCACCCCCATCAGCGTCAGCACCCCCAGCCCGGCAAAAATGGCGGCCGCCACCCCATGCACCAGCCGCATCGGAATGCGGTTGGCCAGCTTGTCGCCCACGAACACCGCCGGCACGTCGGCGATCAACATGCCCAGCGTGGTGCCGATGACCACCATCAGCGGCGCGGCGTAGTGCACCGCCATTGCCACGGTGGCAATTTGCGTCTTGTCGCCCATCTCGGCCAGGAAGAAGGTCACCAACGTGGCCCCAAAGACGCCAAAGCGCCGCGCAATCGATACCTCGTCCTCCTCGATTTCGTCGGGGATCAGCGTCCAGACGGCCATTGCAATGAACGACAGGCCCAGCACCCAGCGCAGCACCTGGGGGCTGACGGTGGCGGTGATCCAGGCACCCAGCGCCCCGGCCAGGCCATGGTTGGCCAACGTCGCGACCAGAATGCCCAGGATGATCGGCAGCGGCTTTTTGAAGCGGGCCGCCAGCAGGAAGGCGAGCAGCTGCGTTTTGTCGCCGATTTCGGCCAGGGCGACGACGCCCGTCGAGACGAAGAGAGATTCCATGGACGGTTCCCGGCCGGAGCAAAGACGAATGACCACGGCGGATCCCCGGCCGAGTCGGAGGCACCCTGGTCAAAGGTCTTGCCAAGTCCGGAAACCGCCTGCGCCATGGCAAAACTGCCAAGCATGTTGACGCAGGCCTCTGGCGGTCGCAGAGCGGCTACTCCCCAGTGACGACCGAGATTGTACAAACAAGGGGGGCGGCGCCGTCGGCGCAGACGCCATCGACGCGGCCTGACCGGCCACGGGGGAAATTGTCGGCAAAAGCTTACGAGTCATGCCGAGGGCATCCGTGGGCTTGCGCGTAGAAGGCCGACGGATGCCCTCCCATCAAGGCCGGGCGGCTCCATGGAGCCAGACCCCGTGCGGCGAGCTTCACTGCGTATCCCCCGGAAGCTCCGCCGCCCCCATCCAGTAGCACAGCAGCGGCGCCGGAATGCGCATGATGCGCGTCGGTACATCGGCATCTTCGGCCAGCGGCAGGCCCTGCATCGGCCCGAAGTGGTCCAGCGCTTTGGTCACCACGTAGCCGCGCGCGATGCGCTTGGCCTGGCACAGCTCGATCAGGCCCTTCAACTCGCGCGCACCGGTGTGCTGGGCGCGGTACTTCACCTCGAACGGAATGAGCTCGCCGCCCACTTCAGCAACGAGATCGACCTCGTGCTCGCGCTTGCCGCGCCAGTAGGAGAAGCGCACGTTCTGCGCGTAGTAGCGGGCAAACAGGTGCTTGAAGACGGCCGTCTCGGTGGCCACACCCAGAGCAGCAGCATCCTCCAGGATGGCCTTGCCCTTGAGCATCACCGCTGGCGCGATGGCGGCATCGGCCAGATAAATCTTGAACCGCGCGCGCAGCACGTCCTTGCCGTAGCCGTAGGGCGCCAGGCGGTAGATCAGGTGGGCGGCCTCCAGCAGTTCGATGAAGTGCTGCGCCGTGGGGCGCTTGACCTCCAGGTTGCTGCACAGGTCCACCATGTCCAGCAGGCCGCCATCGTGCAGGCACAGGTAGAGGAAGGTGTGTTCCAGGTCCAGCACGCGGCGCACGCCAAAGAGCGCGGTCATGTCGCGCTTGAGCACCTTGTCGATGATGTCCTCGCGCAGCAGGCGCTGCGCCTGCGTGACGCTGTCGACCTGCGCGGTCTGCGGAAAGCCACCGCGCAGCAGGTATTCGTGGAAGTGGCCCACGTAGTCCCGCCCCAGCTCGGTGGCGCGGTAGAAGTCTGCCGGCGCCCAGTCGAACAGGTCGCGCAGGCTGCGCAGTTTGGGCAGCTCGGGCAGTTGCAGGCGCTTGATCTGCAGGTACTCGTAGAACGACAGCGTGGTCAGCCGGATCGTGTGCCAGCGGCCGACGCCGGATTCGGGGGCGGCCTCCACCAACGGCATGGCCGAGCCGGTGAAAGCGATGCGCCGGTCCTTGCGGAAATCGACCTGGTGCTTGACCCAGGTGCCCCAGTCCCGGATGAACTGGGCTTCGTCGAGCAGCAGATATTCCGGCCCCTCGGCGCGCGGCTCGCGCTCGCGCCAGGCGTCGAGCACGGCGTCGATGCCGGCGAGCTTCAAAATCGGGTGGTCGAAGGTGGCATAGAGGATGTTGGCCGCGGGTACGCCGGCGGCCAGCAGCGCCTGCGCGGCCTGCAGCATCAGCGTGGTCTTGCCGATCTGCCGCGCGCCGGAGAGCATCACCGCCCGGGGCGCGGGCGGCACGGTCAGCCAGGCGTGCAGCTCGCGGAAGGCGGCACGCCGCCATGTGGGCAAGTCCGCAATGGGCTCGCCCCGCCACCAGGGATTGAACTGGGCGAGGACGGCGACGAGTTCCTCTTTTGAGACTTTCACGGGAGATATTCTACTTACATCATGAGTTTAGTTAAAGTGTAGTTTTCTTGTTTGTATTTCACAAGCAGAATGCCTCGCCATCCGGGCGCTTGGCCTCCCGCACTCACAGCACGCCGATCGCATCGTCGCGATCATCCGGAGATGCCGATGGAAATTTGCCCCAAGCTCACCCCGACCTAGGCCCTGCTTGCGCATTCCACTGATGGCGGACAGTGATTCCATTGCCATCGCGGACAGCGTTCCAAACGATGGCGGACACGCTGCGCGGGTGTCCTGAGTGACGCTCAAATCGTAGCCAAAGTGTCCGCCATCAGCGTGGAATGGCACTCGGTGCGACCGGCTCAGGCGGCCTTGGCGAGCTTGCGCATTGACTCGCCCTTGAGGGCTATCTTGTGCGAGCCGTGCACGATGCGGTCCAGGATGGCGTCGGCCAGCGTCGGCTCGTCCAGCCAGGCGTGCCACGCCGTCACCGGCAACTGGCTGGTGATGAGCGTCGAGCGCGTGCCACCCGGTCGTCCAAGAGTTCGAGCAAATCGTTGCGCTCGTGCGCGGCAATCGGCACGATGCCGAAGTCGTCTAGGATGAGCAGGTCCAGCCGGGCCAGTTGCGCCAGGCGCTTGCCAAAGCTGCCGTCGCCATGGGCCACGTGAAGTTCTTCCAGGAGTCGGGGAGCCCTGGTGTAGAGGACGGAGAACCCCAGGCGTGCCGCCTGCTGCCCCAGCGCACACGCCAGTCCACCTCGCGCTGCACCAGCAGCGCCAGGCGCTGTTCAAAGGGCAGTTCGCTGGCTGCGATGTGGGTGGCCGCGTCACTCAGAGCGGCCACCATGCCGTCCAGGCGCAGGGCGCGCAGTTGGTTGAGGGTCTGTCCGTTGAGCATCGGGTGTTCCTTCGGTCTTGGCACTGTCTCAGTGGTAGTAGCCCGGCCCGCGCACGTTCGCGAGCGAATCGACTGCGCCCGCGCACAGGCCGCCTCCAGCCGCTCGGCCCCGTACTGCCGCCCCAGACGCATCAGTCCCAGACAGGCGCGGTAGCCCTGTTCGGGGTGGGCGCGGTGCTCCATCTGCCAGCGCACCACGGCGGCGGTGGCCGAGCCGATGCGCTCGCCCCAGGCGATGAGCTTGGCTGGCGTCCACTGCAGGTGTGCCCGGTGCGAGGCCGGCATGTGCTCAGCAGCCGTGGTGTGCGCGCCTTTGCGCCCATTGAGCGCGTGGGCGGCCACCCGCTTGTGGCCGCGCAGGACTTCCACGGTGGTGGCGGTGATGCGCAACTCCACCACCTCGCCCACCAGGGCGTGGGGCACCGAGTAGTAGTGGCCGTCGAGCTCGGCAAAGGCGCTGGCACGGTTGCCCGGCAGCTTCTTGAACGGGCGTTGGTTCAAGTCCACCAGCAAGCCGGCAATCGAGCGGTTGAGCTCGGCCAGGCTGAAGAAGGTCTGGTGGCGCAGCCGCGCCAGAATCCAGCGCTCGACCACCTGCACGGCGACCTCGACCTTGGGCTTGTCGCGGGGTTTGGCCGGGCGTGCGGGCATGACCGCGACACCGTAGTGTGCACACAGCTCATCGAGCAGGCGGTATGCGGTGGGCTCGTAGCGGTCGGCACGGGTCATCAAGGCGCGCGGCTGATCGGGCACCAGCAGGCGAGGCACGCCACCGATGAACTCCAGCGCCCCCATGATGCTGGCCACCCAGTCGGCGGCCTTCTGGCTGGCGGTGGCACAGGCGTAGGTGTAGTTCGATGCGCCCAGCACGGCCACGAAGACCTGGGCTTGGCGTATCTCGCCAGTGTCGGCATCGACGATGGGCACCGTCTGGCCGGCGTAGTCCACGAAGAGTTTGTCGCCGGCCATGTGGGTCTGGCGCATGGAGCGCTTCAACCCCCGGGCCCAGACCTTGTACTTCTCGCAAAAGGCGCTGTACTTGTACGCCTGACCGCTGTGCTGTTGCTGGTACTCCTCCCACAGCAGTTGCAGGGTGACGCCGGGGCGGCGCAGTTCGCGATGGATGTGGGCATGGTCGGGTTCGAGGTGCCGGGACGCGCGCGCCACGGGTGGCTTGTAGAGTCGGGCTTGCAATTCCTCGTCGCTCAGGCTCTGGGCCAGCGCCCAGTCCACGCCGGCGGCGCGCGCGTAACTGGCGATGTCGTTGACGGTGGACTTGGAGATGCCAAGCGCCGCGCCGATTTGGCGGGTGCTCAGGGCCCCGCCGTGCAGCAGTTGCAGTGTGTGTCGTAGTTTGCTCATGGTGACCCTGGGTGTGGGCATCGCTGGCTTCGGTCAAAAACCGGGCAGCGTATGCCGCGTTCGGGTCACTCAGAACACCCTGCAGGTGTCCGCCATCCGTTTGGAATGCTGTCCGCCTTCAGCGTGGAACCGCGTCCGGCTTCACGCTGGAACACTGTCCGCCATCAGCATGGAATCGTGTCCGCCATGGCGTGGAATACGCACGCAAACAGGCAATAACACACGACAACTCATGAGGTTATGAATATTTCACGGGCGACCACCTACGTCTCGACCTGGCAGGGCTTCGTCTACGTCGCCTTCGTCATCGACGTGTTCGCGCGCCGGATCGTGGGCTGGCGAGCGTCGTCCTCGGCCCGCACGGACTTCGTGCTCGACGCGCTCGAGCAGGCGCTGTACGCCCGCAAGCCGGTCGGCCCGGACAGGCTCGTGCATCACAGTGACCGCGGCGTGCAGTACGTCTCCATTCGCTACATCGAGCGCCTGGCCGAGGCCGGACTGGAGCCCTCGGTGGGCAGCGTGGGCGACTCCTACGACAACGCGCTGGCCGAGACCATCAACGGACTCTACAAGGCCGAGGTGATTCACCGGCGGCCGTCCTGGCGAACCCGCGATGAGGTCGAATGGGCCACCCTCGCCTGGGTCGACTGGTTCAACAATCGACGACTGCTGGAGCCCATCGGCAACATCCCACCGGCCAAAGCCGAGCAAGCCTACTATTCGCAATCCACCGGGTCCGTCGTGACGGCGTGACTCAAACCAACGAGCCTCCGGGGAAGCCGGGGCGGTTCAAATAGTCGATTGGGCAAGCCGGTGAGCAGGTCGTAATGAGCAACGCGTTCAAGCTGTTGCTGGTTCTCCTTCAGCGCTGTGATGTCGGAAAACATGGCTGCGTAATGCTCGATATTGCCCCGCATATCCGGGGCTGCACTGATCGTCAGCAGCGCGGCAAACTGACTGCCGTTCTTGCGTCGGCACCAGAGCTCTCCGTGCCAGTAGTCGTGCTCAAGCAGAGCCTGCCAAACGGTCTGATAGAACTCATCGTCATAGCGATCGGACTCGAGCAGACGGGGTGTCTGGCCCAATACTTCCTCCCGCGCGTAACCAGTGATCACGGTAAACGCTCGGTTGACGTTGACAATGTGGCCTTGAGCGTCCGTAACGAGGATGCCCTCTCCTGCGTGCGCAAAAACTTTAGCCGCAAGGCGAAGCTCTTCCGCGGATCTTCTGCGTGAGGTGACATCATGGATATAGCCGTGCCAGAGGATGCTCCCATCAGGCATGGCTTCAGGCGACGCCTCGCCTTCGACCCAGATCACCCGACCGTCTGGAAACTGCACTCGGTACTCGTCATGCCAAAGCGCGAGTGACTGCCCCGACGCTTGTATGGTTTCATGCACACGGTCGCGGTCTTCAGGATGGAGCGCAGCGAACGCAGGAGTGGCATCTTCAACAACATCCTCCGGTGCAACCCCGTATATTTCCTCTATCCTCGCGCTGGCATAAGGGAAGTGCGAGCTGCCGTCCGGACGAAGACGGTATTGGTAAAGCATACCGGGAACGTGGCTGGCCAACTCTTCTCGCTGTCGGCGCATAGAGTACAGCGCCTGCTCGACCCTCTTGAGATCGGTGATGTCCTCTACCGTCCCGTCTGCCGCTCTGGGCCGACCAGATGCGTCGCCCTTGAATGTTGCCCGCAGGTGTATCCAGCGAACCTGCCCTCCGCTGACGATGCGACACCGCAGATCAAGGGACTTTCCGCACATGGCAGCATCCCATGCCCTATCGAAGAGGGGGCGGTCTTCAGGGTGAATGCACTGCAGGAATCGCTCGAAGGCTATTGGCGCACCAACATCCAGGCCGAGCACGCGGCAGGCTTCATCGGAGCAAGTGAGGAGTTGCGAGCCAAGATCGAGATGCCAACTGCCAGAATGGGCATTCTGGTCAATCTGGTCACAGTGTCGGGCTGAGATTTGAGGAGCCTCGTTCAAAGGTGACGCTCCTTATGGGTGAAACAGAGGTTCCAAAGTTTCTGCAACTGGGAACGCATTTCGTCAAAGATTGTGTGGTTGGGGTCGCTATGCATCGCGGCTACACACTTTCTTCAAGGATCGAACAACTGATAAGCAGGGTGGTTCGCGCCGGGTCATTGCGGCAAGCGGGATGTCACCCAGCGCATAATGTCCTGCGCCCCCATGGCGCCCGCCTGACGTGCAACCTCATGTCCCCCTCGGAACAAAATCAGGGTTGGAATGCTGCGAATACCGAACTGGGCGGCCAGGTGAGGCTCGGCCTCGGTATTGACCTTGGCCAGCCTGACCCTGGGTTCGAGCTGGCGCGCCGCTTGCTGGAACTGCGGGGCCATCATCTTGCACGGCCCGCACCAAGGTGCCCAGAAATCGACCAACAGTGGCAGGTCACTGCGCTCCACGTGGCGCGAGAACGTCGCCGTGGTCAACTCGATGGGCTCGCCGGTGAACAAGGGGTGCTGGCAGCGACCGCAGTTGGGATGATCCGCGAGCTTGGCCGCCGGTACGCGGTTGATGGACTGGCAGTGCGGACAGACGAGGTGAAGATCATTCTTCATGGTTCGCCTCCTTGGACCACAGTGAGGCTGCCGCGCTTCGGGTCACAGACAATGCCGACCAATCAATGCCTTGGAGCCAATCGTTCCCGTCTTTGCTTACTCCGGCCTCTTCCAGATGGGCAGCCATGAATGCTTCGGCCTGCATGAGCCACCCTCGGACAGCATCTTCCTTACTAGGAATCAGCAGGATTTCACAGACGCTGCTGGCATCCAGCCCATCCACACGGATGAGTAGAAAAATGCGCCGCCACAAACGCGGCATGTCCTTCAGCAGATTGAATGCAAAAGCGAACTCGCTCGACCGATCAATTAGCTCCTCCTGTTCCGCGATCGTTGCGGCATCGGGATGCTGATTGTCAGCGATGACATCGGCAAGCCTGAGTGTGTCATCGGGCTGATAAAATTCGAAGACTTCCTCTTCCACCATGGCCTCGGCGACATCCTGGGCATCCGGTTCGACCGGCGCGTCCAGAGAAACGAATTCGCCAAATTGCCGGCTGTTTGCCACTTCCTGATCCAGGATGGCGAACAGATGCTTCAGAAGACCGACGTAAGCCGCTTTTTCTTCCGGCACGGATTGCCATTCCAACTCAGCTTTGACAATCGCTTCATCCACCACGTCACGCAGCGTCGGATAATCGCGCGGCAAATCGCCGACGGCCCGCAGATAAGCCAGCTCACGCCTTGCGACAGCCTCAAGTTTCGACAGTAGAGGCATTCGGGTCACCTCGGCCTCATGGGCGGCTGATGCGGGTTTTGCGGCAATCCGCACCTTGAGCTCGCGCAAGCGCTCGCGTCGTGCTTTGCGCTTGATTTGATCCTGAGCATGCAGTCGGTCAAAATGCTTCTTGGCCTGACGGAACAACGACTGTGCGAGCATCTGCGCGAGGGGCGTCAGCTCGTCATGTGATGCAGTGACGCTGACAATCTTTTTGCCGGGCAGGTGCATATAGCCACTGGCCAGAAATTGCCGCTTGGTCTTGTCGCGATCAAGGACGATTTGAAGTCGCGCTGAATCTTTAGTGTGTTTGTCGAGCAATGGCTTGAGGGCGTGCTCGATCATATTTCCCAAAGCTCTCTGCCAAGGTTCATGAAACTCTTTGTCGATAGCTCGATAGCTATATTGCATCTGCATGTATGACTCCTTTGATGTCATTTCTATGGAGGCACGAACCGAAAATGCTCATATCCATAGAATTTAGTTTGACCCGCTCTTATCCCTGGCGCGTTTTGCGAAGACGCCAACTCAAGAACAAAAGCGTGACACCATAGACTGCCGCATAGAAGCTCAACAGCCAGCCTGCGGCCAGGAATGACTCGACCGGACGGGTAAAAAATATCCACAAGACGATAGCACCAAGGATAATCGAGAGCAGTCCACTGAGGGCAAGCCAGATTTCACCCTTGATTTCTTGACGCAGCCGAACCGCGGCGGATATCTCCAGCACACCGGTGAAAACCGCCCAGAACCCCACGCTAGCCCATAAAAAAGAAGCCATGACCATCGTGGCGACCCAAGGAGCAACCAGGACGACGACGCCGGTAAGTATGCCGACAATGCCGCTGAACAGCAGCCAGCCCCAGCGCTCTTTTTTCTGGATATGGCGCACCGCTGCAACCAAGTTGAACGCGCCATTGACCAAGGAAAATGCGCCGAACATGATGGTCATGGCCAACAGAGCCGATTGTGGCATCCAGAACGCGAGGGCTGCAAAAATCAATGCCAAGACACCGCGCAGCACAAAAAGCCACCAATTTTGGCTCAGCGAACACAGTGCTTTGGTGGGGTCATCCGCATTGGAATTGGCGATGGTGTCTGTGTTCATGCAATATCTCCTAAAGACCTATACGAGATGAAAAATCAAACACTCATGGGACATGAGAGGGGGCGCTATGCGCCCCCTCTCCAGCGGTTTCAGAACAACCTGGACAGTTTTGCCTTGACTTCATCGAGCCAGCCTTTTCCGCCGCCTCCCCCTCCCGTCTTTTCCTTGATTTTCTTGAGTTCATCGTACAGGGGCTCAAAGTCCTTCCTTTTTCCATAGCCCAGCAGTTCTGCCATTTCCAACTGCCGCCGGGCTTCGTTCAACAATGTCTCCAGGCGCTCATTGGACGCTTCGCTGCGCTGACCATCTTCTACCAAGGTCTCGGCGCGCTGCAGGAGCAGCCTGGCGCGCAGGAGGGGCAGCGGAAGCACGCTGCGCGTCTCGACCAGCGTGCTGAGCGCTGCCTGCAGCGCGGCTTTGGCTTCTTCAATCTTGCCCTGATCGATCAGCGGCACGACTGCCTTCACGGCTGCGGGATAGGACGCCAGAGGGATGTTGGTGACCGTGATCACGATTTCACTGGCCAGCAAAGCCAGCACGTGACGTGCCTGTTGCACCTCGCCATGTTTGAGGGCATCCAGCGCCTCGTCGGTCATCGCCTCAATGGTTTCCGTGTTGGCGAACAAGTCGTGCACGATGGTGCGCACATCAACGGGGGCCAGGGCAAGCGTGGGTTCGCGCGCGACGATCAGCTCCAGCTTTCCCGTCACTTCGGCCAGCGTTGCCAATGCGCGTGCAGCGTCCTTGCCGTCAAGTGCGGCCAGCGCTGATTTGGTCAGCGCCAAGGCCGAGACGGCCTCATCGAGGACTTGTTTACGTTTGTCTGCCGCCTGCGAGTCTGTTTCTTTCTGAACCTCAGGCTGTACCTCCGTGACGACTTCAGGCTTGGGCTCTGGTCTGGCAGGAAGGCTGCTTACCGCGGCCTGTTCGTTCGTGCCTTCGTTGATCGCGTTGGGATTCGATGTTTGCTCATTCATGGTGATATGCCTCGTATGAGATAGTGAAAATAGGGGAATCTATTGGGGCCGACTGCGAATATCGCGAGACTGACCGATGGAGCAGTCGGCCCCTTCATCACCTCAAAACAGCTTTTGGATGCGCGTCTTCAACTCGTCGAACCATCCCTTGCCGCTTTTGCCACCAGCCGACTTTTGCTCAATGGACTTCACCTGATCGAAGATGGGTTTGAAATCCGCCTTCTTGCCATAACCCAGGATTTGCGCCAGCTCGATCTCCGTGCGCACGGACGACAGCAAGGTGCTGAGCTCCTCGTTCTGCTTGGCATCGCGCTTGTCAGTCTCGGCCAGCTTTTCAGCTTTTGCTATCGCGGCTTCGGCCCGTAGCACGGGCAGAGGGAGTACAACTTGGGTGACCACCAGCGTGTTCAGTGCTCGGGCGAGCTCTGCTTTGGCTTCGTCGATCTTGCCGCTGTCGATGAGCCGTGCGGCCGACTTGATCGCAGCCGGGTACGTTGCCATCGGCAGGTTGTCGGTTTCGATCACGATTTCGCTGGCAAGATTGGCAACGATGGGCCGTGCCTTTTGCACCTCGCCATCATCCAACAACTCCCGAGACAACTTGACCGCTTTCTTTACCGATTCCACGTTGGCGTGGATATCGTGGGTGATGACGCGTACATTGACCGGCGCCAAAGCAAGTTTGGCGTCGCGTGCCAATACCAGTTCCAGCTTTCCGCTGGCCAGTTCCAGCGCAGCGAGCGCGTCCTTGGTCTTCTTTGCATCAAGGAGGATCAATGCCTCATGGGTCTTGGCCAGCGCAGTGATTGCATCTTGGGAGAGTTCGGCGCGCTTTTTCGCGGCTTCCCGGGCGACCTTGTCATCTACCTGTGGCTGCGCCGCCTTGGATGCGGCAGAGGGTGCTGCAGCACCTGGGCTAGAACCTGCCGCTGATTGGGCCAGAGCCGGTCCGCTCAGTCCGACGACGACCGCCAGGGCAAGTGCGGAGAAGGTTGATTGGGGCTGTTTGATATTCATGATCTTGGGCTCCTGATTGAAGTTAGTTGACTGAGATTTCAATCTGTTTCGGTTTGGCTTGCTCGGCCTTGACAAGCCGCACTTCCAGCACGCCGTCTTTCATGGAAGCCGTCACCTTGGTCGGATCAACGTTGTCAGGCAAGACAAAGCTGCGCACAAAGCGGCCATACGCACGTTCGATGCGGTGGAACTTCTTGCCCTGCTCCTCTTTTTCCAGTTTGCGCTCGCCGCTGATGGTGAGCACGCCGTTTTCCGCGCTGACGCGCACGGCATCCTTGGGGACCTCCGGCAGATCCAGCTTGAGGAGGAATGCGTTCTCATCCTCGCTGATGTCCACCATTGGTACCCAGTCCGCCGTGGTCATGGCTTCGTTGCCGGTACGGGCGCCCTGTCGCTGGGGTATTCGTCCGAACATCGTCGCCAGGCGGTTTTGCAATTCATCCAGTTCCCGGAAGGGGTCCCACGGAGTCAATGCAGACATATCGGTTCTCCTTGAACAATGCCGGCGAATTGGATGACGCACCGAACAGAGCCGCCGGCTCACTCTGAATAGCGCCTACTACTTTTCGTTTCCATCAAGAACAAGTCCTTGGGTCAGCTGACGGATGTCGTTTTCGTCCAGGGTTTCCCGCGCGAGCAGTTCGCGCGCGCACCGCTCCAGCACTTCTCGGTTAATTTCGAGAATTCGGTATGCACGATCAAACACGCCCATCACGATGTCGCGGATCGCCTGATCGATGCGCGCCTGGGTCGATTCGGCCACCCGGCAGCCGCCGTGGGCCAGTTCCGGTGTATCGAGAAAACGCGGCCTCTGCGCCTCGAAGGCGATGTAGCCCAGTCCTTCGTCCATGCCAAAGCGGGTGATCATGTCGCGGGCGATGTCGGTGGCCCGCGCGAGGTCATCGGCGGCCCCAGTTGACAGCTCGCCGAACACCAGCTTCTCGGCCGCACGACCGCCCAGCAGCACGGCGATCTTGTGCTCCAGGTCGGCGCGCGTCATCAGGAAGCGGTCTTCGGTGGGGCGTTGCAGCGTGTAGCCCAGCGCGCCGATGCCGCGCGGGATGATCGATATCTTGTGTACCGGGTCTGTGCCTGGTAGCGCCAGCGCCACCAAGGCATGGCCCATCTCGTGATAGGCCACCGTCTCGCGCTCCTTCGGGTTGAGGACACGGTTGCGCTTCTCCAAGCCGGCGACGATGCGCTCGATCGCTGCAGTGAAGTCCTGCAGCTCGACCGCACGGGCCTTGCGCCGGGTGGCAGCCAGCGCCGCTTCGTTAACCAGGTTGGCTAGGTCGGCACCAGAAAAGCCGGTCGTCAACGCCGCGACTTGTTCGAGATCGACATCACTGGCCAGGGTAACCTTCTTGACGTGGACTTTCAGGATGTCCAGCCGCCCCTTCTTGTCGGGCCGGTCCACCAGCACCTGACGGTCGAAGCGACCGGCGCGCAGCAGCGCCTGGTCGAGGATTTCCGGGCGGTTGGTGGCGGCGAGGATGATCAGCCCGACCGAGCTGTCGAAGCCGTCCATCTCGGTGAGCAGCTGGTTGAGGGTCTGCTCGCGCTCGTCATGGCCGCCGATGGGGCCGCCGACGCCGCGCGCGCGGCCCAGCGCATCGAGCTCGTCGATGAAGATGATGGCCGGCGCCTGCCTGCGGGCCTGCTCGAACAGGTCGCGCACGCGCGCTGCACCCACGCCGACGAACATCTCGACGAACTCCGAGCCTGAGATGGAGAAGAACGGTACCCCGGCCTCGCCCGCCACGGCCTTGGCCAGCAGGGTCTTGCCCGTGCCGGGCGGGCCAACCAGCAACACACCTTTCGGGATGCGCGCCCCGAGCCGTCCATACTCCTGCGGATTCTTGAGGAAATCGACGATCTCAACCAACTCCGCCTTGGCTTCATCGACGCCAGCGACATCGGCAAAGGTCACGCCAGTGTTCTTCTCCATGAATACCTTGGCACGGCTCTTGCCGATGCTCAGGAAGCCACCCATGCCCTGCTTCTCGGCGAAGCGGCGGAACAGGAAGAACCAGACGCCGAAGAAGGCCACCGCCGGCAGAATCCAGGAGAGCACATCACGTAGCCAGGTGTTTTCCACCACCCGCGCGTAAGGCACGTCGTACTTGGACAGCCGCTCGGCCAGGTCGGGTTCGACGCGAGTGGCCACGATGGTGGTCTTGCCCTGGCTGTCCGGCGATTTCAGGCGCCCGGTGACCGTGCGGTCCGACACCAGCACTTCGGCGATGCGCCCCTCGGCCAGCGCCTTCTCGAATTCGCTGTAGGGCACGGGCTCGACGGTCTTGGCCGCCTGCCAGTAGTTCTGCAGCGTCAGCAGCAACAGGCCGGCGACGATCCAGTAGCCGATGTTCCATTGATCTTTCTTTTCCATGGGCAATGTTCCTCGCAAGTCGTGTCGCTAGAGAATGGGGGTGAACAGACGGGCCACCCCGTCGCGCAAGCGGATGGCCAGCGGGCGGGCGCGCAACGCCATGGCCGATATCTCGTTCGACGCATCACGGGCGGCATCAAAAAGGGATTCCAGCCGCGTAGACAGCGCGGTGTCGTACACCTCCACATTAAACTCGAAGTTGAGGCGCAGGCTGCGCGCATCCCAATTGGCCGAACCCAGGCAGCACCACTGGCCGTCTATCAGCATCAGCTTGCTGTGGTCGAACGGGCCAGGCCGTTCGAAGATGCGCACACCGTGCTCCAGCACCTGCCAGTAGTGGGCGCGCGCGGCCCATTGCACCGTGGGATGGTCGCCGTTTGCGGGCGTCAGCACCTCGACGCGCACGCCGCGCAACGCGGCCGTGCTCAGCGCCGCGATCATCGGCTGATCGGGCACGAAGTAAGGTGTCCAGATGCGCACCGAATGCTTCGCCGCGCTCAAAGCGCCCATGAAGGTCCAGCGCAGCCGGTCCAGGGCCTCATCGGGACCGGCCTCGATGCCGCGCGCCCAAGAGGTTCCTTGCTCATCAGCCGTTGCGGGCGGTTCGCCCCAGTAACCCTTGCTGAGCCGCTCGCCCGTGGTATCGCACCAATCGTCGGTGAAGCACCGCATCAGATGCGCAACCACCGGCCCGCGCAGACGAAAGTGCAAATCGTGACAGGCCTGCTCCGGCGCATCGGGCCGCCAATACGGGCTGAAGATGTTCATGCCGCCGGTGAAACCCGTCTCGCCATCGATCACCAGCAGCTTGCGGTGATTGCGCAGATGCGCGGCATGCAGGCGCGCGGGAATCAACGTCGGGTTAAACGCCGCCGCCGGAACACCGGCGCGCTGCAAGGCGCGGTAGGCGCTGCGGAGCCTCCAGCGGGCATAGACGTCGTCGATCAGCACCCGCACTTGCACGCCGCGCTCATGAGCCCGGCGCAGCGCATCGACGAACTGCGCCCCGATGCCTTGGCTGTCGAAGATGTACGAAGCCAGCGCGACGCTGTGCCGCGCCGACTCGATGGCAGCGAGCATGGCCGGGTAGGCCTGCTCGCCATCGACGAGCGGCTCGATGCGGTTGCCGCTGGTCAGCGACTGGCCGGTGGCGCGTCCGACCAGGTGGGCCAGACCGGCAAGCGGCGGCGATACAGCCTCGGGCATCGTGGGCGCGAGGTCCTGCCGAACAGCAGGATCTGCCCCCGGGAAGAGCCGCCGCGCGCGCCGCTGGTAACGGTTGATGCCGAACAGCCCATACAGCAGCGAACCGCCCAGCGGCAACAGCGCGATCAGCAGCACCCACAGCGTGGCCGATCGAGGGTCACGCTTGTAGATGACCGCGTGCCCCGCTGTGGGGATAGCGACCGCCAGCGACACGAGGGTGGCTGCCCATGTCAGCCCGTTGGGGTCGGACACGACAGCCTCCCCATGACTCAAGATTCGCCGCCCGCTGACTTCTTCTTGCGCGCAGGCTTGCTCGCGTCGCTCGGCGGCGTCTCGGCCACGTTCGCGGCATCAGGCTTTTCAGGCTCGACCGGCTTCACTGGTGGCTCCTGGCGCTCGAAAACCACCCGTTCGGCCTTGTCGTCCCAGCGGGCGCTGACGTGATCGGCCTTGCCGATACCGCCACCCAGCATCTCACGCGCCAGTGCCGTCTCCAGCTCGCTGCGGATCAGCCGCTTGAGCTCACGCGCGCCGAACTCGGGCTTGTAGCCTTCCTCCGCGAAGTGATCGATCAAGGTCTGGTCGAAGGTCAGCGTCACGCCCTGGCTAGCGGCGTTGCGGGCCACACGATCGAGCTGCAGGCCGACGATATGGCGGATCTCCTCCTTGCCCAGCGCATGGAAGACGATGATCTCGTCGATGCGGTTGAGGAACTCGGGGCGGAAGTGTCCGCGCAGCACGTCCATCACCTCGGCCTTGGTCTTCTCGTATTCTTCGCCGGCGGCGCCACGGGCCTTCAGCCGACGCTGGATGATGTCCGAGCCCAAGTTCGAGGTGGCGATGATGATGGTATTGGTGAAATCCACCACCCGGCCCTTGCCGTCGGTGAGCCGCCCGTCGTCGAACACCTGCAGCAGGATGTTGTAGACGTCGGGGTGAGCCTTCTCGATCTCGTCCAGCAGCAACACGCTGTAGGGCTTGCGACGCACCTTCTCGGTGAGCTGGCCGCCCTCGTCATAGCCCACATAACCCGGAGGCGCGCCCACCAGGCGTGCCACGGTATGGCGTTCCCCGTACTCGGACATGTCGATGCGCAGCAGCGCACCTTCATCGCCATAGATGGACTCGGCCAGCGCCTTGGCGAGTTCGGTCTTGCCCACGCCGGTCGGCCCGAGGAACAGAAAAGTCGCCACCGGCTTGCTGCCTTCGCGCAGCCCCGCGCGCGCCAGACGCACGGCATCGGCTACCGCGCGCACCGCTTCGTCCTGGCCCACCAGGCGCTCGTGCAGCCGCTGCTCCAGGTGCAACAGTTTCTCGCGCTCTTCCACCGTCAGCTCGTTGACCGGAATGCCGGTCAGGCGCGAGACGATCTGTGCGACATGCTCGGCTTTGACTTCGGCGCTGCCCGAGGCACGCTCGCGCTCCCAATCTTCGACGAGCTTCTTGAGTTCGGCCTCTTTGGCCTCGATGCGCTTGCCCAGCTCGGCGGCCTTGTCGTACTGCTTGCGCGAGGCCACGTAGTCCTGCTCACGCCGTAACTGGTGCAGTTCGGACTCCAGCTCCTGCACCGCCACCGGGCGGGCCGTGGCCGACAGCTTCACGCGTGCGGCCGCCTGGTCGAGCAGGTCGATGGCCTTGTCCGGCAAAAAGCGCGCGGTGATGTAGCGGTCCGACAACTCGGCGGCGGCGATGATCGCATCCTCTGTGATGCTGACCTTGTGGTGCGCCTCGAAGGTGTCGCGCAGGCCGCGCAGGATCATAATGGTCTGCGCTACCGTCGGCTCCGGCACCATCACCGGCTGGAAGCGACGCTCCAGCGCGGCGTCCTTCTCGATGTACTTCTGATACTCGTTGAGCGTGGTAGCGCCGATCAGGTTCAGTTCGCCGCGCGCCATCATCGGCTTGAACACGTTGGCCACGTCCAGCCCGCCTTCGCCGCCACCCTGGCCTGCACCGACGATGGTGTGCACCTCGTCGATGAAGAGAATCAGCTCGCCCTGGTGCTCGGACACTTCCTTGAGCACCTTCTGCACGCGCTCCTCGAACTCGCCGCGGTACTTGGCGCCTGCCACCATGGCGTTGATGTTGAGTTCGACCAGACGCTTGTCGCGCAGCGTCTCGGGCACTTCGCCGGCGACCATGCGCTGCGCCAGCCCTTCGACGATGGCGGTCTTGCCGACGCCGGGCTCGCCGATCAGCACCGGGTTGTTCTTCTTGCGCCGGGCCAGCACTTCGATGGTCGTCTCGATCTCCTGCGCGCGGCCGATGACCGGATCGAGCTTGCCCTCGCGCGCCATCTTGGTGAGGTCGCGCGAATACTTGTCGAGCTCGGGTGTGTTGGTCGGCGTCTCGGCGCGGCCATCCTCGGCCCCTTTGCCGACCACCTTGCTTACCTGCTGGCGCAGCGCTTGCGGCGTGAGGCCGTAACGGCGCAGCAGGTTGGCCGCCAAACCTTCGCCTTCCTCGGCGAGCCCGATCAGGAAATGCTCCGGCCCGACATAAGAGTGGCCGAGTTCGTTGGAGGCCACGAAAGCACGGCTGAGCGCGTCCTTGACCCGGGGCGACACGCCGATCTCGCCCTCGAACGGCTTGTCGCCGCGCTTGGCTTCGGATTCGATCTGGCGCTTGAGGTCATCGACCTTGATCTTGAACTGCCCCAGGATGGTCTTGACCACGTCGCTGTCGGATAGCGCCAGCAGCAGGTGTTCGGTATCGACTTCGGCGCGCCCGAACTCTGCAGCGTGTCGGGCGGCCTCCTGCAATAGGGCCTCGGACTGTTCGCTGATACGGCTGGCGAGCCCACTGCCGCGACGGCGCGAGGTGCCCGTACCGGCCGGGGCGGGTTCGCCGAACGAGGCATCGACCACCTCGTCGGTATCGGCCGCCATGGACCGCGCGTCGTCACCGATGCGGAAGAAGTCGCTGCCAAGGAAGTCTTCGAACAGCCCGCTGCGCGAGCCGAACAAGGCTTCCAGCGGTGAGACGGTGCGCTTTTGCTGGCGCACCAGTTGGCGATAGTGATCGTCACACAACAGCATGGTGCTGTGGCGACCATTGAGATTGGTTTCCACCCGCACCGTGGCGGGCTGGCCGCAGACTTGGCATTGTTTTCTGGCCATGCTGATGCTCCTGAGAGGGTTAACTGGGCGAGGCACCGCAGATCACGGTGCCTCATCTCTTTGTGGTTTTTGAGAAAAACGCGCTGCCCCGCGTCAGCCGTTGATCGGGATCGAGCGCCCCTGCTTGGGCGTACTGGCCTCGCGCTTGTCCATCGTGATCGTGAGCACGCCGTTCTTGAAAGCGGCCTTGATCGTGTCCTGGTTGGCATCGGCCGGCAGGTTCAGAATGCGCTGAAAGCTGCCGTAGGAGCGCTCCACCCGGTGGAAACCGCCGTCTTTCGTTTCCTGCTCCTGACGCTTTTCACCGCGCACCAGCAGCACGTCGTTGTCGAGCGTGATCTGGATGTCTTTTTCCTCGACGCCGGGCAGTTCCAGGGCGATCTTGTACTGCTTGTCGGTCTCCTGGATGTCCAGCGCCGGTTTCAGCAAGCCCGGCCACTCCGACGGCCAGCGTGGCATGGCCAGCGTCGGGAAACCGAAGCCTCGAAACGCGTCGTCGAACAGGCGATCGATCTCGCGATGCAATTGCAGGAGGGGGCTGACCGGCCCACCCGCCACCGGCAGGTCATTGCGCTGCACCGGCAGCGAGGCAGTGCTCTGTTGTTCTTCCTGCTCTTTCTTGAACCAGTTCCAGGGAGCCAACTTCTTGAAATCAATGTCCATGTCACACCTCCAGAAGAAAAATTGAAGAATCTCGCTCACTCCGTTTGCCTGCGGCGACGGACAGCGCGCCCAGGCGACACGGGATGTTTCGCTGACTTTGGCTGCTCATCTGTGCGTATCACCTCCTTCTTTCTGCCTGCTTGGGTCTGATCATTGATCCATTGATCGATTTCACTTTGACGAAACCGCCACGTCCCGCCGACCTTGAAGGCTGGAATTTCCCCGTGCGCGGCGAGCCGGTAGAGCGTCCGCTTGCCGACTTTCAAGTAGGCAGCCAACTCGTCGAGTGTGAAGATCGCCTGCTGGCGCGCTGTCATACTACCCCACAAGTTCCGTCGTCACGCGGCCTCGCTCGAGGAAGTTCTTGCAAGACTTTGCAAGATATTGCGCCTAATGCCGAAAGTCAAGAGTCTACATCCAGCGACCTGCTGGCCGATTGATGTGACTCAAATCTTCAAGGACGGTATGCCAGGGCGGGCCGGTCCCCCACCACCGAGCAGGCATGCCCTGTGCGGCATGCTCTCACCCGCCAGCCGCACAGGGCGGCAACCCGGCGCATGGCCGCAGCGGGGTTTCATAAGGTGCAGGCTGGACGCATCGACCATTCGTTGTCCCCACGCCGCCGCGCCCGATTTCTGGCGAAATCGAGCCCAGCGGCCTCATTCTTTGTGCTCTCGCGAGCCAGCACAAAGAATGTGCTCATCGCGCCGGGGACAAGCGACTCTCAGGCTGCGTCCCGCCCGGAATGTGTCAGGCATGGTGGCAACACTGTGTGCACAAAGTGGCGTCAATGTGGTGAACAGCGTGTCAACATTGTGTTGAACATGGCGGCAGCATTGTGGCGACATGTGGGTCACAGTGTGGCAACAAGGTGGCGCTGACAGTTCAAGCGACCGCATGGATGAAAGCATTCAGTGCCGCCGCGATGCGTTTACGGCGCTCTTGCAAGAACGCCTTGTACTGATCCAGTACCAACAGTTCCTCCTCCACCGGGATGCACTGTGCCGCGAATGGTGCCGCACCGTGCTGTGCCACCAGCGGCAACAGGTAGGTCACAGGCGCTTTGTCGCTGATCGTACGATTGGTTTTGCCGCCGATGAAAGCCAGGTTGGCGATGTCGTCGGCCTCGCGGGGGGTGTAGCTGCCGCGCAGCAATGCCTTGGGGAAAATGTGATGAAACTGCAAGCGGTGCTGACTGCCCGAGTGGTCCAGCGCAATGGCCAGGTGGCTGCGCCAATCCTTGGCGCCTGCCGCACGAAACGCCAGGAACATGGTCTTGAACAGCGCGCTGCGCTGGTTGCGCCCTTCCAGCTCTTCCGGCGTGATCTCAAGGCGGCCGAACTGCAGACGCAGCCGGTCGATCAGTTCATTGACGCCGCCGCCATTGCGGATGGTCGCCAAATCCTGATCCAGAATGGTCTCACTGGAACCCCGGGAGAAACGGCCTTTGGCATTGGCGGCCAAGGCCCAGTAGCGCAACTGCTGCGCCTCTTCCGTGCTGAGGGCATAGTCGCGGCGGTGTCCAAAGTAGGCCAGTACCACCAGTAAGAAGGGCGATGACAGCAAGGCAGGGCTGTCGATACCCAGATTGCTGCGTGCGAAATTGAGGGCAAATTCCATTCCCTCGCAGGCTTCTTTCCACGCTTGCTGCAGTACGTCCAGGGTCAGACTGCCGACGGTCAGAAAACGGGATTGCCCGGTGGCAAAGGCCACCAAATTCTTCAGATGCAAACCCAGATCCAGCTCGAAACCGTTCTGGGCGCAAGCACGCTGGAAGTCCAGGAAGGTCTGCAGCGAGTGCCGCCATTTGGCGGTGATCTGCGCCAGCGCCAGGTCGGAACTGCGCAGCTTGGCGCCCAATGAATTCACGCGAACGAAGATTTCCGTGACCTCGTCATATGAAAGCGTGCGCTCCAGTACATCCATCCGGTAAACGTACTTGCGGATGCCTCGCAGCCGGGCCAGGCGCTGGCTGTACTTCTCGTAACGCGGATCGTCAAAGCCACTGATGCCCGCACGTTTGAGGAAAGGCGCATCGCTGTCGGTCTTGAAGACTTCGGATACCTTCACCCACTGCGGCAACTGCTCCAGCTTGCGGGTTGCCACCACGAAGGTCATCTTGTTGAAGCGCTTGAGCAGTTCGTCCTCGGTCGAGTCCGTCTCGTCACCGATCAGTTCGCCGTCCTCATCGAAATCCTCCTCATCGCCACCGTTTTCTTCCACTTCGGTCACAACCGCCAGTTGGTCGGGATGCTCGAGGTTGAACAACAGGTCGATGGGCCGACGACGGCCGCGCACCGACACCGGCTCGCCGCGAATGACGGCCGAGAGTGATGTCAGACGCTGCTGACCATCCAGCAGAAGCCGCGTGCTTTGGTAGGGGTTCGTGCTCTGGCTGACCGCGAAATCCTGCAGCGGTACGGCTTCATCCGTTTCCCAAAGCAGGATGGCGCCCGATGGGTAGCCGCGATACAGCGAGTCCAGCAAATCGCGCACCCGCGTGGAACGCCACACATACTGGCGCTGCATTTCCGGCAAGCGCAGCTCGCCGCGCTCGATCATGGAAACCAGTTCTTCAACGCTTGCTTCGGCCTTGGCCATGCTATTTCCTCGATCAGGATGCGAGCAGGAAGCGCTCGCGGTGCCATTGCAGATAGTGCAGGTGCTCGCTGGCCAGCCAGCGCAGCCTCATGCCCGGATGAATGCCAAGCCCCTGCAGATCGCCTGCGGACAGGCGAGGGCTGGTCATCAGGTGTCCGGTATCGTCGAAACTGATCAGAAAGCGATCAAACAACGCATCCAGATTGGCCACCAGCAGAAAACCGTTAAAGGCATCCAGCCGCTCGGCATCATCGGCGCACTCGGCCCAGGGTTTGGCATGGCTGGCACGCAGCACCTCAGGCACATTGATGCCGGTTACCGCACAGGCACCACCCCAGTAAGCGAGCAAGGCATCGCGGTAACGCGCCTGTCCCACACGCTGGCGCACCAGGCGTTCGACTTCCGTGCCCCGGGCTTCGGCAGGCATCGCTTCCACCGCTTGCGCCACGGCAGCGTGGTAGTCGCGCACCGCCTGGTTCGGCAAGGCCTGCGACAGACTGGCTGCACGGCGCAGCAGGGCGGCCAGATCAGCCAGGGCGGGCACACAAAACACATCACCAGCGGCAGCCCAGGGCTGGAAGCTGCGCAGCAACTCCGGCAACAGTGCGGGCGTGGCCGGCTGAAAGTGCACCTCAAAGCCTTGGGTCAATGCTGTCACCACTGCCTGACTGCGATGACGGGCCGAAGCCAGTGTCACCGCGTCGCCAGTCGGGGATAGCGCGTGCTCGAAGCCATTGTCGTGGCCGGCTTTTTCGATGAGGGTGCGTTGCAGGGGGTTCATGCCATCGTTGCCTGTTCTGCACCCAAGCGCTTACGGAAAAGAAGTCCGTCCACGCCCTCTGTTGAGAGCCTGTGCCGCTCATAAATCTGGAGTGATTCAGGTGGTTCAGTTGAAGTGGTGACGATGTATTGCAACGAGTCTCCACCTTTTTTTGCGACATGTTCGAGCAATGCCCAGAGTATGTCTTCGCTCATCTCCGCTTCGCGGGGAGAATCGTGCAATAGAAACCCGGGATGGAAGCTTTGCTCCTGAGTGCTATCGAGCAAGCAGGCCACATCACCTGCGAGAATCTCCAGAACTTTGTAGGTGGTCGAGTGTCTCGGCCCCATTCGGAAGGGGTGATTGCGGTGTTCTTCTTGATCGTTGAAAACGCCCCACGTGAAGGAAGGCAGTGATCTGGCAACAGCCATCATGGCGTCGCTGATTGCCTGGCGGCGCCCCGCTACCATCTGGCGCTGTTGTTCGAGCTGTAGCTTCAACTGATTGCAACGACGCCGATGTTCATCCAGCTTGCGTTGTAACGCATCCATTTCGGTTGATTGTGACTTTCCAGAGGCAAGGCTTTCATAATATTCGTAGCTCTCGATAGCCTCCGTGAGCAGCTGATCAGCCACCATTGCTTGGGCGTACCTCTGGTCCATATCAGCACTTCTTCCATCAATAGCGGCAAGTGCTTTATCCAGTGGAGCGATCTCATTGCTCAGCTCATCCCTGCGGCGGCGCAGCGGAATCAAACTGCGCTCAAGGGACTCTTTGGTTTGCTGATGAAGCAGGGTGCGTTGCTTTCGGTCAATCTGAACCAGTTCGATGCGCTGAGTAACATAGTGACACTCCCCGAGCAGGCGATTTCCTGCGTCGCAATGGTTGGAGAGGTTCTTTTGCAATGATGCTGCTTCGTTCTGCAACGCCTCTAACCGCTCGATATCGCCAGCAATCAACGCTTCCATCTGGGCGATTTCATTGACAATGACACCCAGCCTGGATTTCAGCGGCGCAAGCTTTTCCAGCAAGTGCATGCGCTCGTGTGCAAGCGCTTTTCGCTCTTCCTCAATTGATAGCAATTCCTGTTGATAGGCTTCGTGGCGTTGCCTGGCGATACCAATCAGGTTGGGATGCTCGATCAATCCTTCCTGCCGGAAGGGTGTATTGATTGGCGCTTCAAGGCGGTTGGCCAATTGCCGGCGCACATGGTTCAGCAAACGCGCAGGTTCCTCTCGCAGCTGATCCAGTCTCGCCTTATGGGTTTCTACCGCTTTTGCTGCGCTATCCAGATCACGCAGCGTCGTGGCGTCGTGCAGCATACCTAATACGATCTGTATGAGAGCCAATGGCGACTTCGCCGGCAAACTGAACCGGACACCTTCCGCACGCCATTGGAAGTAATGCTGGTATCGGGCGTTCTGGTCACGGGAGCACCAGGCCAGAATGTGGTGCCATTCAATAGGCTGCCCGGAGCCAGGCAGCTCCTGAACCGGCAAGGTTTCGACAAAATGCTGTCGCAGTGCATTCTGGTAAGCGTGGTATTCGTTCTCAGCGTTACCTGCGACCAGCTGCCGCCAATCCGCATGACGGGAAGCGCGGTACATCTTCTGGTGTCGCCACGGCTTCAAGACTGTCCATACTTCCCCGCCAATATGCACACGGGCGGCAACAGCCCCCTCCTTCAAATCCTCGCTTTGCAGCAGTTCATCGCGCAAGGCTGACCCCTCGGACCAGAGGGGGTCATCCAGTGCGAACCGCAGCAATTGGCAAAAAGCGGTTTTTCCCACGCCATGCCCAGAGCTGCCTTTTCCTGGTGGCGATACGATCAGGTTGAGGCCGCGACGCAGCGATATTTCACGCAAGGGCTCATCCGCTGTCAGTGACTCCAGTAGCCACAACGTCTCTACCCATAGGCGAGGCTTTGTAGAAAATGGTTCTGGCATACCGACAGCGTTCATCCCTTATCCCCTTTTTTGCAGACCTTCCGTTTGCATGGGCGTTTCTGGTACGACCAATGCCTGCTCCAACGCCAACTCCTGTTGTTGCCTTGCGTCAATCAAGGCGCTGGCAAGCGATGCTGTACGGATGTCGCCCAGCACCTGTGCCAGACCTTTCGCATCACGGATAGACAGAGGTTCTGTGGTCGGCACCCCCAACAGGCTGCGCAGCCAGGCACAGATATGTGACCACCGCTCGTTCTTGACCGGCTGCAGCCACTCGCTCAGAAGCTCCCTGTGCGGAATATGCTCCGGCAGGTCTGCCAGCAGAATCTGGCGCAGGCGAACATCATCACAAGTACCTGCCTGAAGGAGAATGTCGCAGACTAATCCCGCGAGCCAGTCTTCAGCTTCGGTAGCAGGTGTGTAGCCCGCTGCATAGGTACGGAATGGTGTGCTCGGGCGAGCGGGTTGGGCTTGCGGAATGATGGCCGGTGACGCTTGTTCCAAGCGCCCCCAAGCCTCCAGCACCAGCCTTTGCGTGCGGTATTCGCCGAACTCCTTCAGTTCCTTGTTCTTGAGCACGCGGAAGGTTTCGCTGGGGTAGTCTTCGCCCATGACGTCGGTAGGGTCGAGGATGTAGCGCAGTTCTTCCTCGGTAAGGCCGTAGAGTCTGGCGTAGTAGGCGTCGAGTTCGGCGCGCAGGGTGGCGCGGCGGTTGGGGTCGTAGGGGAATGGGGTCAAGGGCGTGCGGCGGATCGCCTCGGGGGTGCCGGGCTTCCAGTCGCCGGTTTCCGTTTTCCATGCGCTCACCAATTCCTCGGCCCAGGGCTGCAAATCCCGGGAGGTGTAGGTCAGCTCCAGTACACGCGGGACGATGAAGTCGAGGTCAGCTTCGGTGTAGCGGTCTGGGGGCAATACAGGAAGCTGTTTGTAGATGAAGTAATTCATGTGCGTGCCGCCTGTCTTGTGGCGTGCCACAAAGTCAAAGACCAGCGCAGACAGGTTGGCGAGCAGCGCAGCGAATCGTGCACGGTTTCCCCCTTCGGGGAACAGCATCAATGGCATTTGATTGCCAACGCCAGCCAACGGCACCACCGACGCAATGACTGTGCGCTCATTGGTCGCATTGGTGATATCTCGCCAACCCATCAGCCACTGCGGGCAGGCGGCCTGCAGCCAGCGTTCAGCCAGGGTGAGTACAGCAGGTTCGTCCGTTAGGGGGGCCTCCGACGCCGGCAGATGGCCATAGTCGGCGGCGAGCGCCAGTATGGCGCGCTCAGCGTCGGGGTCGGTGGCGTACCAGGCGGTGGCGTTGCGGGCGCCGGGCGTGTAGGGCTGCACCCTGACTTCGCTTTCGGCGGGCAGGTAGTCATCGTTCAGCGGTTGCAGGCATGGGGGGTTATCCCCGACGAACCCCAGTGATGTGGGGACGATGGCGCAGGCATAGGGATGCTGGGCGACAAATGCTTTCCACGCGGGATAGATGCCCATGCCGGGATGGGCGCGACGCTGTTCGGCCAGGTAGCGCCCGAACAGCAACTGGGTGACACACAGCACGGCAGCCTGGGTGTTGCCGTCCTTGAGGGCCTTCAGCAAGCCATCGGGCAGACGGGCGACGCGCAGCCAGACTTCGCGGGCTTGCACCCAGTAGCGCGGGGTGACGGTGAAAGCCGCGTCGGCCTTTTCCGCCGGCGTGACATCGCGGCTGTTGCCGTCTGGCGTGTAGGTGGCCCAGCGGTGGTCGAACTGGTGGATCAGTTTGGCCTCGTACAACGGCAGGCGGTCGGGGGCTGGCTCGGTCTTGAACAGATGGCTGTCGTTCGCCATGTCCAGCATCCGCATGAACGAAATGCCCCACGGGTTTTGCGCGGGTTCCACCACCTTGGCCTGCTTGCCCTCGCCTGCGATCACGGCATCGCGCATCAGGACCGGGGCGGCGCGGTAGAGCTTCTTGGTCAGTTCCGCGTCGCGCTCGCTGCGGAACACCGGGCAGGTGAGCGTGTTGGGGTTGATAAGGCGGAATTCCTCGGGCGTCAGGGTGAAGCGGCGGCGCGGGTCGGCCAGTTGGCTGACCTGGGTTGCGAAGCAGACGAACTCGGCCCGTTCCGCCGCACCCAAGGTGAGTAGGCAGAACTTCATGCGGCTATCGACGGCGGGGAACAGCTTGTCGCGGTTCTCAATGTCGTACAGGCTGACCAGCCGCCGGTTCTGGGTGATGTGGCCGAAGTACGCCTTGGTGCTGTCGTCGGTAGCAATGCCGGTGGGCACGATGAAGCCGGCGCGGCCGCTGTCGGCATGGATTTGCAGGATGGTTTCGGCAAACAGCGCGTAGGTGTTCACATCGCCCACGCCGGTCAGTGGATAGCGGCCGCCGTCGGCGCCTTTCACATGGGCGAACACGCTGGCGGCTTCCGCCGTGCGGCGGGCGGTGACGAATTCGCGGTAGAGGCGTTTTTCGGCTTCGTCCTCGTGTGCTTCGTGGGCCAGATCGGGGTACAGGTGGCGCGCCAGCATGCCCTCGCTGAGCCACTGAATGCGCTGGGCGCGTTCGGCCTTGTTGCGGGCTTGCGCCACATCGCGGTGGCGGGAGGCGAAGAACTCTTCTTCTTGCAGCTTGATGCGCTCCCACGGCGGATTGCCCAGCACACAGTCGAAGCCGCCCTGCGCAAACACCTGCGGGAAGGCCAGCGGCCAGTGGAACGCGCGCGCCTGTTCGCAGGCCGCGCGTGCGGCGGCGATGGGCGCGGCGTGCTCGGTCTGGGCGCGTTGCGGGTCGGTCAGCAGCGCATGCAGGGTGATGCTGGTGGGCACGGTTTCTGCCGTGTCTTCCGTCTTGGGCAGCAGGTAGGCGCCCACCAGCGCATCGGCGGCGTGGGCCAGCGGGCTGTGGGCGGAGTCTTCCAGAAAGCGGCGCCAGGCCTGTTCCTTGGCGGCCACCTGCTCCGGGGTGTCAGCGGGCAGGGTTTCGATGGCGCGCAGGGCATCGAGGCCGCTGCGGTTGTCCACGCCCAGCAGCATCTGTTTTCGGTTCAGATCCTTGTCTATTTGCTTGAGACCGGCGGCGTTGGCCTTGGCCAGCTCCTTGCAAACGTCCTTGTCGTCGCCGCTCAAGGGCTTGAAGGCATCCTTGGCAATGCCTTGTTCGAGCGCGTTCAGGTCGGTCAGGCCGAGCAAGGCGTCGCCCACTTGCAAGTGGTGGTCGAGAAAGCCCAGCGGGCGGCCTTCCTCATAGCTCTCCAGCCACAGTGCCATGCGCGCCAATTCGATGGCCATGGGGTTGCGGTCCACCCCGAAGATGCAGCGAGCTACCACCTCGCGCAGGGCGTGGCGGTAGTCCTGCGGCTGGATGGCACCCTCCTGTCCGCCTTCGAGACTGCGCAACAGGGCCAGTTTTTCGGCCAGACGGCGGGCGGCGGCGAGCAGGAAGTGGCCGCTGCCGCAGGCCGGGTCGATGACGCGGATGGCCAGCAGTGCCTCGGTGGGGTTGGTCGGGTTGGCTGCCAGACGTTGTTCGATGACGGGGTCGAGCGCGCTCCTGATCAGCTCCTGCACCAGGCTGTCGGGGGTGTAGTAGCTGCCGGTGAGCTTGCGGGCGTTGCCGGCGGTGCTGCCTTCCTCGGTGCGGCCGACGAAGCCGAAGGTGCGGGCGGGCAGGTCGATGGCGGGCACCAGTTCCAGCAGGCTTTCGTAGACACTGCCCAGTTCTTCCGGGCCCATGTTGCGGTAGTCCACCGGCACCAGGCTTTGCGCGCCGGTCGGCTTGGCCCAGCGCAGATGTTGCAGGGCGGCCAGCAGGTGGGCGTTGTCCAGGCTGGCGGCATCCAGATCTGGGCATTGCGCGGGAGCGAACAGGCCGCCCAGGGCGGGCAAGGCCAGACGCGGCTCGCCTTGTGCCAGGCCACGGAAGACGATGCGGATGGCCTGCCACTGGTCGTCGTGCCGAGTGCGGGCACGGCGTTTGAGGCACAGCTCGCGCAGGCGGATCAGGGCATAGCCTTCGGCATAGGCTCGGCGAGCGGCTTGTGCTTCGGCGCTATCGTCCTGCGGATGCAGCAGGCCGCGCTCTTCCACGGTGAAGACGAAGATGAGCCGGTAGACCAGGCGCAGCAGTTGTTGGAAAAAGGCGTCCTTGCTGAGTGTGCCGTCATGCAGGGCGGTGCGCAGGGCGTGGTTGTCGGGGTGTTGCAGGAAGCCCTGACCGAAGGTCAGCAGCGCCTGCTCGACGCCATCGCGCAGGCCATCGCGTACGCGGGTGCCTTCCTGCTGGCCTTCGCTGCGCCATTGTTCCCAGATGCAGGTTTCAGCTCCTTGTACACGGTGACCGGGCGCACGACTGGCATGCAGCAGGCGCCAGACGTTGGCGAATTCGGCGTAGCGCTGGCCGCCCAGCAGGTCGGCCAGATCGACTTCGAGAAAGCTGGGGCGGGTGAGGCTGGCGGCGTCGCGCAACAGGCGCAGTTGCTTGCCGTTGCTGACGATGCCCCAGAGGTGATCGGGGCTGGCGTTGAGCAGCTCCTGCATGGCCTGGAAGGGGGCCTTCCTGCGACTGCCGCCGCCCTGCACGGCAAAGTGCGCGTCGGCCTCGTCCAGCCCCAGGGAATACGGGGCAACGAGTACGGGCAGGCTGCCGTTCGTCAGGCTGACGGGGTAGCGCAGTTCCCCCACCGACTGTGCCGAAGTGGCTTGCAGGGTGGCGTAGCCGAAGGCATCGCGCAGCAGTTCGTGCACGAAAGCGGTGGTGAGCTGGGCGGCATCGACGTCGGCGCGCTCCATCTGCGCGGCGAAGTGCTGCCACTGGGCGCAGGCGATCTGGAAGGCGCGGCTGTATTCGTCCTTGAGCTTGACGCCCTTGGGCGTGCCGTAATCGGCCTCGCTCTGGGCGCTGGCGCGGCCCTGGGCGGCTTTTTCCAGTTGGTCGGGCAGGAACAGGCCACCTTCAAGCTTGAGAGTGGGCAAATCCAGCGTGGCCTGGGTCTTGCGGATGCGTTTCATGGTTGTTCTTCTTTAGGCCGAGGCTTATAGCGAGTCGGGCAGCAGCACGTACACACCCATCACATCCACTGGCAGGCAGGGGCTGACGCTGTGGTGGCCCACGTCGCGGGCGGCGGCGCGTACGCGCTCGTGGTCGGCCAACAGGGCTTGGGCGCGTTGCTCTGCCAGGGCTTGCAGTGGTTGGGGATGCGCGGCGAGGAAATCGAGCGCGGCGCACACCTCGCGTTGCACGGCTTCTGCGGGCAGGTTGCCACTGGGCGTGCATTCGAGCAGGCGGTTCACGCTGTCATCGGCCAGCCATTGCGGATTGGCACGGCCACGCACGGCCAGGGCCACGGTCTCCTCGGCCATCATCTGGAAAGGCTCGCGACGGCGCACGTAGCTGAGCTGATGGCGCAAGCGCAGCAGATAGATCGTGGTGACAACATCGACGTCGTCGGTCAGCGTGGCAGCACAACGGGCGGCCAGCGGACGTTCGCTGCTGAGGGCATCTTCCAGCAAGTGCTGCGCCAGCAGGCCGACCAGTGGGTGGCTGCGGTGCAGTTCGGCTAAGTCGATGCTTTGCGGTTTGTTGATGCCTTCGTCGGCTAGACGCTGGCGCAGGGCTTCGGGCAGATGCTGGGGCAGGAAGCGGGCCTGCTTGCGGCTCATTTCCAGAGGCGATCCGAGGCGCACGCAGGCGCTTTGCAGGAAACGCTGTACATCGGCCTGGGTGCCCAGGGCTTGTTGCTGTTTATGCCACTCCGGCAATACCTCGTCGGGCTTGATGCGGCGCTGAGCAAAGACGGTGCGGTTGGCCTTGGCTTTTTCCAGGGCGTCCTGCCATTGGGCCTGCAACGGCGCCAGCAGTTGCTCGGATTCGCCGAAATCGAAACTGGCTTGCCGCGGGGCCATGCTACTGTCGCTGCGCCGCATGAGAGCAGCCTTGACCAGGGCCTGGTTGATGCGGGCTTCGTCCTCAGGGAGGGGCACCAGCACGCCCAGTTCCTTTTGGATGGTTTCGCCCTTGCGCAGGATGACGTTGAGCACAAAACCATCGACCGGGTTGTCCTGCCCGTAGAGCATGGTGCAACGGACTTCGTCGGCCTGCTGGCCAAAACGGTCAACGCGGCCTTCGCGTTGCTCATGGCGTGTCGGGTTCCAGGCCAAATCGTAATGGACGACGGCGGTGAACAGATGCTGCAGGTTGATGCCTTCGGAAAGACAGTCGGTGGCGACAAGGATGCGTCGCCCGGCCTCTTCCATATCTTCCACGCGCTCACGGCGCTCTTCCGGGGTGAGCTCGCCGGTGACGGCATCGACAGTAGCCTTGGGAAAGGCGGCCTTGAGGTGCTCGGCCACGTAATGGGCGGTGGCGACATAGCGGCAGAACACCACGGGGTGATAGCCATCTTCAAGCAATGAACCAATGTGCCGGATGAGCGCGGCCAGCTTGGGATCGCCCTTCTTGCCGGACAGGCGCTGTGCTTCGGCAATGAGGTCGCGCAGGCGGCTGGCGTCCTGCACTTGGGCGGGCGGCTCCAGATCACTGCCCGTGAGATCGTCGGCCTCGCCATCGTGCAGGCGCTCGTCACTGAGCAAGTCGTCATCCGCCATGGTGCCTTCCAGCCGCGTGGTCAGGGCCTTGACGGCCGCCGCAGGCGAAGAGGCCACACAGCGCAGCAAGGCCAAAGTGGCGTACCAGATCAGGCGGGCGCCACCTTGCTGCGTGTCCTGCTGCTCAATGGCTTCCGCCATTTCCCGGCAGTAGTCCTGCACGGCATCGAAGAACGCACCCCATTCGCCGCTGAGCTGGTAGGTGAGCTCGGTTTTCATGCGGCGGGGGAAGCCCCGCCCATCTTGGGTTTCGGCCTGCCACTCGGCGATGTCCTTGCGGCGGCGTTGCACAAAATGGCGGGCGAGTTCCTGACGCAGCGGATCGGCGGCCGTCATGCGCCCTTGCAGCGCTGCAAAGCGGGGATCGAGCAGCGACAGCAGGTTGTAGAAGGCGGTTTCGTCACCGGAGTGCGGAGTGGCGGTCAGCAGGATCAGGTGTCGCTGCGCGTCACGGGCAAGGCGTTGCAGCAACTCGAAGCGCAATTGCTTGCCGGCGCCACTGCTGGCGCACGTGTGGGCTTCGTCAACGATGATGCATTCAGGGGCAGCGGCAAGAAACTGTTCGCGGTGGCGTTCGCTCTTGATGTAGTCCAGGCTGACGACCACCACGGGATGATGGTCGAACAGGCGCACGCCATGTGGCAGATCACGCTCGATGCGCGACGCGGAAGCCGAGGTCAGCGCGATGGCGTGCAGGTTGAAGCGGCTTTCCAGCTCACTTTGCCATTGTTCGACCAGATGTGGCGGGCAGAGGATGGCTAGGCGGGCGATCTCGCCACGGTCCATGAGCTCACGTGCGATCAGGCCGGCTTCGATGGTCTTGCCGATGCCGACGTCATCAGCGATCAGCAGGCGCACCGTAGACAGGCGCAGCGCCATCAGCAGCGGCACCAGCTGATAGCCACGCGGCTCCACGGCGATATTGCCAAAGGAGCGGAATGGGCCGGCGCCGGAGCGCAGTGTCAGCCGCAAGGCATCGCGCAGCAACAACGCGGCGGCGTGGTTGCCGGCGTGCGCGGGATCGGGCCATTCGAAGGAGGCTGGTTCGACGGGATGGAGTTCCAACTCTGGGATCAGGGTGATGCTTTCGTCCTCGGCGCCGCTCAATGGACGCAGGCGCAGCCAGTCGCGGCGGGAGTCGTTTTGCACCACCCATTCGCGGCCTCGGGCACGTACCAGGCTGCCGGGCAGAAAGTCGTGTTCAAGGGTTGTCATGTACCTTTATTCCTTGGGGCCGAATACATCGGCGTGTGCGGCGAACTGTTGTGGCCACTGTGAAGCGTCCGAAAAATCGAGCACCTGCCAGCCTTTGTCCTGCAGCACGGCGGCGGTCTGCTCATCCACTGCGGACAGAAACACCAACGCACGAGATGCCTTGTACTGGGCTGCGGCGATGGCTGCGCCATTGTTGACGGGTACATTGACCGCATCAGGTTGTCTAGCCCCGGCCTGGCGGAGTGCGGACAGCCAGGCGTCGAGCAGCTCGTCTTCTGAAGTCGTTGCGGCAACGGTGGCCGGGCTGTTCGCTACGGGCTGCACCTGAGCATTGGCCAGCGCGACCAGCAGCTTGAGTGCATCCGCGTTACGGCGGTTGATGTGCTCGTGATCCGGCTGATTGAAGTAGGAGAGCAGGCATTGGTAACAGCCGGCCTCGCATTGATGATTGCCCAGTTCATCGGTCTGCTCCAGTGAGGGCAGATCGTCCAGCGTCCAAACGCCGCTCTGCGGTGCGCGGTAGTGAATCAGTTGCAGCGCATTGCTGGCGACGAGTGCAAGGTCGTCGCGATGATTTGCCAGGCGAGTGAGCACACCCGCACCGCCTTCGGCCGCTTCGTAGAACAGCAAGGCGCGGCGCTCATCTGCCTTGGGCAGTGGCTCGACCACCAGCTCGGATTCCTCGATCTGGAAGGTCATTTCGATGCCACGCTTGAGAGCAGCCTGCAGGGTAGCCATGGCCTCCAGCGACAGGGCATGTAGAGGTGTGAATATCAGCAGGTTGCGATGATCTTCCACAAAAGGAACGATGCGCTGGGGCGGCACCTTTTCCAGCAAGGCATCGTCGTTGCCGTTGTCGTCTTCCGCATCCGGTGCGTCCTGCTTGCTCCAGGTGCCGGTAATGGGATTGATGTAGAAGCCCAGTTGCTCCTTGTTCTTGCGCCTGCGCCAACCGCGGTTGATACGCCAGATTTGCGCAGCAGGCGCATAAGTAAGTTCGCCCAACAATTCTTCGCCCAGCCGGACTTCGGCTTTCTGCTTCTGAATCTGGCCATCGGGCCCGGGCAGGAAACGGTAGGTGGTCTGCAACTCGAAGCCCTGACGCTGGCGCTCCTCGTCGTTGATGGAGATGCGCTCGGTGGCTACCGTCTCCACGGTTTCGATGCGATAGAGCTCGCGCACCCAATCGTGCTCGGTGAGCAAGGCATCACAGTTTTCGCAGCGATTGACCAGCGGCTGTTCGCCGCCCGGGTCACCGAGATGCCCGTAGCCGCACTGACTGCACACCAGAGAGGCAATAGTGGCCAACTGGCTGCTACCGGAAATGTGGTCTGTATTGCCGACGTTGAGTTTGGCTCGCACCACGCGGTACATGCGGCCCTGGTGATAGATGAGGCTGCGAGGGCCGAATTCTGACAAGGCCAGGAAACGCGGACGGCTGACCATGCTGCCCTCGTCGTCCCTGCCATTGGCGGTCTGGCCGCCTCGGGCAGGAATCCAGGCCATCAGCGGCAGGCGCGGGAAGTTGTAGCCTGGCAGGAAGCCCTGGCTGGCCAGGTAGCGATAGGTGTAGAAGTCGTTGTTCTGGCCATTACCGGATTTGAGCAACACGGCGTACTGGCGCGCGGCATCGCCGTAACGGCGCTGGGCATTCTGGCGCTCGGTGTGCGAAGCGGTATGGCTCTTGACGATGCGATCCGCCATGTCCATCTGCTGACGCGTTGCATCGAACAACACGCGCCAGCGTTCCAGTGCTTCGGAGAACGCCTTGGGTGCATTGGCGATGACCTGGTGTACGTAGTCAGGCGTGAACCAGGTGCTGCCTGCAAGCTCATCCTTAAGCTGATCGATGACCCGACTAGCACTGGCCAAGGCCCGCTGCTGGACGGTCTGTGCCTGTAGCGCTTCCTGCAAGGGCTGTTTCAGTGGTTTGCCAGGCCGATCAAGATCCAGCATGGGTGCAATGCTGTCGTCCAGCGGCACCTGGGTGCTGGCCAGCCAGACCGCTTGCAGATGGCTGTCGATCAGGTCACGGTTGGCCAGATCGAGTGTCGGTGCGCGTACCACGCCATGCACCATCTCGCTGGCATTGTGGAAGAACCACTGGTCATGCGGGCTGAGTGCCGCGCAGTAGGTGATGACCAGCGCCTGCTGGCCCGAACGCCCCGCACGGCCGCTGCGCTGGGCGTAGTTGGCCGGGGTCGGCGGCACATTGCGCAGGTACACGGTGTTGAGTGCGGAGATATCCACGCCCAGCTCCATGGTGGGGGAGCAGAACATCACCGGCAGGCGCTCCAGCGGCGCTTCGTGGGCCGGGTTCTGCGCCCAGTCCTGCCTGTCTTTTTCTGTGTAACGGAAACGCTGCTCCAGCAGTTGCCGGCGCGGTGCATCCACCTGGGCCGTGTGTTCCTGTGCCTCGAAATCAAACAGCGGATGGGACGGCTGACGCAGCAAGTCGGCAATACTGAGATACAAGCTACGGAAGTACTGGTTGATGCGATTACTCTCTGCCGGTGGTTCATTGGCAATCAGGCACCATTCGAGGGCAGCTGCGTTCAGGCGCCAGCCAGCAAGCTGCGAATCAATGGCATGTTTTTGCACATAACCATAGTTGCTGGCTGCCTTGAGCATGTCTTCGATCAGAACAGCCCACTCGGCATCTTTCCACTGCGCTACCTCGCTGGCGCATGCGCTGTTGCGCCAGAAGGCGACCGTCTTGATTTGCCGCAACAGTCGGGAGCGTGGGCCACCCGTCACCAGGTCGGTGCGCGGCTTGCCCTTGTATTCCGGGCGCTTGCCGAGGATGAGATAGCGGCCGGTATCGAGTTTTTCGTCGGGAGCGAAGGCCCAGCGTTCATTCAGATAGGTGTGGGCGCTGGTACGTGCCTTGTCCTGCTCAACCGGGTCGAGGTAACGGCTTTCCAGGCACAGATGGCGGCGCAGCGTGTCGAACAGTAATTCGTACAGAACTGCTCGCTGCTCCGCCGTCAGTTTGTTCAAGGTGCTGTTTGCGGCAAAGATGCTGGTGTCAGTGCTAAAGGCAGCCAGGTCTCGGTACCGAATCTGCAACAGGCCAAGCTGATCCAGATTCGGATTATTGAAGCGCCAGCCACGCCGTAGATCGCGCAGCAGCCGGTAGGCAATAATGAATCGCAAGGTGCGTTGCGCTTCCTGCCGTGCCAGCCCCATGAGCTTGGGAGTGCGCAGATATTCCACCAAGGTGGCTTCATCGACCCCTTGAAAGCCGAGGGCCTTGAATACGCTTTCGGCCAGGTTTTCTTCATCAAGCTGGCCGCCACTTGCCTGTAGTGCGCCGATCAAGCCGGCACGCAGCGTCAACAGGAAAATGAAATCGTTGAAGTGACCCGCCTGCAGCGCTGCATCCTGGCGGTTGTCGGTAAACCCAAGCAATTTACGCGGATCAGGTTGGCCTGGAGCTGGCTCGGGAAGTGCAAACAGTTGCTGTAAGGCCGCCAGGGTAATCATGGTAGTGGCCGAAGAACGGCCTTCCCCGGACAAACTGGAGAGGCGGTTGGCATCTTTGCCGTGGGCTTCGTGTGTCGTGCCGCAGTTCAGGCAGAAGCGGAACTTTCCGGGAATGAACCAGAACTCCGTCCCGGAGCCTATTTGTCCTTTGGCATCGACCGTGACCATATAGGGAACGGCATTCTTGTAGGCTGACTTGACTTTGGGCTCGCTTCGGCTGAGGTCGATCCAGGTTTCCGGCAGGTCTTCAAGCAGGCCACCGTATTGCTGCCCGGGCACCAGTGGGCACAGGAAGCCATAGCTGGCGGTGTCGTCTTCTGCTGCGATATCGTCGATTTCACGCGGGCTGAAGCTGACCGGTTGCTGTGCGCGCCAGACAGGCAGGTATTCCTGGCCGCAATCGCGGCAGAAATGCGTGGGGTAAAGCAGCACATTCTCTTGCTGCCGCCCCGGTGCGAAACGCTGGGCATCGAGCGTGACATGGCGCTTGCCTCGCTCTTCCAAGGTGGTGAGCACCTTGCCCGGTCCACTGATGAACTGGTGCAGCTTGAACGCGAAAGGCGGTCTGCCCTGGGGCGTGCGCACATCATGGGCAGCCACCAGAAAGCGCTGCAGGGCGGCGCGAGCGGCTTCAGGCTGGCAGCCCGCATCTTCGGCAAGACGGCGGCTGGCCTCTTCCAGGGTCATGGGTTTCGCGCGCCTTGGAGGCTCGTCCGCAGGCAGTTCGATGCCCAGATTCAATTCCACCCAGATGGCCAGCGGATCATTGCGAAACGCGTCAAAGTCAGCCCAAGCATCCTGATTTCGTGAAATTGTTGCCGGCAGTTCGGTGCGGATGGCGTTGACGTCCTTGAGCTGGTTAGTGACGCGCTCCAGTGTCTCGCCTATGACGTCATGCTCGCTGATCCGGGTGCCAAACAATTTGCTGGCTACATCAGCAACCACGCGGTTGCGGTCGGCTTGGCTGCCTGTGCTGGACATGGTGGCCGACGTACCGATGCAGACCAGTTGCTCGGCTTTCAGGCGCTCTCGCAGGCGACGCACCAGCAAGGCAACGTCCGCCCCTTGACGGCCACGGTAGGTATGCAACTCATCCAGCACCAGGAACTCAAGTCCCTCGCAGTGTTCCACCACGCGCCGATCCACTTCGTCGAAGCGCGTGAGGATGTACTCCAGCATCATGAAGTTAGTCAGCAGGATATCGGGCGGGTCATCCGCGATGGCGCGGCGTTCTGTCTGGCTTTCTTGGCCGGTGTAGCGCTTGACGGTGAAGGGTCGGTGCTCTGGCGCATAGCCATGCAGAAACTTGTCGAGTTCTTCCAGCTGGCTGTTGGCCAGGGCATTCATCGGATAGATGACAATGGCCCTGGTACGTGCTTTGCCATCGGAGTCCTTGGCCTTGAGAATGCGGTCGATGATCGGGATGAAAAAGGACAGGGACTTACCCGACCCCGTTCCGGTTGTGACCACATAGCTTTGGCGTTCCTGGCCTTTGGCCAGGGCTTCCATTTGGTGCTTGTAAAGATGCAGGGGACTTGGTTTGCCTTCCGTCTTCCCAACCTGAAAGATGTCTGCGCAGGCAGGATGCAGGACCCCCTCCGCCACCAGATCCTGCACTGTGCCTTGACGTTGATAATTCGGGTTGATCTGCACCAGCGGTTCAGGCCAATAGCGGCCTTGCGCATATTGATGCTCGACCTCGGCTTGGATATCAGGTGCGGCGATGCGAACGAAACTGCGGGAAAAGCTGCCGTATCGCTCGATGAGCTGGTCGCGGAACTGGAAAACGTTATCCATGTAGAGTCCTCACTGATCCATCTTGCGGTCAATCGCCAGAACCGCTGCTCTATCCGAGGTGCCTGCTGTGACGCGCTTCCACTTTGCCCCTCTTCCCTTGCCAGTCGATTCGATCAATCCCTCTGACTTCATCGCCCGCAGCACCATCCGTGGTCCTTCGTCATTTCGTGTGGAACCCAACAGTCACAATGACTCCTGGTCGTCGAGCCCGGTGGGCATGTGTGCACGCCGCTGGCCGGCCTGTGCACATGTCCACGAGGCGGGTTTGATCAGGAGGATGAGTCCATGGGCATTGCCGTAGAAGCTCTGTTCACCAGCGCGCTGGGCTTGCAGCCGCCGTGGGTCGTCGATGACGTCAGGCTCGACACCGCCAAGCGGCGTATCGACTTCGAGATCGGCTGCCACACCAGCAGGCTCGCCTGCCCGGCATGCGGTGCGGCCACGCAACCGGTGCACGACCGGCTGCGCCGATCCTGGCGGCACCTGGACTTCTTCCAGTTCGAGGCCTGGCTGCATTGCGACGTGCCGCGCGTGGCCTGCGGTGCCTGCGGCAAGACCACGCAGGTGGCCGTGCCCTGGGCGCGTCCGGGCTCGGGCTTCACCGCGGCGTTCGAAGCGCTGGCGCTGACCTTGTGCCTGGACCTGCCGGTGCGCCAGGCCGCCGAGTTGCTGCGCTGCAAGGACAAGCGGCTGTGGCGGCGCATCGAGTTCTACGTCGCGCAGGCGCGTGCGCTGGAAGACTTCTCCGGCGTGCGCACGGTGGGCATCGACGAGACCAGCCTGCGGCGCGGGCAGCACTACATCACCGTCGTGCACGACCTGGATCGCAAGCGGCTGCTGTTGGCCACCGAGGGGCGCGAGCACCGCACGGTGGTGGAGTTCGCCGAGGATCTGAAGGCCCATGGCGGCGATCCCGCCCAGGTGCGGCACGTGTGCATGGACATGAGCGCGGCCTACGCCAAGGGCGTGGCGCTGGCGCTGCCCGAGGCGCAGATCAGCTACGACCGCTTTCACGTCGTCTCGATGGCCATCGAGGCGATGGACCAGGTGCGCCGCGCGGAGATGGCCACCGACGCGCAGGCGGTGCGAGCCGCGCTGGGCACTGGCCAGCGTAAGACGCTCAGGCAGCTGCTGTGGGGCATGCGGCGCAACCCCAGCAGCTGGAGCGCCCGCCAGATCCAGGCGATGCACTGGCTGCAGCGCTCGACGCTCAAAAGCGCGCGGGCGTGGCGGCTGAAGATGGCGCTGCGCGAGGTGTACGCGCGGGCCACAGCGCACAACAGCATCGAACAGGCCGCATCCGACCTCAGGGCCTGGCTGAGCTGGGCGCGGCGCTGTCGGCTCGAGCCGTTCAAGAAGCTGGCCGCCACGCTCAAGGAGCGGTTCGACGCGGTGGTGCGCGGCATGGTCGATCACCGCAGCAACGCCTTCGTCGAGGCGATGAACGGGCTGCTGCAGCAGGCCAAGCGCGCCGCGCGCGGCTTCAGGACGAGCCAGAACTTCATCGCCATCGCCTACCTGCGCATGTCCAAGCTCAAGCACCTGCCGGCCAGCCCGTTCGCGCCGGCGATGCCCCAGTGACAGTGTTGCTTTCCACACGAAACGACATGGAGCCATCCCACGGCACCACCTTGTTCATCTGCTCCAGGAACTCACGCTCGCGCGTCTTCTTGGTCGACAGGTTCAATCCCAGGCTGACTTGCTTCATGTCCTTACGCCACGCATCAACTTGACGACATCATCATGCAAGACTCGCGCCTTGACGGCGGGTTTTGCAGACCTTCCCTAGGTCAAAGTGAAGGGTGATTTTTCACTTTTGCGTCAATGACTCGTTTTTGTTGCGGATGCTGGGGCGAACGTGGAACCCTGTCACACGCGATGTCTCTCAAGCGGTTTGCAGCGTTTTGAAGCGCGACACCAGCGACACCAATCCAATGGCCTGGTGGCGCAGGCTTTCCGCCGCGGCGGCTGTTTCCTCCACCAACGCCGCGTTCTGCTGGGTCACCAGGTCAAGCTGCTGCACCGCCTGCCCGATCTGTTCAATGCCCTGAGACTGCTCTGACGACGCGCCGGTGATCTGGCTGATCATGTGGCTCACTTGGTGAACCTGGTCAACGATGTCCTTCACGGCACTTCCCGCCTGGTTCACGGTGTCGGTGCCAGACACCACCTTCTGCACGCTCTCGTTGATCAAGGACTTGATCTCTTTGGCGGCTGAGGCCGACCGGCTGGCCAGACTGCGGACTTCGCTGGCCACCACGGCGAAACCACGTCCCTGTTCACCAGCCCGAGCGGCTTCAACCGCAGCGTTCAGCGCCAGGATGTTGGTCTGGAAGGCGATGCCGTCGATCACGCCAATGATGTCTGCAATGCGACGTGAGGATGTAGAGATGTCCTGCATGGTGTGCACCACCACTTCCACCAGTTGGCCGCCTTGTTGTGCAGCCTGTGCCGCAGAGCTGGCAAGTTGGTTGGCCTGAAGGGCAGTGTCCGCACTTTGCCGAACGGTGCCTGACAACTGTTCCATGGATGCGGCCGTCTGCTGCAGATTGCTGGCCTGTTCTTCAGTGCGCTGGCTGAGGTCGGCGTTGCCCATGGCAATCTGGGCCGATGCGGTAGCGATGCCTTCACTGCAATCTCGGATCTGGCTGACCAGCGCGGCCAGATGGCCTTGCATGTCCACCAGCGCTTGCAGCACGCTACCAGCAGGCACGGCAGACTGAAGCTGGATAGGTCGCAGATCTCCACTGGCCACCTGTTGCGCAATCACCTTGAGCTCGGTGGGCTCCGTGCCCAGCGACCGCATGAGGTGGCGGATGATCGAAGCACACAAGACCATGGCCGCCACGATGGCCAGCGCGATGCTGGCCGCCGATGTCCAGAACGAGCGCTGCTTCAGCGCATACGCTTCGGCGTTGATCTGTTCAGAAATGCTCAACTGAACATTCACCAGATCACCGATCACCCCCTGCATGGCATCAAACATGGGGTACATCTCACCGGCCCGAAACTGGTCGGCAAACGCGCGGTCGTTGTCGGCGAAGGCCTGACGCAGGCGTGGCAAGGTGGCGTCTACCCTGTCCCGCAATGGGGTCAGTTTCTCAATGAGCTGTTTCTCGTCCGGCACCAGAAACGTGGACGTGTAGGCTCGCCACTGTGAATGGATGGTGCCTTGTGCCACGTCCAGTTGTCGGAGGGCTTCTTGGCCATCGATCGAGCCGTCGGCAAACTTGTGCACCACATCCACGATCTGCACCGCATACGCATCTGATACCGCCTTGATCTGCTTCAGCGGCACCACTCGATCGGCGTACATCGTTTGGAGCAGGGCGCTCATCTGGTGCCCTTGCCACAGGCCGAGTGCACCAATCGCCAGCAGCGCGGCGATCAGCATGCCCGACAGCACCATCAACCAATCTCGTATGCGCAATGTGTTCATTCAAGACAACCTATGAAGCAGGGCCAGCGTCTGAAACAGGACTGGATGCATGAGCCGTTCAGACCAAGTGTTGAAGCAATTTCGGCCTTTCGGACACAGACTTTAGTTGAAAAATTTGGTGTGTTTTGCTGATATCGGATTCAATTCGGGTTCAGTTTCAGCGTTTGCTCCTGGCGCTCGTCATGAGTGACATCAGGCTTGATTTGCCTCATGTCGAGGTGGTCTGTGGCGTTAAGGAAGGTCTGAACAACTCGTTTGTGATGCGTCATGGGGGATGTCCTGTTTTTTGTGTGTGGGGCGGTTTCTGAATCTGTCCTCGTGTCGTTCAGCGTGGTGCGAGGGTGAAGCGGTCGCCGTATAGTATCGCGAACTGGTTCATCGCCGATTTCCACTCCTT